>JACKDC010000002.1 GCA_020633725.1 Candidatus Latescibacterota bacterium
GCGGGCACCTACTCGGGTGAGGGGAACAGCGGGATTACAGTGGAGCGGTCGCTGACGATCTGCTCGCTGGCTGGTCCGGAGTCGACCGTGCTTGCAGATGCGGACCCTCAGTGGGGCATCTTCTTCTCCCCGGAAACGAGTGACGACGAGCTAGCTGTCTCGGGTCTCAGCATCGTCGGTGCGGCTGGGGGCATCTATGCCACCGAAGGGGGAAGTCTGCATGTCAAGAGAGCCCGCCTGCTGAATTGCAGCTCACCCGGAGGCATCAACGCGAATTGGGGAAGCGTGACGCTCGAGTCCGTCGTGTTCGAATCCAACCATTCGAGCACCCACGGGGGGGGAGTGGACTGTAGCGACTGCTCCGTGGAAATCCTCAGCTGCGACTTCGCGCAGAACAGAAGCAGTTGGGGTGGAGCGGTGTCTCTCTTCAACTCGGACTGTGTTATCGAAGAGGGTAGCTTCGAAGGCAACCAAGCCTTCCGCACGGGTGGAGCCATCCGTACAGCCGGGACTGGCTCTCTTGTTGTGCGAGGCTCGCTCTTCGCGGGGAACCAAGCCGAGACAATCAGTGGCGGCGCGATAGACTGGTCCCAGGTGGACGGGAGCCTGGAGCAGTGCCAGTTCATCGACAACCAGGCTTTTGCGGGTGGTGGAGCCGTGATCGTCGACGCTGGCGGAACTTCACTCGTCACCGGATGCTTGTTCTTTGGCAACTCGGCAAACAACGCAGCTGCGGTCCTTGCAGTGAATGGCAGTGCTTGCACGATCATTGGATGCACCATTGTCGAGAACACTGTCGGAGCGTCCAACAGCAGCGCGCTTGGGATCGGTTTCCAAGCGATGGTCAGCACGCAAAGCTGCATAATCGCCTGGAACCTTGGCGGAAGCGGAGTGAGTGTCGCGCCGCAAGGCCAGGCCGATGTCCTGTGCTGTAACGTCTTCGGCAATGAGCTCGGGGAGTACTCGGGGGAGATCGTCGATCCGACGGGATCGGACGGCAACATCTCCCTGGATCCGATGTTCTGCGGTCCGGTGGGGTCGGGAGAGTTTCATCTCAGCGGCAACTCCCCCTGCACCGCCAGCAGCAGCGACTGCGGCCAGATTGGGGCCTTCGGAATCGGCTGCGGGGAGACGTCTATCGGCGACACCCATTGGGGATCGATCAAGCGATTGTACTAAGCCTGGACCGGCTCAGGTCGCCCGCCGCTTCACCGTGCTGCGCTAGAGCGTCCGGTCGAACCAGTCGACGATCCGCTTCAACCGCTCCAGCCGGTTCTGCGGCTTGCCGCCGCGGCTCAGCCCGTGGCTCTCGCCCTCGAAGCGGATGTACTCGGCCGTCCGCCCCAGCGCCTTCAGGATCGTGAACAGCTCGTCGGCCTGCGCGATCGGACAGCGCAGGTCGTTCTCGCTGTGGATGATCAAGAGCGGCGCCGTGATCTTGTGCGCGTAGAAGTTGGGCGAGCGCTTCAGGTACTGCAGCGGCTTCTCCCAGGGCCAGGCGCCGCCGAAGCTGTGGCGCTCGTGGGCGTTGTAGTCCGAGCTGCCGAACTGCGTCATGCGGTTGCCCGCCTGGCGCATGGTCACGCCCGTCTTGAAACGCTTGTTGTGGCCCAGCATCCAGGTGGTCATGAAGCCGCCGTAGGAGCCGCCGAGCACGCCGAGGCGTTTCGGGTCCACGTCCGCCTGGCGGGCGAGGTGGTTGGTCACGGCCATGAGGTCGGCGTAGTCCTTCTGGCCCCACGCCCCGTGGATGCTCTTCACCCAGTCGGTGCCGTAGCCGCAGGAGCCGCGCGGGTTGCTGAAGGCCACCACGTAGCCCTGGGCGGCGAGCAGGTGCATCTCGTGGAAGAAGGTGTAGCCGTACTGGCCCATGGGACCGCCGTGGATCTCCAGCAGGCCGGGCCGCTTGCTCCGGCTCTTGCCTCCCGGCGGACGCAACAGCCAACCGTGCACGCGCACCGCCCCGCTCTTGATCGAGAACTCCTCGGGCTCGCTGAGGGCGAGCCCGGCGAAGACCGCGCGGTTCACCTGCGTCAGGCGCTTCGCCTCGCCGGCGCCGTCCAGGTGCAGGCCGTAGATGTCCCCCGTGTCCATCATCGTGGCGGCGCTCACCGCGCAGGCGCCCGAGGGCGACACGCTCACCGCCGTGCTGTTCACGTCGCCGCCGAACTCGAGCCGCGCCTGGGCGCGGGTGCGCGTCCCCGCGCGCGGGATCGAGTAGACGCGGCAGGCGCCGCGCTCGTTCTGCACGAAGGCGATGCGCCAGGCCGCGCCGTCGCGGTAGGGCGCGATGATCGCGGCGTCGCCCATGGCCGTGTCGGTGACGACGAAGTTGAAGGGCCAGTCGTCCATCCACGGGGTGAGGCAGGTGTAGCGCTCGCCGGTGAGGCCGACCTCGTAGAGGCGGTAGGGGTGCTGGATCCACTCGCCGGGCTTGCCGAAGTGGCCGGTGAAGAGCAGCGAGCGGCCCTCGGGCGCCCAGGCGAGGGTGACCTTGTTGCCGCCGCGCGTGGTCACGGCGCGCGGCGTGCCGCCCGCGGCGCGCATCACGAAGATGCGCTCGAGCGTCCCCAGGTGCTGCTTCTCGGGCTCTGGGTTGGCGATGAAGGCGATCTGCTTGCCGTCCGGGCTCCAGCGCGCCTCGCGCACGCTGAAGTCGCCGCGCGTGAGCTGACGCGGCTTGCCGCCACCGACGCCCACCACGTAGAGCTGCTGGGGGTCGGGGGGGAAGTAGCCGAAGCCGTCGAGCTTGTGGGAGAGCCGGGTGATGTGCTTGTAGGTCGCGCCCTTCGCCCGTTGCTTGGGGTCCTGCTTCTTCATCGGCCGGTGGAGGAAGAGCAGGCGCTTGCCGTCGGGGCTGAAGGCCAGCCCGCCCACGGTGCCTTCGAGCTGGGTGAGCTGCGAGGCTTCGCCGCCGTCGGCGGGCAGGAGCCAGATGTTGCTCTTCTCGTCGCGGGTGGAGACGAAGGCGATCCGCTTGCCGTCGGGGCTCCAGAGCGGCGCCGCGTCCACCTGCGCGCCGCGCGTGAGCTGGCGGCGTCCGCCGCCGCGCCGCCGCACCTCGTGGAGGTTGGCGAGGTAGCGGTTCTCCTTCGGGTCCATCCGCTTCAGGCTGTAGACGATGCGCTCGCCGTCCGGCGAGATCGACGGGGCCTCGGGGAACTGGAAGCGGAACAGGTCGTCAGCGCGGAGCTTGCGTCGCTTGGGCATGACTTGCCTTTCGTTGTTCCGGTGGGCGATACTCCACCGTGCGGCCTTGGAGCGTCGGGCACATCCTAGGGCAGCTCTCGTGTGAAGGGTAGTGGAAAGGAGATCCGATGAGGCACTGGCGAATCCCCGCGCTCCTCGCGCTATTCGTGTTTCTGGCCGGGGGCGACGCGCTCGCCGGCACCGACTCCGACTTCCGTCCCTGGGGCGTGGGTTGGGGAGGCTGGCTGGGAGGTTCCAACGGCGTGGGCCTTCGCTATCGCCTGCCGTCGGGATGGGCCTTCACCGTGGCCGGTTACATCGGGTCCTCCGATGGCAGCAGCGTCGATGAAGACCCGGACGGCTACTATGCCTATTCGGGCCAGGCGGCGGATGACAGCAACACGCGCCGCTTCGCCGTGGAAGTCGGGCGCAGCTTCGCCCTGAACGACTGGCTGGAACTGGCCCCGAGCCTGCACTACGTGTATTCCTACTCGCGCAGTACCTCGTCGTACGAAGAGCTGCGGGTGTACGACGACCCCTTCCACTGGACGCACAGCTTGGGGCAGTACTCCCGTCGCTACGAGGACACCTGGTACGGGGTCGGGGTGCGTCCCCGCTTCTGGCCGCACCCCCGGGTCAGCGTGGAGACGGGCGCGTTCCTGGACTTCCGTCGCAGCTTCGTCAGCTACCGGCGATGGACTCGCGCCGAGACCAACACGGATCCCCCGGTGGAGGAATCGAGCCGCTCGCGCGACAGGGAGAACGGGTGGTCGTGGAATCTGCCGACGCCGTCGCTGAACATGGGCGTGATCCTGATGTTCTACTTCTAGCGCTTTTCGGCGGGCGGACTTTGGCCTAGAGTGTGCGACCACGACCCCCGTCCCCCCGCCGAGGTGCCCCATGTCCCATCGTGCCCTTCTCGTCCTCCTTGCCCTGCTGCTCGGTCTGCCCGCGCTTGCCCCGGCCGCCGAGTGGACCGTGGAGGACGTCGTCGCCCAGGACTACGCCACCGGCTTCCAGGTCTCGCCCGACGGCCGCTGGGCGGTCTGGTCCCAGCGCGGCCTGGCCGAGGACGGGAAGGTCTTCCGCTGGCAGCTCACCCTCACGTCGCTGGACGTGGCGAATGGCCCGCAGACCCCGCGGCAGCTCACGCGCGCCGCCGTCGACAGCCGCGGCCCTCGCTTCTCGCCGGACGGCCGCCGCCTGGCCTTCCTGTCCGCGCGACCCGCCCCCGGGGGCGAGTCGGACGACGCCCCCGACAGCCAGATCTGGCTCCTCGACCTGTCGGGCGGCGAGGCCGAGGCCGTGACCGAGCACCCGGGCGGCGTGCAGGACTTCGCCTGGATCGGTTCGGACCGGCTGCTCTATCTCGCCGGCGAGGCCAAGACCCTGCGCGAGCAGAACCTCGAGGACGTCCACGACGACACCGAGGTCGTCGGCGACGAAGACCACGTCCCCCCGGCGCGGCTCTTCACGCTGACCCTGGGCGGCGAGGCGAAACGCCTCACCGACAACGCCACGCCGATCCAGGACATGACCGCCAGCCCCGACGGCAAGCGCGCCATCGTGCGGCTCGCCAGGAGCATCCACGACGACTACGACTTCCGCACGCCGCCGGACGTGATGCTGGTGGACCTGTCCACCGGCGCCATGAAGGAGATCCTGCCGGCCGCGATCCGCGCCGACGGCTTCGTCTGGGACCTGAACTCGAAGGGCTTCAGCTTCCTGCGCCCCGAGGCGAGCGACTCCACCGACCTCTACGTGTCGCTCTACGCGCTGGGCCACCGCGACCTGGACGCCAAGACCTGGCGGCCGGTGCCGCTGGGCTGGGACCGTGGGCTGGACGGTCTGCTGTTCGCCACGTCCAAGGGCGTGCTGGCCGGCCTGGCCGACGGCCTGCAGGGCCGCCTGGTGCACTACGAGCGCAAGGGCGATAGCTGGAAGCGCCAGGAGCTGTCCCGCCCCGAGCGCGGCGTGGAGACGCTGCTGGCCGCCGGTCCCGACGGCGAGACCGTCCTGCTCGCCCACGGCAACGCGTCGCTGCCCGACCGCTACTACGTCGGCCGCCTCGACGGCAAGCGCCTCAAGGACCGCCGCGAGTTCCTGCGCCTGAGCACGCATCTCGCCAACCTGCCCATACCCCGCAGCGAGCCGTTCTACTGGGTGGGCGCGCGCGGCGACACCGTCGAGGGCATGCTCACCTACCCCTTCAACTACGATCCCGAGACCGACGACCGCTATCCCCTGGTGGTGATGCTCCACGGCGGCCCCGGCGACGCCGACCGCGACCGCTTCGACGAGAGCTGGGCCGGCTCGGCGGCGCTGCTGGCCCAGCGGGGCGCGGCCGTCCTCAAGCCCAACTACCACGGCAGCTACGGCTACGGCCTCGAGTGGCTGGAGTCGATCAAGGGCCACTACTACGAGCTGGAGGTGCCGGACATCCTCGCCGGCGTGGACGCGCTGGTGCAGACCGGCCTCGCCGACGCCTCGCGCCTCGGCATCCTGGGCTGGAGTAACGGGGCGATCCTGGGCATCGCCGCCTGCCTGGAGAGCGGGGAGCGCTTCCGCGCGCTGGCCGCGGGCGCGGGGGACGTCAACTGGACCAGCGACTACGGCAACTGCGCCTTCGGCGCCGGCTTCGACAACGCCTACTTCGGCGGGCCGCCCTGGGCGCTGCCGGACGTCTACCTGGCCAAGAGCCCGCTCTTTCGCATGCAGGACCTGCGCGTGCCCACCCTGATCAGCATCGGCAGCGCCGACACCAACGTGCCCGCCGAGCAGGGCCAGGAGCTCTATCGCGCGCTGCAGCAGATCGGCGAGGCGCCCGTGCGCTTCCTGCGCTTCCCCGACCAGCCGCACACGCTGGGGACACCGGCGGGGCGGCGGCGTCAACTCACGGAGCAGCTCGCCTGGTTCGACCGCTGGCTCTTCGAGAGCCCGCTGCCGGCGGAGAACGCCTACCGCGACGACTCGCCCCTGGCGCGCGCGCTGGCGGTCGCGGCGGCGGCGAGCGTCGACGGCTACTTCGGCGAGCGCCTCGACGACCTGCTCGTGCCCGAGCTCGTCCAGCGCGACGCCTTGCTGGTAGGCCGTTTCGAGGTGACGCGGGCGCAGTGGGCGTCCTACCGCGGCGAGCCCTGGCCGGTGGACCGGCGCGAGGGCAACCTGCCGATCACGGGCATCAGCGCCGCCGACGCCCGCGCCTACTGCGCGTGGGTCGGCAAGCGCCTTGCCCTGGACTGCCGCCTGCCCGTCGACACCGAGTGGGAATCATTGGCTGGCACGGAAGACGCAAAGCCAGGCGCGGAGAACACGCTGAGCTGGTGGGCCGGCCACGCGCCGAACCCCGAGGACCGGGCGACGCTCGCCGCCGGCGTGGACCTGCTCACCGCGAACCGCAGCCTGCTCGAGCCCGTAGGCTCCTTCGCCGCCGCGGACGGCCTCTACGACCTCGGCGGCAACGCGGCCGAGTGGGTGGAGGACGCCGCCGGCAAGGCCTCGCCCCGGGGCCTCTGCGCCGTCACGGCGCCGGACCCCTACGGCGCGCCGCCCGCGGCGCCCGACGACTATGTCGGCCTGCGCGTCGTCGCTCCCGCGCCCCCCGCGGAGCGCGCGCGATGACGCGTCTGTGGCCACCGCGGAGCTCGACGCTCCTCGTCCTCCTCGCCCTGTCCGCGGCCTGGACCGGCGCCTGCGCGCAGTCGGCGCCGCCCCTCGTGCCGCCCGTGGAGGAGATGAAGACGTGGAACGACAGCGTCACCGTGGCGGGCCAGCGCTACGCGGTGCCCGAGCAGTGGCGGGGACGCCGGGTGGGGGCGCGCAACACGCCGCCGCCGCCGGACCTGGTGCCGCTGCCCGCGGCGCTGCGCATCGCCGGCGACATCCCGCGCCTGCGCATGGAGGCCTTCCTCGCGCTGCGCGCCATGGCCGCCGAGGCCGCGCTGGACAGCATCACGCTGCGCGTGGACTCCGGCTATCGCAGTCCCGACGAGCAGGCCGCGTTGATCGCGAAGCGTCTGGCGGCAGGCCGTGAGTTCGACGAGATCGTCTGGGGCGTCGCCCCGCCCGGCTACTCCGAGCACATGCTCGGCACCACGGTGGACCTGGCCCTGGGGGGCAACTACGAGCACAACCCGGCCTACCACTGGCTCAAGGCCAACGCCGCCAACTACGGCTGGCGCGAGACCTACCCGCCCGACTCCACCGGTACCTTTCCCTGGGAGCCCTGGCACTGGCGCTACGTGGGCGTCGACGAGCTCGCCGCCGAGCGCGCCCGCGCGGAGGGCCGCCAGGACGATGACTAGTCCGGCCCGCCTCCCCGACCTGCGGGACTTCGCGCGGATCGTCTTCTTCACCGGCGCCGGCCTCAGCGCCGAGTGCGGCATCCCCACCTACCGCGGCGCCGGCGGCATCTGGCAGCGCTACCGCTACGAGGACTACGCCTGCCAGCGCGCCTTCCTCCGCGACCCCGAACGCGTCTGGGAGTTCCACGCGGCGCGCCGCGCCCAGGTGGCGGACTGCGCGCCCGGCCCGGCGCACCGCCTCATCGCGGCGGTGCAGCGCGCGAAGCCGGGGACGGTGGTGCTGACGCAGAACATCGACGGACTGCATCAAGCCGCCGGCGCGACCGACGTGATCGAACTGCACGGCAGCCTCTGGCGCCTGCGCTGCGAGGCCTGCGGCGCGCGGCGTGAAAGCCGCGACGTCCCCCTGCCCTCCCTGCGCTGCGACTGCGGCGCGTGGTGGCGGCCAGATCTGGTGTGGTTCGAGGACCCGCTGGACATGACCATCTTCCACCGCGCGCTGACGGCGGTGGAAGCCTGCGACTGCCTCGTGGCCATCGGCACCTCGGGCGTGGTCTATCCCGCGGCCGAGCTGCCGCTGGTGGCGATGCAGCGCGGGGCGCTGGGCGTGGAGATCAATCCCGAGCCCACGCCGCTCTCCGCGCTCTATCCCGTGCGGCTCCAGGGGCCGGCCGGCGCCATGCTCCCGCGGCTCTGGCCCGACGACGGGGAGGCCTAGCGTGGCGGCCCCGGCGGTGAGCGAGAGCGCGCGGCAAGTAGTGATCGACGGCGCCGAGCTGCCCTACGTGCTCGTGCGGCGGCGGGGACGTCGCCGGCTCACCCTCACGGTGGAGCCGCGCCACGGTCTGCGCGTGCTGGCGCCGCTGCGCCTGTCCTTGCGCGAGATCGAGGGCTTCATCACGCGCGAGCGGGACTGGCTGCGCGAGCGCCTCGACGAGGCCGCCGCCTGGGAGCAGGCGCATCCCCTGCGCCGCTTCGAGGACGGCGAGACGCTGCTCCTGCTCGGCGAGCGCTGGACCCTGCGCGTGCGCGAAGAACTCGGCCGCAGCCGAGCGCGGGTGGAGCGCGGCGCGCGCTTCGAGGGGCCGGGGACGATCACGCTGCGCCTGCCCGAAGGCCTGCGCGCCGGCGAGCGCCGCGAGGCTGCCGCCGCGGCGCTGGAGCGCTGGTACCGTCGCCTGGCCAAGGAGCTGCTGTCGGCGCGCGTGGCCCACTGGTCGGCCGCGACGGGCCTCGCGCCCACCCGCCTCAGCGTGCGCGACACGCGCAGCCGCTGGGGGAGCTGCTCGGCGCGCGGGCACCTGTCCTTCAACTGGAAGATCGTGATGGCCCCGCCGGCGGTGGTGGACTACCTGGTCGTCCACGAGCTCTGCCACCTGCGGCACCTCGACCACTCGCCGCGCTTCTGGACGCTGGTGGGCCGCCACTGCCCGGACTACGAGCGCGCGCGGCGCTGGCTGCGGCGGCGGGGGCGGGAGCTGTATCTCTAGCGGGATCGCGGGTCGCTACTTTAGCAGCAGCATAGGCCTGGCTGTGGCGCCTTCCGTAGTGGACAGGCGATAGAAGTACACGCCCGACGGCACAGGACGACCCGATCCGTCCTGGCCATCCCAGCGCAGCTCGTGTTGGCCGGCGGCGTAGGGTGTTGCCGTGCAGAGATCGCGGACCAAGCGGCCCGTCACGTCCAGGATGCTCAGCGTCACTTCCGCCGGGTTCGCCAGCGCGAAGGGGATCGTCGTGGCAGGGTTGAAGGGATTGGGGTAGTTGGCGCCGAGCGTGAGGCCGGCGGGTGGGGTTTGCTCAATCGCGGTCAGGGTGCAACCCATGCCAAACGCGCCCATCTGAACGGAGCAGCCGTTGTTCTCCGGCAGGCAAGGCGAACCCTCCGCCAGCGTGAAGTTGTCCGCGCCGGTATCACAGAGGAACGGGTCAAGCGAGATGTTGCCGTCCAGGCCCGTCTCATCAGTCAGCTCACCGCCGTAGTTTCCGCTGGGGTTGCCCCAGACGTCGGAGCACGACACGTTGATGGCTGCGTAGTGCGTCCACAGTGCCACCCCGCCGCTGTTCCCCGTCACCAAGCAGTTCACGAGGTCGGCCTTGCCCTGCCAGTTCGCCGTCATGGCCGAGCCGGCGACCCAGAGGCAGTCGTTGGCGATGAACGAGCAGTTGATGAACTGCACCGGTGGATAGGCCATGTACTCGCCGACATAGACGCCACCGCCTGCGCCGGCGGTATTGCGCAGCATGAGGCAGTTGCGGAAGACAGTACCCTCGTCCGACTCGATACAGATCCCCCCGCCAGTCTGGAGAGCGGTGTTCTCGATGAACGCGCAGTCCTCGAACAGTCCCGGATCTACGCCCGTGTCCAGCCCGCCGCCATTGCGGGCATGATTACGGATGAAAAGGCAGTCCTTAAAACAGACCGGGCTCGACGTGTAGTACACTCCGCCACCGTTCGAAATCGCCTCGTTGTCCTCGAAGGTCACATTGAAGAACTGCGGGCTGGAGAAGCACATGTAGGCTCCACCGCCTCGACCGTGGCTGTAGTTGCCGCGAATCACGACGTTGCTGAGAATCGCGGTGCTGCCGTTGCAGATGGCAATGCCACCACCAGATCCAGCCGAGTTCTGGTTGTCTTCGATGACACAATCCATAAGGATCGGGTCACCGCTCCCCTCGATTAGCACCCCGCCCGCATACTGCGCAAAACACTGTCGAACAACCACATCTCGGAACGTGGCGCCAGCGCGGCACAGAATGCCGCCGCACTGATCGTCCGGTAGCGAGCCATTCTGGATCGTGATCCCCTGGACTAGGGCTGCCTGGGTCTCTCCGCTCGCTAGATGTAGGCCTCTCCCCGCGGCATCGCAATCGATGATGGTAGCTGCCGATCCGCCAGAGCCGACAAGAGCAATATCCTTGCCATAGAAGTCCAGGTCGCGATTGCCGATTCCCCTGTACGTACCAGGCGCGACGAGTACCGTGTCTCCTGGCTGAGCGAGGTCGATGCCGGCCTGGATGGTCGCGTGCTCTTGCGGCACCAGGAGCGTCGCGGCAATGCCTGCCTGCGCCAGCAGGAGGCAGCACCCCGCAAGCAGGATGGCAGGGGCTCGAGTCGAGCGGTTCTCTGGTCCGAATCGCAACACCTGAACGCCGCCTCGGGGACAGTGGCTTCCACTTTGCCTGGTCGACTGTAATAGTATAGCAGAGATGCTCCCGCCGCGCAGGTCATCCGGCGGTGATCGCCAAATGAGGGCGGCGCTAGCAGATCGTCGGCAGCAGCCCCGGCAGCAGCTCGAGCGTGGCCTCCACGACGTCCTCGCCCAGCAGCTCGCCGTCGGCGTGGCCGTGGAAGGGGCGCGCGCTCGTCACCGCGATGCGCTCGGCGCGACCCGAGTGAACCCCCGCGAGGCCTAGATGCCGACCTTTCATCCCGCGCGGCAGCAGGCGCAGCACCTCGAGCTTGCCGCGGGCGTCGGCGAGGCAGTAGTCGAACTTGCCGTCGAAGGGGTTCGCGCCGGGGTTCAGCTTGAAGCCGCCGCCCGACGTGTGGCCGTTGCCCACGCTGAGCAGCAGCGCGGGCTGCGGGGGCCGCGCCTCGCCGTCGATCGTGAGCGCCATGGGCGGGTTCACCAGGCGCGGCAGCACGCGCAGCAGCGCCAGCAGGTAGAGCGGCATCCCGCGCAGCGGCGTGCGCAGGTGGTAGGCCTCCCAGCCCACCTGCCCCTCGAAGCCCAGCCCCACGTTGTTGACGAAGATCCGCTCCCGCGCCCCCTCGGCGCTGGCCAGGCGCCAGCGGATGCGGCCGAGGTCGAGGTCGCGGCGGCGGCCGGCCACCAGGGTTCGGCAGGCGGCGTCGAGTTCGGCGGGCAGGCGCAGGCTCTTGATGAGATCGTTGCCCGTGCCCGCGGGCAGGATGCCCAGCGCCGCCAGCGGCGGCCCCTCGGCCGCGCCGCGGGCCAGACGCGCGGCGGCCAGGCCGCCGGCCACCTCCTGGATGGTCCCGTCGCCCCCCATGGCCACGATCACCGAGTAGCGGGAGGCCTCCTCCTCGGCCACGCGGCGGGCGTCGCCGGGGCCGGAGGTGAGATAGACCTCGTAGGCAAGGCCTGCCGTGTCGAGGCAGCGTTCGGCCTGCCGGCGCCGCTTGGACCCCAGGCCGCGGCCGGCGTGGGGGTTCACGATGAGCAGATGGGTGAGCACGGCGCAGGCTAGCACGCGCCGTGGCGGGGTCTCCAGGGCGATCTGGCAAAGCGATTGCAATCGCCCCAGCGAGGGGTGTCCCCCGTGTCCGGCGGCGGATGACCCTTCCCCGAGGTTCCTTGCTGGGAGGCGATCTGCATGAAGTGTCCGGCCTGCGGCAACGCGCTCACCGAGATCACTGTGGGCGGCATCCAGGTGGACGTCTGCCGCGACGGCTGCGGCGGCACCTGGTTCGACTGGTTTGAGTTACAGAAATTTGACGAACCGGACGAGGACGCCGGCGAGCGGCTCCTCCACGTGCGCCGCGACCCCACCGTGCGCCCCGATACCGCGCCTCACCGCAAGTGCCCGCGCTGCGACGGCCAGCCCATGCAGCGGCACTTCTTCAGCGTGAAGCGCGAGGTCGAGGTGGACGAGTGCCCCGCCTGCGGCGGCTACTGGCTCGACGCCGAGGAGCTCGAGGGCATCCGCAACCTCTTCGGCTCCGAGGAGGAGGCCCGCGAGACCGCGCGCGAGTTCTTCGACGCCCTGGTCGACGTCAAGTTCGCCGACGAGCGCGCCAAGAGCCAGGAGCAGCTCCGCAAGGCGCGCCGCTTCGCGCATCTCTTCCGCTTCATCTGCCCCAGCTACTGGATCCCCGGCAAGCAGGAGTGGGGCGCGCACTAGCTTTCGGTCCGCGATTCTCGGTTCGCTCGGGGCGGCGTCCTGCGGGACGTCGCCCTTTTTGTTGCGGCGCCTCCGCCCGGTGGGGACAATGCCCGCATGGCCCTGCCCCTCGCCCACAATCCCGCGCTCACCGTGGCCCTCGCGCTCGCCGCCGGCATGGCGGCGCAGGCCCTGGCCAGGCACCTGCGCCTGCCGGGGATCGTCCTGCTGCTGGGCGCCGGCATCCTGCTGGGCCCTGACGTCCTCGGTCTCGTCCATCCGGAAAGCCTCGGCGAGGGCCTCGACCTGCTCGTGGGCTTCGCGGTGGCGGTGATCCTCTTCGAGGGCGGCCTCAGCCTCGACTGGCGGCGTCTCAAGGAGCAGGCGAAACCCCTGCGACTGCTCGTCACCGTGGGCGCGCTGATCACCGGCGTCGGCGGCGCGCTGGCCGCCCACTGGCTGCTGGACTGGGACTGGCGCCTCGCTGCGCTCTTCGGCAGCCTGGTGACGGTCACCGGCCCCACCGTCGTCACCCCGCTCCTGCGGCGCATCCGCGTGAAGGCTCGCGTGGCCACGGTGCTCGAAGCCGAGGGCGTGCTGATCGACGCGGTGGGCGCGGTGCTGGCGGTGGTGGTGCTGGAGGTCGTCCTGCGCCTGCCCACCGGCGCGGCGGCCAGCGGCCTCGCCGGGCTGCCCCTGCGCCTGGGCGCGGGCGTGGGCTTCGGCCTCGCGGGCGGCGCGCTGCTGGCGCTGCTGCTGAAGCGGCGGGGCGTGGTGCCCGAGGGGCTGGAGAACGTCTTCGCGCTGGCCGTGGTGATGGCGCTCTTCCAGGTGAGCAACGCGCTGGTGGCCGAGACGGGCGTGGTGGCGGCCGTGGTGGCCGGCATGGTGATGGGCAACGTCGACTCGCCGCTCGAGCGCGGCCTGCGCGAGTTCGACGAACAGCTGACGGTGATGCTCATCGGCATGCTCTTCGTGCTGCTGGCCGCGGACGTCCGCCACGCCGACGCCGTGGGCCTGGGCGGACGCGGCCTCGCCGTGGTGGCCGTGCTGGCGCTGGTGGTGCGGCCGGTGAACGTGTTCCTCTGCACGCTGGGCTCGGAGCTGAACTGGCGCGAGCGCGTCTTCCTGGCCTGGCTGGCGCCGCGGGGGATCGTGGCGGCGGCGGTGGCGTCGCTCTTCGACCGTAGCCTCGCCGGGGCGGGCATCGAGGGTGGCAGCCAGATGCGCGCACTCGTCTTCCTGGTGATCGCGCTGACGGTGCTGGTCCAGGGCCTCGGCGGCGGCCTGGTGGCGCGGCTGCTGGGCCTGCGCCGCCCGCGCGACAGCGGCTGGGCGCTGCTCGGCGCGAACCCGCTGGGGATGACCATGGGACGTCTTCTGCGCGCCGAGGGCGAGGAGCTGGCCTTCCTCGACGCCAGCGACGACCACTGCAGCGCGGCCCAGGCCGAGGGCTTCACCGTGCTGCACGGCAACGCGCTCTCCGAGACTCTGATCCTGCGCGCGCAGATGGAGAGCCGGCGGGGGGCGCTGGGCCTGGCGTCCAACGAGGCGGTGAACGTGCTCTTCGCCGCGAAGGCGCTGCGGGCGGGCGCGCCCCGCGGGCTTGCCGCGCTGCAGCAGGGCTACGGCACGCTGCAGACCCGCGACGCCCACGACGACCACGTGGGCGTGCTCTTCGGCGGGCCCATCGACCTGGCGCTCTGGATCTCGCGGCTGCGGCGGGAGACGGCGAACATCCGGCGCTGGCGCCTGGCCGCGGAGCCCGAGGGCGACGCCCCGCCCTTCCAGTTGCCCCGCGAGCAGCGCGCGCTCATCCTGCCCCTGGTGCTGGAGCGCGACGGCCGCGCCCGCCCGGTGGACGACGCCGTGAAAGTCCGCGAAGGCGACGTGGTCTGCTGGCTCCTGGCCGCCGACCGCGAGGCCGAAGCTGCCAACGTGTTGCGCGAACGCGGCTGGACGCCGCTGGAGGACGCCATGGACACCCTGCACACCGAACTCCTGAACAGCATCGACGCGGCGCTGGCGGCTGCGCCCGGCCGCGACGCCGCCCTTGCCGCCACCTGCAAGCTCATCCACGGGCGCCTGGACGGCTACGACTGGGTGGGCTTCTACCTCGTCGACCCGGCCAGCCCGCGCGAACTCGTGCTGGGACCCTACGTGGGCGACGCCACCGACCACGTGCGCATCCCCTTCGGGCGCGGCATCTGCGGCCAGGTGGCCGAGAGCGAGCAGACGCTGGTGGTGGAGGACGTCAGCGCCGAGGCCAACTACCTCGCCTGCAGCACGGCGGTGCGTTCGGAGATCGTCGCGCCGATACTCACCGCCGACGGCCGCTTCGTCGGCCAGCTCGACGTGGATTCCCATGCGCTCGCGCGCTTCGGCGCCGCGGACCGCGCGTTCTGCGAGGCCGTCTGCGCGCGGCTCGCACCCTTCTTCGAGGAGGCATGATGGGGACCGAGGCCGTCTATCGCGATCGGCGCGCGGACTTCTGGCGCGAGCACTTCGAGCGGGCGCTGCCCTACGACGCCTACCTGGCCGCCAGCCCGGAGGTCCACGCCGCCAAGTGGCGGGCCATGGAGTCGTCGATCCCCGCGCTGGACGCATCGACGCGCGAGCGCCTCACGGGCCACGCGCGGCAGCTGAACCTGCTGGTCTACAGCGGCGTCTGGTGCGGCGACTGCGTGCGGCAGGGGCCGATGCTGCAGCGCCTGGCCGCGGCCGTGGGGCCCGCGCCGGGTGCGGCCACGCTGCGCTTCGTCGAACGCGACGGCGCGCCCGCCCTGCAGGAGGAGCTGCGCGTCCTCGGCGCGCTGCGCGTGCCGGTGGCGGTCTTCCTCAGCGAGGACTTCCACGAGGTCGGCCGCTTCGGCGACCGCCTGCTCACCGTCTACCGCGCCAAGCGCGAGCGCGAGACGGGCGAGGCCTGCGCGCTGGGCCTGTTGCCGCCACCCGAGGGCCAGCTGGCCGCGGAGCTGGCGGAGTGGGCGGACATCGTCGAACGGATGCTGCTCATGCTGCGGCTCGCGCCGCCGCTGAGGGCGCGCCACGGCGACTAGGGCGAAGAAAAGTTGCCAACATCCGATTTTCTGCTGGACGCAGCCCGCCGATCGGCGTAATGTCTTTGCCCATCCAAACGCGTCCAAATGCGGTTTCGACGCCGGGGCGGCCCCATCCGCTTCGGTCGGGAGTGACGCCAAAGCTTCCGACGCCAGCAGACCGCCGCAGGGGTGACGCCGGCCAGCCACGCGGGACCTGTGCCCGCCCAGCCAAGGAGCGATCCATGATCACCATCCAGAACCTCGCGGTGCTGGTTTCGCGTCCGCTCCCGGCTGCAGTCAGGGATTTGGCCAACTCCAGACGCCGCTAGGCGCCAGCGACCCGCTCAGGCGGAGTCCACCGGGCGCCACGCGGCGCTGAATCCACAGCCAGAGTTCCCTCGCGGCCGGAGCCGAACGCGACCGTCCATCGCGTCGTCGTACGCCTACGCCCGAACGTCACCCCCTGCCTGGAGGCACAACCATGACGGGCATTCGTCGCCCTTTCACTGATGAGGACTACGCCGCGGTCATCGCCGTCGTCCACGCCATTCAACCGGACACGTCCACGGACGAGGTCGAACTCCGCCACCGCGACGCCACCCGCGACCCCTCGCTCTTCTTCGAGCGCTGGGTCTGGGAAGAGGCGGGCGAGGTGGTTGCCTACTACACGCTGACCCACATGGACTGGATGTTTCATCCGGACCGCTACTACGCCTCGCTGATGGTGCGGCCCGACGCGCGCGGCCGAGGCATCGGCACGACCCTCTACGAGGCCGTGCGCGAGCGGCTGCGCGAACGCAACGCGCTGTCGCTGATGATGCAGACGCGCGACGACTGGACGGAGAGCCTGCGCTTCCTCGAGCAGCGCGGACACGTGCCGGGCAACCGCGAGGTGATCTCGACGCTGGATCTCACGACCTTCGACCCGACGCGCTTCCCGGGCACCGAGGAGCGCGCGGCCGAGGCCGGCGTGAAGATCCTGAGCTACCCGGAACTCGAGGCGGATCCCGACCGCGACCTGAAGCTCTGGGAGTTCGACAAGATCGTCGGCGCGGACATGCCCATGCCGGGCGAGTACACCGTGCCGCCGTTCGAGACCTACCGCGAGCGCTACATGCGGGGACCGAAGTTCTATCCCGAGGGCTTCCTCATCGCGGTGGACGAGGACGGCGGCTACGCCGGCATCAGCCTGCTGCACTTCGGCCGCATCCAGGGCCGCCTGGAGACGGGCTTCACCGGCGTGCGGCGCGAGTTCCGCGGCAAGGGCGTGGCCACCGCGCTCAAGGTGAAGGTGCTGTCGGCCGCCAAGGCGGCGAACTACAACGAGGTCCGCACCGGCAACGATTCGACCAACGACGCGATGCTGGGCATCAACCGCCGCCTCGGCTTCGTGCCGCTGCCGGCCTGGGTAGACTACGCGCTCGAACCCCTGCCCGCGCTCGCGAAGCGCGAAGGAGGTGTCTGATGGCGACGCAGCCAGCGACCTGGACCTTGCGGGACTACACCCCCGCGGACTATCCGGGTCTCGCCGCCGTGCACAACGCCTGCTATCCGGAGTATCCCGAGACGGCCGACGACTTCGACCGCACGGACCGCACCCGCGAGCCGAAGGTCCGCTGGGGCCGCTACGTCGCCGAGGCGGCCGGGACCGGCGAGGTGGTGGGCTGGGCGCGCTGGGCCAACTCGAGCCACGCCTTCCATCCCCGGAAGTTCTGGCTGGACGTGGCCGTGCTCCCCGCGTGGCGGGGCCGAGGCATCGGCGCGGCGCTCTACGCGCGGCTGCTCGAGGCCGTGAAGCCGCTGGAGCCGATCGTGCTGCGCGCCGAGCTGCGCGAGGACAACGCCACGGGCTGGGGTTTCGCCGAGCGGCGGGGCTACCGGGTGGAGTACCGCGAGCAGGAGTCGCGCCTGGACATCGCCGCCTTCGCGCCGGAGCGTTTCGCGGCGGAGCTGGAGCGCGTGCGGGCCGCGGGCATCCGCCTGGAGTCCTACGCCGCCCTGCGCGCGCTGCCCGACGCCGCCCGGCGCCTGCACGCGCTGGACGACACGCTCAGCCGCGACGTCCCCGGCAGCGATCCGCCCACGGACTCGAGCTTCGAGACCTGGTCCCAGCGCATCCTGGAGAACCCGCGCTTTCTGCCCGGGCTCAACCTGATCGCGGTGGATGGCGAAGGCGACGACGCCCCCTGGGTCGGCCTGAGCAACCTGTGGAAGGACGAGCTCGAGGGCCGCGTCACCACCGGGCTCACCGGCGTGCTGCGGAGCCACCGCAAGCGGGGCATCGCCACCGCGCTCAAGGTGACGGTGCTCGCGGCCGCGAAGGCGGCGGGCCACGGCGAGACCATCACCTGGAACGCGGAGTCGAACCGCGGAATGCTGGGCATCAACGGACGTCTCGGCTTCGTCAAGACGCCCGCCTGGATGATGATCGAAAACGTGCTCGACGCGGCCGCGCTGGCCGCGGCGAGCGGGAAGGAGGCGCCATGAAGCGCTGCATTCGCGACTTCACGCCGGCCGACTACGACGCGCTCTGCGCCGTGCACAACCGCGTCTTCCCGGACTTCCTGGAGGACGCGGCCAACCTGGCCCGGCAGGACGAGCTGCGCGAGGAGCGTCACAAGCACCGTCGCTGGGTCTGGGAAGAGGGCGGCAAGCTGCTGGCCTTCGCCGAGTACACGCAGAGCAACTGGGGCTACCACCCGCGCAAGTTCTTCGTCGAGGTGGCGGTGGAACCGGACGCGCGTCGCCGCGGCATCGGCACCGCGCTCTACGACCACGTCGTCACCGCCGTGGCCGAGCACGACCCGATCATGCTGCGCGGCATGGTCCGCGAGGACTGGGAGGCCAGCCTCGCCTTCGCCCGCGCGCGTGGCTACGCGGACGGCATCCGCATGGAGGAGTCCGGCTGCGACATCGCCGCCTTCCGGCCCGCCGATCACGCCGCCGCGCTGGCCCGGGCCGAGGAGCAGGGCATTCGCATCCGCAGCTTCCCCGAGCTGGAGGACGACCCCGCCCGCGACCGCAAGCTCTACACGCTCGTGCAGCAGCTGCTCGCGGACATGCCCCGCACGGAGCCGCACCAGAAGCCGCCCTTCGAGCTGTGGCAGCGGCGCTCGCTCGAGAGCCCGCGCTTCCTGCCGGAGCTCAACCTGGTGGCGCTGGACGGCGACGACTACGTCGGCATGAGCAACTTCTGGCGGGACCTGCGGCCGGGGCACATCGGCACCGGGCTCACCGGGGTGCTGGCGTCCCACCGTCGACGGGGGCTGGCCACCGCGCTGAAGGTGCGGGCGCTGTCCGCCGCGCGGGCCGCGGGCTTCAAGGTGACCACCACCTGGAACGCGGCGGAGAACGCCGGGATGCTGGGGATCAACCGGCGCCTGGGCTTCACCGCGCGGCCGGCCTGGATGGAGCTGGAGCTCACCCTGGCGGCCGAGGAAGGAGAGAGCGTTGGCGCCTGAGCTTCGCGGCTACCGCGCGGAGGACCTGCCCGCGCTCGTCGCGCTGCAGCAGGCCTGCGAGCCGGAGCACCCCCTGAGCGCCGAGGACTGGCGCTACCTGGACTCGGTGCCCGACCCGCGGGCGAAGAGCGGGCGGCTCGTCCTCGACGACGGCCACGCGCTCGTGGGCTACGTGAGCTACACGCAGCTCTCGATGATCTACGACCCGGGGCGCTTCGCCTTCACGGGCGGCGTGGCCCCGGGCGCGCGTGGCCGCGGCCTGGGGCGGCGGCTGTATCAGGCCCTCACGGAAGCGCTGGCGCCCCACGCGCCGCACAACCTGTCCCTGGGCTGCTGGGAGCAGCAGCGCGCCGGCCTCGACTGGCTGGCGGCGCTCGGCTACCGCGAGTGCCTGCGGGAGACGGAGTCGTCGCTGGAGCTCGCGGACTTCGATCCCGCCGCCCACGCGCAGCGCTGGGCGGACGCGGAGCGCGTGGGCTTTCGCCTCAGTTCACTTGCCGCGCTGGGCGACACGCCGACGCGGCGGCGTCAGATCTACGCGCTGGACATGGGCTTCTCCACGGACATCCCCACGTCCGCGCCCTTCACGCCGCCGGACTTCGCCATCTACGAGCACCTGCTCTTCGGCGAGCCCGGCTACCGGGCCGAGCACTGCTGGGTGGCGCTAGAGGAGGACGACCCCGTCGCCCTCTGCTGGCACACCCTGGGCAGCGCGACGCCCACCGTTCAGACCAGCGTCAGCGGCGTGCGCCGCGACCGCCGCGGCCGCGGACTGGCCATGGCGCTCAAGTCGCGCGCGCTGGCCGCGCTCAAGGCGTCGGGCGCGGGCCGCGTGAGCACGCGCAACGCCGTGAGCAACGTCGGCATGCTGACCGTCAACGCCAAACTCGGCTATCGCCCCTGCGGGGCGCGGATCGTCGTGGAGAAGGAGATGGAATCATGAGCTTGCCCGTCGTCGATCTCGCCGGAGACGCCCGCGCCCAGGGCCTGGCCCACGGCCGCGCGCTGGCCGGGGACATCGCCCACAATCTGCGGACCTACCTGGATCGCTTCGAGCGCGAGGCCAAGCTCGACCGGGACACGCTGCTCGCGCGCACGGAGCGCTACCTGGAGGCGCTGGGCGATCGCGCGGCGGAGTACCGCCGCGGCATGGAGGGCATCGCCGAGGGGGCGGGACAGCCCTTCGCGCTCATCGCCATGCTGAACCTGCGCTACGAGCTGCTCTACTACCAGTACGGCACGGTGAAGGCCGCCGAGGCCGCGTCGCGGCTGGGCGGCGAGGGCTACCGCGCCGATCCGGACGGCTGCACGTCCTTCGCGCTGCTGCCCGCGGCCACGGCCGAGGGCCGGCTGCTGGTGGGGCAGAACTGGGACTGGATCCCGCAGGCCCGCGGCGCGCTGCTCCGCGTGCGCCCCGAGGAAGGTCCCGCGCGCCTCGGCTTCACCGAGGCCGGCATCTTCGGGACGAAGATCGGCTGCAACGCGGCGGGCATCGGGCTGGCCATCAACGGCATGCTGAGCACCGAAGACCACTGGGAGCGCTTCAGCCTGCCCTTCCACTGGCGCTGCCACGCCATGCTCGGGACCACGCGCTTCGAGGACGCGGTGGCCGTGATCGCCGACGAACCCCGCGCCTGCACCACGAACTACCTCGTGGTCCAGGCGCCTGACCACGTGCTCGACCTGGAGGCCGCGCCCGAACTGCTGGGGCGCATCGGCTGCGCGGACGACTGCCTCGCCCACGCGAATCACTTCGAGGACCCCGCCGCGCTGGGCGTGGAGGAGCCGCCGAGCCTGACGCGCCACTACTCGCGCCACCGCGCGGCGCGGCTCACGGCGCTGCTGCGCGAGCGCCAGCCCTTCAGCGTGGAGTCGCTGCAGGAGGCGCTGCGCGACCACGACGGCCGGCCCAACTCCGTCTGCCGCCACGAGGACGGGGAGCTGCCCGTCACCGAGCGCGTGCGGACGGTGTCGTCGGTGATCATGGATCCGGAAGCGGGGAAGCTGTGGGCGAGCGACGGGCCGCCCTGCGAGGGCGGCTACCAGGAGCTGGCGCTGGACTAGGCGGGCTGGAAGCGCCGCTCGCGGTTGATGCTCTTGGTGAAGTTGTCCAGGTGCTCGATGGTGTGGATGTAGTCCTCGGCGGTGCGCTCCGCGTCGAGGTCGAGCTCGGCGCAGACGCGCTCCACCTTGGGCCAGTCACCGTGCTCGTGCGCGGCGCAGAGCTTCAGCAGCAGGCCCAGCAGGCCCTCGCCGGTGGTCAGGCCCACGCGGGCCTCCTCGCCGACGGGGAGCAGCTCGAGGACCTTGTCCATGGTGCGGCCGAGGATCACGTCGAGCCAGGAGAAGAAGCCGACGAAGTAGAACTCCTGGTCCCGCGCGCTCATGCCGAGACGGCTGGCCAGGGTCTCCATGAACGACGCGCGGATGAAGGAGCGCTGCACGAGCTCCTCGACGCTGTCCTCGGCGATGTCCGTCATGGCCGTCACCTGGATCAGCTGGCGGATGCGCACCTCGCCGAGCATCACCATGGCGTGGCTGATGGAGAGGATCTCCCGCGGCAGCGCGGCCCAGGCGGAGTTCACCAGGCGCAGCAGGCGGTAGGACAGCGAGAGGTCGCTCTTGATGAGGCTCTCGAGGCTGGCGAAGTCGATCGGGTCCTTGCGGATGGCCTGGAAGAGCGCCAGCGCGACGGCCTTGTTGCGCGGGATGTCCCCGTGGGTCAGCACCTCGGGCCGCTGGAAGTAGTAGCCCTGGAAGAGCGTGAAGCCCAGCTTCTCGGCGCGCTGGAAGTCGGCCCAGGTCTCCACCTTCTCGGCGAGGAAGCGCAGGCCGGGCCGCCGCCACTGCTTGATGATCTCCGCGGCGCGGCGCTCGCCGGCGGCCTTCCAGTCCACCTTGATCACGTCGGCCAGCTCGACGAAGGGGAGCTGGTCCTCGCTGCTCACGATGTCGTCCAGCGCGAAGCGGTAGCCGGCCGTCTTGAGGCTGCGCACCGCCTCGAGCACCTTCTCGTCCGGGGTCACGTTCTCGAGGATCTCGATCACGACCTGATCGTGGGGCAGCAGGCGCACGCTGCCGTCGACCAAGAGCTGGCGGGGCATGTTGATGTAGGCGTCGCGCCCGCTGGTCAGCGACGACAGGTCGAAGAGCGAGAGCGAATTCGAGATGACCGTGGAGCTGGCCTGGTTGGCGTCACGCCCGCGGAACAGGTTCTCCGGCCCCGAGCGAAACAGCAGCTCGTAGGCGTGAACCTTGTTGTCCACCGTCAGGATGGGCTGTCGGGCGATGAAGGCTTCCATTGCGATCCCGTAATAGGTTACAGACCATGACCTTGGCGCGATCGGGTCGCCACACGCGGTTCGCAACTTCTGTTCCACACGCCGGGGCGAGGAATGGCGTGGCCCGGGCTTCCTCGGGCTTCCCGGCGCTTCCGCATGGCGCCTTGTGACGTCCCGCCGCGCGGGCTAGAGTGGACGCGACCAGGAGGTGGGCATGGACGCAGTGGCACTGCTGCTGGGCATTCTGATCGGCGGCGCGCTGGGGGCGCTAGCCGTGCTCTTCGTGCTGCGGGAGCGTCTGGCGGCCGAGCGGACGGAAGTGGCGCGGCTGAAGACCGTCCTGGAGCAGGAACGCAAGGGCGCCGCCGAGAAGGGCGAGCGCATGCGCGTCGAGTTCGAGGCCATGGCCGCCCAGGCGCTGCGCAGCAACCAGGACACCTTCCTCGCCCTGGCCAAGGAGACCTTCGGCAGGGAGCAGGCCACGGCCCGCGGCGAGCTGGAGAAGCGCGAACAGGCGGTGAGCAAGCTGGTGGAGCCGCTGGCCAAGTCCCTCGAGCAGGTGAACGCCGAGATCGGCCGCATGGAGAAGGCGCGGGCCGAGGCCTTCGGCGGCCTCACCGAGCAGCTGCGCGCCCTGGCCGGCGCGCAGGAGAAGCTGCAGTCCGAGACGGGCAACCTCGTCCAGGCGCTGCGCCGCCCCAGCGTGCGCGGGCAGTGGGGCGAGATGCAGCTGCGCCGCGTGGTCGAGATGGCCGGCATGCTCGAGTACGTCGACTTCGTCGAGCAGGACAGCACGGACAGCGAGGCGGGGCGCCTGCGGCCGGACATGATCGTCCGCCTGCCGGGCGGCACCCAGGTGGTGGTGGACGCGAAGACGCCCCTCGAGGCCTACCTCGGCGCGCTCGAAGCCGCCGACGACGCCACGCGCCAGGCCCAGCTCGAAAGCCACGCGCGGCAGGTGCGCGAGCACGTCCGCCGGCTCTCGGGCAAGGCCTACCACGACCAGTACGACACGAGCCCCGAGTTCACGGTGATGTTCCTGCCCAGCGAGAGCATCTTCTACGCGGCGCTGGAGAAGGATCCCACGCTCATCGAGAGCGGCGTCGACCAGAAGGTGCTCCTGGCCACGCCCACCACGCTCATCGCCCTGCTGCGCACCGTGCGCTACGGCTGGACCCAGGAGACGCTCAAGGAGAGCGCGCAGGAGATCAGCGCCCTGGGCCGCGACCTCTACGAGCGCATGGCGACGCTGGCCGAGCACTTCGACGCGCTGGGCAAGCGCATCGCCGGCAGCGTGGAGGCCTACAACAAGGCGGTGGGGACGCTGGAGCGGCGCGTGCTGCCGGCGGCGCGGCGCTTCCCGGCGCTCGGCGTGAGCAGCAGCAAGGTGGTGGGCGTGCTGGACGGGCTGGACAGCGCGGTGCGTCCCCTGCAGGCGCCGGAGCTGAACCCCGACGACAGCGAGGACTAGCCCTGCGGCTCCGCCTTGCGGCTGTAGTAGAACAGGAAGGCGGGGATGCCGTCGCGCTCCTCGCTGACGGTGTAGTAGGTCTCGCCGTCGGCGGACCAGGCCACCGCCTCGCCCTGGGGCTCGGGGCTGTAGGGCAGGCGCAGCGGCGGCGCCTGCAGGGCCTCGTCGAGCCGCTGGCCGGCGGAGCGACGGAACAGGTAGATCCCCTCGTAGGTCTTGAGCAGCACGGCGTCGCCGGCGGCGTTCACGTCGCCGGCGGTGACCATCGTGAGCGGCAGCTCGCCGCAGGGCTGAAGCGTGAACACGGAGTCGACCGGCTGCGGATAGGCGGCGCGGTAGACGTGCACCGTCGGCTCGCGCTTGCTCACGATCACCAGGTCGCGCGTGAGCGGATCGACGAGCAGTGTCTCCGCGTCGCGGGGGCCGTCGGGGTAGACCATGCGCAGCGCCTCCACCCCCGACAGCGCGCTCTCCACCGGCTCCTGGTCGGCGCGCACCACCGGCTCGGGGACGCGGTAGACCGTCACCGAGGCGTGCTTGGCGTTGTTGTCGCCGATGTCGGCCAGGTAGAGGTACTCGCGGCCGGGCACCGGGCCCGGGCCCACGGCCATGTCCTCCCAGTCGACGGCCTTCGCGCCGAGCAGCGTGTAGGCCCCGAGGTGCTCGCCCTTGGGTCCCACCGCGAAGACGCGGGGGCTGTCGCCCGAGTCGTTGTGGATCCAGAAGACGTCCGCGTTCATGCGGCTGGCGGCGAGGCCCGAGGCCTCGTCGATGGCGTCGCAGGCCAGCAGGCCCGCGGTCTGGCGCTGGCCGAAGCCGACGTCCGCCAGGGGATGGTCCAGCGTGAAGCGCGGCTGCTCGCGGCAGGACAGCGCCGCCAGCAGCGTGGCGGCGAAGACCAGCGGCGGCAGCAGCGTTCGGCGAGTGGACGGTGAGGGCATGGGCCTAGAGTAGTCGATGGCGGTACCGAGGGCTAGTGGGCGACACGCTTCCAGATGCAGCCGTCGAGGGCCGCGCTGGCGTCCGACCGCAAACGCACGCTGCCCGCCGCGAGTTCCTGCAGATGCAGCACCATGGGCCGGCCCGCGTCCGTGCGGCCGGTGATGCGGAGGCCGCTGCCGTGGACCTCGTCGTCCTCGAGGACGACCGCGTCCACCCACAGCACGTCCTCGCGCTGTCCGCGGACGAAGACCAGCCGCTCGCCGTCCACCTGCAGTGTGAGTCGCTCGGACAGGCGCTGGAGCACGAGGCCCTGATCGCCGCCGGGCTGGCCGGCGAGGGCGAGGCTGGCGTAGGCGTCCAGGGCCCAGGTGCCGGAGTAGCTGGCCAGGGGGGAAAGATCTGCCGCCGCGGGGCAGGCCAGGATCAGCAACAGTGCGAAAAGCGACGACACGCGCCGGAGCATGGGCACCTCCTCGGGAGCTTTCGCACGCGCCCTTGCAGGGGGCGTGCCGGGCGCGAGGGCTCAGGCGGTGGCCGCGTGGCGTGGCGCCGTGGTCGCGGCCGCTTCCAGCGCGGCGATGGCCCGGATGCCGGCGAGGCGGTGCTGGCCGCCGGGGTCGGGGACGTCCTCCAGGCCGGGAAAGCGCGGATCCGCCAGCATGGCCTCGAGGCTGCGGCCACGCGCGCGGTGCTCCGCGCAGCGCTGCCAGGTCTCCTCGAGGTAGACGCGCTGGCGGTCCAGGTCCGCGGCGGCGGCGAGCCCGCCGTGACCCGGCACCACGCGCGCGGGCGTGAGCCGCGCGAGCCGGGCGAGCGCGCGGGTCCAGGCGGGGACGTCCGCGTCGCCGAGGTAGGGGTAGCGCCCGCGGAAGAGCAGGTCGGCGGCGAAGAGGACGCCGTCGTCGGGCAGCCACATCACGCTGAGATCGGGGCTGTGGCCGCCGCAGTGCAGGAACTCCAGGCGGCGCTTGCCGAGGGTGAGGCGCCGTGCACGGCGGAAGACGTCATCGGGGGCCGTGACGCGAAGGTCGGTCAGGCGCTCCCGGCAGCGCGCGGCCTCGTCGGGGTGGGTCGCGGCGATCTCGGCGAGCCAGCGCTCGCGCGCCGCGGGCGACCACTCGTCCTCCGCGCAGCGCAGCATCAACTCCCGGCAGCGCCAGTGCCCGAGGATCGGTGAGTGTACAAGTTGATTGCCCCAGGTGTGGTCGGCGTGGAAGTGCGAGTTGAAGGTGAGCCGCAGGTCGGCCAGCACGACGCCGCGCGCGTCGAGCGCGGAGAGCAGCTCGAGGGCGCAGAAGGCGGTGTCCATGAGGACCCAGCCCTCGCCCGTCGCGATCAGTCCGAGGTTCGCGCCCTCCGCCGGGCGGATGCAGGCGTGAATCCCGGGTTCCAGCTCGTGCCAGTCCATGGCCACCTCACCCGGCCACCGCATTCCCCCCGCTCAAGCTTAGACCCATCGCGCGCCCATCACAAGGCGTTCAGCGCGCGGTCTTCTTGACGGCCTTCTTGGCAGCCTTCTTCGGGGCGGCCTTCTTGACGGCCTTCTTGGCAGCCGCCTTCGGGGTGGCCTTCTTGACGGCCTTCTTGGCAGCCTTCTTCGGGGCGGCTTTCTTGACGGCCTTCTTGGCAGCCGTCTTCGGGGTGGCCTTCTTGACGGCCTTCTTGGCAGCCGCCTTCGGGGTGGCCTTCTTGACGACCTTCTTGGCAGCCGCCTTCGGGGCGGCCTTCTTGGCCGTCTTCTTCTTGGCGGCCTTCTTCCGCGCAGCCTCCTCTGCCTCGCGGCGCGCCGCGGCCTCGACCTCCGCCAGTCGACGCTCCTCGGCCTTCTTCAGCTCCGCCAGCCGCACGGCCTCGCGCTTGCGCGTCTCGGCGCGTTTTCGCGCATCGGCCTTGGCCTTGGCGGCGGCCTTGGCCCTCGCGTCGGCGCGCGCCCGCGCCTTGGCCCGCAGCTTGGCCTCCGCCTTCGCCTTGGCCTCGGCCTTGGCCTTGGCTTCCGCCCGGGTCTTGGCCTCCGCCTTGGCTCTGGCCTGGGACTCGGCGCGACGTCGCTCGCGCTCCTCCGCGCGATGCTCCCGATGCTCCACGGTGCGCTCGATGTAGGCCTCGGCATCGGGTGTCTTGCAGCCCGTCTCGCCGTGGTCCACGTCAACCCGGCCGATCTTGCGCGCAACGTTGAGCGCGCGCGTGCGCAGACCCGGCCCGCGCAGGGCGATGGCGATCAGCGCCTGGTTCATGCTGTGGCGCACGCGGTTGGGCTTGCCGTGGATCTCCTGCTCGATCTCGCGGAGGCAGTCGCGGAAGTAGCTCTCGGGCGGACCCTCCGGCCGCATGGCGGCGATGGCCACCAGGTTCCACCCGGCCGCGGCCTTCCACTCGCTGGCCATGCCGCACCAGCGCTTCCGCTTGCTGTCGGCGGCGCGGGTGTGGCTGACGAGTCCCGACAGGGCGTCGGTGAGCACGTAGTTGTCCAGGTCGCCGGCCCAGGACTCGATCTCGGCGCTCGTGCACGCCGACGGATCCGCCACCATCGTGGCCAGCACCCGCGCGTCGTGATTGCCCGTCGCCCAGAGCGCGCGCGCGAGGTCTTGATCCTTGCCGATCCCGTGCGCGAGGCGGCCCAGCACCGCGTAGCTCACCCCGAACAGCTCTCCCTGCACGCCGTGCCGGGCGTAGACCTTGCGGTTCTGCGCCGTGCCGGCGGCCTTCAGCTCCCGCATGACGGCCTCGAAAGTCATCGTCGCTCCTTTCCTCCGCCTCAGGCGAGGGTCGACAGCAGGGTCGGCAGCTCTGCGAGGCTGCCGATGCGGGGGACGTCCTCGGCCCCCACGCCGTTTCGATCCAGGAAGACGCCCCGCAGGCCGGCCCGTCGGGCCGCCCTGGCGTCGGTGTCCAGTCGATCGCCGATGTAGAGGCAGTCGGCGGGCGCGCGCCCCGCCAGGCGGCAGGCGTGCTCGAAGAGCGCCGCCGCGGGCTTGGCCACGCCGATGTCGCCGGAGATGGCCACCGTCGGCAGCCGGTCGGCGAGGCCCATGCGCTCGAGCTTGCGGCGCTGGGCGTCGCTGTCGCCGTTGCTGATCACGCCGAGCGCGTGGCCGTCGCCTTCGAGGGCGGCGAGGCAAGGGGCGACATCCGGATAGAGCCCCCAGGCCGCCTCGTAGCGCTCGAGGTAGTAGGCGAAGGCGGTGTCGGCGCCGGGATCGTCGACGGAGGACCCCGCCTCCACGAACAGCGCGCGCAGCCGGGCGCGGCGCTGCTCCGGCGTGCTGAGTTCGCCGGCGAGGAAGCGGTCCACGTACTCCTCTGCCAGGGCGTGCCAGCGCTCGACGAAGCGGTCCGGCGCCATGGCCGCCAGCGCGGGGTGGCGCTCGCGCAGGGCCAACGCCCCCGCGCGCTCCGCCGCCGCGTGGTCGAGCAGCGTGCCGTCGATGTCGAAGAAGATCACGGGGTGCTCCCGCGTGGCCGCCACTGGAAGCGCTTCAGGTCCACGCGGCCCTCGCGGCTCAGCGCGACGCCCTCGCGCCGCAGCAGCCGGCGCTGTTCGTCGCCGCCGCTTCCCGGCAGGCTGCACTCGCCGCGCGCGTTGAGCACCCGGTGCCAGGGCAGCGCGCGGCCGGCCGGGGTCTTGTTGAGCGCGTAGCCCACCTGGCGCGCGTGGCCGGGCAGGCCCGCGAGGGCGGCGATCTGTCCGTAAGTGGCGACGCGGCCCGCGGGAATCCGCTTCACGACGGCGTAGATGCGCTCGTAGCTGGGATGACGGCGGGCGACGGGCCGGGGCTTGGGCGCGCCGGCCAGCTCCGCCAGCAACTCCGCCTCGGCGCGCTCAGCCCCCTTGCGGGACGCCGCCGACGGCCGGGCCGCGGCGGGACCGGTCGGGGAGGAGGCCGTTCGGGTCCGACGCCGTATCATGGTCGCCAGTCTAGCGTTCCGGGGCCGACTTGCCAACCTCCTCCTTGTGCCGCCGAAAATGTGTCTCCCCCCGGGAGGGCCTCCGCCCTGGGAGCCTGCGCCTCACATCTTGGGTGTCCACGCCGTCGACAGCCCTAGATCTGGGCGTTGGTCGCGCAGCCACATTTTCGGCGGCACAAGGAGGGGGCCTGCCGCCATTGAATTTGCGACGACGCCGGTGCATCTTCAGCAGCGCTCGCCCGCCCCCAGGCACCCACCTCCCGGAAAGGAACGCCATGGCCGCCGCCCAGACTCTAGTGGAGAAGATCGCCCAGCGCTTCGCCGTCGGCCTTGCCCCCGGACAGGTGGTGCGCGCCGGCGACTTCCTCTCCATCAAGCCCGCGCACGTGATGACCCACGACAACACGGGCGCGGTGATCCCCAAGTTCGAGAGCATCGGTGCCTCGCGCATGGCGAACCCCCGGCAGCCGGTCTTCACCCTGGACCACAACGTCCAGGACAGCAGCGAGAAGAACCTCGCCAAGTACGACGGCATCCGCGCCTTCGCGGCCCGCCACGGCGTGGACTTCTATCCCGCGGGGCGCGGCATCGGCCACCAGATCATGTGCGAGGAGGGCTACGCCTGGCCCGGCACGCTGGTGGTGGCCTCGGATAGCCACTCCAACATGTACGGCGGCCTGGGTTGCCTCGGCACGCCCATCGTGCGCACGGACGCCGCCGCCATCTGGGCGACGGGCCGCACCTGGTGGCAGGTGCCGCCGGTGGCGCGGGTCACGCTAGAGGGCAAGCTGCGGCCGGGCGTGACGGGCAAGGACGTCATCATCACCCTGGCGGGCTTCTTCAACGAGGACCAGGTGCTCAACCACGCGGTGGAGTTCACGGGGCCCGGCGTCGCGGCCCTGACGGTGGAGCAGCGCCTCAGCATCGCCAACATGACCACCGAGTGGGGCGCGCTGGCGGGCGTGTTCCCGGTGGACGCGGCGACGATCGCCTGGCTCAAGGCGCGGGCGGAGTTCGTCGCCGCGCGCGGTCTGGCGGGGGTGCCCTCGGACGCCGACGGCACCGGCACCCACCCGCGGCTGAACGCCGCGCGCATCGCGGCTCTCGCGGCCGACATCCCCGCGGCCGACCCCGGCGCGCGCTACGCCGTGGAGCTGGGCCTAGATCTCGACAGCGTCGAGCCCTACGTCTCCGGCCCGCACCACGTGAAGGTGATGACGCCGGTGAGCGCCTTCGCGAAGAAGCCGCTCAAGATCGACAAGGCCTACCTCGTCTCCTGCGTGAACAGCCGCGTGGAGGATCTCGCCGAGGCGGCGCAGGTCGTCCGCGGCAAGCGCGTGGCCGACGGCGTCGAGTTCTACGTCGCGGCGGCGAGCAGCGAGGTGCAGGCCGAGTCCGAGCGCCGCGGCGACTGGCAGGCGCTCGTGGACGCCGGCGCCAGAGTGCTGCCGCCCGGCTGCGGCCCTTGCATCGGCCTGGGCGTCGGCCTGCTGGAGGACGGCGAGGTGGGCATCAGCGCCACCAACCGCAACTTCAAGGGTCGGATGGGCTCGCGCGAGGCGTCGGCCTACCTGGCCAGCCCGGCGGTGGTGGCCGCCAGCGCGCTGGCGGGGCAGGTCGCCATGCCCCCCGGCCTGGATTTCGCCGGCGCCGCGCCCGTGGGCACGCTGACCGCGCCGCCGGCACAGGATCCGGAACCCGTGGACGTCCCCGTGCTCGACGGCTTCCCCGCCCGCATCGAGGGCGAGCTGCTCTGGTGCGCCGCCGACAACCTGAACACGGACGGCATCTACCCCGGCAAGTACACCTACCAGGACGACATCACCCCGGAGCAGCAGGCGGCCGTCGCCATGGAGAACTACGACCCCGCCTTTCAGCAGCTCGCCGAGGAGGGAGATCTGCTGGTCGGGGGGTTCAACTTCGGCACGGGCTCGAGCCGCGAGCAGGCCGCCACGGCGCTGAAGTACCGCGGCATCCGCCTCGTGCTGGCGGGCTCGTTCAGCGAGACCTACAAGCGCAACGCGCTCAACAACGGCTTCCTGGTGCTGGACGCGCCGCAGCTCGCCCGCGACCTGCGCGCGCGCTTCGGCGCGGAGAAGCCCACCCAGCGCACGGGCCTCAAAGCAGTGCTCGACGTCGCCCGCTCCACGCTCGAGGTGGAGGGCCAGCCCTATGCGCTGGGGCCGATCGGTCCCGCGGCCCAGGAGCTGGTTCTGGCCGGCGGACTGGAGGAGTGGGTGAAGGCGCGGCTGTAGCCGTGTCCCCGCTGCGCGTCTTCTACGACGGCGGCTGCCCCCGCTGCGCGGCCCTGGCCGCGCGCGAGCGGGAGCGGGGTGGGGACGTCCACTGGCTCGATCTCACACGGAGCGCCGCCGAGTTGAGCGCCGCGGGCATCGATCCCGGCGCCGCCCTCGAGCGCCTTCACGCCGTGGACGAGACCGGCCGCGTCACGCACGGCGCGGCCGCGCTGGCCACGGCCTGGGAGCGCATCCCCGGGCGGCGCTGGCTCGCGCCGCTGCTGCGATTGCCGCTGCTCCGCGGCCTCGCCGAACGGGCCTACGATCTGGTGGCGCGGCGGCGGCGACGGGCGTAGTGCCCAGGGAACCGGGGAGCCCGGGCGGAGTTGACCGAGGACCTCCGTCCCCGTATCCTCCCCGTCGACCCCACGCAAGGAGCCGCCCGTGCCCGACAGCCACGACGACGTCGCCCGCCTGGAGCGACTCCACGACGCCCACCGCGCCCTCAGCGAGCAGATCGGCCAGGTCATCGTCGGCCAGGAGCGCGTCGTGCGCGAGCTGCTGGTCTCGCTCTTCGCCGGCGGCCACTCGCTGCTGGTGGGCGTTCCGGGTCTCGCCAAGACCCTGCTCGTCTCCACGCTCGCCCGCGTGCTCGACCTGCGCTTCAGCCGCGTGCAGTTCACGCCGGACCTGATGCCCAGCGACATCACGGGCACCGAGGTGCTCGAAGAGGACAAGAGCACCGGCGGGCGCGTCTTCCGCTTCATCAAGGGGCCGATCTTCGCCAACGTGGTGCTGGCCGACGAGATCAACCGCACGCCGCCCAAGACCCAGGCGGCGCTGCTGCAGGCCATGCAGGAGTACCAGGTCACCGCGGGCGGCGAGACCTTCTCGCTCGAGCGGCCCTTCTACGTGCTGGCGACGCAGAACCCCATCGAGCAGGAGGGCACCTACCCGCTGCCCGAGGCCCAGCTCGACCGCTTCATGTTCAACATCAAGGTGGACTACCCCGGCGAGGACGAAGAGCGCCGCATCGTGGAGACCACCACGGCCGGGCGCGCGCCCGAGCTGCGCGCCGTGCTGAGCGCGGCGGACATCGTCGAGCTGCAGCAGCTCGTGCGGCGCATCCCCGTGGCCGAGCGCGTGCTGGCCTACGCGGTGCGCATCGTGCGCTCGAGCCGCCCTGACGAGACCGCGCCGGACTTCGTGCGCGACTTCGTCGCCTGGGGCGCCGGACCGCGCGCCGGGCAGTACCTGGTGCTGGGCGCGAAGGCCCTGGCCGCGCTCGACGGCCGCGCCGCGCCGGGCATCGAGGACGTCCGCGCGGTGGCGCCCAGCGTGTTGCGCCATCGCCTGGTCACCAACTTCAACGCCGAGGCCGAGGGCGTGGATGCCGACGCGATCATCCAGCGCCTGCTGGCCGCGGTGCCCGAGTGATCCCTCCCGTTCCGCAGCGAGAAGGAGTGCCATGTACCGCAGGCTTGACGACTTCGTCCACGGCTTCACCGCCCAGCGCGAGGCCACCGAGAAGATCTTCGAGGCCCTGACCGACGAGTCCCTCGACCAGCGCGTGACCGACGGCCATCGCAGCCTCGGCGAGCTGGCCTGGCACATCGTGGTGTCGATCCCCGAGATGATGCAGCGCACCGGGCTGCCGCTGAGCGCGGTGGATCCCGAGTCGATGCCGCCGGCCGGCGCGGAGGCGATCCGCGGGGCCTACGCGGCCGTCACCGGCGAGCTCGAGGACGCGATCAGCGAGCAGTGGGACGACGACACGCTCGAAGAGCTCGACGACATGTACGGCCAGCAGTGGCCGCGCGGGCTGACCCTCTCGATCCTCCTCAACCACGAGATCCATCACCGCGCGCAGATGACCGTGCTCATGCGCCAGGCGGGCCTGCAGGTGCCGGGGGTCTTCGGGCCGAGCAAGGAGGAGTGGGGCGAGTTCGGGATGAACGCCCCGGCGTACTGACGCGTTCGCGCCCAACCGCTCCGCAGCGGACGCGCGCTCAGGCCTCGTGTGCCTGGCGCGCGTTCTTGCGTACGCGCAGCGCGTAGAGCGCCAGGAGCAGCAGATTCGACGCGTAGGCGGCGAGCAGCGCGCCACGCCAGCCGTGCCGGGGGATCAGCCATGCGTTGAGCCCGAAGTTGCAGGCCACGGCGACGATCAGGCTGAAGCTGCGGTAGGCGAAGAAGTCCGCCCCGGTGAGGGCGTCGCCAAGCGGCTGGTAGAGCGCGAGCAGGATCAGCAGCCAGACCCCGCGGCGGAGAACGTCCGCCACCTCGGTGAACTCGGGGCCGAGCACCGTCTGGATCAGCGGAGCCGCCAGGAAGATGAGCAGCGCGACCGAAAGCGCATAGGCCATCCCCAGGGGCGCGGTCCGGCGCCAGATCTGCAGGCCATCCTTCAGCGAGCGCCCGCCTTCCTGGAACAGCCTGGGCAGGAGCGCAACGAGCAGCGACTGCAGCGGGATGAACGCGAACATCACGACGCGCATGGCGGCGCCGTACTGCGCGGCCGCGGTGAGGCCGAAGAGGGCCGGGAGCATCATCTTGTCGAGGCCCAGCAGGAGGCTGCGGCCGGAGGCGGCGAGCGAGACGTGGATGCCGTCGCGCGCGATGGCGCGCAGTTCCGCGATCCGCCGCGGCAGGACCGGCCGCCCCCAGTGCCGCGCGTAGACGGCCAGCGCCCAGGTCAGGGTCAGCATCGAGCCCGCGAAGTAGGCGTAGGAGAAGCGCGCGAGGTCGAGTCCCGCGACGAACTGCACTGCCGCCATGATGCCCAGCCGCAGCACGCTCAGCAGCGCCAGGATGACGGCCACGCGCCCGAGCCGCTCCTCGCCCTGCTGCACCCCGTTGAGGACCTGGATGACGCCGAAGCCGACGAGCTCCGCGGTCGCGAACAGGAAGAGCGGCAGGCGGGGGAAGTCGATCCCGAGCAGGCGGGGCGCGACGAAGGCGAGCAGCAGAGACGCCAGCAGCCCCAGCGTCACGGTGATCGCGAGCCCGGCGCCCCAGTGCCGCGCGCGCTGCTCGGGCGATCTGGCGACGCCCCGCAGCACCAGCAGCGGCGTCCCGAGACAGGTGAAGGGGTAGATGGAGACGAAGAGCGCCAGGAGCGCCGTCACCTTGCTGTAGGAGTCCGCGCCCAGGCTGCGCGTCAGCAGCACGAGGTAGAGCGACTGCGAGATCAGCCGTACCGACTGTCCGCTCAGAAGGTGCAGCGCCCCCCGCAGAACGGGCCGAAGGCTGCCCTCGGCGCCGCCAGAGCCGGTCGCTTCGCTGTCGAACATGCGGGTCATTATCGAAGTGGCTTTCCCGGCGCGCAAGCGAAATGCTGGGCCGCTTCGCCGCGCCGCGCGCCTAGCGAAGGACGACGAGCGCTCTCGCCGCGTCGCCCTGTCCCGCCACCCGTGCAAGATAGACGCCGCTGGCCAGGTCGGCCGGCGGCGTCCAGGTCAGCTGGGTGATGCCCGCGGGCAGGTCGAGGCGATCCACGCGGCGGCCGGCGACGTCCACGATCTCAATCGTATGTGGACGGGCGTCGGCAAGGGCCAGGCGCAGGGTGGTCGACGCGCGCAGCGGGTTGGGCCAGGCGGCCAGGGCGGGCCCGCCGCCGGCGGGCAGCTCCGCGGCCGTCTCCACCAGCAACTCGTCCATCACCGCGCCGGTCGCGTACTCGGTCTGGAAGCCGAGCAGCGCGGCGATGGTGGGCGTGACGTCGGGGATGTCCCGCGGGGTGGTGGACACGAAGCCGGTCTTCACGTCGGGCCCCACGGCGAGGAGCTGGATCGTGCGGCAGCCGGCGCAGCCGTCGCCGTGGCCGCTGAAGTCGTAGTCGTGGCGGCCGTGGTCGTTGGTGACGAGGAGCGTCGTCTTGCCGGCGTAGGCGGGCAACGACTGGAGCAGCGTCCACAGGTCGCCCACGATGGCGTCGGCCGTGTCGATGGCGGACAGGTAGTTGGTCCAGTTGCCCGAGTGGCCGTAGTGGTCCACGTCCGCCAGATAGAGGAACATCAGCGTGGGGCTCTCGTTCTGCAGCACGCTCTGGGCCTGGTTCCACACGTCCGTGTCGCTGGAGCCGGCCATGTGGTAGAGCGGCCACCAGTCGGGCCCGTAGTCGGGGTGCATGCTGCCGCGCCAGGGGCAGCCGACGTCCTTGAGCACGTAGACGCAGTCGGTCTCGGGCCGGTCGAGCTGTTTGCGGAAGTACTCGAAGAGCGACGGCAGCTCCGTGTAGTTGTTGCTCGAGCCGCCGCAGTCGGGATCCGAGAAGCTGAAGATGTCCGTGTAGCCCCCGCACCAGACCGAGGGCACGGCGTGGTCGGTGTAGGTGACGCCGAGGTTCTGGAAGGGCTCGACGATCGCGCCCTGCCCGGCCAGCGCCGCCATCGCCGGCACGTGGACGTGATCCGGGTCGCCCAGGCCCTCGCTGTAGCGCAGCCCGTCGATGAGTACCAGCACCACGCGCTCGGTCTGCCAGGCGTGGGCGACGCCGGCGAGGCCGCAGAGCAGGGTGACGAGCAGCAGGGTGGGCAGGATGCGGCGCATGGATCACCTCCGGGGAAGGCGTCCATTGTATCGCGAGGGCGGCGGGGACGTCAAAAGCGGGCTCAGGCCCCCGCTGCGGCCTCGCGCTCGGCGTCGGCCAGCTCGTCCTTGAGTTGGGCCACCCAGGCGATCACGCGATCGGTGGTCATGGCGGCCTGGCGGTCGTCGTCGATGACGAGGCCGAGGAAGCGGCCTTTCTTGAGGCCCTTGGACTCCTTGAAGCTGTAGCCGTCGGCGCTCCAGCGGCCGATGAGCCGCGCGCCGCCCTTGCGCGCCCGCTTGGCCAGGGGGGCGAGGGCGTCCGCGAAGGTCTTGGGGTACTTCTTCTGATCGCCCAGCGCGAAGACGGCCACCAGCTTGTCCGAGAGGTCCGTCTCCTTGAGCACCTTGAGGAAGTCCTTCCAGTGCTCCTGCAGCTTGCCCTTCTCATAGGTCGGCGAGCCGAAGATGACCAGATCGCAGCGCTCGACGTCCGCGAGGCAGGCCTTCTTCACGTCGTGCACCTGCGTCTCGCCGCCGAAGGCGTGCGCGATCTTGCGGGCCACGCGTTTCGTCGCGCCCTTGGAACTGCCGAAGAAGATGCCGACTTCAGTCATGGTGTTCGCTCTCCTGAGCGTGCAATAATGCGAAGACGAGCCGCGCGCGTCAATGCGGCGCGGGCATCCTGGATCATGGGATCCACAAGGAGCAATAGTGCCCCTCGCCACCCGACTGCGACGATTTCTCGACCCGGAAGCCGTGAGCCAGCTCGACAGCATGGAGCTCATTGCGCGGCTGGTGGTGGAGGGCTTCATCGCCGGGCTGCACCGCAGCCCCTTCCACGGCTTCTCGGTGGAGTTCTCGGAGTATCGGCCCTACAACCCGGGTGACAGCGTGAGCCGGGTGGACTGGAAGGTCTTTGCCAAGACGGACCGCCACTACATCAAGCTCTTCGAGGAGGAGACGAACCTCCGCGGCACGCTGCTCCTGGACGGCAGCCGTTCCATGGACTTCGCCGGCCGCGAGGGCGGCATCACCAAGTTCCGCTACGCGAGCATGCTGGCCGCGGGACTGGCCTACCTGCTCGTGCGCCAGCAGGACGCCGTGGGCCTGATCACCTTCGACGAGCAGATCCGGCAGGTGCTGCCGGCACGCAGCGTGCGGCGGCACCTCTACGACCTGCTCACCGCCATCGAGCGCAACGAACCGGGCGGCCTCACCGACGTCGGCGCCACCCTGCACCGCGCCGCCGAGCGCGTGAAGCGCCGCGGCCTGGTGATCCTGCTCAGCGATCTCCTCGACGAGCCCGAGCGCGTGCTCGCCGGGCTCAAGCATTTCCGTCACCGCGGGCACGAGGTGCTGGTCTTTCACGTCCTCGATCCGCTGGAGCGCGACCTGGACCTGCGCCGCGAGGTCCGCCTCGAGGACCTGGAGACGGGCGAGAAGCTGCGCACGCAGCCCTGGTTCATCCGCAAGGAGGTGGGCGAGCGCGTCGACGCCTGGATCCGCCAGCTCGAGAGCGAGTGCCGCGCCCACCGCATCGACTACGTGCCGCTGACCACCGACATGCCCTTCGACGTCGCCCTGCGCCGCGTGCTCGACCGTCGCGCGCGTCTGCGCTAGCCGGGAGGCCACCCGTGAAGTACCGCTTGCTGGGCCGCAGCGGCCTGCGCGTCTCCGAGCTCTGCCTCGGCACCATGACCTTCGGCGAGGACTGGGGCTGGGGCGCCGACAAGCCCACCAGCCGCGCGCTCTACGACGCCTACCGCGCCGCCGGCGGCAACTTCTTCGACACCGCCAACCGCTACACCGAAGGCACCAGCGAGCGCTACCTCGGCGAGTTCTGCGCGAGCGAGCGCGACCAGGTGGTGCTCGCCACCAAGTTCACGCTCTGGACGCGCCGCGACGATCCCAACGCCTGCGGCAATCACCGCAAGAACATGGTGCAGGCGCTGGAGGCCAGCCTGAAGCGCCTCGGCACCGACTACGTGGACCTCTACTGGGTGCACGCCTGGGACTTCACCACCTCGCCCGAGGAGCTGATGCGCGGCCTCGACGACCTGGTGCGCGCGGGCAAGGTGCTCTACGTCGGCGTCTCGGACACGCCGGCGTGGGAGGTGAGCCGGGCCGTCACCCTGGCCGAGCTGCGCGGCTGGACGCCGTTCACCGCGCTGCAGATCAAGTACAGCCTGCTCGAGCGCACGCCCGACCGCGACCTGCTGCCCATGGCCCGCGCGCTGGACCTGGCGGTGACGCCCTGGAGCGTCCTCGGCACGGGCCTGCTCACGGGCAAGTATCGCCGCGGCGAGGCCGGCGAGGGCGACCGCCTCGCGCGCAACGGGCGCGCCGACCAGGTGGACGCGCGCACCCAGGCCATCGTGGACGCCGTGATCGCCGTGGCCGGGGAACTCGGCTGCACCCCGTCGCAGGTGGCCATCGCCTGGCTGCTCGGCCAGCCGGGGGTGATCCTGCCGCTGGTGGGCGCGCGGCGGCCCGAGCAACTCGCCGACAACCTGGGCGCGCTGGACGTCACCCTGGACGCGGCGCAGCGCGAGCGCCTCGACGCGGTGAGCGCCGTCCCGCTGGGCTTTCCGCACGACTTCCTGGCGCAGGACTACGTGCGCGATCTCGTCTTCGCCGGCTGCCAGGACCGCATCGTGAACCATCGCGAGCGCTGACTTGGACGCCCCCGCCCGCATCGCGCTGGTGACGGGGGCGAGCTCGGGCATCGGCCTCGAGGTCGCGCGCGGACTGGCGCGGACGGGCGCGCGGGTGATCCTGGTGGCGCGCGATGCCGGGCGGGGCGAGCGGGCGCGCGCGAGCGTCGCGGCGGAGGCCGGCGCGGAGCCGCCGGATCTGCTGCTCGCCGACCTGTCGCTCCTGGGCGAGGTGAGCCGGCTCGCGGAGACCGTCCTCGCGCGGCACCCGCGCCTGGACCTGCTCGTGGCCAACGCCGGGGGCTTCTTCGGCCGCCGCGCGCTCACCGCCGATGGCCTGGAACGGACCTTCGCGCTGAATCACCTGGGCGTCTTCCACCTGACCAACCGGCTACTGCCCGTCCTCCGCGGCGCCGCGCGCGGGCGCGTGGTGATCGTGGCGTCCGACGCCCACTACCGGGGGCGCGTCGATCTCGACGACCTCCAGTCCGCACGCCGCTACGACGGCTGGCGAGCCTACCGCGCCAGCAAGCTGATGAACCTGCTCTTCGCGATGGAATTGGCCCGGCGCCTCGCCGGGGACGCGCTCACGGTCAACGCCTGCCACCCGGGCGTGGTGCGCACGGGCCTGCTTCGCCGGGGCAACCGGGTCCAGCGCCTGGCCTTCCGCGCCATGGGACCCTTCCTGATCGACGCCGCCACCGCCGCGCGCGTGCCGCTGCGGCTCGCCACCGACCCGGTGCTGACCGGCGTTAGCGGCCGCTACTTCGACGCCGCCGGCGAGAAGCGGCCCAGCGTCCAGGCCCTCGACCCTGACCTCGCCGCCGCCCTGTGGACGCGGAGCGCGCGGCTGGCCGCGGACGCGCAGGGCGCCGCGGGCAGTGACAGCGCCCCGGATTGCTGCTAGCCTCCTGGCGGACCCCGAGGAGGCTCCATGGCACCCAGCGGTTACGACGACTTCGTGGCGGAGTTCTACGACCACGTTCAGCCCTACGCCGGACGCGCCGACCTCGACTTCTACGTGGAGCGCGCGCGAGGCGCGCACGGGCCCGTCCTCGAGCTGGGCTGCGGCACCGGCCGCGTGCTCGTGCCCATGCTGGAGGCCGGGGCGGAGGTCTGCGGCATCGACAGCTCCCGCCCCATGCTCTCGATCTGCGTGGAGAAGCTCGCCCGCCTGGACGAGGCCCTGCGCGCCCGGGCGCATCTCATGCTGGCCGACATGCGCGACTTCACCCTGGGCCGCCACTTCGCGCTGGCCGTGGCGCCCTTCCGCAGCTTCCAGCACCTGTTGACCGTCGAAGACCAGCTCGCCTGCCTGGAGCGCGTACGCGTGCACCTGCTGCGGGACGGCCGTCTCATCCTCGACCTGTTCAACCCTTCGCTTCGCGCCCTCACGGACGACGCCCGCGGCGAGCCCTTCGGGCACGAGTCGCCCTTCACCCTGGGCGACGGGCGGGTCGTCCGCCGCTCCCAGCGCGTGGCCGGCCGCGACTTCGCGGCCCAGGTGCTGAACGCCGAGCTGATCTACGAGGTCGAGCACCCCGGCGGCGGCGCCGAGCGCCTGGTGGACGCCTTCTCGATCCGCTGGCTCTACCGCTACGAGGCCGAGCACCTGCTGGCCCGGGCGGGCTTTGCGCTGGAGGCCGTCTACGAGGACTATGCCGGCACGCCGTTCAGCGGCCGGGATGGCGGCGAGCTCGTGCTGGTGGCCAAAATCGCCTGAACCCTGTGATTCCGCTCCCTGGCCCGGTTCCCACCGGTGTCGCGAGCGCGCGCCCGCCGGGGCGGGTCTGCGCGTCGCCCAGCCGAAGGAGTGGACATGTCCCGCGCGCGCCAGCTCAGCGCCCTCGTGATTCGCATCATCCTCGTGAGCCTGCTCGCGCCGGCCCTGGCCGGCGCCCAGGACAACAGCCACTGGTGGGAGGGCTTCCATCCGCCCGGCGTGATGAAGGGCAGCTACAAGGGCAAGGTGAACGTCATCGTCCAGCGTGACGGCCAGGTCTACGTGGGCGGCGACTTCGACCGCATCGGCCTGGTGGACGCGGCGAACATCGCGCGCTGGGACGGCTACCGCTGGCACCCCCTAGGCGAGGGCGTGAACGGCGAGGTCACCACGATCTACCCCGCGCAGACCGCGCTCTTCGTGGCGGGCAACTTCACGGCGGCGGGCGGCGAACCGGCGCTCTACGTCGCGCGCTGGACCGAGAACCAGTGGTACCGCATGGGCGACGAGGACTTCGACGGCCATGTTTACGCCTTCGAGTACCACAACACGACGCTCTACGCCGGCGGGAACTTCACCCACTACGGCGCGACGCAGATGTGGCACCTGGCGAAGTGGGTCGGCAGCGAGTGGGAGCGGGCCGAGAGCACGGGGCCGGTCTGCTACGTCTGCTGGCCCTCGCAGATCCGCGCGCTGAAGTCCTACGGCAGCCGGCTCTGGGTGGGCGGCACCTTCGACAGCATCGACGGCACGAACATGTTCAACATCGCGGCCTGGGACGAGGACAACGGCTACCAGGAGCTCGGCACCGGACCGGGCATCGGTCCGCACTCGGGCTATCCGACCGTCGTCGACTGCTTCGAGGACCAGGTGGGCTACATCCTCTTCGGCGGCCAGTTCCTCACCGCCGACAGCGACGACTGCCTGGGCCTCGGCTCGAGCGCGAGCGGCGAGACCCTGCACGGCATCACGCCCTTCAACCCCGCCGACTACTGGGTGAACGACCTCGTGGACCTGGGCGAGACGACCCTCGTGGTCACCGACAAGTGGCTGCGCAGCTACGGCGCCGCCACCTGGGGCGCGGCCAAGGGCAGCATGGTCGGCGCGCTCTGCGCGGAGGCCCTCGGCAGCACCCTCTACGCGGGTGGCGAGCTGATCGCGTCGAACACCCACGCGGACGGCATCGCCTACTGGAACGGCTACCACTGGTTCCGCGTCGGCGCGGGCCTCGGCTACCGCGCGGACTTCGGCGACAAGGGCCGCACGCTGACCACCTGGGAAGGCGACCTCTTCGTGGGCGGCGAGAACACCGGCGTGCGCAGCGTCTCCTACGACGAACCCGACTGCCCGGGCACGATGCTCTACGACGGCAGCAGCCTGCGCCCCCTGTCGCCGGGACTGGCCTACACCTACGACTCCATCGTCTACCAGGACCAGCTCTACGTGGGCGGGGAGTTCAACCCCGGCGGCGGGCTCGCGCACGTGGCGCGCCGCGAAGGCGACGCCTGGATGCCGCTGGGCACGGGCATCGGCCCCTCGGCGGCGCGGGTCAACGCGCTCACCGAATGGAACGGCCTGCTGGTGATGGCCGGTCACTTCAGCTCCGCCGACGGCCTGGTCTGCGACCGCCTCGTGGCCTGGGACGGCGCCGCCTTCTCCCTGGTGGACGACGCCGTCTTCAGCGGCGATCTGCTTGCGGTCTGCGACTACCAGGGCGACCTGATCGTCGGCGGCTACTTCAACACCCTCGACGGCGCCGCCATGGGCCGCGTCGCGCGCTGGGACGGCGCGAGCTGGGACGCGATGAACGGCGGCTTCAACGGCGCCCTGCAGGCCCTGGGCGTCTGGGGCGGCGCGCTCTACGCCGGCGGCGAGTTCACGCTGGCCAACGGCGTGACGGTGAACGGCATCGCCCGCTGGGACGGCGCCGCCTGGCAGCCCGTGGGCGGCGGCGTGGACGCCACCGTCTACGCGCTCCACGCCACCGATCACGGGCTCTTCGTGGGCGGGAACTTCACCCAGGCCGGCGGCGCGCCGGCCGCGGCGGTGGCGCGCTGGAACGGCGTCGAGTGGAATCCGCTGGGCGACGGTCTCACCGGCGGCCCGCTGACGCCCACCGTGCGCGACTTCGCGGAGCGGAACGGGCACCTCTACATGACCGGCAACTTCCTCTACGCCGGCGGGAAGCTCTCGGCGGGACTGGCGCGCTGGGACCAGGGCAGCACGGGCGTGGTCGACGACCCCGTGCCCGCGCCCGCGGCCCCCACGCTGGCGGTCTGGCCGAACCCGGCCAACCCGCGCTTCAACGTCGAGCTGCGAATGCCGTCGGCGCAGCCGGTCCGGCTCACGGTGCTGGACGTGTCCGGCCGCCACCTGGCGACCCTCCACGAGGGCGCGCTGGACGAGGGCGACCACGTCTTCACCTGGGACGGCCGCGACGACGCGGGGCGCCCGCTGGCCTCGGGCGTCTACCTGCTGGGGCTCACCGGCCCCGCGGGATCGCAGGGCAAGCGCCTGGTGTTGCTCCGCTAGCGGCGGCCGCGCATCCGTGATACAACGGGGAACGGGTGGGGCACGGAGCTCCACCCGTTGCCGCGAGAGGACGTCCCCATGGCCAACCTGGCAGTGCTGATCACGCGCGACGGCATGGGCAGCGCCGATGCCGAACTCCAGCACAAGCTCATGCGCACCTGGCTCAAGGTGGTCGCCGAGAACGGCCGGCTGCCCGGAGCGCTCTGCTTCTACACCGACGGCGTCAAGCTGGTGGTCGAGGGCTCGCCGATCCTCGAGGAGCTGCGCGCCATGGAGGCGGCCGGCGTCCACCTGGTCATCTGCAAGACCTGCCTCGACCACTTCGGCCTCGCGGACAAGGTGGCCGTGGGGGTGGTCGGCGGCATGGGCGACATCGTGGCGGCCCAGTGGAGCGCCGACAAGGTGATCACCCTCTAGCCACTTTTTCGCATCCCGGGACAACGCCGCGGCCGCCATCCGTGTCTCACCTTCCGTATGCACGGACAGCGACGGGAGCCGCCTTGCAGGAACGGGAACTCATCGCCGCGGCCCTGCGGGGGGACCGGGATGCGGAGCGGGCGCTCTACGATGCGCACGTCGATCGCGTCTACGGTCTCGCCTACCGCATGAGCGGCGATGCCACCCTGGCGGAGGACTTCACCCAGGACGCCTTCGTCAGGGCCTTCCGCTACCTGCCCGGCTTCCGCGGCCAGGCGGCCTTTTCCACCTGGCTTCACGCCATCGCCAGCTCGGTGGTGCTCAACGGCCTGCGCAAGCTGCGCGGCCGGCGCCACTGGGCCCCGGAGCCCGAGGAGCACTGGGAGGCCACGCTGGCGACGGACCTGCCCGACCGCGAGCTGCGCATCACGCTGCTCGCGGCGGTGGACCGGCTGCCCGAGGACCTGAGGATGGTGTTCCTGATGCACGAGACCGAGGGCTACACGCACGGCGAGATCGGCGAGATGCTGGAGATCCCCGAGGGGACGTCCAAGGCCCGCCTCCACCGCGCCAAGGCCCAGCTGCGCGGCGCGCTCGGCGAGCTCGCGCCGGGACGGGCGGGCCGCGCCGAACGGCGGGAGGCGCCATGACGGACGACCGCCGCCCCGCCTTCGAGCGCGAGGACGAGGCCCGCTTCCAGGCATTGCTGGACGCGGCCCTGCCGGACTACCACCGCCCGCCCGCGCCGCCCCGGGACGCCCTCTGGGCCAAGATCACCGCCGAGCGCGGCCGGGCGGCCCGCCCCCGCGCCTGGTGGACGCGCCCCTGGGCCTGGATGCCCGCCGCGGCGGCCGCGGCGCTGGTGATCGGCGTGGGCATCGGGCGCGACAGCCTGCGCGAGGACGCCCGCCGCGCCCTCGAGGCACAGGGGCAGGCCGACGCGCGCGAGCGCGCGGCGCTCATCTACCGTCTCGCGGCGATCCCCGTGCTCAGCCGCAGCGAGACCCTGCTGACCCAGTTCCGCAACGCCGCCGCGGGAAGCGATCCCGAGCAGGCGAGCTGGGCCGGTGAGCTGCTCACCGAAACGCGACTGCTTCTGGATTCGCCCGCGTCGGCGGATCCGGAGCTGAAGCGTCTGCTCGAGGATCTCGAGCTGACGCTCGCCCAGATCGAGCGGGCCGCCGCCAGCGGCGACCCGGACGAGCGGACCCTGGTGACGGAGGGACTGGAGCGGCAGGCGCTGCTCAGCCGCCTGCGCGCCCGGGTGCCCACCGGCGACATCCCGACGGGAGTCTGAGGAGGATATGATGAACAGCATGCATCGCAGTCGCCCCGCGGCCTGGGCCTTCGCCCTCGCGGCCATCCTGATCGTCTTCACCGGGAGCCTGGTGGCCCGCGCCGACGAGGCCGACGACGCCTACCGCCGCGCGCGCCGCGCCCTGAACCGCGAGCTCTACTCGCGCGCGGTCGAGGACTTCGCGCGCTTCCGGGACAACTACCCCGACTCCCACTACGTCCCCGACGCGCTCTACTGGGAGGCCTTCAGCCGCGCCCGCATCGGCGCGAGCGAGGACCTCGAGCGCGCGCTGGTCCTGCTCAACGAGGATCTCGCCCGCTTCCCCGCCGCCGAGGTGGTGGCGGACGCCCGCGAGCTGGCCCTGCGCATCGAGACGCAGCTCGCCAAGTCCGGCGACGCCGGCGCGGCCTACCGCGTGACCCGCGACGCGGAGCGTCTGGCCGGTCAGCTCGCGCGGAGCAACCGGGTGCGCGCCTTCGCGATCTCCGGCGACGGGGACGAGCCCGCCGATCCCGACGAGGAGCTGCGCATCACCGCGCTCAACGCGCTCATGCAGATGGACAGCGAGCGCGCCCTGCCCACGCTGCAGCGCGTCCTCGGCAGTCCCGACAAGAGCAGTCCCGAGCTGCGCGCGCGGGCCGTGTTCATCCTGGCGCAGCACGGGGGACCCGAGGTGCCCACCCTGCTGGTGAAGACGCTGAAGGAGGACCCGGATCCCGACGTGCGCCAGACGGCCGTCTTCTGGCTGGGCCAGGCGGGCGGCCCCGAGGCCATGCGGGCGCTCAAGGACGTGATCGGCGACCGCGGCGCGCCCGAGGAGATGCGCGAGCAGGCGCTCTTCGCCATCTCGCAGCAGGGCGGCGCGGACGCGATCGTCATCCTGCGCAAGGTGGCCGAGGACAAGAACGAGGACACGGAGACGCGCCAGCGGGCGATCTTCTGGATCGGTCAGAGCGGCGGCGAGGTCGGCGTGAAGACGCTGCGCGAGCTCTACCGCTCCCTCGACGACCGCGAGGCCAAGGAGCAGGCGCTCTTCGCCCTGTCCCAGACGAGCGGCGGCAAGGACATGCTGCTCGAGGTGGCCCGCAACAAGCAGGAGGACATCGAGCTGCGCAGCCGGGCGCTGTTCTGGGCCGGCCAGATGGGTGAAGTGCCGGTGGACGACATCGTCAAGGTCTACCGGGACGCGGACCAGCGCGAGATGAAGGAGCAGGTGATCTTCACCCTCTCCCAGCAGCGGAGCAGCGCCGCCGTGGAGAAGCTCATGGAGGTCTTCCGCGAGGAGAAGGATCCGGAGCTGCGCACGCGCATCGTGTTCTGGATCGGGCAGTCGAAGCACCCCAAGGCCGCCGAGTTCCTCGAGGAGATCCTGAACAAATGAAGACGCTCGCCCTGCTCGCGCTGGCCCTGCTCGCCCTGCCCGTCGCCGTCGCGGCCGCCACGCCGCTGGACACCGTGCTCGGCCTGGAGGACGGCCGCGTGGCCCTGCGCTTCGCCGCCCGCGACGACGTCTGGGGCGACGGCCCCTCCATCAGCGTCGGCGATCACGACGAGCCCCGCGGCTACTGGCGCCGCGGTCCCCTGCACCTGCTGCTCACGTTGCGTCACGGTGAACTGGTGGACGTCGACACGCGGGTCGCCGAGCCGGTCCCCGCGGGTCGCGCGGCGGGCGATGTGATCGACATCGGCGAACTCGCCCCCGACGCGGCGGCCGCCCTGTTGCTCGACCTCGCCGTCCGCCTGCCCGGCGACGAGGCCGAGGGGCTGATCTTTCCGGCCACGCTCGCGCGCGGCGTCACCGTGTGGCCGCGTCTTCTCGAGATCGCCCGCGACCGGCGGCTGAACCGCGATCTGCGCGAGCAGGCGATCTTCTGGCTGGGACAGGACGCCGCCGAGGCCGCGACCCGCGGCCTCACGGCCATCGTCGACGACGACGACGCCGACCTCGCCGTGCGCGAACAGGCCGTCTTCGCGCTTTCCCAGCGCGCGAACGACGAGGGTCTGCCGGCGCTACTGCAGCTCGTGCGCGCGAGCCCGCACCCGCAGCTGCGCGAGACCGCCCTCTTCTGGCTCGCGCAGCACGACGACCCGCGCGTGCTCGCGCTCTTCGAGGAGATTCTCCTCGGCGACTGACGCGCGATTCCCATGCTGGAGTCGAAACTCTCGATTTGCCTTGAGTCGGCCGACGTCCCGCGCTAGAGTTCGGTCGGTCCTGGAGGACCCTGCCCGCCATCGTGCGGGCAGTGTCGTCTAGGGCAAGACCCCCGGGTTAAAGGGCCAGAAACTCGCCAAGGAGGGAGCCATGGCCACTGGAACCACGCCCAAGGGGCTGCCGCTCGAGGAAGCCCAGATCCAGGAACGACTGGCCGCCGCGCGACGTCGACTCGAAGCCGACGCCGGACTCGCCGGCGAGCCGGCGCCGGAGCACTACGCGACACCCGCGCAGCGTCCCTTTCTGGCAAGTGAACGCCCACACACCACGCTGCTCTTCGGCGGACTCACCTGGAAGCACGATTCGCTGATCCAGTCGTCGCTGGAGGCGCTGGGTTACCGCTGCCAGGCGCTGCCCACGCCGGACGTTCGCGCCTTCCAGCTTGGCCGCGAGTTCGGCAACAACGGCCAGTGCAATCCCACCTACTTCACCGTGGGCAATCTCGTGCAGTTCCTGCAGGGCCTCGAGTCCGAGGGCAAGAGCCGCGAGGAGATCCTCGAGCAATACGTGTTCTTCACGGCGGGGGCCTGCGGTCCCTGCCGCTTCGGCATGTACGAGAACGAGTACCGGCTCGCGCTGCGCAACGCGGGCTTCGACGGCTTCCGGGTCATCGTCTTCCAGCAGTCCGGCGGCCTCGACCAGGAGGACATGGAGGCGGGCCTCGCGCTGAACCTGGACTTCTTCCTCGGCATCCTCTACGCGATGATGGTGGGCGATCTGCTGGGCGAGGTGGCCAACCAGGTGCGCCCCTACGAGCTGGAGGCGGGCGCCACCGACCGCGCCCTGCAGGCGGCGGTGGACGACATCGGCGCCGTGCTGCGCGAGCGCCGGCCCTTCGTGCTCGCCAAGAGCCGAGCGAGGGGACTGCGGAGCCTGCCCGGGGGCCGGCGCCTCGACAGCTGGTCCAAGTTCCTCGCCGTGCTGCGCGACGAGTCGCTGGTGGAAGCGGCCGAGCGAGCGCGCGACCGCTTCGACGCGGTGGCCGTCGATCCGCTGCGTCCGAAGCCGGTGGTCAAGATCACGGGCGAGTTCTGGGCCCAGACCACCGAGGGCGACGGCAACTTCAACATGTTCCGCTTCCTCGAGCGCGAGGGCGCCGAGGTGCTCACCGAGCCCGTGGCGACCTGGATCCTCTACATGGTGCACGGCGCGCAGAACAAGATTCGCGACCGCAAGGGGCTCGACGAGGGCCTCGTGGTGCCGGGCTGGGGCAATCCGCTGCGGCGCGCGGGCGTGGAGTGGAAGGCCGCGCGGCGGATCCGTCGACTGGGCCTGGCTGCCTGGCTCTTCCAGCGCGAGTACGAGCGCCTGCGCGCGGCGCTGGGCGGCACCGCGCATGCGCCGGCCGATCAGCTCGAACTCGAGCGCATGGGGCATCCCTACTACAACAGCCGCGCGGGCGGCGGCGAGGGCCACCTCGAGGTGGCCAAGAACATCTACTATCACAACAAGGGCCTGGCCCACATGGTGCTGAGCCTGAAGCCCTTCGGCTGCATGCCCTCCACGCAGTCCGACGGCGCGCAGGCGGCGGTGCAGTCGCGGCATCCGGACATGATCTACCTGCCCATCGAGACCTCGGGCGAAGGCGAGATCAACGCCCACAGCCGCGTGCAGATGGCCCTGGGCGAGGCGCGCGTGAAGGCGCGTGAGGAGTTCGAGCGCGCGGTGGCGTCCACGGGCTTCACGCTGGACGAACTGCGCGCCGGCCTCGAGCGCGAGCCCGCGCTGACCCGGCCGCTGGCCGGCGTGGCGCGCCGCAAGGGCGTGGTGAGCCGGGCGGCCAACACCGTGCTGGAGCTGGCCGAGCGGCTGCGCGCCGCCGGGCTGCGTCCCGGCATGGCGCCGGTCGTGTCGCTGAACGCCGCCGCGGGCAAGGGGGGCGCGCAGTGACTCCGGGCGGCGGGACCTCGCCCCTGATCGTCGGCCTCGACGTGGGCTCCACCACGGTCAAGGCCGTGGTGAGCGGGCCCGACGGCAAGGTGCTCTGGCGCGACTACCAGCGGCACTTCACGAAGCAGCCGGAGAAGGTGCTCGAGTTCCTCGAGCGCATCGAGGAGGAACTGTCCGTCTCGCCCGAGCGCCTGCGCCTCTTTCTCACCGGCTCGGGCGGCGCGGCGCTGACCCGTCACCTGGGCGGCAAGTTCGTGCAGGAGGTCACGGCCGTCAGCCTGGCGGTGGAGCGCTACTACCCCGAGGCCAACTCCGTGGTAGAGCTGGGCGGCCAGGACGCCAAGATCATCGTCTTCAAGGCCGCCGAGGAGGGCGGGCGCAAGAAGAAGCTGCCCTCCATGAACGACAAGTGCGCGGGCGGTACCGGCGCGGTCATCGACAAGATCAACGCCAAGCTCAAGATCCCCGCGGAGCGTCTGGCCGAGCAGGGCTACGACGGCATCAAGCTGCACCACGTCGCGGGCAAGTGCGGCGTCTTCGCCGAGACGGACATCAACGGCCTGCAGAAGCAGGGCGTGTCCACGGACGAGCTGATGGCCTCGCTCTTCGAGTCCATCGTGCAACAGAACCTGTCCGTGCTCACCCGCGGCCACACGCTGCGGCCGGTGGTGCTGCTGCTGGGCGGGCCGAACACCTACATTCGCGGGATGGTGGAGGCCTGGCGCGCGAACATCCCCATGATGTGGGAAGAGCGCAAGGTCGACTTCGACGAGACCAGGATCGACGAACTGATCGTGGTGCCCGAGAGCGCGCAGTACTTCGCGGCGCTGGGCGCCGTGGAGTTCGGTCGCGACGAGGACGCGGACGTGGGCCGCTATGGTGGCCGCGACGCGCTGCAGCGCTACCTCGTCGAGGGGCGCGAGGCCGAGAAGCGCGACCGGGGTTCCCGTGCGCTCTGGCAGAGCACGGAGGAGCTCGAGGCCTTCAAGGCGCGCTATCGCCGCGCCGACTGGCAGCCGGCCCGCTTCGAGCCGGGCGCGGTGGTCCGCGGGTTCGTGGGCCTGGACGGCGGCTCCACGTCCACCAAGGCCGTGCTGTTCAGCCCCGAGCGCGAGCTGCTGGCCAAGGCCTATCGCCTCAGCCAGGGCAATCCCATCGAGGACAGCATCGAGATGTTCCGCCTGCTCCGCGAGCAGGTGGAGAGCCAGGGCGCCACGCTCGAGGTGCTCGGCCTGGGCACCACCGGCTACGCCAAGGACGTGCTCAAGGACGCCCTGGGCGCGGACGTCGCCCTGGTGGAGACGGTCGCGCACACCAAGAGCGCCCTCCACTATTACGACGACGTGGACGTGATCTGCGACGTGGGCGGCCAGGACATCAAGCTGATCATCCTCAAGAACGGCCAGGTGAAGGACTTCAAGCTGAACACGCAGTGCTCGGCGGGCAACGGCTACTTCCTGCAGAGCGCGGCCGCGGGCTTCGGCTTCGCGGTGGAGGACTTCGCCGACGCCGCCTTCAGCGCGGCCAGCATGCCCACCTTCGGCTACGGCTGCGCGGTGTTCATGCAGTCGGACATCGTGGACTTCCAGCGCCAGGGCTGGCGGGCCGAGGAGATCATGGCCGGCCTCGCCGCCGTGCTGCCCAAGAACATCTGGCTCTACGTGAGCCAGATTCCCAACCTGGCCAAGCTGGGACGCCGCTTCGTGCTGCAGGGCGGCACGCAGCACAACCTGGCGGCGGTGAAGAGTCAGGTGGACTTCATCGAGGGCCGCTTCAAGGGCAAGGACGTGACGCCCGACGTCTTCGTCCACACGCACACCGGCGAGTCCGGGGCGATCGGCGCGGCGCTGGAGGCCGCGCGGCTCTGGGGCGAAGGCCACGCAACGCAGTTCATCGGCCTGGACGCCGTCGCCGCGATCGCCTACACCACCACGCGCAACGAGAGCACGCGCTGCTACTTCTGCAAGAACAAGTGCCTGCGCACCTTCATCGACGTCGAGACGGCCCGCCGCCCGGCCGGCGCCGAGGCCTTCGTCTACAAGCGCGGGCCCGAGGAGCCCCACGCCGCGCGCATTCGCGCGGCGGAGGAGGCGAAGGCCGAGACGCACCGCATCATCATCGCCACCTGCGAGAAGGGCACCGTGGAGGACGTGGCCGACATGCGCGAGATCAAGCGCGGCCTCGACGCGGTGAAGAAGCAGAACCCCGATCTCGCGGCCTACGCGGCCACGGCGGCCTTCCGCTCCTGGGAGCCGGAGCGCGCGCCGGCGGGCGCCTCGCGCCTGCCCTGGCGGCGCGACGCCGCGCGCGAGACCGCCCGGGAGCGGCGCGCCGAGCTGCGCATCGGCCTGCCTCGCGTGCTCAACATGTACTCGCTGGCGCCGCTCTTCACGGCCTACTTCGAGAGCCTGGGCCTCGGCGCGCAGAACCTCGTCTGGTCGGACTACACCAGCGAGGAGCTCTACCGGGCCGGCGCCAAGCGCGGCGCGGTGGACCCCTGCTTCCCGAGCAAGCTGGGCATCCCGCACGTCCACAACCTGCTGACGGCGAAGCACGCCAAGAAGCCGCTCGACGCGATCTTCTTCCCCATGGTCGACGATCTGCCCAGCGATCTGCACGGCTGCGTCGACCACCGCTCCTGCCCCACGGTGGCCACCACGCCGGAGGCGGTGAAGGCGGCCTTCACCAAGGAGAGCGACCTCTTCGCCGAGGCGGGGATCCGCTACCTGGACACCTTCGTGAACCCCGGGCAGCCCGTGCTGCTCGAGCGTCAGCTCTACGACGCCTTCGAGGACTGGCTGGGGCTTACGCCGCGCGAAAACGCCCACGCCGTGGCCGAGGGCTACCGCGCGCTCGCGCGCTACCAGGAGGACCTGCAGGCGCGAGGCGGGGAGATCCTGCGGCGGCTCGAGGCGGAGGACCGCCTCGGCATCGTGCTGCTGGGCAGGCCCTATCACAACGACCCGGGCATCAATCACGGCATCCTCGAGGAGTTCCAGAAGCTGGGCTATCCGATCTTCACGCAGCAGTCCCTGCCGCTGGACGCGGACATCGTGGCGCGTCTCTTCGACGCGGACCTGGCCTCGGGGCGTGTGCAGCATCCGCTGAGCGTGAACGACGTCTGGTCCAACAGCTACAGCGAGAACACCAGCCACAAGGTCTTCGCGGCGAAGTACGTCGCACGGCACCCGAATCTGGTGGCCCTGGAGCTGAGCAACTTCAAGTGCGGCCACGACGCGCCGATCTACGCTCTGATCGAGGACATCATCGAGGCCTCGGGCACGCCGAGCTTCAGCTTCAAGGACATCGACGAGAACAAGCCCGCGGGGTCGATCAAGATCCGCGTGGAGACCATCGACTACTTCCTGCGGCACCATCGCGAGCAGCTCCAGCGGCGGCATCACAAGCGCGAGCGCGTGGAGAAGGAACTCGAGGCCATGGAGCGACGCCTCCGCGGCGAGGCCCCCGCGTCCGGGGAGCCGGACGAGGGACGGCAGGCAGCCGCGGCCTCCGCCCGGCAGGCGTCCTGAGGAGAGGGTGTGGCGCGTCTCGAATCCGACCGCATCATGTACGAGATCTACCGCGAGGCCAGCTACGACCGGCGCTTCCGCGTGGTCTACTTCACGGAGCTCACCGAGCGGAACCGCGACCTCGAGATCGGCCGGGCCATGGCTGGCGAGCACGTGCTGGACGGATTCATCCGCCTCGATCGCAGCGAGGAAGCCAAGGCCGCCATCACGGCGCTCCTCGAGCGGCTGAATGCCGGGGAGGCGCTGCCGGCCGAGCAGCTCAGCACGGTCCTGGGGGACTTCGCGGCCTGAGCCGCGGCCGCGCGACTCCTTTCTTGCCAGTTTTTCCCGTCGCGATTACTCTGCCGGCGGCCTGGCGTCTCCGCGCCGGTCCGGACCTGGCCCGCCACTTGAGTGAGGACGACGATGGCCACCCCCCCCAGCCTTCTCTTCGAGAAGACGCTGCAGTTCGAAGCGCGTCCCGAGCGCGTCTTCGCCGCCCTGTCCGAGGCCGAACAGCTCATCATCTGGTTCGCGGAGCAGGCCGAGGTGGCCGCGCGGCTTCACGGCGGCTACAGCTTCTGGGGCAAGTACACGCTCTGGAACGAGCGCCGCGTGTCGGGGGGGCAGTACATCACCCGCTTCGAGGCGCCCGGCCAGCTCTCCTTTCGCTGGGAGCTGGCGGCCCTGCCCACGGAGGTCCATCTGGACCTGGACGGCAGCGAGCGCCGCAGCACCCTGCGCCTGCGCCACGAGCTGCTGGGCGAGCAGGCGGACGCCCACACCCGCGAGATGCTCGCCGACTTCTGGCGCATCGCCCTGCTCAACCTGGGCTGGTACCTGGAGACCGGCGGCCCGATGCTGCGCCTGGACTACACCCGCGTGCAGGGCGACGTGCACCTGGAGATGCCCCTCGCCGCCCCTCCGCCGCAGGTCTACCAGACCCTCACGCTGCCCGCGCGCATGGACGCCTGGCTCTCGCGCCAGGCCAAGGTCGAACTGCGGGTCGGGGGGATCTACGACTTCGGGTGGACGGAAACCGTGGACGGCCTGCCCGTCCCGGCCGGTCCCACGGTGCTCAAGGCGCTGGAGCAGGACAGCCTGCTCGCCTACGGCTGGCGCTGGCCCGGCCTCGCGGGCGAGACCCTGGTGCGCTGGACGCTGACGTCCGCCGGCTCCGGTTCGCTGGTCACCCTCGACCACGGCGGCTTCGCCCCCGACCGCGACTCCACCGACTACAAGCAGGGCTGGGGCGCCTTCCTCTGCCTGCTCAAGCTCTACCTGGAGCGCGGCCTGCGATGGGAGTGACGCCGTGCGCCGGCTGACCGCGCTCCTGGGGCTCGCGCTGCTGCTGGCGTCCGCCCCGGCGAGCGGGTCGCCGCGGCGGCACGAGAACGTCACGCGCCTGGGCGAGAACGAGCGGCGCCGGCTGCCCACCGTGCTGTCCAATCAGCGCGTGGGCATGGACGGGCAGGTCGACGACCTCTTCCTCTTCGCGCAGTACGGCGAGGTGGCGGGCCGCGTGGACGACAACGTCTACGCCTTCTGCCAGACCCTGGAGCTGAGCGGCACGGTGGGCGGGGACGTCTACGCCTTCTGCCAGACCCTGCGCATCCGCGGGCAGGTGGAGGGCGACGTCTACGTGGGCGGCGGTGAACTGCTGCTCGAGCCGGGCGCGGCGATCGGCGGCTGCCTGCTGGGCGGCGTGGGCGAGGGGAGCCTCGAGGGCCGCGTGGACGGGCCGGTGAAGCTCGGCGCCGGCGAGCTGTGGCTCAACGGCGAGCTGCTGAGCGAGGCCGAACTGGAGGTCGGCTCGCTCCGCCTGGGTCCGGCGGCGCTGCTGCGCGGCCGCGTCCAGTACGAGGCCGATGGGCCCGCGACGCTCGATCCCAACGCGCGGGTGGAGGGCGACTTCATCTACCGTGAGCACGTGACGCTGCGCGAGGACGACGCGCCGGCCACGCACGCCGACGTGGGCTGGCGCTTTCCGTGGAAGGGCACGCTGCTCTTCGCGTGGCGGGTGCTGAGCCTCTTCATCCTCGGGGCCGTGCTGCTGGCCGTCGGCGGCGCGCGCGCGCGACGTCCCAGCGAGCGCCTGGCGGCCCGGCCCGGCCTCAGCCTGGGCGTGGGCTTCGTGGTGGGCGTCACGCTGCCGGCGGCGAGCCTCATCGCGATGCTGCTGATCCTGCCCCTTCCTCTCGGCCTGGTGGGGCTGCTGACCTACGCGATCGGACTGGCGCTGGCCGGCCCGGTGGTGGGGCTCTGGCTGGGCGAGCGCCTGCTTGCCCTCGCCGGCCGTGCGCCGTCGGGCGCGCCGGGCTACGGTTCCCTCGCGCTGGGCATCCTGGCGATCGCGCTGCTCGGGCTGGTCCCCTACCTGGGCTGGCTCGTCCGCATCCTCGTGCTGCTGGCCGGGCTCGGCGCGTTGAGCCTGGCGCTGTGGCGCAAAGGACAGGTGACGCCGGCGCCCGCGCTCCTGTAGGCTCGCGGACACCGGAGGACAGCCATGGACTTCAGCGCCGCCGACGAGAAGCGCATCCAGACCGCCGCCGAACAGCTCGAGGCGCGCACGGGCGTCGAGGTGCTGGCGATGGTCGTGGGCAAGAGCGACCACTACCCCGAGCTGCCGTGGAAGGCCTTCGGCCTCGGCGCGTCGCTGGCCGCGCTGGCCGTGACGATCCGCGCCGTGCTCGACCCGCCCTGGTTCCTCCCCGCGGACGGCGCGCTGACGGCCCTCACCGTGATCGCGGTGGGCGCGCTCGCCGCGCTGCTGCTGCCTGCGCTGCCTCCCCTCGCGCGCCGACTCGTGAACCGCGCCCGGCTGGCGGGCGAGGTGGAGCAGTACGCGCGCGGCGTGTTCCTGGAGCGCGAGCTCTTCGCCACGGGCGAGCGTCGCGCGGTGCTGCTGCTGGTGAGTCTCTTCGAGCGGCAGGCGGTGGTGCTGCCGGATCGCGGGCTGCACGCCGCGCTGGACGCCGCGGCGCTCGAGTCCGTGCTCGCGGCCATGCGGGCGCCCCTCGGGCGCGGCGATCGCGCGAATGCCCTGCTGTCGGGACTGGCGGCGCTGGAGCGGACGCTGCTCGCAGCCGGCCTTCGCGGCCCGGCGCCGGCGGACGCGATCCCCGACGAGCTCGCCCTGGACCCGGGGGTGGAGCCGTGAAGGCGCTGCTGGGCCGCCTGACGCTCGCCGCCGCGCTGCTCGGCGCCGCCGCGACGGCCACCCTCGCGCGCGTGGAGGTGCCCTATCTCACCGGGCGCGTCGTGGACACGGCCGAGGTCCTGAGCCCCGCCGCCCGCGGGGAGATCACGGCGCTCCTGCGCGCGCACGAGGAGAAGACCGGCGACCAGATCGCCGTGCTCACCCTCCCGAGTCTCGAGGACGAGAGCGTCGAGGACTTTGCCGTGCGCGTCTTCGAGGCCTGGCGGCTCGGGCAGGCCCAGCGGGACAACGGCGTGCTGGTGGTGGTGGCCGTCGAGGACCGGCGCATGCGCATCGAGGTGGGCTACGGCCTCGAGCCGACGCTCACGGATCTGGCGGCCGGGCGCATCATCCGCGGCGCCATGACGCCGCGCTTCCGCGAGGGCGACTACGACGGCGGTGTGAAGGCCGGCGCGGAGGCCATCGTCGCCGTGCTCGAAGGCGGCGAGGCGCCCGACGAGCCGGAGTCTGCCCAGGGCAAGCCCTCGGGCCTCCACTTCGACGGCCCCGACCTCTCGATCATCGAGCGCATCCTGATGGGTGCCTTCATCTTCGGGATCATCGGCCTCTTCACCGTGATCGGCGTGCTCACGCCGGGCATGGGCTGGTTCCTCTACTTCTTCCTGATCCCCTTCTGGGCGACCTTCCCGATGGTCATCGTCGGCACCCGCGGCGCCTTCGTGCTCTTGATCACCTACCTGGTGCTCTTCCCCATCGTGAAGCTGTCCCTGCGCCGCAAGGCGTGGTACGCGCGCGCGTCCCGCGACCTCAAGACCAAGGGCAAGGCCAAGGTGGGTGGCTGGACCTTCACGTCCGGCGGCTCGTCGGGCGGCAGCTCCTGGAGTTCGGGCGGCAGCAGCTTCTCGGGCGGCGGCGGCAGTTCCGGGGGCGGCGGGGCGTCGGGCAGCTGGTAGGACTTCCCGGCAGATGACCTCTTGCGCAATTTCTTGGCGCGCCTAGAATATGACTGACCGGTCAGTCATTTTCGGCCAACGGCAAGAAAAAGCAGGACATGGACTTCTCCGCCTCCAAGCGCGAACGCAGGGCCACCGCCATCCTGGCGGCCGCCGCGCACGTCTTCGCCCGCCGCGGCCTCAAGGCCAGCACCATGGACGAGATCGCCCGCGCCGCCGGCGTCGCCAAGGGCACCCTCTACCTCTACCACCCGAGCAAGCAGGAGCTCTTCGTCGCGGTCTTCGACGGCCTCTTCCGCCAGCTGACCGAGCGGATGCAGGAGCGCCTCGACACGGACGGCGGCCGCCCGGTGGCCGAGCAGCTCCGCGGACTGGTGGCCGACGTCTTCGCCTGGGACGACCGCTTCCTGGAACTGCTCCCCCTGTGGCTGGAGTTCTGGGCGGCGGCGGGCAGCGGTGACCTGCGGGAGCGCATGACCACGTCGTTGCGGGGGATCTACGAGGACGTGATCGCCCCCGTGGGCGGCCTCCTCGCCCGCGGCCAGGCGACGGGCGAGTTCCGTCCCGACTTCGATCCGCGCGCCCACGCCGCCGTGCTGATGGGGGCCATCGACGGCCTCTTCCTGCAGGCGATGTTCCAGGTCGCCAGCGATCCGCGCGCGGCCCTGGAGGACTTCCTCGACAGCGCGCTGCGCGGAATGCGCGCCGCGCCCGGCAAAGGAGGCACAGCATGACACGACTCTCCCGCGCAGCTGCCCTGGCCGCGCTCCTCGTGGCCGCCGCGGGAGCCGCCGGCGCCGAGCAGGCTCGGCCCGATCCCGCGGAGCTGAGCCGCGAGCTCGATCAGCTCTACCGCGCGGACACCAGCCACGGGCGGATGTCCATGGAGGTTGTCACGCCCAACTACACCCGCGATCTCGACATGGAGTTCTGGTCGCGCGGGCTGGACTACACGCTCGTGCGCATCCTCGCGCCGCTCAAGGAGAAGGGCGTGAGCAGCCTGAAGCGCGACACCGAGATGTGGAACTACCTGCCCAAGATCGACAAGACCCTGCGCGTGCCGCCGTCCATGATGATGGGCTCCTGGATGGGCAGCGACTTCACCAACGACGACCTCATGCGCGAGACCAGCTGGGAGAAGGACTACAGCGTGGCCTACGGCGACGCGGGCGCCGACACGCTCCGCCTTGTCTACACGCCGCTGCCGAGCGCGCCGGTCACCTGGCAGCGCGTGCTCGTGTCCTTCGACGCGGCCAGCCACCTGCCGCTGAGCGTGGACTACGTCGACGAGAAGGACCGCCTCGCCCGCCGCCTCGAGTACTCGAACGTCACGCTGCTGGGCGGGCGACGCCAGCCCAGCGTCATGACCCTCACCCCGCTCAGCGACGACAAGCGCGGCCACCGCACCACCGTCACCTACGAATCGCTGGAGCTGGACCTCCCGGTGCCCGAGTCCACCTTCTCGCTGCAGCGCCTGCGCGAGGGGGACTGAGATGCTCTCGGTGGCCAATCGCCTCGGCGTGCGCAACCTGTGGCGCCGGCGTCGCCGCAGCGTGCTCACCTGGCTGATGATCGCGGCGGGCACGACCCTGGTCGTCTTCACGGTGGGCCTGTCCGAGGGCACCTACAAGCAGATGATCGACCTCGCCACGCGCGGCAGCACGGGACAGTTCCAGCTCCAGGCGGAGGGCTTCCTCGACAAGCCGTCGCTCTTCCGCAACATCGCCGCCGACGACTCCCTCGCCCGCGCGCTCGCCGCCCGCCCCGAGGTCAAGGCCATCACGCCGCGGCTCGAGACCGCGGGGCTGCTGGCGGCGGGCGTCCGCAGCACGGGCGTGATGCTCGTGGGCGTGGACCCTGTGCGTGAGGGCGAGGTGACGTCCCTGCCCGGCACCGTCGTGGAGGGCGCCTGGCTGGACCCCGCGGCGCCGGGGGGCGACACGCCGCCGCTGCTGCTCGGCCGCGGCCTGGCGCTCCGCCTCGGCGTGGCCCTCGGCGACACGCTGAGCTTCGTGAGCCAGGCGGCGGACGGTTCCATCGCCGCGCAGCTCTACCTGCTCACGGGCCTGATCGCCACCGGCGCCCAGGAGGCCGACGCGTCGCTGGCCGTCGCGCGCATCGGAGATCTGCAGGAGCTGCTGGTGCTGCCGGGCCGCGCGCACCGTCTCGTGGGCACGCTGCACCGGCTGGGCGAGCTCGACCACCTGCTCGCCACCTTCGATCCCGGTCCGGGGCGGCGCCTGCTCGGCTGGCCCACCCTGCTGCCCGACCTGCACAGCAGCATCCAGGCGGACCGCGCCGGCGGACGCATCTCGCTGGCCATCCTCATCGCGGTGGCGCTGCTGGGCGTGGGCAACACCATGCTGATGTCCGTCTTCGAGCGCACCAAGGAGTTCGGCGTGATGCTGGCGCTGGGCACCGCGCCCGGACGCCTCGTGCGCGCCGTGCTCTGGGAGGCCTTCTGGTTGTCGCTGGGCGGCGTGCTCGCGGGCGTGCTCGTCGGGACCGTCATCAACCTGCGCGTCGCGCTGCCGGTGGGCAGCGAGCCCATCGAGTTCGGCGGCGTGGCGCTGAGCGTGATGCACGCGGCGAACACGGTGCAGGGCAACGTCGTCTACCCCTTGATCATCTTCGGCGCGGGGCTGGTCGCCGGCCTGCTGCCCGCGCTGCGGGCGGCGAGGCTCGCGCCCGTGGAAGCGCTGAGCCACCACTGAGAGCGCACGAGGAGACCCGATGACCACTCTCCGCATGGCCTGGCGCAACCTCTGGCGCAATGGACGCCGCACGCTGATCACGGGCAGCGCGATCGGTCTGGGTCTGGCCGCGATGATCTTCTGGCTCGGCCTGCAGAACGGCATGAACCGCTACCTGCAGCGTTCGGTGACGAGTTCCTACCTGGGCGACGCGCAGATCCACGCGGACGGCTACCGCGAGACCCGCGAGGCCGCGCGGGTGATCCCGAACGCCGAGGCGGTGCTCGCCCGCGCGGACTCGCTGCCGGCGGTGAGCGCGGCGAGCCCGCGACTGCTGGCCAACGGGCTCGTCGCCATCGGCGACCGGGCCGCGCCGGTGGAGCTCGTGGGCATCGACCCGGCGCGCGAGCGGCGCGTCACCGACTGGGCCGACCGCCTGCTGAGCGGAGCCTACCCCGATGGTCCCCGCGGCGCGCTGCTGGGCCGGGACCTGGCGGATCAGCTCGAGGTGGAGCCCGGCAGCCGTCTCGTGCTCACGCTGGCCGACGAGACCACGGGCGAGCTGAACAGCGTGCTGCTGCGCGTCGCTGGGATCGTCTACACGGGCAATCCCTTCCTCGACAAGGGCACGCTGATCCTCGACCGCCATACGCTGGGGACGGCCCTGGGCCTGCCGAACGCCATGCACGAGATCGCGCTGCGCCTCGCGGTGAACACCGACCAGGCGCCGGTCATGGACGCCGCGCTCGCGCCCCTGCGCGCGCCGGGCCTGGACGTCGCCCAGTGGCTCCAGCTCTCGCCCTCGCTCGCCGGCATCCGCGAGCTGCAGGACCTCTACTACGCCATCACGCTGCTGGTGGTCTTCGCGATCATCGCGCTGGGCATCGTGAACACGCTGGCGATGTCCCTGGCCGAGCGGACCTGGGAGTTCGGCGTGCTGCGCGCCATCGGCACGAGCCCGGGACGGCTGGCGGGCCTGATCTTCGCCGAGGCGGCGAGCCTCGGGGTGATCGGCGCGGCGCTGGGCCTGGCGCTGGGGGCCGTCACGCATGCCGTGATCTCGCGGCACGGCCTCTGGCTCGGGGGCTTCCAGGTGGCGGGCGTGAACTTCGAGTCGCGAGTCTACACGGAACTCACCCTGCCGCCGGTGCTGCTGGTGGCCGTGATCTTCGTGGCCCTGAGCACGCTGACGGGGCTGAGCACGGCGCTGCGCGCCGCGCACGTGCAGCCGGCCAGCGCGCTGCGGGAACTGTGAAAGGACTGCCATGGACATCGTCGTCGAACTGAAGGGCGCCACCCGCCGCTACGTGAGCAAGGGCGAGACGGTCCTCGCGCTGGACCACGTCGACCTCAGCGTGACCGCCGGCGAGTTCCTCGCGCTGGCGGGGCCGTCGGGCTCGGGCAAGTCGACCCTGCTCAACCTGGTGGGCGGACTCGATCGGCCGAGCGAGGGGCGCGTGATCGTCGAAGGGCGCGACCTGGGCGCGCTCTCGGGCAAGGCGCTGGCGGCGCTGCGGCGCGAGCGGTTGGGCTTCGTGTTCCAGTCCTACAACCTGGTGCCGGTGCTCAGCGCGGTGGAGAACGTGGAGTACGTCATGCTGATCCAGGGCCGCCCGGCCGCCGAGCGGCGCGCGCGGGCGATGGAGGTGTTGCAGGAGGTGGGGCTGGCGGGCATGGAGCACCGGCGGCCCGCGTCGATGTCGGGCGGGCAGCAGCAGCGCGTGGCGGTGGCGCGGGCCATCGCGGCGCGGCCGGCTCTGGTGCTGGCCGACGAGCCCACGGCCAACCTCGACACGGCCACGGGCGACGCGCTGCTCGACCTGATGGCGTCCCTGAACGCCCGCTACGGAACGACCTTCATCTTCTCCACCCACGACACGCGCATCATGGAGCGCGCGAGCCGGCTGGTGCGCCTGCGCGACGGGCGCGTGGCCAGCGACGAGCGCCACTCCGCGGTGGTGCCGGCGTGAGACGCGCCGCGCTCCTCGCGCTCGCCTGCCTGGCCGCGGCCACGCCGGCGCGGGCACTCTACGACTGGCAAGGCGAGACGTGGAGCCTGGGCCTGGATGGCGCGGGCCGCAGCTTCACCTTCGTCACCCGTGGCGACGCCGCCGAGCGCCAGGCCGTGAGCACCCAGCGCCTGCGCCTGGACGCCACGCTGCGCCTTGGCGGCGGCGCGCGCGTCGATGCCGCGGGCGACTTCACCGCCGTGCTGGGCACGGGCGGCGCCACGGCGTTTGCGCTGCCGTCCGCCACGGACTGGCGCTGGCGGGACCTCGACGCCACGGTGGAGCGCGGCGACGGCTACTCGCTCCTGCGCGACCTCGACCGCCTCGCGCTGAGCGTGCGCCGCGCCGACATGACCCTGTGCGCAGGAAGACAGGCCGTCACGCTGGGCAACGCGCTGCTGCTGCCCAGCCTCGATCTCTTCGCGCCCTTCACCCCCGGCGCCCTCGACACCGAGTACAAGCGCGGCGTGGACGCCCTGCGCCTCGGCCGCGCCTTCGGCCTGCGGGGCGAGGCTGAGCTGATCGCCGTGGCCCACGCGGACTCCCTGGACGCGGGCGCGCTGCTGGCGCGGGGGCGTCTCGACCTGGGCGGGGTCAGCGCCACGCTGCTGGGCGGCGTGGGCATGCACGAGCCCTTTGCCGGCGTTTCGCTGTCCACGGATCTCGGGGGAACGGGCTACTACGCGGAGGGGCTCGCCCGCGCGGGGCGCCACCGCGACGATACCTGGCGCCTCACCGTCGGCGCGCAGCGGCAGCTACTCGCGGATCTCTCCGCCGCGCTCGAGTTCCAGCACGACAGCTTCGGGGCCACGTCAGTGGACGGCTATCTCGCCGCTGCCCAGGTGCCGGAGATCCGTCGCGGCGAGGCCTTCCTGCTCGGCCGCGACTATCTGGCGCTCAACCTGAACTGGCAGGCGCGGCCGCTGCTGGCGCTCAGCCTCTTCGCGCTGCGCAACCTGCACGATGCCTCGATGCTGCTCGAGCCCGCGCTGAACTGGGACTTTGCCCAGGAGGCCGCCATCGGCGCCGGGGGGCTCTACGGCCTCGGCAAGGGGACGCACCCGGGGCCGTTCGGCATCGCCGTGCCGCGGAGCGAGTTCGGCACGCTGCCGGACACCGTGTTCGCGGAGCTGCGCTTCTACTTCTAGCCTTGCGCTCCCGCCCGGCTGTGCTATATTTGCATCGTCATGCAAATGAACTGCGACCCCGGAAGCGCCCTCGACGGCCTGCTCGAACCCGCCCTCTTCAAGGCGCTCGGCGACCCGAACCGTCTCGCCCTGCTGCTGCGCCTGGCGGCGGCGGGGGGGCCGGCCACGGTGGGAGCGCTGGGCGGCTGCTGCGCGCGCGACCTCTCCGTGGTCTCGCGGCACCTGGCCCGGCTGCGTGACGCCGGGATCGTCAGCGCCGAGAAGCGGGGCCGCGAAGTCTTCTACCGGCTCAACACCGATCTCGCGGGCACCCTGCGCGCCATCGCGGACGCCCTGGACGCCTGCTGTCCCCCGAATCAGGAGTGCGACTGCCCATGAAACACGACGACGAACACCGCAGCGTCGCGGAGCACTACGGCGCGGCCATCAAGCGCGGGGGCTCCTGCTGCGGCGACGAGGCCAGCGCGTCCACGGTGGCGGCGCTGGCCGGCTACAGCGAGGCGGATCTCGCCGCGCTGCCCGCCGACGCGCTGGCGAGCAGCTTCGGCTGCGGCAACCCACTGGCCTTCAGCGCCGTCGAGCCGGGCCAGACCGTGCTGGACCTGGGCTCGGGCGCGGGCGTCGATCTGATCCTCGCCTCGCGCAAGGTGGGGCCGACCGGGCGCGTGATCGGCGTCGACATGACCGCCGCCATGCTCGAGGCGGCCCGCGCGAACCTGGCCGCGGCCGGCGTGACCAACGTGGAACTGCGCGAGGGCCTGATCGAGGCGCTGCCCGTGGCGGACGCCTCCGTCGACTGGGTGATCTCCAACTGCGTGATCAACCTGTCGCCAGACAAGCCGCGGGTCTTCGCCGAGATCGCCCGCGTGCTGAAGCCCGGCGGGCGCGTGCAGGTGAGCGACATCGTCGCCGAGGACCTGCCGGCGGCGCTGCGCGACAGCGCGGTGGCGCGCAGCGCCTGCCTGGGCGGGGCCATCAGCGAGGCCGAGTACCGCGCGGGGCTTGCCGCCGCCGGCCTGGCGGACGTGGACGTGCCGGAGCGGCTCGTCTACTCGGCGAGCCAGCTTGAGGACATGGTCTGCGAGCTGGATCCGGGCGCCGAGTCCGCCGGCTGCGGCTGCGGTTGCGACAGCGGCGGGGGCGGGCTCGACGCCGAGGCGGCGAAGCGCGTGGCGGCGGCCGTGGAGGGCAAGGTCTGGAGCGCTCGATTCGAGGCGCGGAAGCCGCTGTGATCGTCGCCGCGATCTGCTAGGATGCGGACGACCCGCTGGCGAAGGGAGAGGCCATGCGCCGCTGGCTGATCGCCGTGCTGCTCGTCTTCATCCTGCTCGTGGCCCTGCAGAACATGGGCGAGGTGACGCTGCGCTTCCTCGTGTGGGAGACGCGCGTGTCCGGTGTGCTCGTCTACCTGGCGCTCTTCGCGCTGGGCTTCCTCGGCGGCTGGATCGCCGGGCACGTGGGACGTCGCCGCGCCGCGGCGAAGGTCCGGCCGGCGCCGCCGTCATCGACGCCGCCCGCGGCTCCGCCGGCGCCGCCTTCGCCGTGAGCGTGCGGCGCGAGAACTTCGGCAGCGGCGCGCCCTGGGAGTCCATCGTCGGCTACTCGCGCGCGGTGCGCGCGGGACGTCGCGTGGTGGTGACGGGCACCGTGGGCGAGGGCGCGGACGCCTACGCCCAGGCCACGGACGCCCTGGCCAAGATCGCCGCCGCGCTGGCCCGCGCGGGCGGCTCGCTGGCCGACGTCGTGCGCACGCGGATCTTCGTCACCGACATCGCGCGCGACTGGGAGGCCGTGGGCCGCGCCCACCGCGAAGCCCTGGGCGACGTGATGCCCGCCACCACCATGGTGCAGGTTGGCGCCCTCATCGCGCCCCACTTCGTGGTGGAGATCGAGGCCGACGCGGAGCTGGGCCTCGTGGACGTCCCCGCGCCCATGCCCGCCGACTACAACGACGCCGCCGTGGCCGGGCTGCTTCGCGCCGCCGGCCTGCCCGTGCCCGGCGAGGACGACGCCCCCGTGCAGATGCGCGTTCTGCGCGAAGACGGCCGCGTGCTCGCCTGTGCCGGCTACGAACGCCACGGCGACTTCGCGCTGCTGCGCTCCGTGGCGGTGGACGCCGGCGCCCGTGGCCGCGGCCTCGGCCGCGCGCTGGCGACGGGCGTGCTCGACGAGCTCGCCCGCGCGGGGGTCGCCGCCGTCTGCCTGCTCACGCTCGACGCGGCGCCCTTCTTCGCTCGACTCGGCTTCGCGCCCATTCCCCGCGACGCCGTGCCGGCGCCGCTGCTGGCGTCGCGGGAGTTCGCGCTTCACCACTGCGACAGCGCGCAGACCCTGCGCCGGGAGCTCTGACCCATGGATGCTCGCATGTTCCGCCGGCTTCGACTCGCGATCCTGTTCGTCCTTCTGCCGACGATCGCGGCCGCGCTCACCTATCCCCCGGCCCGCACCGTGGACCAGGTGGACGACTACCACGGCAGCCAGGTCGCTGATCCCTACCGCTGGCTGGAGGACATCGGCAGCGATGAGGTCGCCGCCTGGGTCGCCGCCGAAAGCGCGAAGACCTCCGCCTACCTGGACACGATCGACGGTCGCGACCGCCTGCTCGCGCGCTTCAAGGCGCTCAGCGACTACCCGCGCTACTCCATGCCCAGCAAGAAGGCCGGCCGCTACTTCTACTCCGCGAACGACGGCCTCCAGAACCAGTGGGTGCGCTACTGGGCCGAGAGCCTCGACGCCGAGCCCAAGGTGCTCTTCGATCCCAACACCTGGAGCGAGGACGGCACCATTGCCCTGGCCGGAATGGACATCTCGGAAGACGGCAGCCGCGTGCTCTTCGCCCGCTCCTCCAAGGGCAGCGACTGGGTCGAGTGGCAGGTGATGGACATCGACACGGGTCACGTCCACGACGAGCTGATCCGCTGGAGCAAGGGCGGCGGCAAGTGGAACGCCGACGGCAGCGGCTTCTACTACGAGCGCTACCCCGAGCCCGCTCCCGGTGAGGAGACACAGGCGGCGGCCCGCAGCGCCGCGGTCTGGTACCACCGGCTGGGCACGTCGCAGAGCGATGATCGCAGGATCTTCGACCTGCCCGAGCATCCCGACTGGCTGCTCGGCCTCGACATGAACGAGGAGCGCGACCTGGGCCTGATCACCGTCTACCCGCGCGGCTCCATGTTCGGGCTGCTCAGCCTGCTCGACCTCACGGACCCCGGCGCCAAGCCCACACCCTTCCTTCAGGACCCGGAGCACGAGTACAACTACGTCACGAACGTCGGCGACCGGCTCTACTTCCTCACCACCAAGGACGCACCGCTCGGCCGCGTAATCGCGGTGGACCGCCGCCATCCCGAGGAGGCGCGCTGGGAGACGATCATCCCCGAAGGCCGCTACCCGCTGCAGTGGGTGAGCGAGGTGGGGGGCGCGCTCTTCGTCGGCGCGCTCAAGGACGCGCGCAGCCAGGTGCTGCGCTACGACCTGCAGGGGCGGCTACTGGCGGACGTGGCGCTGCCCGGTCTCGGCACCGTCCGCGGCTTCCGCGGCCGCAGGGACGCCACCGAGACCTTCTACAGCTATGCGGACTTCCTCACGCCCACGACGCTCTACCGCTACGACCTCGCCACGGGCGAGAGCAGCGTGTATCGCCGCTACGAGGTGCCGGTGGACACGTCGCCCTACACGTCGCAGCAGGTGTTCTGCCGCAGCGTGGACGGCGTGGCCATCCCGCTCTTCCTGACCTATCGCAAGGACCTCGTGCGCAACGGCACCAACCCCACGATGCTCTACGGCTACGGGGGCTTCGGCGTCAGCCAGCAGCCGCACTTCTCGTCGACGCTCACGGCCTGGCTGGACATGGGCGGGGTGTACGCGCTGGCCTGCATCCGCGGCGGCGGCGAGTACGGCGAGCCCTGGCACCAGGCGGGGTCGCTCGAGGGGCGTCCGCTCACGTTTCAGGACATGATCGCCTGCGCCGAATGGCTCGTAGATTCCGGCTACACCACACCCCACCGCCTCGCCCTCATGGGCGGCAGCCAGGGCGGCATGATGGTGGGCGCCGTCGTGAACGCGCGCCCCGACCTCTTCGGCGTGTCCCTGCCGCTCGTCGGCGTGATGGACATGCTCCGCTTCAACCTCTGGGGCTACGGCTCGGCCTGGGAGAGCGACTACGGCAATCCCCAGGACCCGGCGATGTTCCCGGTCCTCTACGGCTACTCGCCCTACCACAACCTGAAGGAGGGCGTGCGCTACCCCGCCACCATGGTCTGCACGGCCGACACCGACGATCGCGTCATGCCCGCCCACAGCTTCAAGTACGCCGCCCGCCTGCAGGCCGTTCAGCCGGCCGATGGCCCGCCCGTCCTGCTCCGTGTGGAGACCCGTGCCGGCCATGGCGGTGGCACGCCGCTGGACAAGTCCCTGGCCGAGTACGCCGATCTCTACGCCTTCACCGCCCAGCAGATGGGGGTACCGATCCCGCACTGGCCCTGATCGCCATCTGTTTCCGTCCAGAGGGCTTGACATTGTCAGCCTAGGCGCTACAATGAGCGAGCACTCACTGAGTTCACACTCAGTTCGGGCGGTCGCCGTGAGCAGCAGGAGGGACGAGAGAAGGGCGCGCAGTCGCGCGGCCATCCTGAACGCCGCCCGAGAGCAGATCGCCGCGGGGGGCCTGGCGGCCACGAGCACCCAGCAGGTGGCTCTGGCCGCCGGGCTCTCCCACGGCGCCCTGTTCGTCCACTTTCCCCGACGCGAAGACCTCCTCATCGCCGTGCTCGACGCCTTCGCCGCCGACTATCGCGCCGCGCTGGGTCCTCCGACCCCCGCCCTCGAGGCCGAGCTGGACCGTCAGCTCGAGGCGCTGGCGCCGCAAGAGACGCTCTACGCCCAGCTGCTCGGCGCCGAGGCCACCCTGCCGACTGCCGCCCGGGACGCCCTCCGTGCCCTGGAGCGCGACCTCGCCGGCCGCGTGGCTGCGGTCTTCGCCGCGGACCGAAGCGGCGGCGGCCTGCGCGCCCTCTCGCCCCGCCTGGTGGGCGCCACCTGGCTGGCGTTGCTTCAGCGCGCGTTGCTGCGCGGCGAGTCGGGCGCGGCGCTCCCCACCTGGGGACCGGAGATCCGCGCCTTCCTGCTGGCCGTCGTCGCGCCCTGATCGGGCGAAAAGCGGCCGTTGCCGCGTATCCGCACGACTGCTAGTTTTCGACGACCCCTCTCCGGACGGTGCGCGTGGGCTTTCTCAACAGCGTCCTCCTCTTCGGCCTGCTCGGCAGCCTCGTGCCCCTGGTCATTCACCTGCTCGAGCGACGACGTCTCCCCCAGCTCGACTTCCCCAGCCTCCGCTTCCTGCGCGAGCTGAACCGTCGCCAGATGCGGCGTCTCAACCTGCAGCGTCTGCTGATCCTCTTTCTCCGCATGTTGCTGATCGCCCTGGTCGCCTTCGCGCTGGCGCGACCCACCCTGACCGGGCCCCTGGCGGCGATCTTCCCCGAGGACGCGCCCCGCGCCATCGCCCTCCTCATCGACAACAGCGCCAGCATGCAGCTTCAGACCGAACACGGCACCTTGGCGGAGCGCGCGCGCGCACGCGCGCACGAGATCCTCGACGGCCTGCGCCCCCGCGACGAAGTGCTGGTCTACGCCCTCGAAGACGAGCCGAGGGACCTCGGCGGCGGCCCCGTGTCCCCGGCGCTCGCCGCCCAGCTCCTCGACCGCTGGCCCGACGCCGACGGCGGCGCGGCCCTGCGCGCGGGGCTGGCCCGGGCCATGGACGATCTCGCGCTCCGCCCCCAGCCGCAGCGCGAGCTCTACCTGCTGAGCGACTTCGCCGCGGCCACGCAGGACAGCGCCGCGCTGCCTCCGACGGGCGAGCTGCGGCTCTTCGCCCTTCCGCTGAGCGAGGATCCGCCGCCCAACGTGGGGCTGAGCGCCTTGCGCCTGCCCGCCCGGCCGGTGCTGCCGGGACGTCCCTTCGACCTCGCCGTCGCCGCGCGGCTCAGCGGCGCCGAAAGCGCGGACGCCTTTCCCGTGGAGCTCGACCTCGACGGCGAGCACCGCGGCGGCTTCACGCTCACCCCGACCGCGGGCGCGCCCACCTGGCGCGACCTGAGCGTGACCCTGGAGAGCGAAGGCGCCATCGTCGGGCAGTGGCGGAAGAAGCCCGACCGCTTCACCCCGGACGATGCGCTCAACTTCACGCTGCCGGTGGCCTCGCGGCTGCAGGTGCTGCTCCTCGCCAGTCCCAGCGCGGCAGGCGGCGATGGAACTGGCCGGCTATCCCTTGCCGAGCACGTCGCGCGCGCGCTGGATCCCTACCAGGGGCGGCGGCCCGAGGCCATCGCCGTCGAACTCGAACAGCGTGGCATCGCCGCGCTGACCAGCGATCTCGTGGCGGGGCGTCACCTCGTCGTGCTCTGCGGCGGCGGCGGGCTGGACGCCACCCGCGCCCAGATTCTTGCGGATGCGGTCGCGCGCGGCGGCGGCCTGGTGCTGTGCCCCGATCTCGACGGTCTGCCCGACCTCGCGCGCCATCTGCTCCCGCGCATCGGGGGGCCCCACGCGCTCGAACCGGCAGGGAACGCGCGCGAGACGCTCGCGGCGCTCGATCCCGACACGCCGATCTTCGCGGACTTCTCCGCGGATCACCGCAAGGTGCTCGCCGAGCAACCGCTCTGGCAGAGCTTCCGCACGCGCCCGGGGGATCGGGACGTGCTCGCGCGCTTCGCCTCCGGCGGCCCCGCCCTCCTCGGCTGGGAGCACGAGCGCGGCCGCATCCGGCTGCTGCTCTTCGACGCCGGGCCGAAGGGGGGCGAACTGCCCTACTCGTCGATGTTCCTGCCGCTGCTCCAGGAGCTGGCCCAGGAGGCGGCCGGCGCCGCGCGCCCCCAACTCGCCACCGCCGGCGGCACCTTGAGCTGGGCGCTCGACGAGGACGCCCCGCCCGCGGCCGCCGCCCTGCAGGTGAAAGGGCCGGACGACGTCATCCTGCCCGTCAGGGTAGATGCGGCGAGCTTCCCCTCGCATGCCATGGCCACGGTGCGCCGCACCGGCATCTATCGCCTGCAGGAGCGCAGGCCCAAAGGCGTGCGCGAACTCGGCCTGGCGGCGGTCAACGTGCCACCGGCCGAAGGCCTGCTCGCACCGATTCCCGCGGACAGCCTCGCGCTCCGCCTCGGCCTGCCTGGGCTCCAGGTCATCGGCGACGCGGCTCCGCTGGAGGCGTCGCTGCATGCAGGACGCTACGGCAAGGAACTCGCGCGCACGCTACTCATTCTCGCCGCCTTGATCATGGCGCTCGAACTCTGGCTCTCGCAGCGCGCCGAGCAGCGCTGAACCTCGTCGCCCTTCTCCCCCGCCCCCGGGGGCGGGTTGTTCAGCGGCGGCGCGTGTCTGGCGCTATCGGACCTCCTGGTCTCGCTCGCCCCCGGGGGCGGGTGGGGGCTGCCGCGGGAAGATTCTCTCGACTATCTCTCGTGCCGCCCTTGACGGCCTTCGTATGATACTATACATTGGTATCCATCGCAAGCCTCCCGCTGCACTTTCCTGGGACTTTCATCATGGAGACTCGAGCCGACCGCGCCCGGCGACTGCACCGGGCTCTGACGACTGAACTTGAGCGATTGCAACGCCTCGAGAAGGGCGCGCTGCTCTCCTTCGCGTCGATCCTGGAGGAGGGGCTTTACCGCGAGCTGGGGCTCCTCGATCCACGCCTATGGCCGCGATGCGCTGGGCTTCTCCGAGCGCAAGCTCTCGGCCTTCGTGCGCATGGCCGGTGCACTCGAGCGCCTGCCGGAGACACGACGCGCCGTCGAGGCCGGCGAGCTGCCCTGGACCAAGGCGCGGGAGCTCGTCTCGGTGGCGACGCCGGCGAACGAGACCCTCTGGTTGAGCGATGCCAAGCGCCTCGGCCGCCGGGCGCTCGAGCGGAAGGTGAAGGCGAGCCGGCCGCGGCCGCCAAAACGGCGTCAGGATCCTCCGGCGCTGTTCGCGGCGGGCGAGCCCGAAGCGCGCCGCGAGGAGGCCGAAGCCGCCGCGCCCCTGCGCGTCACGCTGAACTTCACGGCCGAGCAGTACGCGCGCTGGGAAGCGCTGATCGAGCAGCTGCGCAAGGACGGGCAGCTAGACTCGAAGGAAGAACTGGTGCTTGACGCGCTCGCCACCCGCCCCCGGGGGCGGGCGAAGCAGGCCGCCACCGTGATCATTCGCCGCTGCCCGGACTGCCAAGCGAAGGCCTACATCACCAACCGTGGCGAACTGCCCGCCCCCGGGGGCGACCCGCCGCGCACGCTCACGCCGGCGCTGCGGCGGACGATCCTCGCCCGCGACGGCCACCGCTGCCAGGGGCCGGGCTGCACGAGCACGCGATACCTCGAAGTACACCACCGGAAGCCCCGCGCGAACGGCGGCACGAACGACCCGAGCAACCTGATCACGCTCTGCAGCGCCTGCCATCAGCTCCATCACGAGCGGGGCCTCGCGCGGACGGTCGTCGCCGGGGCGAGCGCGCGCGGCTCGCCCTGACCGGCGGCAGCTGCGCCGCGCGGGAGAGGACGGCCGAATGTCTTGACGCCCGGGGGGGCGCCTGCCACCCTGCGGCCATGACACCGGCACGTCTGTACCTGCTCGCCCTTCTCTGCCTGGTACTGGCCGGTGTGCTGCTCTTCGGCGTCACCGAAAGTCTCGCCACCAACACCGTTGCAGGGATCGCCGTGGTTCTGGCGCTCGTGGCCTACCTTCTCGGCATCTACCTGTCTCGGGTGGGCCGCCGCGGCGAGGAGGCGCTCACCGCGCTGCGGTCGCGCATCGCCAGCGTCAGCGACGAGGCGATCCAGGGCGAGTACCGCACCTATCATCTCGCGGGGCTCGACGAGCTTCCGCGGGGGGAGCTGCTCGTCATCTATGGCACGCGCGATGGCTGGCTGCTGGTGCCGTTGCTCGACGAACTGGCGTGGATGAAGGTGCCGGATTGCGCGGTGGGCAGCGTCAGCCTCGAGCGGGAGGGTGGACTGCATCTGCGGGCCGTCATGCGCAGCGAGTCCGGTCGGGATCTGGACCTCCGTCTCGCGTCCACACTGGCGGATCCGAAGAGCGACAGCGACGGCGCACGTCGCGACCTGGAAGCCCTGCGCGACGCGCTCCGCGGCCAGCCGGCCGAAGTCTAGCGCCGGCGCTACTGGTACTCCGCGCCGAGAATCACGCTGACGATGATCGCGCCCACGGCGAGCGGGGCCACGAAGCGGATGAGGAAGCGCCACGCGTTGTGCGTGACCATCTCGCCGCCGTGTCCCATCTCCAGTTCCTCGCGCGTCTCGCGGCGGCTCAGGACCCAGCCCGTGAAGAGCGCGATCAGGAATCCTCCCACCGGCAGGAACCAGTTGCTCGCCAGGTAGTCGAGGGTGCCGAAGACGCCGGCGGTGGACTCGCGGCCGATCAGGTTCACGCTGGACAGCTTCGAGTTGGCGCCCAGGCTCACCGCGCTGAGGAGTCCGAAGAGCGTGATCGCCCCGCCCATGGTGAGCACGGCGCGGTGACGCTTCCAGCCGAGCTCGTCGATGGCGAAGCTGGAGACCACCTCCATGAGGCTGATCGTGCTGGTCAGGGCCGCGAACGCCACCAGCAGGTAGAAGAAGGCGCTGATGGCCGCGCCGCCAGGCATCTTGAAGAACACCACGGGGAGCGTTGTGAAGAGGATCGTCGAGCTCTTGCGCGGCTCGAAGTCGAAGCTGAAGATGATCGAGAACATGATGATGCAGGCGAAGAGCGCGATCAGCGTGTCCACCAGGCTGATCAGGAGCGCGGCGCGGGGGATGCTGTCGCTCTTCTGCATGTAGGAGCCATAGGTGAGCATCGCGCCCATGCCGAGGCTCAGCGTGAAGAAGCTGTGCCCCAGCGCCTCGAGAATCGCTCCGCGCGTCAGCTCCGAGAAGTTGGGACGGAAGAGAAAGGCGAGCGCCCTGGTGAAGCCGGGCGTCCACGCGCTGTAGATCACCAGGGCGATGAGGATGAGAAAGAGGCAGGGCATGAGGACCGTCGTCACTCGCTCGATGCCCTTGGACACGCCGAAGTACACCACGCCGATCGTGGCGGCCATGAAGAGCAGGTAGTAGGTGATCTGCTGTCCGCTGCTCGCGAGGAAGCCGCCGAAGAACGTGTCGAGCGCCCCCGGGTGCGTGGCCAGGTCGCCAAGCTGGCCGCTGAGCGCCATGCCGATGTAGCGGATGGTCCAGCCCGCCACGACGCTATAGTAGGAGAGGATCACGAAGCCCGTGATCACGCCGAGCACGCCGACGCCGGGCCACAGCCCCGCGCCACGTCTGCCCGCGGCAAGAACGCGGAAGCTCCCCACGGGGTCCTTCTCCGCGCGGCGGCCCAGCAGGATTTCCGCCACCATGATCGGCGCGCCCACCAGGATCACGGCGGCCAGGTAGACGAGCACGAAGGCCCCGCCGTGGTTCTCCAGGGTGATGTAGGGGAACTTCCACAGATTGCCCAGCCCGACGGCGCCGCCGGCGGCGGCGAGAATGAAGCCCAGCCGGCTGCTCCACTGTCCGCGCTGCGCGCCCTGCTGGCTCATCGGTGCCTCCTGGGTCGGGGTGATCCGCTACGCGATGGGCAAACCCTAGCGAGATAAGGGATTGGGTGTCAAGCAGGGGCTCGGCCTCAGCTGGCAAGCCCGACATCAAGTCTTCAGGGTCTGCATGGCTCCATCCATGTCAGAATAGATCCGTTTTGCCTTGAATCGGCCGGGCGATTCATGGCAACTTAACCGGAAATAGGGACACTGAACTCGTGGATGCGCTCGCGCCGCGAGTTCATGACCGGAAGGAGACGTGATGCGACGCAGCCTGATCTGCTTCTTGATCCTGCTGCTGGCCCTGCCGACGCTGGCCTGGGCCAAGGAAAAACCTCTCAAGGTGGGGGTGCTGTTGCCCCTGACCGGCTCGCAGGCCAAGTTCGGCGAGATGGAGAAGAACGCCTTCACGCTGGCCATGGATGAGATCAACGCCGCCGGCGGCGTGAACGGCCGGATGCTGGAGTTCCAGTTCGAGGACGACACGGGCAAGCCGGACGTGGGGCGACTCGGCATCGAGAAGCTGATCAGCGTGAACAAGGTGCCGCTCGTGCTCGGCGGCTACAGCTCTTCGGTCACCTTCGCGGCCGCGCAGGTCGCGCAGCGCTTCCGCACTCCCTTCGTGGTGTGCACGGGTTCGGTCGACAAGATCACGGAGCCCGAGGCCTTCGACATGACGCCCGACCAGGCCGACCGCTTCTACATCTACCGCGTCAATCCGCCGGTGTCGGAGTACGCGTCGGGTCTGGAGGGCTTCCTGGGCGAAGTGGTGAAGCCGGGGAGCGCGATCATCTTCCACGAGAACACGACCTTCGGCACCAGCGGCGCGGAGTCCTTCGAGAAGACCTGCGCGGCGATGGGCGTCGATGTGATGGAGGTCGCCTCCTACGCCGCGGGCACGGTGGACTTCAAGCCGCTGCTGCTCAAGGTGAAGGAGCAGAAGCCGGATCTCGTCTACATGATCTCCTACGTGATGGACGCGGCGCTGCTCATGAAGCAGGCGCGCGAGCTGGGCCTCGATCCGAAGCTCTTCGTGGGCGCGGGCGCGGGCTACACGATGCCGGCGTTCAAGGAGAATGCGGGCGTGGCGTCGGAGAAGGTGATCAGCGCGACGCTGTGGCATCAGTCGCTGCCGCTCGAGGGTGCGCAGTCCTTCTTCGACCGCTACGTGGAGCGCTTCGGCGGCGAGGGGCCGGACTACCACGGCGCCGAGGCCTACGCCACGGCCTACGTGGCGGCGGACGCGCTGAAGCGCGCGAAGAAGATCGACACCGAGTCCATCAAGAAGGCGCTCGACGAGACGGACATGATGACCGTCTTCGGTCCCGTCAAGTTCACGGCCTACGGCAACAAGATCCATCAGAACAAGATGGACACCTACGTCGTGCAGTGGATCGACGGCGAGCTCAAGCTGATCTGGCCCAAGGCGCTGGCGAACTCGCCCTACGCCTATCCCATCGACTGGGCCAAGACCTGGAACTAGGGCTGGTCCCCGGGGCGGCCGCGGCCGCCCCGGGCGCCGGTCGTCCGCCCGATCCCACCTGCGAGGGGAGCCGGCATGGATCTGTTTCTGCAGACGCTGATCTCGGGCATCCTGATCGGCGGCCTGTACGCGATCATCGGCATCGGGATGACGCTCATCATGGGCGTGCTCGGCATCATCAACCTCGCCCACGGGCAGGTGCTGATGGTGTCGATGTACATCACCTGGGTGCTGTGGAAGTTCCTCGGGATCGATCCCTACCTCTCCATCTTCATCAGCATCCCGGCGGTCTTCCTGCTGGCGGAGGGGATCAGCAAGTTCTTCCTGCATCCGCTGATCGACAAGCCGTCGATCCTGCCGGAGAACCAGGTGCTGATGACCGTCGGCATCGGCATGGTGCTGATGGAACTGGCGCGCACGATCTTCACCAGCGACTACCGCTCGGTGCAGACCAGCTACACCGAGAAGGCCTGGCACCTGGGCGACGTCACCATGGCGGTGCCGCTGGTGATCGCCTTCTTCATCGCGCTGGGCCTGACGCTCGCGCTGTTCTGGTTCCTCATGCGCACCGACCTCGGGCGCAGCGTGCGCGCCACCGCGCAGGACAAGCACGCCGCGGCGCTGATGGGCATCAGCACCGCCAAGATCACGATCCTCACCTACGGCATCGGCAGCGGCCTGGACGCCGCCGCCGGCTCGCTGCTCCTGCCGGTCTACTACCTGTACCCGGACGTGGGGCCGATCTTCACGGTGAAGGCCTTCGTGATCACCATCCTGGGCGGCCTCGGCTCCACGGTGGGTGCGATCTTCGGCGGGCTGATCCTCGGTCTGGCCGAGACCTTCGGCGCCACCTACATCTCCATGGGCTATCGCGACGCGGTGGGGCTCGTGATCTTCCTCGTCGTGCTGGTCTTCATCCCCGGCGGCCTCAAGCGGCTGACCAAGATCTGAGGAGGTGGCCGCCGTGAACGTCGCAGTGCGCTTCTTCTCCTGGCGGGAATGGCTGGCCATCGGGCTCATGCTCGTGGCGCCGCTGACCGTCTACACGTCCACCTACTTCCAGGGGCTGCTGGTGCTCATCATGATGTGGGTCGTGATGGGCAACTCGTGGAACCTGCTCGCGGGCTACACCGGGCAGGTGTCCTTCGGGCACGCGGCCTTCTTCGGCATCGGCGCCTACGCGTCGGGGCTGCCCTTCCACCACTGGAAACTCTCGCCCTGGTGGGGCCTGCTGACGGGGGGCCTCGCCGCGGTGCTGCTGGGCTATCTGCTGGGCAAGCTCGTCTTCCGCCTGCGCGGGCCCTACTTCGCGCTGGGCACGCTGGCCTCGGCGGAGATCCTGCGGCTGGTCTTCGGCGAGGAGGAGTGGCTGACCGCCGGCCACAACGGCATCTTCTACATGGGCACCTGGACCAGCAAGCTGCCCTACTACTACGTCATCACCGCCATCGCGCTGCTCTCGCTCGTGGCCGTGAAGATGATCACGCGCAGCAAGCTGGGCTTCTACTGCCTCTCGATCCGCGAAGATCAGGACGCCGCCGCGGCCCTGGGCATCGACACCACGCGCACCAAGAACCTCTCGCTGGCGGTGTCGACCTTCTTCGCGGGCCTGGCCGGCGCCTTCTACATGATCTACATGGGCTTCATCGATCCCGAGGTGGTCTTCGCGCTGCACAACATCTCGATCATCACCATCCTCGTGGGCATCATCGGCGGCGTGGGGACGGTGTGGGGGCCCGCGGTGGGCGCCCTGATCATGGTCTTCGTGCAGGAGCTCTTCCGCTCGTCCTTCTTCGGCATCGGGCCGAGCTGGATCTCGCGGATGCACGCGCTGGCCTTCGGCGCGCTGGTGGTGGTGGTGATCCTGACGATGGCCGGCGGGGTCGTGGGCGACTGGCATCTGCTCGCGCGACGCTTCCGCCGCGCGCCACGCAAGGAGGGCGCATGAGCCTCTTCGCCGTGGAGGGACTGACCAAGCGCTTCGGAGGCCTGACCGCCGTCGACAACGTGAGTTTTGCCGTGCAGGAGGGTGAGATCCTGGGGCTCATCGGCCCCAACGGCAGCGGCAAGACCACGCTCTTCAACCTGATCAACGGCTACTACAGCGTGACGGCCGGGCGCATCGTCTTCGCGGAGCGGGACATCACCGGCCTGCCCACCCACGAGATCGCGCGCCTGGGCATCGGCCGCACCTTCCAGAAGGTGCGGCCCCTCAAGCGCCTCACCGTGCTGGACAACGTCATGGCCGGCGCCTTCGCCCGCGAGCGCAGCTTCGCCGGCGCGCGCAAGGTGGCGCGCGAGGTGCTGACCTTCTGCCACCTGGACAGCGTGTCCAAGCAGAAGGCCGGCAGCCTGCCCATCGGCGGCCGCAAGCGTCTGGAGATCGCCAAGGCCCTGGCCACGCGGCCCAAGCTCCTCCTGCTCGACGAGACCGCCGCCGGCCTCAACCCCTCGGAGCTCACGCAGGCGATCGCGATCATGCGGCGCATCCGCGACGAGCTGGGCGTGACCATCATCATCGTCGAGCACATCATGAAGGTGATGATGACGATCAGCGACCGCATCCACGCCATCGCCTCCGGCGCGACGATCGCGGAGGGCACGCCGGCGGAGGTGTCGCGGAATCCCGCGGTGATCGAGGCCTATCTCGGCAGCGACTACGACCCGGAGGAGCACACGCATGCTTGAGGTGACCAACGTCGACATGAGCTACGGCGACATGCAGGTGCTCTGGGACGTGACCTTCGCCGTGCATCCCGGGGAGATCGTGGTGCTGGTGGGGGCCAATGGCGCGGGCAAGAGCAGCGTGCTGAAGACCATCTCCAACCTGTCACCGGCCAAGGGCGGCACGATCCGCTTCGACGGGCTGAACCTGCGCAAGGCTTCCCCGATGGAGATCATCGAGGCCGGGGTGATCCACGTGCCGGAGGGCAGGCATCTCTTCCACGAGATGTCCGTGGAGGAGAACCTGATCCTGGGCGCCATCTCCAAGCGCGCCAAGCCCCATCGCGCGCGGATGCTGGACCACTGCTACTCGCTCTTTCCGCGGCTCAAGGAGCGGCGCAAGCAGCTGTCCGGCACGCTGTCGGGCGGCGAGCAGCAGATGGCCGCCGTCGCCCGGGGACTCATGGCGCGTCCGGCCATCCTGATGCTCGACGAGCCCTCGCTCGGCCTGGCGCCGATCCTCGTGCAGGACATCTTCAACATCGTGAAGTCGGTCAACCGCGAGGAAGGCATCACGGTGCTGCTGGTGGAGCAGAACGTCAGGCAGACGCTGGCCTTCTGCCACCGGGCCTACGTGCTCGAGAACGGCCGCGTCACCCGCAGCGGCACCGGCGAGGAGCTTCTCGCCGACCCCCAGGTGCGCGAGGCCTACCTGGGCATCTAGCCGCGGATTTCCGCGCGCCATTCAGGACAATCTGATACTCTTTGAGGGCCTCGCTTCCCGCGAGGCCCTGTGATTTGTCCGGAGGCTCCGTGTCTCACGAGTCGAGGAAGCGCGAGATCGACCTGCTGTCGGACGAGGCGCTCTGCGCGCTGGCGCGCGGCGCCGACGGCGCGTCGGCCCGCCGGGCGGCCACGGCGTTGCTGGGCCGCTACCGCGAGCGCGTCTACCGCTGGTGCTACGGACGCGTGCGGGACCACGAGGAGGCGCTGGACCTCGCCCAGGACGTGCTGCTCGGCGCCTACCGCGGGCTGGGCAGCTTCGATGGCCGCTCCCGCTTCTCCTCGTGGCTCTATGCGGTGGCGCGAAATCGCTGCCTCAACGCCCTGCGCCGGCCGCCGCTGCTGGGCGAGGACCTGGAGCCCGACGCGCTGCCGAGCGCCGCGCCGGCACAGGACGACCTGCTCGACCAGCGCGAGGGCGAGGAGCGCCTGCTGGCGCTGATCCAGCGCGCGCTGCCGCCCCTGGATCAGCAGGTGCTCTGGATGCGCTGCGTGGAGAAGATGCCGGTGGACCGGATCACGCGCCTGCTGAAGCTGGAGGAGGCCAGCGGCGCGCGCGCCGTGCTGCAACGGGCCAGACGCCACCTGCGGGCGGCGCTGGCCGCCGAACGCGCCGAGGATGCCGAGGAAGGAGACGAGGCCCGTGGCTGATTCCTGTCCCACCGTCGAGGTCCTCGCGGACCTGGCCGCACTGCCCGCGGACGACCCCCGCCGCCGCCACGTGCAGGACTGCCCCCGCTGCCGCGCGCGCCTGCTGGACTACCAGGACTTCCTGGCGGGCGGCGCGCCCGTCTCCGCCGCGTCCCTGGAGGACGCCCTCGACCGCCTGGACGCCGCCCTGCGCGACGCCACCGCCGACCCCGGTCCCGCCCCCGCGCTCCCGCGCCGCGAAGCGCTGCCGCTGCGCCCGGTCTGGCGCGCGACGCTGGCCCTGGCCGCCGTCCTCCTGCTGGCCGTGGCCGTGACGCCGCTGCTGCGCGACGCTCTCGACCGCGGCGGACCACGCGAGCTGCGGCTGCGCGGGCAGACGCCCACGGTGGCGCTCGCGCTGCAGCCCGCGCGCTGGACCGCGGACGGCGCCCTCGTCCTCGGCTGGTCGCCCGTGCCCGGCGCCGACGCCTACACGGTCCACTTGCTCGACGCCGCCCTGAACCCCCTCGGCGCGCGCGACGCCGGCGCCGGCACCCAGCTCACGCTCGACGCCGCCGCCCTGCGCGCACTGCTGCCCGACGGCGGCGACTTCATGGTGTGGCAGGTGGAGGCGCTGTCCGGCGGAGATCCGCTGGCGATGTCGCCGCCCGAGTCGCTGGTGCTGCCGGTCCCCTCGAACCCCTCCCGCGAATGACGCCCCGCGGGGCGCTCCTGCCGGCGCTGCTCGCCCTCGTGCTCGTGCTGGGGGCGCGGACCGCGGCCGCGGCCTCGCCCGGTGACGACCCGCGCTACGCCCGCCTCGACGCGCTCCAGCGCGCCTGGCAGGGCGCGCAGGCCCTCGCGCTCATCGACAGCCTGCTGCCCGAGGCGCGCGCGCACGCCGACGGCGCGCTGCTGCGCGACCTGCTGCGCCGTCAGGGCGAGATCCGCGTCTCCATGGGCGACGCCCCCGGCGCCGAGACGCCGCTGCGCGAGTGCCTCGCGCTGTCGCGCGCGGCGGGCGACACGCTGGGCCAGTGCCGCGCCCTTCGCTGGCTCGGGGTCGGCGCGGAGGGACGCGGGCACCCCGACGAGGCCGCCGCCCTCTACGCCGACCTGCTCGAGCTGGCCGGGTCCGCCGGGGACGCGGCGCACCAGGGCTGGGCGCAGGTGGGACTCGCCTGGCAGGACTTCCAGTCGGGGCACAACGGCAGCGGCGCGGAGCGCTACCGGCAGGCCATCGCGCACTTCGCCGCGGCGGGCGAGCGGCGCGGCGGGATCTGGGCCTGGAACGGGCTCGGCATCACCCTCAGCAAGCTGGGGGACTACCCCGGCGCCATGGACTGCTTCCGCCGCGCGGCGGCCGAGGCCGGGAGCTTCGGCGACGTGGCGGTGGAATCCATGGCACTCAACAACCTCGGGGCGCTCGCCTACGATCTCGGCGATCCCGGCGACGCGGCGCTGCACTTCACGCGCGCGGCGGAGCTCCAGCTGCGCCTCGGCTACCCCAAGGGCGCGGTGATCCCCGCGCTCAACCACGCGCTCTGTCTGCGGCAGCTCGGCCGCCTCGACGAGGCCGTCGCCCTGCAGGACTCCCTCCTCTCCACCTGCCGCGCCGAGGGCTGGCCGGACCTCGAAGGCCGCGTGCTGCTGCAGATGGCCGACGAATCGCGGCAGGCCTCGCGGCCCCGCGCGTCGGCGGCGCGCTATCGCGAGGCGCTCGCGCTGGGGGAGGCGCTGCCGCCGCGCAACGCCCTCGAGGCGCGCCTGGGCCTGGCGCAGGCGCTGGCGGCGTCGGAGGGCGAGGCCCGGGCGCTCGAGGCGCTGGAGTCGAGCGCCTCGGCGCTGGCGTCCTGCGACGACCGTCCCCTGGCCCTTCGCTTCGACGCCGAGCGCGGCCGCCTGCTGCTGGCGCTGGGACGCGCCCGCGCCGCCCTGCAACCGCTGGAGCGCGTCGACGCCGAGGCCCGCAACCTGGGGCTGGCGGGTTTCCGGGTGGAGGCGCTGGCGCGCGCGGCGGCGGCGCAGCGCGCGCTGGGCAGGCCGGACAGCGCGCGGGTGCTGCTCCGTCGCGGGGCGGAGGTCTGGGAGGCGGAGCGCAGCCTGCCGCGCGACCCGCAGTGGCGGGAGCAGCGCGGAGCGAGCGGCCACCTGCTCTACACGGATCTCGCCGCGGCGCTGCTGGCGCCGCGCGAGGGCATGGACGTCGACGCGCGCCGCCGCGAGGCCTTCGACGCCCTGCAGCGCTTCAAGGCGCGCACGCTGCGCGAGCGGATGCTCGGCCCCGGCCCGCTGGCCGCGCCGGCGCGGCCCCCGCTGACCCTGGACGCCCTGCAGCGCGAGACCCTGCAGCCCGGCGAGCTGCTGCTCGATCTCTACCTCGGCCCGGAGCGCTCGGTGCTCTTCGCCGTGACCCGCGACGACTGCGAGGCCCTGCTCCTGCCGCCCGAGGCGCCGCTGGCCGAGCGCCTGCGGGCGCTCTACGGCCTCGTGGCGCGGCCGCCCGTCGCCGGCGCCGGTGACGCCGCGCTCGTGGCGACGGCCGCGGCGGCCCTGCGCGGCCAGCTCTTCGCGGGCGTCGAGGACCTGCTGGCCGAGAACCCGCGCGTGATCCTGGTGCCGGACGGTCCGCTCAACCTGCTCCCGCCGGCGCTGCTCGACGCGGCCGACGCCCCCGCCCACCACTGGCTGCGCGTCCCGGCCGCCGCCGTGCTGGCCCAGCTCCGCGCCGCGCGCCCCGCCCCGGCCCGTCCCCTGCTGGCGCTGGCCGACGCGTCCGGCGGCCTGCCCGGCGCGCTCCGCGAGGTGGACGATCTGGCCCATCGCTATCGCGACGTGCGCCGCACGCGCCTGTCGGGCGGCGACGTCCCCGGCCCCGCGCTCGACGCCCTCCGCGGCTGGGGCGTGCTCCACCTCGCCACCCATGCCACGGTGGACGACCAGAACCCCTGGCAGTCCTCGCTCGCCGGCCTCGGGCTGACGGCGGCGGACATCGCGCGCGGCCGGCTCGACGCCGAGCTCGCCGTACTCGCGGCCTGCGAGTCCGCCGGCGGGCGCACGCTCTCGGGCGAAGGCGTGCTCGGACTCACCGGCGCCTTCCTCAGCGCCGGCGTGCCCACCGTGCTCGCCACGCTCTGGCCCGTGGACGACGACGCCACCCGCCGTCTCATGCGCGAGTTCTACGCGCAGCTCGCGGCCGGCCGGGACGCGGCCGCGGCCCTCGCCGCCGCGCAGGCGGCCCTGCGCGCCGATCCGGCCACGGCGCATCCCTTCTTCTGGGCCGGCGCCGTGCTCGTGGGGGACGGCGACCGGCACGTCGCGCTCGAAGGCCGTCCCCTCGCGCTGCGCCGCTGGCCGCAGTTCCTGGCCGGCGCGCTGGGGCTCGTCCTGCTGGCCATCGCGCTGAGGCCGTCGGGAAAATCGGACCACGCAGTGTGATTCCCTCGCCCTCTCGGGTTCCCACAGCCGAACCCATCGCCCAGGGAGGGCAATCATGCCTCGCGCGTCCCGCCTCGCTTCCGGCCTTCGCCTCGCGGCCGCCCTGCTTGCGCTCCTGCTGCTGACCGCTCCCGCGCCCCGCGAGCAGACGTCCCCCGTTCCCGGCGACTGGTGGACCGAGGTGCAGACCGCGCTCAGCGCGGCGGAGTACCTGCCCGAGGCCATGGACGGCGGGTTCGGGGCCCCGAATCGCGCGCAGGGGCTGCGCCTGCGCTTCGACGCGGAGGGCGTCAGCGTGTCGCCGCGCCGCGCGTCGGCGGGCGACTGGCGCTGGGCCTGGCGCACGGCGCGCTGGGGGCGTCCGGCCGCGCTGGCCGAGGCCGGCGCCGTGGGTCCGATCGCCGACGCGCGGCAGATCCACTATGTCCGCGAGGGCCTGGTCGAGTGGTATGCCAACGGCGAGTCCGGGCTCGAGCAGGGCTTCACGGTGAGCGAGGCGCCCCCGGGGGCGGGGCCGCTCTGCATCGTCGGCGCGGTGGAGACGTCGCTGGGGTTCGACCCGAGCGCCGACGGCGACGCGCTGCAGTTCGCCGACGCGGACGGCCACGCGCGCCTGCGCTACGACGCGCTCCGCGCCTGGGACGACGCCGGCCGCGAGCTGCCCTGCCGCATGGCGCTGGCCGACGGCGCGCTGCGCCTGGAGGTGGACGACACCGGCGCGCGCTACCCGGTGACCCTCGACCCGCTGCTCAGCACGCCCGACTGGCTGGTGCAGGGCGCCATCATGAACGCCGAGCTGGGCTACCGGGTCGCGCCCGCGGGCGACGTGAACGGCGACGGCTACGGCGACATCATCGTCGGCTCGCCGGACTACACGAGCAACGGCTGGCTCTTCTACGGGCGCGCGTGGGTGTTCCTCGGCGGGGCCGGCGGGCCGTCGTCGACGCCGCACTGGGAGGTGACCACCACCCAGGACGGCTGCAAGTTCGGCTACAGTGTGGCCGCGGCGGGTGACGTCAACGGCGACGGCTACGACGACGTGCTGGTGGGCGCGCCGGATTACGCCGTCGACTACTACGCCAACGGCGCGGCCTTCCTCTACCTCGGCTCGGCCTCGGGGCTCGACACGAGCTACGACTGGCGCGAGGACGGCAACGACGTCTACGTCTCCTTCGGGTGGAGCGTGGCCGGCGCTGGCGACGTGAACGGCGACGGCTACGACGACATCCTCATCGGCGATCCCTACTACGGCACCACCGGCCGCGCGACGCTCTACCTTGGAGGGTCCGCAGGACCCGACCATACAATCGACTGGGCGGTGGGCATCGCGGGGCGCAGCGGCAACAGCGTGGCCGGCGCGGGTGACGTCAACGGCGACGGCTACGCCGACATCGCCGTGGGCATCCCCTGGCGGACGGGCACGCTCGGCGCCGAGGGCGGCTTCCGCGTCTACCACGGCGGCGCGTCGGGGCCCGACACCACGCCCGACTGCGACGTGCTGGGCGACGAGATCGGCGAGTATCTGGGCTACAGCGTGGCCGGCGCGGGCGACGTGAACGGCGACGGCTACGCCGACCTGCTCGTGGGCGGCGTCGCGCTGGACGGCTACTACGCCACGCACTCGCGCGTGCAGCTCTACCTGGGTGGCGCGTCGGGCACGGCCACGGCGCCGGCCTGGGAGATCACCCAGGCCGACCACGGGCAGGCGCTGGGCTACGACATCGCGAGTGCGGGCGACGTGAACGGCGACGGCGTCGCCGACGTCCTCGTGGGCTGCCGCGGCGACGACTCGGCCGGCAGCGACGCGGGCCGCGCCTGGCTCTACCTGGGCAGCCTGCAGGGCCTGGCGACCGAGGCCGTCTGGAGCGCCTACGGCGAGGCCGCCGGCGACCTCTTCGGCGCGGTGGCCGGCCTCGGCGACGTGGACGGCGACGGCTTCGGCGACGTGCTGGTCGGCGCGCCCGGCATGTCCGACGACCATCCCGACGGCGGCGCGCTCTACTGCTACTGCGGCTTCGCCGACATGCCCAAGCTCAGCAGCGGCTGGTTCGCGCAGTCGGATCAGGCCGGCGCGCAGCTGGCCTACCGCGTGGTGGGCGCCGGCGACGTGACCGGCGACGGCTTCGACGACCTCTGGGTCGCCGCACCCTGGTACGACAACGGCGAGGCGGACGAGGGCGCGGTCTTCCTCTTCCCCGGCGGCCACGCGGGCCTGTCCTACCTGCCGATCTGGTGGGCCGAGAGCAACCAGGAGAACGCGCACCTCGGCTTCGGCATCGACTGCGCGGGCGACGTGAACGGCGACGGCCTGGTGGACGTCATCGTGGGCGCGCCGTGGTACGACACGGGCAGCGGCTACAACGGCGCGGCGTTCATGTGGTACAGCCAGCTGGGCGGCATTCCGCTCGGCACGCCGGACAACGCGGACTGGTCCGTGCTCGGCATGCAGGCCAGCGCCCAGCTGGGCGCCGGCGTCTGCGGCATCGGCGACGTGAACGGCGACGGCTATGCCGACGTCGCCGTGGGCGCGCCCTACTACGACAACGGCAGCACCGACGAGGGCGGCGTCTGGGCCTACTACGGCGGCCCCGGCGGCCCGAGCGCCGTCAGCGACTGGTTCCACGACACCGACAAGGCCAGCACCGGCTACGGCCTGCGCGTCTCGAGCGCCGGCGACATGAACGGCGACGGCTACAGCGACCTGCTCGTCGGCGCGCCGCTCTACGACCACCCCGAGACGGACGAGGGCCTGCTCGCCGTCTACCTGGGCGGCGAGGACGGACTGCAGGTGGGCGCGCCCTGGTGGTGGACCGAGAGCGACGAGGCCGGCGCGCAGCTGGGCCTCGCCATCGACTGCGCGGGGGACGTGAACGCGGACGGCTACAGCGACATCATCGCCGGCGCGCCCTATTTCAACGGAATCCTGACCGACGACGGCGTCGCCTACATCTGGCTGGGCGCGGCGACGACGCCGACCACCACGCCGGAGTTCTCGGTGACGGCGGGCCAGGCCTACGCCCACACGGGCACGGCGGTGGCCGGCGTGGGCGACGTGGACGGCGACGGCTACGACGACGTGCTCGTCGGCGCGCGCGACTACGACGCGGGCAGCCTCGGCGACGCCGGACTGGCCTTCCTCTACCGCGGCGAGTCCGGGGGCATCGACCACGGCGCCGCGCCCTGGCTGCTCGAGGGCAATCAGGACGGCGGCGGCGCCGGCAACGCGGTCGGCGGCGGCGACTTCAACGGCGACGGCTTCGCGGACCTCGTGGTCGGCGCGTCGCGCTACACGCTGGGCCAGGACACGGAGGGCATGGCCTTCCTGTTCTACGGCAACGGCGGCCGCGGCCTGTCGCGCACGCCGCGCCAGTGGCAGGTGGACGGCGCGACCCGTCTCGCGCCGCTCGGCCGGAGCACGGAGCTGGACGCCGTCGCGATCAGCGCCCGCGGCCGCACGCCGGCCGGCCGCGGCCGCGTGCGCCTCGCCGTGGAGGTGAAGCCGCTGGGCACGCCCTTCGATGGCGCGGGGGTCGTCACCGGTCCCTGGACCTGGACGGGCGCGCCGGGCACCTACGGCAGCACGGTGGATCTCGCGCCGCGGGTGGTGGGCGGACTCGCCGACGACACGCCCCAGCACTGGCGGCTGCGCCTCGAGACCGAGGACCCGCGCTTCCCGCGCACGCCGTGGTTCGGCCTGCCGTCCAGCGGCGTCAGCCGGACGGCCTTCCGCACCAGGAGCAGCGGCACGTCGGTGGAGACCGTGCCGGGCCTGGGCGCGCTGGCGCTGTCGAACCATCCCAACCCCTTCAACCCCGCCACCACTCTGCGCTACGCGCTGCCCGCGCAGGCCAGGGTGCGGCTGAGCGTGCACGACACGGCCGGCCGCTGGTTGCGGGATCTTGTCGACGAGACGCAGGAGGCCGGCCCGCACACGGTGCGGTGGAATGGGTGTGATGGGGCGGGCCGGCCCTTGCCTTCCGGCGTCTACTTCGCGCGCCTCGAGGCGGGAGCCTGGAGCGAGAGCCGGAAGCTGGTGCTTCTCAAGTAGCAAGCAGTGACCCGACCGTGCGGCGGGATGCCGCAGGCCGTCGCCGCCCGGATCCACCCCCTGTGGTCCGGGCGGTCTTCGTTGGATTGACGCTCCGCGCCCCCGCTGCTAACTTGCCCCCGCGCCGCCAGACGGCGCCGCGAACGCAGCCCCCCGGTTTTTACCGGCCGGGGCTAGCTGTGCGTCGACCCCGGCGAAGGGCTCGCTCCATGGCCATCCTCGACGATCTGCCCACCCTCCACGGCGGCGCCGCCGCGCTGCGCGAGGCTCTGGCCGCCGGCCCCCAGCGCCGTGTGCTCACCGGGCTCAAGGGTTCGAGCTTGCCGCTGCTGCTGGCGCGGCTGGATCGCGAGCTCGAGGATGACCCCCGCCCCTGGGTGCTGCTCACCAGTCTCGGCGCCGAGGCCGAAGGTCTCGCCGAGGACCTGCGCACCTTCGGCGCGACGGGCGTGGAGCACTTCCCCGAGCTGGAGATCCTGCCCTTCGACCGCCACAGCGCCGACCGCAACCTCGTCGCCCGCCGCGTGGAGGTGCTCGACGCGCTGGAGCGCGGCGAGGTGCGCTTCCTCTGCACCAGCGTGCGCGCCTGGCTGCGCAAGGTGCCGCCGCCAGAGCTGCTGGCCGAGCGGCGCTTCACGCTGCGCCCGGGTCTCGACCTCGATCTCGACGGCCTCGCCGCCCGCCTCGAGGCCCTGGGCTATCGCAAGGTGGGGCTCGTCACCGAGCCCGGCGACTTCGCGGTGAAGGGCGGGATCGTCGACCTGTATGCCCCCGGGGGCACGATTGACGCGCCCCTGCGCCTGGAGTTCTTCGGCGACACCCTCGAGAGCCTGAGGCAGTTCAGCGCCGAGAGCCAGATGAGCACCGGCGCGGTGACCGAGGCGCGCGTCCTGCCCTGCAGCCAGGTGCTGCTGGCCGAGGAGGATCGCCTGCGCGCGGTCCGCGAGCTGCACAAGCTCTACCCCTCCGAGTCCGTGCTGGTGGAGGACCTGGCCGCGAGCTTCCTCGAGGGCATCCCCTTCGAGGGCATCGACCGCTACAGCGCCTACTTCGTGCCCGAGGTGCCGCTGGCGCGCTACTTCCCCGCCGGCCTGCGGCCCGTGCTCCTCGACGAGGGCGCCATCGCCGAGCGCTGGCAGCATCTGGACGACGAGGTGACCCGCCGCCACGCCCGCGCGCTCGAGAACGACGAGCTGCCGCCGAACGCCGACGCCGCCTACCTCGACCGCGGCGATCTGCAGCGCCTGCTGGACGCGCCGGAGCTGCTCCTCGTGGAGGACGAACTCGCCGAGGCCATGGCCAGCCCCCGCGCGCCGGTGCTCAAGTTCGCGAGCAAGAGCCAGCCCGCCTTCGGCAGCAGCGTGAAGGCCCTGCGCGAGGACCTGGGCCAGCTCGTGGCGGAGGGCTACCGCGTCACCGTGTTCTGCGACAACAAGGGCCAGGCGGACCGTCTCGCCGAGATCCTGAGCGATCACGAGCGGCTGCTGCACCTGCCCGTGGGCGACCTGCAGCACGGCTTCCTGCTGCCGGACGAGAAGCTGGCCGTCTACACCGATCACGAGATCTTCGACCGCTACAAGCGCATCCGCCGCCGGCAGCGGCTCTATCGCGGCGCGGGGCCCGTGCGCGACCGCGCGAGCCTGAAGCCGGGCGACTACGTCGTGCACATCCAGCACGGCGTGGCGCGCTACCAGGGCATGAAGAAGCTCGACGTCCTCGGCGAGGAGCGCGAGGTCCTGCACCTCAGCTACGCGGACGACCAGCAGCTCTACGTGCCCGTCGAGCAGATCCACCTGGTGGAGAAGTATTCCAACCAGGAGGACGGCAGCCCCCGCCTCAACCGCCTCGGCGAGAAGGCCTGGATCCGCACGCGCAAGAAGGCCGAGAAGGCCGTCCGCGAGATGGCCGCCGACCTGCTGCAGCTCTACGCGCGGCGCCAGGCCAGCGGCGGCTTCGGCTTCGGTCCCGACACGCCCTGGCAGAAGGAGCTGGAGGCCAGCTTCCTCTACCAGGACACGCCCGACCAGGCCCAGGCGGCGCTGGAGACCAAGCAGGACATGGAGCAGGCGCGGCCCATGGACCGCCTGGTCTGCGGCGACGTGGGCTTCGGCAAGACCGAGGTGGCCATCCGCGCCGCCTTCAAGGCCGTGCAGGCGGGCAAGCAGGTGGCCGTGCTCGTCCCCACGACCATCCTCGCCCAGCAGCACCTGCAGACCTTCGCCGAGCGCCTGCGCGAGTACCCCGTGCGCATCGACATGGTCAGCCGCTTCCGCACGAGCGCCCAGATCAAGGAGACGCTGAAGCGCCTCGCCGCCGGCGAGCTGGACATCGTGGTGGGCACGCACCGCCTGCTCTCGGCCGACGTGGCCTTCAAGGACCTCGGCCTGCTGGTGGTGGACGAGGAGCACCGCTTCGGCGTCGCCCACAAGGAGAAGCTGAAGCGGGCGCGGGCGGCGGTGGACGTCCTCACGCTCACGGCCACGCCCATCCCCCGCACGCTGCACATGGCCCTCGGCGGGATCCGCGACGTGTCGCTGATCCGCACGCCGCCGCTGGACCGCCTGCCGGTGCACACGGAGATCGTCGCCTTCGACGAGGAGACCATGAAGGAGGCGATCCTGCGCGAGGTGGACCGCGGCGGGCAGGTCTACTTCGTGCACAACCGCGTGGAGACGATCACCGCCATGGCGGCCTTCCTGCAGGAGCTGCTGCCCGATCTGCGCATCGCGGTGGGGCACGGGCAGATGAGCGAGAAGCAGCTGGAGCGGGTGATGGTGGACTTCATCGAGGGCGAGTTCGACGTGCTGGTGAGCACGATGATCATCGAGAGCGGTCTGGACATCCCGCGGGTGAACACGATCCTCATCAACCGCGCGGACCGCTTCGGCCTGGCCCAGCTGCACCAGCTGCGCGGGCGCGTGGGCCGCAGCCGGCAGCGCGCCTACTGCCTGCTCATGATCCCGCGCGACCGGGGCGTCACGGACGACAGCCGCCGGCGTCTCGAGGCGCTGGTGGAGCACGACGAGCTGGGCGCCGGCTACAAGCTCGCCCTGCGCGATCTCGAGATCCGCGGCGCGGGCAACATGCTCGGCGCCGAGCAGCACGGCCATCTGACGGCGGTGGGCTTCGACCTCTACCTGCGCCTGGTGGCCGAGGCCGTTCGCGAGCTGCGGGAGGGCAAGAGCTACGCGCAGGACGTCCGCGTGGAGTCGCGCCTGGACGCGCGGATCCCCGACGACTACGTCCCCGACCCCGAGCAGAAGATGATCCTCTACCAGCGCATGGGCCACGCCGATCGGCTGGAGCAGGTAGACGCCCTGCGCCGCGAGCTGCGGGACCGCTTCGGCGACCTGCCGGGCCCCGTGGAGAACCTCTTCCTGCTGCTGGAGCTCAAGGTCCTGGCCCAGGGCGCCGGGGTGGCCCGGGTGGAGCTCGGGGACCCCACGCGCGTGGAGATGCAGCCCGGCGCGGGGCTGAACAGGACCGCCCTGGGCGACTTGGCCCGGAACTTCGGGCGCGATATACTCTTCAAGGCGGGCGATCCCCTGGTCCTGGAGCTGCGCGGCCGGCCCGGGGAGCGCATCACCCAAACCCGAAACCTGTTGAAGTCGATGGAAGGCTGTGCTATTCAATTGACTTCAAATGCCTGAAAGAACGGGGCTTAACGTGGTTCGCGCCGGCGTCGACCGGCCGCGACGGAGCGTCGGCGGTCCTCCCCGACGGGTCCTGCGCCCCATCCCATCCCGAGTGAGGTGTTCGATGTCCATGGCGAAGCTGAGGTCCGCCCATGTCCTGACGGCGCTGCTGCTGGGCAGCCTGCTGGCCGGCTGCGGCGGCAAGAACCCCGACGACGTTGTGGCCTCCGTCGACGGCGTGCCCATCACCGTGGCCTACTTCGAGGCCAAGTGGGCGAAGCTGGCGTCCAACGACGCCGACTTCAAGCCGACGCCGGCGAACCTGGACTCCATGCGTGGCGCGGTGCTCGACGTGCTCATCAACAAGGAGCTCATGGTGAACAAGGCCCTCGAGGAGAAGATGGTGGAGGACACCGTCTACCGGGAGGCCTACGACAACCAGCTCGACTACCGGCTCATCGAGGCGCTCAAGAACCGCGAAGTCGTGGACAAGATGCCCACCTTCACCGAGGACGACCTGCTGGCCCACTACAAGTACCTGGGCCTGACGGTGAAGGCGCGGCACATCGACATGGATCTGCTCGAGGACGCGCAGAAGGTGGTGGCCGACCTCAGGGCCGGGACGATCAGCTTCGCCGACGCGGTGGCGAAGTACTCCACCAACCAGGACCGGGATCGCGGCGGCGACCTGGGCACGGTGAGCTTCGGCAGCAACATCAAGCCGGTGGAGGACGCGCTCTTCAACATGGGCGAGGGCGAGATCACCGATCCGATCAAGACGCCCTACGGCTACAGCATCTTCATCGTGGACTCGGTCAAGAACACGCAGCCGCAGGAGTACGCGGCCGTGCGCGAATCCATCAAGCGCCGGCTGGAGACGCGCGCGCTGCGCGAGAAGGGGGCCGAGCACGCCGAGCGCGCGCTCAAGAAGCACGGCTTCAAGTTCCACTGGGACACGGCGGAGAAGGTCCTCGCCAAGATGCCCGACGACATGACGCCCTCCCAGGCCGCGCAGTCGCGCGCGAACACGGAGGAGAAGCCCGTCCTCAAGTTCTCGCCGGAGGAGCTGAAGATGACCCTCTACGAGCTGGAGGGCAAGGACTACACGCTGCAGGAGTTCTCCGACGAGTACGACCGCCTGCATCCCTTCGCGCGGCCGCAGAAGGCCAACCGTCTGCAGGGCATCTACAACTACGTGCAGAAGGAAGTGGTGGGGAAGGTCATGCCCGAGGAGGCGCGCACCCAGGGCCTGGACAAGGATCCCGAGGTGATCGTGGCCATGAAGGAGTTCGAGGAGCAGGCCTGCATCGGCGCGGTGCGTCGCGTCTTCGTGGAGCGCAACCTGCACATCACCGAGGCGGACGAGCGCGCCTTCTACGAGAAGAACCCGCTCTACTACACGATCAAGCCGCAGGTGCGCTGCAAGCAGATCATCAACAGCGAGGAAGCCAAGATCCAGGACGCCTGGAAGCGCCTGCAGGCGGGCGACAGCTTCGACGACGTGGGCCGCGACGTGTCGATCGTCTTCGACCGGCAGTGGGTCACCGACTGGTTCACGCCGGACTCGATCGCCAATCCCGAGAACGAGGCCATCCGCCTCATCGCGCGCCTGCAGGAGCCCGGCGAGATGACCGAGCCCTTCTACTACCAGGGCTACTGGGGCATCATGCAGCTCTTCGAGACCCGCCCCGCGCACCTCATGGAGTTCGAGGAGGCGAAGAGCCGCGTGGAGAAGGATGTCCACGAGTCCATGGCCAACGCCATGCTCGACTCCCTGCTGGGCGAGTGGCGCAAGGATGCCGACGTGGAGATCGACCAGAAGGTGCTCGGCAAGACCGAGATGGGCGAGGCGCCCAACCCCGACCATGGCCGCTTCTAGCCGGGGAGGGGCGGCTCTCGGCGCGGCGGTCGCCGTCCTGCTCGGGGGCCTGCTGTTCGTGGGCGGCTGCCGCGAGGAGGCCGGCTCGCCCGGTCTGTCGAGCCGCGGCGACGACGGCGCGCGCGCTCCCGAGCGCCTGGACTACCTGGTCCGGGTGGGGGACACGGCGCTGTCCGAGGAGCGCTTCGTGGAGGGCATCCCCGAGGAGTTCCGGGGCCTCCTCACGCTGGAGGAGAAGCGCGGCTACCTGGATCGCTGGGTGGACACGGAGCTGCTCTACGAGGCGGCCAAGGACCGCGGCGTCCTCGACGACCCCGACCTCCAGCAGCGCCTGGAGCAGCAGCGGCGCGAGTACGTCGCCAACTATCTGCTGCAGAAGGTGCTGAACGAGCGCGTGGCGATCACCGAGGGCGAGATCGCGGACTACTACGCCGAGCACCTGGACGAGTACTCGTCCGAGTACCGCTATCGCGAGATCGTGGTGCGCAGCCAGCAGGAGGCGGAGGACCTCCACGAGCGTCTCGCCAGCAACGCCATCTCCTTCACGCGGGCGGCCGAGCGCCACTCGCTCGCCAGCTCCGCGCGGATGGGCGGCGACATGGGCTGGCTCGCCAAGGGCGGCATGCCGCCCGAGGTGGAGGAGCGCATCGTGAACATGAAGCCGCAGGAGATCTCGAAGCCCTTCGAGACCGCCTGGGGCTGGACGCTGATCCAGTTCCGCGAGCGCCGCGAGAGCGACCGCGCCCTGGATCTGCAGGACGTCCGCGACGAGATCCTGCGCTACCTCACCATGCAGCGCCGCCGGCAGGTCTACGCCGAGTTCCTCGACGAGGTGCAGCAGAGCTACCCCGTGCGCTATCACCCCGATCTGGAGCAGCGTCTGCGCAGCGACGAGTTCGTGCCCGCGGGCAGCCTGCGCTAGCGTGGCCCGCGCCGAAGGAGAGTCCATGTCATCGCGCCGTGCCGTCCTGTCCGTCCTTCTCGGCCTGATCGCGCTGCCGGGGGCCGGCGCGCGCGCGGCCGACGCTCCCGCCGACAGCAGCGGCCAGACCCTGCCCGTGCTCGAGCAGGTGGTGGCCACCGTGGACGACGAGGTGGTGCTCCTCGGCGAGATCGTGGCGGACGTTCAGTACCACGCCCTGCAGCAGGGCGCCATGCCGAGCCCCGCGGAGCAGCGCGAGCTGCTGCAGGAGGCCCGCGATCGCCGCATCGAGGAGAAGCTGCTCGTGGCCAAGGCGAAGCGCGATCAGATCCAGATCGGCGACGAGGACCTGAACATGGCCCTCGACGGGCACATCGACCAGCTGCGGAAACAGGCCGGCGGTGACGCGGGCTTCGCGCGGGAACTGGACCGCGAGGGCATCACCGAGCGGGAGCTGCGGCGCAACCTGCGCGAGCCCATGCGCGAGCAGCTGCTGGCGCAGCGCGTGGTGGAGCGTCTGAGCCTCGACACCCAGGTCGGCGACGAGGAGTTGCGCGGCTTCTACGAGCAGAACAAGAACAACCCGGAGATCATCCCGCTGCGTCCCAAGGCCGCGCAGCTTTCGCACATCGTCGTGATTCCCCAGGCCAGCCCCGAGCGCGAGCGCGAGCTGCGCGACAAGCTCGCCGAGATCCACCGGCGCCTCGACGCCGGCGAGGACTTCGGGGACGTCGCCAAGGCGCTCAGCCAGGGCCCGGCCGCGGCGCGCGGCGGCGATCTCGGCTGGTGGGACCTCAAGGACATCGCCCTGCCGGAGCTGGCCCTCGCCGTGGCGAACCTGCCCCCGGGCGCGGTGACCGACGACGTCCAGAGCGAGCAGGGCTACCACGTCCTCAAGATGGAAGAGCGCGACGGCCAGCGTGTCCACTTCCGGCAGATCTTCGTGCCGCTGCCCATCTCCGACGGCGAGCGCCAGGCCGCGCGGGATCGCGCGCGGGAGGCGTGGCAGCGCCTGCAGGCGGGCGAGGACTGGGACAAGGTCGTGGCGGAGTACAGCGACGACACGCCCACCAAGGACAAGGGCGGCCTGCTGCCGCCCATCCCCGAGGAGCAGCTGGACGACCGCTACCTCAGCATCGTCGAGGCCCTCGAGCCCGGCGAGTACTCGGGCGTGTTCCTGGGCAAGCACGGCTATCAGATCCTGCGGCTGGAATCGCGGGACGCGTCGCGCGCCTTCGCCTTCGACGAGGTCGCCGACCAGCTGCGCACCCAGCTCATCGCGCGCAAGCGCAACCAGGCCATCCAGAACTACCTGGGCCAGCTCGAGCAGGAGCTGCTGGTCACGCGGGTCCCGCTGCCTCCGCTGGAGCAGATCGCGGGACTCAGCCCCGGCGGTTGAGTCCGTTGCGGCTGGACGTGTGGCTGAGCAAGGTCTGTCTCGTCAGGAGCCGCAGCCAGGCGAAGGCCGGCTGCCACAGCGGCAAGATCCTGCTGGGTGACGCGCCCGTCAAGGAGAGCCACGAGCTGCGGCCCGGCGAAGAGCTCACCCTGATCTTTCCCCAGCGCGAGCTCAGGCTGCGCGTGCTGGACATCCCCGCGGGCAACGTGGCCAGGCGCGACGCGCCGAGCTACTACGCGCTGCTCGGCGAGCGCACGCTGCCCCGCGAGTTCTAGTCGACGCGATCTCCGCCTGCGCAAGAACGCCGGGACTCCGCGAAGGAGCCCCGGCGCATTCATCGGGTCGGCCGCAGCCGTCGCGCTAGGTGCTGTCGGCGTAGTTGAGGCGACGGCTCTCCACCCCCACGGGCTTGCGCTCGCTCGACGGGGAGGACTGGCCGCGACTCTGCGACTCGGAACCGCCTCCGCCGCCGCGCTCGCCGCCGCCGCCACCACCACTGCCGCCGCCGCCCCCGCGACGTCGACGCGGACGCCGCCGCCGACGGCGCGCGGCATCGCCTTCGCCCTCGGCGCGCGGACCGTCGCCGCGGCTGTCGCGCCGCGGCGCCGGCGCCCTGGCGTCCGCTCTGGGCGGCGCGTTCGCCGCCGCCGGACTGCCCGCGACCCCCGCGTCCGGAGCCGCCGCGCCGGCGACGCCGGCCCTGGTCCCGGTCCTCGTCCTCGCGTCCTTCATCGCGGGCGCGCTGACGGTAGTACTCCTTGCGACGCTCGCGGCGCTCGTTGGCGATGCGCCGCATCTCCTCGTCCGAGGCGCCCTCGTAGCCGCCGCGCGCGCGGCCGAGCGACCACTTGAGCGCGGGCGGCGTGATCAGCGTGGTCACGATGACCATGATCACCACCGCGCCGTAGGTGGCGTCGTCGATGATCCGCTCACCGGCCACGGCCAGGCCGGTGCCGATGCTCGCGAAGATGAGGCCCACCTCACCGCGCGGGATCATGCCGAAGCCCACGGAGAGCCGGTCGAGGCCCTTCTCCATCACGCCGAACGAGCAGACCTGCTTGCCGAGGATGGCCGCCACGGTGAGGCCGGCCGCCAGGAGCAGGATCTCCGTCTGGCCGAAGTAGATCAGCTTCACCTTGTAGCCCATGTGGACGAAGAAGATCGGCACCAGGAAGCCGGCCAGCGGATGCAGCAGCTCCTCGAGCGTGTGCTTCTCGCGCTCCTTGAGCTCGCCGTAGTGGACCTCGTCCAGGATCAGGCCGGCCGCGAAGGCGCCGACGATCGTCGCGAGGCCGATCTTGTTGGCCAGGTAGCTAAGCGAGAAGAGGATCACCAGGGCCGTGGTCAGCAGCAGGTGCTGGCCGCGCAGCTTGCTGGCGAGCTTGAAGATGCGCGGCGAAGCCCACTGGCCCACCACGACCGCGCCCACGAGGAAGAGCAGCGCCTTGCCCACGATCCAGGCCACGGCGCCGATGGAGACGCCGCCCTCGTTGCCCGCGCCCGCCGCCATGATGATGCCGGAGACCACCGCGAGGATGACCAGGCCCATCACGTCGTCGATCACGGCCGCGCCGAGGATGATCTTGCTCTCGCGCAGCGTGATCTTCCCGAGATCCTTGAGCACCCGGGCGGTGATGCCCACGCTCGTCGCGCAGAGGGTCGCGCCCAGGAACACATGCACGTAGGTCGAGTGCTCGGGCAGGAGCCAGACGCCCACGCCCCAGCCGAGGAAGAACGGAGCGATGACGCCGAAGGTGGCCACCAGCAGGGAGCTCACCCCGACGCTCATCATCTCCTTGATGTTGCTCTCCAGTCCCACCTCGAAGAGCAGCAGGATCACGCCGATCTCGCCGAGGATCTCGATCATGTCCTCGGCCGGCACCATCCCGAAGACGGTGGTGTTGAAGAGTTGCTGCACGCCCGTGAATCCCACCAGGGCGAGATTCCCGAGCAGCACGCCGAAGACCAGCTCGCCGAGCACGCCCGGCTGGCCGAACTTCTCCATGAGCGCGCCGCCGAGCTTGGCGGCGAGGATGATCAACAGGAGCAGCGCGAGGACGGGGACCACGGGGTTGTCGTGGCCGCCTCCTTCCTCGCCGTGGGCATCGCTGCCCGGGGCGCCGTGTCCGGCGGCGGCGTCGCCCGAGGCCCCATGCGAAGGGCCTGCCAGGGCGTCACCACCGACTTCCGCGGACGGCGCTGGGGCCGCAACCGCTTCCTGCGCAAAAGCTTGCGCAGCAAGGGCGGCCCGTGGCTGGATCGCGTCCAGCGCACACATTCCGGCCACGGCGAGCGCGACGAGAAGCATCAGCGCTGCGCCGGCAGGGCGGAAAGTCCGCATGCCGTCTCCTTTTCAGGACTCGAGACTGGGCCGGGCCCGATGGCCTAATCCGTTTAGTGGTTTTGAATTACACTTGACCGGGCCTCGGGGCACAGCGTAAGCGGGGCTCAGGATGTCGTCAAGCAGTGTCCTCGGCCTGGAACATGAAACCGGGCCCGCCGGACACCGTACAGTTTCCGTGCCTACGCGACACATTCCAGATCTGAAATAGGAGTGGTCCCATGAAAAGCGCCCTCGTCCTCATCGCCGCCACCCTCTGCCTGCCCGCCGCCACCGCCTGGGCCGGCGCAGATTACAGCAAGGACATCGTTCGCAAGTTCGAGCCGCGCAGCGTCGAACAGCTGGAGCTGCAAAATCTGGCCGGGCGGCTGCTCGTCGAGGAGGCGAGCGGGGACGAACTCGAACTCCGCGCCACGGTCCACGCCGACGCCTACGACAAGATGGACGCGCGCGACGTGGCCCAGCTCCTCGAACTGAAGATCGAGCGCGACGGCGGCGCGATCGCGGTGATGGCCGTCTACCCGGTGGACCGCTACTCCCGCCTCCGCTACGGCGCCGCCGAGGGCGGCTTCTTCTCCGGCAGCACCCAGACGCGCGTGGACGGCCGCAAGGTGCGCATCAGCATGGGCCGCAAGGGCGACGGCCTGCCGCTCTGGGTCGACTTCCACCTGCGCGTCCCCAAGGGCGTGGACTGCTCGCTGCGCAACCTCGTGGGCGACGTCAAGCTCGAGGGCCTGCACGGCGACGTGAAGCTGGACTGCGCCAGCGCCGAGGTGGACGTGGACCGCCACGACGGCCGCCTGCTGGTGGACAGCGGCAGCGGCGACATCCGCGTGGTGGACATGCGCGGCGCGCTGACCCTGGACACGGGCAGCGGCGACATCAAGGTGGAGAACCTCGAGGGCGACTTCAGCGGCGACACGGGCAGCGGCGACATCCTCCTGCGCCAGGCCCGCGGCGAGGCCTTCCACGCCGACACGGGCAGCGGCGACGTGATTCTCAAGGACGCCGCCTATCCGCAGATGGGCATCGACACGGGCAGCGGCGACGTGGAGGTCGCCTCGCTGCTGGCCGAGCTTCGCCGCTGGCAGGTGGACACGGGCAGCGGCGACGTGGTCTTCAGCCTGCCCGCGCTGGGCGCTTCCTTCCGCCTCGAGGTGGACACCAGCAACGGCGACGTGCAATGCGCCTTCGACAGCCGCGACGTGCAGCTGCACCGCGGCAAGATCCGCAGCCTCACGGTGGGCACGGGTGAGGGGCTGATCATCGTGGACACGGGCAGCGGCGACATCTCGCTGCTCCAGCGAAAGTAGAGAGAGGGTCCGGGATCCGGCTGGTCCGGAGACTTCCCGCGAGGCGGCGCCCAGGGCTACGGGCGCCGCCTCTTTTCGTGGGCGAGGCGTGGCTTGTTCGAGCGCCGGTCGCGGGTTAGCATGGCGCTGCGGTCGCGGTCCCGAGGGGCCGGACCCGGAAGGAGCGCCATGCCGTCCACCGGCCGCCCACGGGGCAACTCGCTGTTCATCCTCGCCATCTTCGTCGCCATGCTCGCCGGCGGCCTGCTCGGCGCCCTGCTCGGGCGGGAGCTGCCGCTGCTGGCGCTGGTGGGCGACCTCTTTCTGGCGGGCCTGAAGATGATGATCGTCCCCCTGGTCGGCTCGAGCATGATCGTGGGCGTGGCGTCGCTGGGTGACGTCCGGCGCCTGGGGCGCCTGGGCGGCCTGACGCTGGTCTACTATCTGAGCACGACGCTGCTCGCGGCGGCGCTGGGGCTGCTGCTGGTGAACCTCATCCATCCGGGCGCGGGCGTGGACGCGACGAGCGCCGCGCTGGAGGGGGGAGTGCACGAGTACTCCTTTCTCGACGTGCTGCGCGGGATCGTCCCGCCCAATCTCTTCAAGGCGCTGGCCGAGGGCCAGATGCTGCCGCTGATCTTCTTCTCGCTCTTCTTCGGCGCCATGCTGAGCACCGTCGGCGAGAAGGGCGCGCCGGTGCTCGCCTTCTTCGATGGCATCTTCCAGGTGAGCCTGCGCATGGTGCATCTGGTGGTGGCGACGGCCCCGCTGGGCGTCTTCGCGCTGGTGGCCACCCGCCTCGGCGCCGCGGGCGGGTGGACCGCCTTCGCCTCCGAGTTCAGGGCGCTGGGCCTCTACGCCCTCACGGTGATGCTGGGGCTGCTGCTGCACGGGGCCGTCACGCTGCCGGCGGTGCTGGCCACCTTCGGCCGCCGCTCGCCGCTGCGCTTCGTGCGCGACATGCTCGAGCCCATCGCCGTCTCCTTCTCGACGGCCAGCAGCAGCGCGACGCTGCCCGTCACGATGGAGGCCGTGCGCGAGCGGGCGGGCGTGGACGGCCGCGTGGGCAACTTCGTGCTGCCCCTCGGCGCCACGGTGAACATGGACGGCACGGCGCTCTACGAGGCCATCGCGGCCGTGTTCATCGCCCAGAGCTACGGCGTGGCGCTGACCCTGCCGGTGCAGCTGGTGATCATCTTCACGGCCACGCTCGCGGCCGTGGGCGCGGCGGGGATCCCGCAGGCGGGCCTGGTGACCATGGTGATGGTGCTGCAGACCGCCGGCCTGCCGGCGGAGGGGATCGGAATGATTCTCGCCATCGACTGGTTCCTTGACCGCTGCCGCACAACTGTTAATGTCTGGGGTGACGCCGTGGGGGCGGCGGTCATCGCACGTCATGTGCGCTTCGAGTCGCCGGAAGCGGTTCCACGCCATGGGAACGGTGAGCGGCGCTGACTTATCTTGACGTTTTTGCAATCTCTGCTACCGTAGAGATGACGACGGCTTGCAGGACCGACATCTGAGCACCACCGTTCGCCCCGGGAAACGCCCGGTCGGCGGCGGCCGCAGCGCCCGTCTTCAGGGAGCGACAGATGGAAGAGTCCGGCCATACCCCCCCTTCCCCGTCCACCCCGCCCGCGCAGCGTCTGATCGAGGTGACCGGCGAGGTCATCCTGGCGATCCTCGAGAGCACGCGGACCCTGGGTGACGAAGGCCTCAAGATCCTCGGGCGCCACCGCATCACCGCGCCGGCGGCGGGCCAGTGGTACCCCTTGCCCAGCCTGCTGGAGGCCTTCGCCGAGCTGGAGGGGTCGATGACGAACACGACCCTCTTCACCATCGGCCACAAGATCCACCGCAACGCGAAGCTGCCCGCCCAGAGCTACGACGACTTCGTGAAGGCCCTGGAAGGCATCGACGAGGCCTACCACCTGAACCACCGGGGCGGCGAGATCGGCCATTACAGCTTCGAGCGCGTGGCGGCGAAGCACATCGAGATGACCTCCACCAGCCTCTACCCCTGCGAGTTCGACCGCGGGGTCGTCGCAGGGTTCTCGACCATCGCCCGGCCCGCAGACATCGAGACGCTCAGGGTCTATCACGACCGCAACAGCCCCTGCCGCCGGCTCGGCGGCCCCTTCTGCCTCTACCACGTGGCCTGGTAGCGCCGGCGGCCGCGTTGCGGGGCCTCCCGCGCCCGTGCTAGGCTGCGCCCATGCCCAGCCACACGCTGCACTTCCCGGGGAACGCCCGCATCCGCACCCAGCTCGAGCACGCCCTCTCCGCCGGCAGACTGGCGGGCAGCTACCTCTTCGAGGGGGCGCCGGGCGCGGGGCAGGAGCAGGCGGCGATCGAGCTGGCGGCCGGGGCGATCGTCGGGGACACCGACCTGGCCAACCCCGACGCCCGCCGCGTCCGCCGCTACCAGCACCCCGACCTGCTCTACGTGCTGCCCGTGCTCAAGCCGTCCGGCCGCAGCTGGCAGGACATGCCCGTCGAGGACATCTTCGACCTCTTCCGGGCGGAGCAGGCCCGCAAGGCGGAGGATCCCTACGCGCAGCCCGACTTTCTCAAGAAGCCCACGATTCCCGTGAAGGCGCTGCGGGAGCTGCTCAAGCTGATCAGCACCCGGCCCTTCGAGGGGCGGGGGCGGGCGCTCATCCTTCGCGACGCCGACGCCATGGACTCCCACGGCCAGGACACCCTGCTCAAGACGCTCGAAGAGCCGCCGCCGGGGCGCGTGATCGTGCTGATCAGCTCGCGGCCCGAGGCGCTGCTGCCCACCGTCCTCAGCCGCTGCCAGCGCGTGCCCTTCGATCCCCTGCCCGCCTCCCTGCTCCAGTCCCTGCTGGAGGACCGCGGTCTCGCGCCCGCGCGCGCCGCCTTGCTGGCCACCCTGGCTGACGGGAGCGCGGACCTGGCGGTGCAGCTGGCCGCCGCCGAGCCGTCCCCGGACGGCGACGGCGACGCGGGCAACCCGCTGCTCGAGCAGCGCGAAGCCTGGCTGGACATCCTCGAGGTCTGCGAGCTCGGCAGCGAGCTCCAGATGCTCGACGCCGTCCAGGCCTTCACGCGTACGGGGTCGCGGGGGAACGTGACGCGCGAGCGGGCGGAGTTCCTCGGGCTGGCGCAGAGCTGGTACCGGGAGCTGCTGGGCCTGGCCGTGGGCGAGTCCGAGCCGCGGCTCTTCGTCGACCAGCGCGCCCGCCTGACCCGGCTCGCCGGCCTCACGCCCGCGGGCCTGGCCGAGCGCATCCAGCGCTGCGAGAAGGCGCGCGCGCAGATCCTGGGCAACGCCAACGCGCAGCTCACGCTGCTTGGCCTCTTCTTCGGCTTCCGGCAGGGCGCGCTCGCCCGCCGCGCCTCCTGAGCGCGCATGATCGACAGCCACGCCCACCTGCACCTGGAGGACTTCGACGCGGACCGCGACGCCGTGCTCGCCCGGCTTCGCGAGGCCGGCGTGCGCAAGGTGATGGAGGTGGGCATCGATCGCGCGGGCGCCGTGGCCGCGCTGGAGCTGGCGGCGCGCGTGCCGGAGCTGCGCGTGGCGGTGGGTTGCCATCCCCACAACGCCGAGGAGTGGGACGCGGACTTCGCCGCCGACCTGCGCCGCTGGGCCGAGCACCCGCGCGTGCTGGCCCTGGGGGAGATCGGCCTCGACCACTACCGCGACTACTCGCCGCACGACGTGCAGGAGCGGGTCTTCCGCGAGCAGCTGCGCCTCGCGCGCGCGCTGGACCTGCCCGTGGTCTTCCACGTGCGCGCGGCCGAGGCGGACTTCCTGCGCGTCGTCGACGACGAGGGCCTGCCGCGCCGCGCGGTGCTCCACGCCTTCAGCCACGACGCCGACTTCGCGCGGGCCTGCCTGGAGCGCGGTTTCTGGCTGGGGATCGGCGGGATCGTCACCTTTCCGAGCAGCACGCTGCCGACGATCCTGCGCGACGTGCCCGCCGAGCGCGTTCTGCTGGAGACGGACTGTCCCTGGCTTTCGCCCGTGCCGCGGCGGGGACGTCGCAACGAGCCGGCGCACCTGACCCACGTAGTGGAGCGGCTGGCGGGAATCTACGCGCGGCCGGCCGGGGAGCTCGAGGCGCAGCTCGACGCCAACTTCGCCGCCTTCAGCGGGGAGGATTGAGGCGGTGAGCGTCCCCGAACGGGAACCGGACGCGCCCCTGCGGCCAAAGAAGGCCCTGGGACAGAACTTCCTCCGCGACCCGAACCTGATTCGCAAGATCGTGGCCGCGGTGGATCCCCGGCCCGGCGACCTGATCCTCGAGTACGGCTGCGGCACGGGCGCGCTGACGCGTCCGCTGGTGGCGAGCGGCGCGCGCGTGGTGGGGGTGGAGGTGGACCGCGACCTGCTCGTCCGCCTCGCGGCCGACCCCGCGCTCGACGGCCTCGATCTGCGCGACGCCGGGCTCGAGGCGCTGCCCCCGCGGGCCGTGACGGGCGGGGACGTCCGCCTGAAGCTGGTGGGCAACCTGCCTTACCAGCTCAGCTCGGTGGCGCTCTTCGCCGCCGTGGAGGACTGGGAGCTGCTGGAACGGGTGGTGTTCATGCTGCAGCGCGAGGTGGCCGAGCGGGTGATGGAACCGCCGGGCAGCCGCCGCTACGGCATACTGCCGGCCCTGATCCAGGCCCGCTTCGGGGTGGAGAAGGTGCTGGACGCCGGTCCCAAGGCCTTCTTTCCCCCGCCCGAGGTGAAGAGCCGCGTGCTCCGCCTCACCCCCCTGCCGTCCCCCCGCGTGGACGCCGACCTCTGGCCGGCCTACCGGGATCTGGTGAAGACGCTCTTCCGCGAACGTCGCAAGCAGTGCGGATCCCTGCTCAAAAAGTACTACGCTGCGGACGATGACTATCTGGTAGAACTGGAGCGAGCCGGCGGCCCGAGCCCCGGACGTCGCCCCGAAACCCTGAGCATCGAGGAACTGGCGGAGCTGGCGGCGCGGCTCGTCACGTCGCCGCCGGGGCCTCGTAACGCCTGACGCAGCCGAGCCGATGAGAGCACGCCCATTCAGCGTCCTGGCCCTCGGCCTCTTCGCCCTCCTCGGGGTGACGCTCGCGCGCGCCCAAGATGACGTCGGCGACGGGGACTCCGCCGGCGACGTCGCCGCGCAGCCGGACAGCATCGCCACGGCGATCTGGGAGGCCGCGGCCGCGAGGGGCGACACGCTGAGCTGGGCGCAGGTGGACAGCATCATCGCCGCGGCGAGCGGGGACGAGGACGACCAGCCGGCGATCCCCACGGCGTCGCTTGGACTCCATCCGGTCTTCTCCAGCGACGCGAAGGCCGTGGACACGCGCATCGAGGTCAACAACGACATGCGCATCAGCGCGGGCTTTCCCAGCACCTGGACCGTGGACGGTCGCATCTACTACGACCGCACGCTGCCGCGCGAGTTCACGAAGGAGGGCGTCGACAAGGGCTTCACGCTGAGCACGGGCAAGCGCCTGCTGGGCGCGGTCCCGATCCGGCTGAGCGCCGATCGGTCCTACAAGCTCGACGAGCAGAACAAGGGCGAGAGCAACTACCGGCGCGACGTCACCGAGCAGCAGAGCGTGGGCGTGACCGCGAGCGGGGAGCACGAACTGACGGGCTGGCTCACCGCGAACATGCTCACGAGCGCCCGCCTCGCCAACACGCAGGCCCAGAACAACCAGAGCCTCGATCGCAGCAGCGAGGACCTCAGCCGGCAGCTCGCGGGTCACCTGGACCTGGCGCCCGCGAAGGGGCTCAGCATCACCGCGGGCTACTCGGGGCTCGGCATCGGCAGCAGCGCCAGCCTGAACGACATCTCCATGAACGTGGGGACGAGCCAGGACTCGCTGCAGCTCCGCGCGGAGTACGCGCCGAGCGCGGCCGTGAACGTGAAGGCCTCCGGCGGGCGGATGGAGCGGCGCGCCGAGAGCCTGGACTTCAAGCGCAACCAGTACGGCGTCGTGGATCCGGACAGCATTCCCGTCTTCGACGTGACCCGGGACACCGACGTCGTCGCGAAGGTGAGCGTGCAGCTCAAGCCCAGCGATCGCCTGTCCTTCACCGGGAGCGCCGGCGCGAGCCGCGACGAGCGCCGCGTGCGCCTGGACGACAACAAGAACAAGGACGGCGACAGCAGCGACTTCTCCCTCTACACCGCCTTCAAGCTGTGGAAGGGCTTCTCGGCCGACGCGAGCTACAAGCAGGGCGAGTCGCACAGCGTGGACTTCGCCGCCGACAAGCGCCAGCTCAAGCGCGAGTTCCTCACCGAGGCCAGCCAGGCGCTGACGAAGACCTTCGTGCTGTCGGGCGAGGCCTACCTGCTCCTGACCCAGGACGAGTACGCCGACGGCAAGCAGGACCGCGACAAGGCGCAGACGCGCGTCTCGGGCACGGTGGCCGGCGACATGACGCCGTGGATGGGGGCGAGCACCACCGTCCAGTACTTCCAGAACCAGGACGTGCTCATCCCCAGCACCAACTCCATCGCCAGCAAGGACAGGAACTCGCTGTCCTGGCGCGCGGACCTGGACTACACGTTCCGGAACAAGTACAAGGTGACCCAGCGCTGCGAGGTGAGCGTCACCGAGGAGGACTTCTACTTCACACAGGACAAGAACGCCCTCACCCGGGACTACCTGCTCCTCACCAGCACGACCCTTCCGGTCTCCGGGCGCATCCAGGTCAAGTTCGAGCACGAGTTCCGAAAGCGCGAGACGGGCAGCTACCTGCCGGATCCCGACGTGGCCGGGCACCCGAAGACCTTCTTCAAGGACTCGCGCACCAAGACGGAGCTGTTGCGCCTCGCGCTGGGCTATAGCTTCTGGGAGTACCTCTCCCTGTCCTGCGACGAGGAGGTGGGGCGGGACGTGGACTTCGACTACCGCAATGCGGAGCAGCAGGTCTCGATCTACGGAACGCTAAACTTCTCAATGCGTTTCAAGTACGCGCTCGGCCCGAGCGGCAAGGTGGAGGCGAATCTCGCCCATCGCGCCCGCTTCGGCAGCTTCGTGCGCGAGAGCCAGCGAAGCCTCTGGCTTCCCACCCTCAGCATCGGGTATACTTTCTGATGGTAAGGCGAGTCCAACGAGCGAGACGGTCCACGCGACGGCATGCCCCGTGGCGGACGCTCCTCCGTGTCGCGGGCACGATCCTCGCAAGCGCCGTGTTCGGCGGCTGCGTATTCACCCCGCGCACACCCGAGGCGCCACTTGCTTCGGACGTGTCCTGGATCCGGCCCTCGGAGCCGGCGAACGTGCTCGCCAACATGAAGTCGGCCGTGGAGGCGCGCTTCCTCACGAACTACAAGGACAGCATCGACGAGAGCTTCCTCTTCACGCCCTCCTCGTTCGATGCCGGCGAAGCGCCCCCCGACTACTTCACGGAATTCGGCAAGAGCCGGGAACTCGCCGCCATGGAGAAGCTGTTCACCCAGGTCGACGCCATCGACCTGAACTGGAACTACGAGGAGCTCTACATCGAGGCGAGCGCCGCGCAGTTCGAGGCCAACTACGAGTTGACGGTGACCTACTCCAACGGCGACGAGGTGGTGTACGCGGGTGACGCGCTGCTGAATCTGGAGAAGTTCGGCAGCGAGTGGCGGCTGGTCGGGTGGGACGAGTCGCCGAGTTCAGCCAACCAGTCCTGGGGGCGCCTGCGCGCCAACCTGGACGTCTGAAGGAGCGTCGAGAGAGAGACACTGCGCCAGCTTCCGAGTTCGAACCGAGTCCGCACCCTGTTTTGCATCAGGAGATGATTCCATGAAAGCACGCAGCAACTTCTCGCCCCTGCTGCTCCTGCTGGCCACTTTGCCCGTCGTGGGTGGCTGCCTCTTCGGCACGCCCACCAAGCCGCCCATCGAGCAGCCGCCGGAACCCTACCTGCCCTACTACGACGCCGATTCCCAAACGGCCATGGACAACCTGGTGGCCAACTTCCAGCTCGCCTGGGAGAAGATGGACCTCGCCGAGTACCGGGACAGCATCCTCTACGACGGCACCGTGCCGGCGACGGACGGCCAGCTCTACGCGCCCTTCGTGTTCTATTATGATAGGAGCACGAGCGATCCGAACATCCCCGACGACGATGACGTGTACGACCGCGAGATCCAGCGGGCGGAGAACATGTTCGGCGGGCTTCCCGGGCAGGACGCCGAAGGCAAGATCTATCCGGGCATCAAGGAGATCGCCTTCCAGCTGACGGCGAACGAGCAGTGGGCCAATCCACTCGATCCGAGCCAGGTGGAAGGGGACGAGTATCCGACCGGCACCAAGCAGCGGCCCTTCGAGACCCATCTGTTCATCACGCTGAAGTCCGCGATCCAGGGCTCGAACAACATCACGGCCTGGGATGTGCAGGACCGCTTGATCCTGTACATCATCCCCGTACAGATCGAGAACGAGGACGTGCCCGGCACCTACCACACCGTCTATCGCATCTGGAAGTGGCGCGACGTGATCACGATCTAGCGCGTTCGCTTCCCGGTCCGCTCCGCGCCCCTCGCGCTTGACAGCGCGGGGGGCGCTTTCTAGTCTGGCGCCGCCGCCGCGCGCCGCTCTCGGCCGGCGCCGGGCGACGTCACTCCAGCCCTCCAGGTACCCGTGGCCCGCAAGCGACGCAGCCGCAAGAGCTCCCGGCGTTGGTTCGCCCGGGCGTTCGTCCCCCTCAGCGCCATCGTGCTGCTGCTGGCGCTGGGGCTCGTCTTTCGCGAGCGGCTCGTGGACCTGTGGCTGACCACCACGAGCCCCGGACAGCGGCTGCCCGATCGCGGACTCACGCCGGCCCAGCAGCTCGACGAAGCCGTGGTCCTCGGCGCGCGCGAGCTCGGCGTGCCCAATACGCGCATCGGCCGCCGGGCGGGCGCGAAGCACATGCCGCACTTCGAATTCCGCTGTCCGGACCGCCTGCATCCCATCACGGCCAACCGCTGGCTGAGCCGCATCTTCCTGGACGCGGGCCTGGAGATCCTCGACTGCGCCGAGGACGGCCCGTCGGCCCGCCCCAAGCTCGAGTACGTCCTGGCCGCGGGGCCCCGCCGCGAGGCGCGGGCCACGCTGACCGTCTACCCGCCCATCGGCGACCCGCCGCTGCACGAGGCGCACCCGCGCCTGGCCATCCTCGTGGACGACCTCGGCCACAACTACGGCCGCGTGGCGCGGGGCATCCTGGACCTGGGCGAGCCGATCACGGTGTCCGTCCTGCCGGGGCTCGGCAGCAGCCGCCGCCTGGAGCGGGAAGCCCGGCGGCGCGGGCACGCCGTCTTCCTGCACCTGCCCATGGAGCCCGAGGACTACCCGGCCGAGGACCCGGGACCCCTGGCGCTCTTCACGCGCATGGGGCCGGACTCGGTGGCCGATCTCCTGGCCACGATGGCGCGGAACTTCGATCACCTCGACGGCTTCAACAACCACATGGGCAGCAAGGCCAGCACGGACCCCACGCTGGTGGGGGAGGTGCTCGACTGGGCCGACCGCGAGCAGCTTCTGGTGGTGGACTCCTACACGGCCTCCCGGAGCTGTATCTACACCCTGGCGCGGGAGCGGGAGGAGCCCGCCCTGCGGGTGGACCTCTTCCTCGACGGCGAGGAGGAGGACGAGGCCGGCATCATGGAGAACCTGGCCGAGGCGGCGGAAACCGCCCGTCGCCGGGGCTGGGCGCTGGTGATCTGTCATCCCCGCTCCGAGACCCTGGCCGCCCTGGAGGTCATGCTGCCCCGGCTGCGGGACAACGGCCTACGCTTCGTGACGGTGCCCCAGCTCTTCGCGAGCCTGGACGCCAGCGACCCGGCGCCCCCGCGCCCGCGGCGTACCGGCCCGCATTGATTTCGGCGAGGGGGTCTGCTATCTTTCTGCCCTTCCGGCAGTTGGGACAGCCCCACCGCTGCCTCGAACCCCCAGGAGCTCCATGATTCGCCCGCGGACACTTCGGCAGACCTGCGCGCTCGCCCTGCTGCTGACCGGCATGGCGCAGAGCGTGGCGGCGCAACCTCCTCCCCGCCCCGTCGAAACCCCGGGCCAGGTGCAGCGAAGAGTCCTCACCCGCGAGGAGATGCTGCGCCCCGAGGACCAGCTCCAGGTCTTCCCCTACCAGCTCGTGAACTACACCAAGGCCGCCCACGACGGCCGCATCCAGAACGCCACCGTGGTCGTGCTGGGCAAGGTGGAGTCCTACGAGGAGATCCAGGGGACCGACAAGAGCCGCAACTGGGCCGTCTGGCTTCGCGTCGAGAGCTTCCTGCGGACCGACCGCCCCGGGCAGGAGCAGAGCGATCGCATCTTCTTCCGCATGCTGCCCCTGACCAAGCCGTACCAGGACGTGAAGCCCGGCGACCGCTGCCTGGTGCTTCTCGACCGCGACCTGCGCTTCGACAACGCGCTCGTCCTGCCGACGGAGCTCTGCTACTACCCCGTCTCCGAAGACGGGGAGGTCACGAAGTTCTGGAAGGAGATGCCCACCGCCGAGGAGCCCACGCAGCGCACGCAGGCGCTGTCGGCGTTCCTGGAGGAGATCCGCGGCCTGCTGCGCGCGGTGAGCATCGAGGAGCAGGCCCGCCGGTCCGATCTGGTCATCACGGGCACCGTGACCGACAGCCACCAGGGCGACGATCAGGCCAGCGACTTCTACTACGTCCAGGTGAAGCCCGAGAAGGTGTTCAAGGGGCAGCCGGACGGGGAGACCATCACCTTCATCCAGCGGGGCAACCCCTACCGCTGGGCTGTCCAGGCCCTCAACCGCGCCGCCTTCAAGAAGGGCGATCGCGTGCTCTGCTTCGGGAACAAGGATCCAACATTCTCGAAGCCGGGGACCTGGAATCCCAAGGGCGAGGCGCTCTACGTCTTCCCCTACCAGAAGAACTCGTCGCTCTTCCTGGCCAGCAGCACGGCCTGGCGGCGCGGGTTCCAGCCCATCCCCCTCGAGCAGCTCTACGCGGATCTGGAGCGCTGGACCAAGGTCGCCCGCTAGGCGGCCCGCTCCGGATCCCGCGAGCGCTCACGCGCTCACCCAACGAATCCCCAACCCTGAGGAGGGCGCGCCCCTCCCGGAGGTGAGGCATGTCCCGCAATCAGAAGATCAAGTTCTACAGCATGTTCGTCGTGCTGGCGTTGAGCTTGTGGCTGCTGTATCCCAGCTTCAAGTACTTCAGCATGAGCGACGACGCCCTCGACGCCCTGCGCCACGACAACCCCAAGAAGTTCAACAGCCTGCTCGACAAGTCGCTGAGCCTGGGCCTCGACCTGCAGGGCGGCACCTATCTCGTGCTCGACGTCGACCTCGAGGGCGTTCCCGACGACAAGCACGCCGACACGGTGAACCAGGCCATCAAGGTGATCCGCAACCGCGTGGACCAGTTCGGCGTGTCCGAGCCGTCCATCACCAAGGAAGGCGACAGCCGCATCGTGGTGCAGCTGCCCGGCCTGCCGGACGTGGAGCGCGCCACGCGGCTCATCAACACCACCGCGCTGCTCGAGATGAAGCTGGTGGCCCAGCAGGGCGAGCTGTTCTCGACCCTGCAGAAGATCGACCAGGTGATCCAGGTACAGGCGTCGATGCCGGGCGCCATGGGCGACGAGAAGTCCGCGGGCGACATGGCCGCCGCGGACTCCAGCGCGGCCGCGGGCGACAGCACCATCGACTTCCTGGCCGGCGGCGCCAACGGCGCCGAGGAGAGCCCCGGCGAGGAGCCCTCGGGTCTGCTGTCGCTGATGCGCGGCTACCAGGGCGGCGGCATCTTCATCTACAAGGACGACATGCAGCGGGTGAAGGACTACCTCGCCGAGCCCGCCGTGCAGGCGGCGATCCCGCAGGGCTACGAGTTCCTGTGGGGGGCGAAGGACGTCACCGACGCCAGCGGCCGCAAGGCGCGCCTGCTCTACTACCTCAGCTCGAAGGTGGAGCTGGACGGCAAGCGGCTCACCGGCGCGACCCCCGAGCCCGACAACGACCGCCCCGGCTTCTACCGCGTGGCCTTCACGCTGGACCGCGCCGGCGCCAACGAGTTCGCGCGCGTCACCGAGCGCAACGTGGGCCGCCAGCTGGCGACGATCCTCGACAGCCAGGTCTTCCTGGCGCCCGAGATCGAGAGCCGCATCGGCGCCGGCTCGGGCGTGATCACGGGCCGCTTCAGCGCCGAGGACGCCACGGACAACGCCATCCTCCTGCGCGCGGGCGCCCTGCCGGCGACCATGCACATCGAGGAGGAGCGCTCGGTGGGCCCGAGCCTGGGGCACGACTCCATCACCCAGGGCTTCCGGGCGGGCATCATCGGCTTCCTCGCCGTGATCCTGTTCATGGTGCTGTACTACCGGGGCAGCGGGCTCATCGCGACGGCGGCGCTCCTGCTGAACCTCTTCATCATGATGGCCGCCATGGCCTACCTGCACGCCACGCTCACGCTGCCGGGCATCGCGGGCATCATCCTCACCATCGGCATGGCGGTGGACGCGAACGTGCTCATCTACGAGCGCATCCGCGAGGAGCTGCGCGCGGGCGGCCGCGAGGGCAAGGTGCGGCGGGCCATCCAGGCCGGCTATGACCGGGCCTTCTCCACGATCTTCGACGCCAACCTGACCACCCTGATCACGGCCGTCGTGCTCTACATCTTCGGCACCGGCCCGATCAAGGGCTTCGCGGTGACCCTGTCCCTGGGCATCATCGCGAGCATGTACACGGCCCTCGTCGTGAGTCGCGCGATCTTCGACGCGATCATCATGCGGCGTCACATCGAAACCCTGAGCATCTAGGCGACGGAAAGGCAAGGAACTGACATGCTACACATGTTCCAAGACGCGAACTATCGCATCATCCCGCACCGTCGGCTGATGATGGGACTCTCGCTGCTGGTGATCCTGATCGGCGTCGCCAGCCTCGTGATCAAGGGCGGTCCCAACTACGGGATCGACTTCAAGGGCGGCTACAAGTTCATCATCCAGTTCACCAACGAGGTGCACCTGGGCGACGTGCGGCAGGCCGTGAACGACATGGGCTTCAGCGGCGGCCAGGTCTCCGACTTCGGCCGTCCCGACGAGGTGCTCGTGGTGCTGCCGGTGGCCGACGCGATGACCGGCGTCTCCGACGACGCCACGGGCGACGCCATCCAGAGCAAGCTCGCCGAGGGCATCCGCGGCGCGTTCGCGGACAACCCGGTGGTCGAGATCAGCCAGGAGAAGGTGGGTCCCAAGATCGGCAACGAGCTGCGGCGGCAGGCCCTGTGGGCCATCCTCTACTCGCTGCTGGGGATCATCGTCTACATCACCTGGCGCTTCGAGTTCAAGTTCTCCATCGCGGCCATCATGGCTCTGGTGCACGACGTGGTGATCACGCTGGGCTTCTTCAGCCTGCTGAACAAGGAGATCAACCTGACGATCCTGGGCGCCCTGCTCACCATCGTCGGTTACTCCCTGAACGACACCATCGTGGTCTTCGACCGCATCCGCGAGAATCTCAAGGCGCGGCGGCGGGACGACGTCTACGACGAGGTGATCAACACGAGCATCAACCAGACGCTGAGCCGCACCATCATCACCAGCGGCACCACCCTGATCGTGGTGCTCTTCCTGTTCATCTTCGGCGGCGCCGTGATCCACGACTTCGCCTTCGCCCTGCTGGTGGGCATCATCGTGGGTACCTACAGCTCCATCTTCATCGCGAGCCCGATCCTGGTGGAGTGGCACGCCTCCGATCGCAAGCGGCGCGCGCGCAAGCTCGCCGCGGCCTGACGCCGCGCGCAGCCTACGAACCCCAGGGGGCGCCACACGGCGCCCCCTTTTTGCTGGCGCGCACCTGACGGCCTCCTTAGGATCGCGCCATGCGCCTCCGTCCCTGGCTTTTCGCGTTCGCCGCCGCGCTGCCGCTCTGGTTCGCCGCCCCGGCCGCGGCGCAGTCGCCGCGCGCCGAGCTCTGGCGCCGCAGCCTGGAGGACGTCCCCGGCCTCCCACCGCGCATCGAGGCCCTGGCCGTCGCGCTGGCCGCCGGCGACGTCGGCCAGGTGGCGGCGCAGTTCGCCGCCGGACGCGTTCGCCTCCAGGTCCCCGCGCAGGATCTGCCCACCACCCGCTGCGGCCACTCCCAGGCCCGCGTCCTGCTGCGCGACTACTTCGCCGCGCTCCCCGCGTCGGGCGGCGAGCTGCGCATCGGGCCGGCGCGGCTGTCGCCCGACGCTGCGCGCGCCCAGGTGGCCTTCGATCAGATGGACGTGCCCGTGGCCCCCGGCCTGCCCGCGCGACGCCGCTTCGTCGCGGTCTATCGCCTGGAGGCGGGCGACTGGCGACTGGAGGGGCTGCGTTGTCCCTGAGCGCGCCCAGACAGCGCCTGCCGCTCTGGCCTGTCCTGCTGCTGCTGCTCGCGGCGTCGGCCGCGCGCGCGCAAGCGCCCGCGACCGGCGACGACGTCCGCGACTGGGCGACGGCCGGCGAGGCCGCGCTCGCCGACGGCGGCGCGCAGCTCCGCGCCCGCGTGGATTCGGCGCTGACCGCGCTCGACGCGCGCGCCGACGCCCTCGTCCAGGCCGCCGGCGACAGCCTGACGCGCGACGGCGCGTCCTTCGCCTTCCTCGAGCGGACGATCGGCGCCCGGCCCCAGCTGCTCGACCTGCCCCTCGGCGCGCAGCTCCTCGACGGCGACGAGCCCCTGGCCTGGGTGGGCCGGCCCGTGCCGCTGGACGAGCAGGCGCCTCCCGCGGGCAGGGCCGGCCTGGCGTTGCGCAGCTTCGGCGTCTACCGCTTCCTCAGCCTGCGACGTCCCCTGGGCGGCTCCGGCCTGGACCTGCTCCTGGATCTGCCGCTGGCCGAGCGCTTGCCCGGCGCGCACGGCGGACTGCCCGTGCTGCTCGCGCCGCCGCCGGGGCTCGCGCTGGAACTGCTGCCGACGCTGGCCGCGAGCGCGGCCGACAGCGCGTCGGCCGGCCCGGTCTGGCGCGACGAGCAGCCCGTCCGCGGCACCACGCTGCTGGGCCTCTCGCGCAGCTGGGTGCTGGCGCAGGGCGGGCGCGCCCTGCTCGAGCTGCGTCTCCAGGGGCCGAGCGCCCAGGACTTCGAGCGCGTCCGCGACGCCGCGCGCCGCCGCTGGCTGGGCGCGGGGGCGGCGCTACTCGTCCTCGTCGGCGGTCTCTGGCTGCGGGCGCGCCTGCGCCGCGGCCGCCCGGAGGGGTTGCCGCTGGTCGCGCGGGCGCTCGTCATCGGGGGCTGGGCCCTGCTGCTGCGCCTGGCCCTGCGCTGGGGCGGCCTGCCCGGCAGCCTGCTGGACGGCGAGTTCTGGAGTCCGCGCGACTTCGCGCTGGACGTCCCGGGCCGCCTCCTCGACAGCCCCGGCGAGTTCCTGCTCAGCGCCCTGGCCGCGCTGGGCGTGCTGCTCCTGGTGCTGCGGCCCTACCTGCATCCCGAGGACGAGCGCGCCGACGACGAACCCGCCGCCCCGGCCCACTCCGCGAGCCCGCTGCTGGGCCTCTTCGCCATGCTGGCGCCGCTGGCCGCCGTGCTGGTGACGGGGGCCTTCGCGCGGCTGGTCTACGCGAACAGCACCGGGTCGCTGCTCGGCGCCACCGGCCTCGACCGCCCCGCCGTGCTGGGCTTCGACCTCGCCCTCTTCTTCGCCGCGATCTTCCTGCTCAGCCTGCTGCTGGTGCCGGCCAACTTCGCCTGGCGACGTCTCGCCCTCGGCCGGGCCGCGCGTCTCGTCGCCAGCCTGCCGCTGCTCGCCCTCGCCGCCTGGCTCGGCGGCCTCGAGACGGCCCTCGCCCTCCTGCTGCTCTTCCCCGTCGCCTGGGGCTTCCGCCGCGCCGCCGCGCGCCTGACCGGCCTGCTCTTCCACGTGGTCTTCGTCATCCTCGCCGTCACGCTGATCGTGGACGGCGCCCGCGAACACGCCCGCCGCGACCTGCGCGCCGACCTCGCGCCGGCGGCGGCCGAGGCGACGGGCGTCAGCTTCTGGCAGCCCCAGCAGGTCGAGGAGACCCTGCTCACCCTGGGACGCGAACCGGCGCTGCGGCGCGACCTGGCCCTGGCCGAGGGCAGCGGCGCCTGGCTGGCGCTGGCCGCGTGGCAGAGCGCGGGCCTCGACGCGCTGGGCGAGCGGGGCGCCCTCGAGCTCTTCGACGCTCGCGGCCGGCTGCGCGGCCGCTATCAGCAGGGCGTCGAGCTGCCTCTGCCCGTGGGGCGCGCCGCCATGGCGCCGGATCGCTCGGACCTGTCGGTGGCGGTGCAGAGCGCGGCGGCCGAGGCGGGTCCGGACTCCCTGCCGCTGGTCAGCGGCGAGGTGGCGCTGAGCAACGGCCCGGGCCATCCCCTGGGCACGCTCGTGCTTCGCCTTCGCGCCGAGCGCGCGCCGCCCAGCTTTCCCGCCACGGCCACGCTGCCGCAGCGCCTGCTCGCCGCGAGCCTGCGCCTCTTCCTCTACCTCGCGGCGCTGTTCGTCCTGCTGCTGCTGGACCTGCTCTTCTCGCGCGTGGAGCTCGTGCGGCGCACGCTGCCGCCCCTGGTGGGGCCGCGGGGTCTGGGCTTCCAGCACCGTCTCCTGGGCGCCTTCCTGCTGGTGGCGCTGCTGCCGGTGGTGCTCACGGGTCTCATCGCCGGGCGGCAGATCCGCGCGCAGCAGGACGCGGCCAGCCTCCGCGCCAGCCTCGAGCGCGTCCGCGCCGCGCGCCGCTCGCTGGAGAACCGCGTCCGCCAGGACGCCCGCGACCTCGCGGCCAGCGAGTACGTCCGCAACTTCGTGGTGCCCGACTTCCCGCCCACGGTGCGCGACATCGGCAGCCTCGAGCACAACCGCATCATGATCTTCGACGGCGACGGCGCCCTGCTGCTCGACGAGAGCCTGCGCAACTGGTCGCCCGCCCAGAGCGACTCCTTCCTGGCCGTGCTGCCGCCGGGGCGCGTGGTCTACGAGCGCGAGGGGCGCCGCGTGCACGCGGGGCTGCTGCTGCCCATGGAGCTCTGGCATCGAGAGCGGCGGGTGTCCTTCTCCGTCTACTATCGGCTGGCCCTGGACGGCGGGCTGCTCGACGACCTCGGCGAGGTGGTGGGCGGCGAGCTCAACCTCTACGCCGCGGGCGCGCTGCTGCACAGCGGACGTCCCGCGCTCTTCGGCCTCGGCTACCAGTCGCCGATGCTGGACCCGAGCACCGTCGCGGCCATGGCCGCCGGGGCGGATCAGCACCAGGACCTCGACCGCGCCGCCGACCTCCGCTTCGGCCGCGCCACGCTGCCGCTGGACGATGCGCTCGGCAATCCCGTCGCGCTGCTCTCGAGCCTCGACGTGGCGGGCCTCGACGCGCCGGCGGGCGGACTGCAGCAGAGCAGCTCGCTGGTCTTCAGCATGATCGCGCTGCTGCTCGTGCTGGCCCTGGGGCTGGGCGGCTTCCTGGCGGGGCGCGTCTTCCTGCCCATCCGGCGGCTGCAGCTCGCGGTGCGCCGGCTGAGCGCGGGCGACCTCGGCGCGCGGCTGCCGGCCGGTGGCGCCGACGAGATCGGCGAGCTCATGTCCAGCTTCAACCGCATGGCCGAGGGCCTCGAGTCCACGCGCGGCGCGCTCGAGCATCGCCAGCGCTTCCTCGAGAACGTGCTGGAGAACGTGGCCAGCGGCGTGCTCGCCTTCGACGCCGCGGGGCGGCTCGTCTCCGCCAACGGCGCCGCCCGCCGTCTGCTCGCCCTGGGGGACGAACCCGTCGACGGCCTGGCGCTGGACGTCCTCGCGGGCCTGCCGCCGGCGGGGCTGGACCGTGGCGCGCTGTTCCGTCACCTGATCGAGCATCCGGACGGGCTGCGCGGTCCGGCCTGCGAGCTGCGCCTGGAGCATCCGGAGGGCGCGCGCACGTTGCGCATGGCCGACGCGGATCCGTCGGGCGAGCGCGTGCTGGTCTTCGAGGACGTGACCGAGCTCATCCGCAGCCAGAAGCTGGCGGCGTGGAGCGAGATGGCGCGGCAGGTGGCGCACGAGATCAAGAACCCGCTCACGCCCATCAAGCTCTCCGCGCAGATGGTGGAGCGCGCCTGGCGCGACGGCCGCGACGACTTCGCGAGCATCCTGGACGAGAGCCTGTCGAGCATTGCCGAGCAGGTGGAGATCCTGCGCAACATCGCCTCCGAGTTCAGCCAGTTCGGCCGGCGGCAGGCGCTGACCGCCGAGCGCGTGGACGCGGCCGCGCTCCTGCGGGAGATTCTCGCGCCCTACCGCGACGCCCTCGACGTGGACTGGCAGGGTCCGGCGTCGCTTCCGGTGCGGGCCGACCGCGAGGCCCTGCGCAAGGTGCTGCTCAACCTCGTGGAGAACGCGCGCGAGGCCATGGAAGGGGCGGGGCGCCTGGAGGTGTCGCTCGCCGCCGAGGACGCGCAGGGGCTGGCCGGCGTTCTGCTGCGCGACTTCGGCACGGGCATCCCGGGCGAGGCGCTGGACCGTCTCTTCGAGCCCTACTTCAGCACCAAGACCCGCGGCACCGGCCTCGGTCTCGCCATCAGCGCCCAGCTGGTGGAGGAGATGGGCGGCCGCCTGCGCCTCGAGAATCACCCCGCGGGTGGGGCCGTGGCCCGTCTGGAGTTGCCCGGCGCCTGAGGGGCCCGCGACGGTGAGGGTCGATGGGGCGCCACCGCGCCCCGCCATTCCTCACAGATTCTCCCGAAATACGAAAATGTAGTAAAGGCCCGGGGCGAGCCGCCGATACCCGAGAGCACACTCCGCTTTCGGGCGGAACAGGTTTACCCATACGCCCCAACAAGGAGGGGTGACATGCGAGTTCGCTCCTGGACCTTCCTGGTCGTCATCGCCCTGCTGGCGGGCATGGTCGCGGACGTCACCGCGGCGCCCCTGCGCCAGTACGGCTACTTCTCGTCCCGCTACGAGCGGACCTTCAGCGAGCCCGGCCTCGACGGGGGCGGCAACACCGTCTACCTGGACGCACCGGGCGCCTGGAGCCATCCCTCGCTGAACCTGATGTTCCAGCAGCAGGTCAACGACAACGTGAAGGCCTTCCTGAACATCAACGGTTCCGGGGCCGGCACGCTCGACGTGCGCAACATGTGGGGCGAGTACAGCTTCAACTCGGCCTTCAACCTGCGCGTCGGCAAGATCTACCGCACGCTCGGCCTCTACAACGAGATCCTCGACGCCGTGCCCATGTACATCGGCATCGAGGCGCCGGAGCTCTTCGACGCGGACCACCTCATGGTGTCCCGCACGACGCAGCTCATGGCCTACGGCAGCCGCGAGCTGGGCGACGGTTCCCTGCGCTACACGCTGTCCATGGACAACGGCGAGGGCGAGCCCGTGCTGGACGTCTACCCGCTCTGCCTGGACCTGCGCTACAGCACGGGCAACGATCAGCTGACCTTCGGCACGTCGCTCTACTCGTCCAACGGCGCGCTGACGCCGGACAAGAGCCCCGGCGAGGGTTCGCCCAAGGGCGGCATCCTGCCCTGGATGGCCGAGGACAACTTCAAGGTCTTCGGCGGCTACACCCAGCTCAACGCGAAGTCGTGGATCGTGCAGTTCGAGTACTGGCAGTCGCCCCACGACGCCGTGCGCGACGCGAGCCTGGTGGTCGACGTCGTGAACAGCGCCGGCGTCAACGAGGCCCAGCTCGACCGCTTCCTGCTCGACGTCACCCGCGCGCCGGACGACACGAACGTGCGCGTCCCGGTGAAGTTCGACGTCAAGACCTGGTACCTGCGCAGCGGCTACTCCTTCACGAGCAACGCCGGCGAGTGGGTGCCCTACATGCAGTGGGACTGGTACTCCAATCCCGAGACCATCGCCGCCAAGACCTGGGGTGGCGACAACGAGGCGGGCGTCGCCGACGACGGCAAGTTCAACAAGGCGACGCTGGGTCTCATCTTCCGGCCGGTGCCGCAGGTGGCGCTGAAGCTGGACGGCAGCACGCACATGTACAAGTTCAACGGCAAGAACGAGAAGTACTCGGAAGTCCGTTTCGACATTTCCTACGTGTTCGGCCTCTAGGGCGGCCCACGTACTCATCAAGGGGGTACCACGATGAGCCGGTCATTGTTCGCAGTTGCCGTCGCCGCCCTGATGCTGGGCGCGACGGTGGGCAGCGTCGCCGCGGAGTCGGTCGACCTGTCCGGCGTGGTCGTCATCGTCAACGCGTCGCAGGGCGTGACGACGATCTCGACGGCGGAGCTCACCAAGCTGTTCCTCAAGAAGTCCACGAAGTGGGAGAACGGGACGGCGGTCGTCCCCGTGGACCAGGCGCCGAACGCCCTGCCGCGGTGCACGTTCACCGACAAGGTGCTGGGCAAGACGCCCAGCGCGGTGAACAGCTACTGGCAGCAGCAGGTCTTCTCGGGGGCGGGCGTGCCGCCGGAGATCCTGGCTGGCGACGAGGCCGTCGTGGCCTTCGTCAAGCAGAATGTCGGCGCCGTGGGCTACGTCTCCGCGGAGGCGAAGCTCGACGGCGTGAAAGCCCTGACGGTCACGCAGTAGCAACAGGACGCTGAAGAAAGGCGGGTAGTGGCCATGAAGCTCGTGTTCCGGATGTCTCTCATCCCGGCCTTGGCCGGTCTCGCCTTCGTCGCGATCCTGGTCGGCGGGTTCGTCGCCGGCAAGCGCAACGATCAGCAGCTCGCACGGATCGAACAGGGGTCATTCCCCGCCGTCGAGCTGAGCCGCGACCTGAGCGAGCTGCTGTCGGAGCTGCAGCACTCGCTTCAGGACGCGGTGGCGGCGAGCGAAGAGCAGAAGCTCGAGCAGGCGCGGGAGATCAGCGCGCAGTTCGTGGCGCGGCTGGACGCGGAGCGTTCGAATCCCGTGCTCGACGCGAAACAGCTCACCTCGCTGTCCGAGGAGTACCAGAGCTACTTCGAGCTGGCGTCGGACACGGCGTCGCGCATGATCGATGGCACCATGGACACGGACCTGCTCGGCCGGCTCAAGCGCATGACCGAGCAGTACAACGCCGTGCACGACCGCCTGGAACAGTTCCGGGAGGCGCAGAAGGCCGACATCAGCAGCTCCTTCAGCCTGGCGCGCAACGAGCAGATCAGGACGCAGAAGCTGAACGGTCTGCTCACGATCGTCTTCCTGCTGCTGCTGCTGGGCCTGTCCTACTACACGATGCGCGCCATCCTGCCGCCCATCAAGACGACGGTGGCGCGTCTGGAAGGCGGCTCCGAGACGCTGCGCCACGCCTCCGAGCACCTGATCGCCACCAGCGACTCCACGACCGAGGGCGCCACGGTCCAGGCGGCCAACCTGCAGGAGATCTCCGCCTCGCTGCAGGAGCTGAGCTCCAGCACGGACAGCAACGTGCAGAGCGTGCGCAAGGTCCGCGAGATGGCCCTGGGGGCCCGGACCGACGCCGAGGCCGGCATGAGCACCATGCAGCGGATGTGGAAGGAGATGGACGAGGTCAAGCGCACGGCGGACGAGACCGTCAAGATCGTGCAGTCCATCGACTCCATCGCCTTCCAGACCAACCTGCTGGCGCTCAACGCCGCGGTGGAGGCGGCCCGCGCCGGCGAGGCGGGGCAGGGCTTCGCCGTGGTGGCCGAGGAGGTGCGCACGCTCGCGAAGCGCAGCGCCGAGGCCGCGCAGGAGACGAGCCAGCTCATCGCCGAGTCGCAGCAGAGCACGCAGCGTGGCGTGGCGACCTCGCGCGACCTGTCCGAACTGCTGCAGGGGATCGTGACGGCGGTGAACGACGTCAGCGAGCTGGTGGAGCGCGTCACGGCGGCCACGTCCGAGCAGGCCACGGGGCTCAGCTCCATCGCGACGGCGCTGGTTGACATCGGCAACGTCACCCAGGCCAATGCCGCGGCGTCGGCGGGGGTGCAGTCGGCCACGCGGGACGTCGCCAGCCAGGTCGAGGACCTGAAGCAGGTGGTGGAGATCCTGTCGGCCGTGGTGGGGGAGAAGGCCGCGGTCTAGCGCCGGCGGAGCCTTCCTGCTCGCCCGGAGTCCGGGCCGTGACCGTCCGCGAGCGCGTGGGCGGTCACGGTTTCCAGGCTCCGAATCTCCATTTTCAGGAATCCGTGAACATGCTGTCGCGATGTGCTAGACTTCGGTCGGGCACGGACTTTCCTGAGTCCGGCCAGCCCAATCGGACGACCGCCATCGCTCCCACCTCACGCCACCCCTCGGGAGGTCACGCATGAGAACACGCATTCCCGCACTGGCACTGCTGTTCCTGGCTCTTCTGCCCGCCGGCGCCCCGGCCGCGACGCACGTGGTGACGGCTCTGGGTCAGGCCTTCGACCCCAGCGAGATCACGATTCAGATCGGCGACACCGTCGAGTGGCACTGGGGGTCGCTGCTGCACACGGTCACCAGCGGCGTCGACCTGTCCGATCCCCAGGCCGGCGCGCTCTTCGACGCTCCCCTCGACTCCGGCAATCCCGTCTTCTCGTACACGTTCACCGAGGCGGGCGATCAGCCCTACTTCTGCCGCTTCCACATCGCCGTGGGCATGACCGGGCTCATCCACGTGGAGACGACGACCTCCGTGCCCGACGAGAGCCTGCCCCCCGACCCGCCGAGCTTCGGCGTCATCAAGAGCCTTTACTAGGGCAGGGCTTCTGGCTTCGCGGATCGCCCCGGCGCGTGTCGCCGGGGCGATCGCGTTCCCGTGTTCCGGGTCCGGGATGCGCGACGGTCCCGCGATCGTCGCCGCGCGTCCCCTGGAACCGATTCTGCTCCTGGGTCTTTGCAAGGCAATGCGCTATCATTCAGGCAGCTAGACCCTCACGCGCCACCCGGGAACCGCAGCATGCACCGCGTCCTCGCTCAGGTACTCGCCACGCTGGCGGGCGCGATCGTCGTCGCCGCCCCCGGGGGCGGGTTCGCCCAGCCCGCGCCGGATCCCGACCAGGTCCAGCTCGGCCGCCTGCACTACAGCGGCGGCGGCGACTGGTACGGCGACCCCAGCAGCCTGCCCAATCTCCTGAGCGAGTTCGAGCGCCGTACGGGCATCGACTGCGCCGAGCACGACACCGCCATCAAGGCCACCGATCCCGGGCTCGAGCGCCTGCCCTTCGTCTACATGACCGGGCACGGGAACGTCATGCTGACGGCCGACGAGGAAGCGGCCCTGCGCGGCTGGCTCGAGCGCGGCGGCTTTCTCTGGTGCGACGACAACTACGGCCTCGACTCCAGCTTCCGCCGCATGGTGAAGCGCCTCTTCCCCGAGGAGGAGCTGCGCCTCGTGGCCGCGGACCACCCCATCTACCACAGCTTCTACGATCTCACCGGCGTCCCCAAGATCCACAAGCACGACGGCAAGCCGCCCCAGGGCTGGGGCCTCTTCCGCGACGGGCGCCTGGTGATCTTCTACACCTACGAGTCGGACATCGGCGACGGCATCGAGGACGCCGACGTGCACAAGGATCCCCCCGACAAGCGGGAGGCGGCCATGAAGATGGCCATCAACGTGTTCTACTACGCGCTGACGCGGGCGCGGACGGCGTCGTGAGCGCCCCGCGGCCCGCGGCCGCTTCCGAGCGACTGCTGGCGCTGCTGCGCGGCGAGCTCGCGCGGGCGCGCCGGGCGCACTGGCGCGCGGCACTGGGTCCGGCGCTGGCGCTGAGCGCGGCGGTGCTGCTGGCGGCCGTGCTGATCCTGCGCTTCGCGCTGCCGGCCGGACCGGGAGCGGGTCGCGCGGCGGCGACCGCGACCTGGCTGCTGGCGCTGGCCCCGCTGGTCGCGGCGTTCGTCTGGCCCTGGCGGCGGCTGCCCAACGCGCGCGCGCTGCTGCGCGAGGCCGAGGCGGCCGCGGACACGCGCCAGCTGATCGAGACGGCGGCCGACGTGGCCGAGGGACGTCTCGACGGCAAGGGCTACTCGCCCGCGCTGATGGACCGCCTGCTGGCCGGCGCGGTGGAGCGCGCGGCCGCCGGGCTGCCCGACCCCAGCCAGGGACCGTGGCCTCGGCGCGGGCGGCTCGCTCTCGTCGCGCTGGTTCCGCTGGTTCTGCTCGCCGGACTGCCAACGGGGCGCGGCGGGCTGCGTCCGCTGGCGCTGCTGCTCACGCCCGGCGATCCGGAGCACTACGCGGAGCGCGCCTGGCTCGAGCTGCTGCCCGGCGACGTCGACCTGCTCGCCGGCAGCGCCCTGACGCTCGATCTGCGCGAGCGCGACCTGCCCTGGCGCTTCCCCGGCGACCTGACTCTCGAGATCGACGCGACCGGCGACCTCTTCCGTCCCGTCGCGCTGACCCCGGGCGCGTCCGACGGCGCGTGGACGCTGCGCCGCGAGTCGGTGGACCAGGGCTTCGCCTACCGCGCGCGACACGGCCGCACGCTGAGCCCGACCTACCGCGTGAACGTCTACCATCCGCCGATGCTCGACAGCCTGCGCGTCACGGCCACGGCGCCGGCCTACACCCAGCTGCCGCCGCGCGAGCTGACGCTGCAGAGCGGCAGTCTGCGTGTGCCCGAGGGATCGCGGCTCGCGCTGTCCGGCCTCGCCTCGAGCCCCCTGGCCCGCGCATGGCTGCTCGGCGCCGGTCCGGCGGACAGCCTCGAGCTGGACGTCGACGCCGGCGGGCTCCGGCTCTCCGGCGAGCTCGACGTGCGCGAGGACGCCAAGCTGCGGCTGGGGATGGAGGACCGTCGGGGCACGCGCAGCGTGACGCCCACGCTCATCGAACTGACCGCCCTGCCGGATCGCGCGCCCACGGTGGAGATCCTGGCGCCGGGCCCCGACGCCGACCTGGACCGCGATCTGCGTCAACCGCTCGAGGTCAGCGCGGCCGACGACTACGGCGTGGCCGCCCTGCGCTTGCGCGCGGTGAAGCGGGGCGAGGCCGACAGTCTCGTCACCGCGCTGCCGCTGGGCGACGCCGCCGGCCAGCCCCGCGCCTCGCTCGACTGGACCTGGGACCTCGGCGCGCGCTGGGATCTCTTCCCCGGCGACGTGGTGGAGTACTGGCTGGAGGTGGAAGACACCCACCCCGGCACGCCCGGCCGCGGGATGAGCGCCGTGCAGCGCCTGCGCGTGCCCAGCGTGGCGGAGATCTACGCCGAGATCGAGCAGGAGGACGCGCAGCGCAACGACACGCTCGAGGAGATGGTGGACAAGGGCCAGCAGCTCCAGGAGCAGATGCGCAAGCTCGAGGAGGATCTGCGCGCCGACCCCGACGTGGACTGGGAGCGCAAGCAGGAGCTCGAGAAGACTTTCGAGAACCTCGAGCAGATGAGCGAGCAGCTGCGCGACCTCAACCAGGGTCTCGCCGAGCGCAGCGAGTCGCTGTCCGAGAACGAGATGATGCGCCAGGAGATGGCCGACAAGCTCGAGAAGATCCAGGACCTCATGGAGGAGCTGCGCGACACCGAGGCCGGCGACCTGTTGCGGCGCTTCCAGGAGATGCTCGAGAACATGAACCCGGAGACGCTGCCGCAGGAGCTGCAGGACATCCGCATGGATCACGAGGCGCTCATGGAGCAGCTCGAGCGCACGCAGGCCATGCTGGAGCAGCTCCAGCGCGACCAGAAGATGGACGCGCTGCAGCGCCAGGTGGACGAGATGATCCAGCGCCAGCAGGAGCTGCGCGCCGAGACCGAGGCGCTGCCGGACTCGACGGGCGCCGAGTCGGCCGAGGACGCGGCCCAGCAGTCGGCCGAGGCGGCGGACTCCACCGCCCTCGGCGAGCAGGCGGACGCGCAAGACGGCGAGCAGCAGGATCAGCAGCAGCAGGGCGAGCGGCAGGACGGCGACACGCCCGCCGACGAGGACGCCCAGAAGCTCGCCGAGCGCCAGGAGGATCTCGCCAAGGAGGCCGAGGAGCTGCTCGCCGAGATCCAGAAGACCGCCGAGGAGATGAGCGACGAGTTCCCCGAGCAGGCCGAGGAGATGAAGCAGTCCTCGGAGCCGCAGTCCCAGCAGGATCCCAGCGAGCCCATGCACGAGGCGCAGGGGCAGATGGAGAAGGGCGACAACGACGAGGCGAGCGAGAGCCAGAAGCAGGCCGAGAGCCGTCTCCTGAAGCTCTACTGGACGCTGGCCCAGGCCCAGTCGGGCATGAATGCGCAGATGGAGCAGCGCTCCATGGAGTCGGTGGATCGCGTCACGCGGCAGGCGCTGGAGCTGTCGCTGCGCGAGGAAGCGCACGAGGACGAGACGAGCCGTCTCCTGCGCTCGGGCCGCCGCGACGACGGCATGCGCGAGGCCGCCCGCCGCCAGATGGGCCTCTACCAGTCGATGGAGCACGTGCGCGACGACCTGGTGGAGGCGGGCAAGCTGACCTTCGCCGTCAGCCGCGAGGCCATGCGGCAGAGCCAGGCCGCGCTGGACGCCATGAGCCGTTCCGTCGCCGAACTCGAGGCCGGCCAGCACGCCGTGGGCTTGCAGCAGGCCGGGCTGTCCGTCACCCATCTCAACGGCGCGGTGATCGAGCTGCTCGAGGGCGTGCGCAGCCAGGGCTCGGGCACGGGCAGCTGTCCGAACCCGGGCGCGGCGATGCAGGACATGCTGCAGCGCCAGGAGCAGCTCAACCGCGACAGCCGCGGGCAGGCCAAGTCCCAGGGCGGGGGCGGAATGTCCATGGAGGAGCGCGCGGGCATGGCGCGCCTGAAGGCCGAGCAGCAGGCGATCCGCGAGGGCGTGCAGGAACTCATGAACGGCGATCAGGACGGCCTGCTGGGCCGCATGGACAAGATCGTCGAGGACATGAAGGAAGTGGAGAAGGACCTCGAGGGCGGCCGCCTCGACGACGAGACCCTGCGCCGCCAGGAGAAGATCTTCGAGCGCCTGCTGGACGCGCAGCGCTCCGTCCACCGCCGCGATTTCAAGCGCGAGCGTCAGAGCGAAACCGGCGACGAGCTCGCGCCGCTCTGGCCCGAGGACCTGAAGCGCGACGACCCCCTGGCCAAGCTACGCGACGAGATCCGCCGCGGCCAGGGCGAAGCGGCTCCGCCCGAGTACGAGGAGCTGATCCAGGAGTACTACCGTTCGCTGCTGGAGCGCGGGCAGGGCGAGGCCACACCGTGAGCCGCGCGGCCCGTCGGCGGCTCGTGGGCCTCGCGCTCGCGCTCGTCCTCGCGCTGCCGCTCGCGGCGGACGCGCAGCTGGTCTCCCCGGACCGCGACCCGCAGCGCGAGACCCCGGCGGACGAGGCCCGCATCCGCCTCACGCGCGAGCTGCTGCGTCTGCAGCGGCTGACGGAACAGGATCCCGCGGCGGCGCGGGCGCGTCTCGTGCAGCTGCGGGCCGAGCACCCCGACCATCCGCAGCTCGAGTTGCTGCTGGCGCGGGCCGACCGTCTGACCGGCGCGTTCGACGAGTCGGAGGCGATCCTGCGCCGCCTGCTCGAGCGCTATCCCCAGTCGAGCGGCTATCGCTCGGAGCTCGTCACCACGCTCTTCCGCGCCGGCCGGCTGGACGAGGCCCGCGACCTGGCCCGCGCGATCTACCGCGACGAGAAGCGCGCCGGCGCCTACGAGGAGGCCGCCAGCCTGCTGCTCGACCTGGGGCGGCCAGACATGGCCGAGGACGTCTACCGCGACGGCCTCGCCGCCGTCCCCACCAGCGATCCGCGCGGCCGCCTGCGCCTCATGCGCCGCCTGCTCGAGCTCTTCAACCTGGAGGGGGCGCCCGGCAAGGTCCTCGACCTCGTGGCGAGGGACGGCGAGTCCCTGACCGACGCGAACCTGCGCGCGCGCCTGGTGAACGACGCCGCGCAGTTCCTCCGCGAGGCCGAGCAGCCGCGCAGCCTGCTGCCGCTGGCCGACAGCCTCGCCGCCGGCCCCAGCGGCGACCGCCTGGCCCCGCTGCTCCGTGAGATCTACCTGGCGGTGGGCGATCACACCCGTTACGCCGAACAGGTGCTGCGCGCGAAGGTGCCCGGAGAAGTCCGCGCCGAGTGGCTGCTCGACGCCGGCATCCGCTGCCTCGAAGATCCGCGCGGCGATGCCGCACGGCGCCGCGCCGCGGCCGACCGCCTCTTCACCGCCGGCCTCGACGAGGCCGACAACGCCCTCCAGCGCGCGCGCCTGCGCTACCAGCTCGCGCGGCTGCGTCTCGAGGAGGATGGCGAGCGCCGTCTTGCCGGCGACACGCCCAGCGCCGCCGACGTGAGCGCCCTGCGCGACCTCCTCGCCGCGCTGCGCCGCGAGCAGCCGGGCAGCGAGTGGGCCACGCGCGCCCTGGTGGACGAGCTGCGCCTCCTGCGCGACCGCCTCGGCGAGGTCGCCGCGGCGGACAGCCTTCTGCGCGCCTGGTTCCTCGAGCCGGACCGCGCGCGCGGGGGCGTGAGCGACGCGGCGCTCGAGATGGAGCTCGGCGAGAACCTCATGGCCGCCGGCGAGTTCGATGCGGCGCGCGGCCACTACGAGAGCCTGCGCCGCGAGGACGACCAGCCCGAACTCGTCTCGCTGGCCACCTTCCGGCTGGCGGAGCTGCAGGTGCTGGCGGGGGAGACCGCCGCCGCCCAGGACAGCCTCGCCGCGCTGGCCAAGGCCGCGCCGGGAGCGTCGCTGGCCAACGACGCCCTCGACCTCGCGCTGCTGCTCGCCGAAAGCGCCACCTGGCCGCAGGCGGTGCAGCGCCATCTGGCCAGCGCCTTCGCGCTCGAGTTCCGGCACCAGCCGGCTGCGGCGGCGAAGGCGCTGCTCGGCTTCGCCACCGAGTTTCCCGAGGACCCGGCCAGCGCGCCGCTGCTCTATCGCGCCGGCCAGCTGCAGCTGCGCGCCCTCGACGGCGACGGCGCCATGGCGAGCTGGCTGCTTCTGGCCGACGAGCATCCCGACGACTTCCGCGCCCCCCAGGCCCTGGAGCAGGCCGCGCGACTTGCCTTCCGCCGCGGGCGGCTCGACGAGTCCCGCGCGCTGCTGGAGCGCGTCATGACGGAGCACCCCGGCTTCCCCCTGCGGCCCGGGATGCGCGACTTGCAGGATCGACTGCGGGAGGACGCCTGATGAAGCGGGCCGCGACCTGTCTGCTGCTGGCGCTGGGATTCGGACTGGGGGCGCGGAGCGTCCACGCGGATCTGCTGGTGCCCATGGACCTGGAGCAGACCGACCACCTCAAGGCCTACGGGTTGGCCTTCCATTGCCTGCAGCAGCAGCAGACGGTGCTCTGGCTGCTGAACTACCGCGGCGGCAGCTTTCTGCTCGAGGACGGCGCCTTCGGCCGCCAGGAGGCCGTGCGGCTGGGCGTGAAGGTGGAGCCCATCAGCGAGAGCCGGCGCGCGTCGATCTTCGGCACGATCGAGAGCAGCAACATGGAGAAGGTGGTGCTGGAGAAGGCGCCCGAGGTGGCGATCTACAGCCCGCCCACCGCACAGCCCTGGGACGACGCCGTGATGATGTCCCTCGACTACGCCGAGATCCCCTACACGATCGTCTACGACCAGGAAGTGCTCGACGGCAAGCTCTCCGACTACGACTGGCTCCACCTGCACCACGAGGACTTCACCGGCCAGTACGGCAAGTTCCTCGCGCTCTACGGCAACACGCCCTGGTACCAGAAGGACAAGCGCCTCTCCGAGCAGATGGCCGCGGCCGCGGGCTATCCCAGCGTGAGCGAGCACAAGAAGGCCGTGGCGCGGGCGATTCGCAGCTACGTGGAGAACGGCGGCTTCCTCTTCGCCATGTGCAGCGCGACGGACACCATCGACATCGCGCTGGCCTCCGAGGGCGTGGACATCGTGGCCAGCGAGTACGACGGCGACCCGCCCGACCCCGACTGCCAGAGCCGCCTGGACTACGGCAAGGACTTCTGCTTCCAGAACTACCACCTGCTGACCAATCCCATGGTTTACGAGTTCAGCGACATCGACGCCACCAACACCGCGCGCCTGCGCGGCCAGGGCAACGACTACTTCACGCTCTTCGAGTTCTCGGCGAAGTTCGATCCCGTGCCCACCATGCTCGTCCAGAATCACGTGGCGGTGGTGGAGGGCTTCATGGGCCAGACCACGAGCTACTACAAGCGCTTCCTCAAGGACGGCGTCACGGTGCTCGGCGAGGTGGAAGGCGCCGACGAGGTGCGCTACGTGCACGGCTCGCGCGGCAAGGGCACCTTCACCTTCTACGGCGGCCACGACCCCGAGGACTACACCCACCGCGTGGGCGACCCGCCCACGGACCTCAGCCTGCACGTGCACTCGCCGGGCTACCGGCTGATCCTCAACAACGTGCTCTTCCCGGCCGCGGAGAAGAAGGAGCGGAAGACGTAGCAGTCTATTGATTCGCAACTGCCCCCTCCGTATGCTCTGGCTGCAAGGGGAAGTCCCTGAGGACTTCCGGGTGACCGGTCTCGACTGGACAAGGGGGGCAGAAGTCATGCGAATCCGCTTCGTATTCCGCGCGCTCAGTCTGCTGGCAATGGTCCTTGCGCCCTGCCTCGCGGCAGGTCAATCACCAGGACCCGATGAACTTCCCCTCAACTCGCAGCTGGCGCGAACCGCCTGGCAGGCCCTGGACGGGGGCGACTTCGAGCGAGCAATCGCCCTGACCGACAGCTGCATCGCCGAGTTCGGGGGGCAGGCGGAGGTGGAACAGGGCAGGCTGGACTCTCTCGGGGTGTCGGAGCCCCCGGAAGGCGGGGTCTCCGATGCTACGAAGGTTGAGATCTTCAGCCACGGAATCCTGAACGACGTTGGGACTTGCCACTTCATCCGTGCAACGGCTTTCGAGAAGTCCGGCCGCAATGAGGATGCCTGCGAGGCCTATCGTGCAGCCGCACGCTTTCACCATGCTCGTTGCTGGGATCCGAAGGGCTGGTTCTGGTCGCCTGCGAAAGCGGCGGTGGGAAAGCTGCGCTCCCTGGGATGCTGACGGCAGCGGCGACTCGCCGCAGCCCGACTGGGGATGTGATCCCCGACTGACGTGGAGGCAAAATGAGGGCGTGGGTGAAGAACGGCAGCATCGTGGCGGCGGTCGCTGCGGCGGCCACGGCGCTGATCTGGGTGGGGACGCTCAGCGGGACGGTGAACACGATTCGCTCCAGTACGTTCGCCGACGTCGACAAGAGCAGAATCGAAGGGCTGCTGGTCGCTACCCAGGACTCGCTCCAAGCGGTTCGTCGAGACCTGGAGGCAGTTCGCGGACAGGTCGCGGCGCTGAGTCGAGCGTACACGCCTCCGGTCTCGGTTCAGATCTCCACGCCGACGGACATGACGTCGATCGCACGCGAGACGCTTGTCCGCGGTACTTCCCAGGGCCTGCCGGCCGGGGAGAGCATCTGGATTCTCGTCTTCGACAACGCGCGCAAGCGATACTACCCGTTCGTCAAGCCCGCCGACACGCAGGTGGGCGGGGACTGGACGCAGCTGATCGAAGTCGGGGGCTACGTGGACTCAGGTGCGCAGTTCCAGCTGATCGCGGTGGTCCCGGATTCGACGGCTACCCGCCGGTTTCGCGAGCTGACTCAACCCCCTCGGGGAGACTATCCGTGGAGCGACGGCTTGACGGAGATTCCGTCCGGCGTCCTGGAGTATGACCGGGTCAGTGTCTGGCGAAGGTAGGGTTTCCTATCGGCGGCCTCGTCGCCAGCCGGCCGACGAGGAGGATGCGCGGCGAGTACTATGCCGGTCCGGGGGCGGGCCCGCGCATCGTCAAAAAGAACGCAAGACCCCGTTGGCTCGGTCCGCTATCCTCGCGGCCCTGCGACCAGGAGGTGCGCGTGGCCGCGATCGCACAACCCGTCGAGGCCCGCGGCCTCACCAAGCGCTTCGGCGAGTTCACCGCCGTCGACGGCATCGACTTCGCCGTCGGCCCCGGCGAGTGCGTGGGCTTCCTCGGCCCCAACGGCGCCGGCAAGACCACCACCGTCCGCATGCTCTGCTGCGCGAGCCCGGTGACGGCTGGCGAAGCCCGCGTCTTCGGCCTCGACGTCAGCGTCGAGGCCCGCGCGATCAAGGCGCGGCTGGGCATCTGCCCGCAGGAAGACAACCTCGACCCCGACTTCACCGTGCGTCAGAACCTGCTCGTCTACGCGCGCTACTTCGCGCTGCCGCGCGCCGAGGCGGCTGCGCGCGCGGATGCCCTGCTCGCCCTGATGCAGCTCACCGAGAAGTCCCGCGCGAAGATCCCCGAACTGTCGGGCGGCATGAAGCGGCGCCTCGTGCTGGCGCGTGCGCTCATCAACCACCCCGAGTTGCTGGTGCTCGACGAACCCACCACCGGCCTCGACCCCCAGGCGCGGCAGCTCATCTGGGAGCGCGTGCGCAAGCTGCGCGCGGCGGGCACGGCCGTGCTGCTCACCACGCACTACATGGAGGAGGCCTCGCGGCTCTGCGATCGCGTGATCCTCATGGACGGCGGCAAGATCCTGCTCGAAGGCGCGCCGGCGACGCTGATCGCCGAGACCATCGGCCGCGAGGTGGTGGAGCTGCTCGAACCCGACGAGGCGCTCACGGCCTTCGTGGCGGAGCGCGGCTGGCCGAGCGAGTCCTCCGACGACCGCCTCTTCGTCTACGATCGCCAGGGCGCGGTGGTGGCGCAGGCCGTCGCCGAGGCCTTTCCGCGGGCGGAGCGGCTGATCCGCCACGCCACGCTGGAGGACGTCTTCCTTCACCGCACCGGGCGCACGCTCAGGGACTAGGAGGCGCGCGTGATCGGCATCTCGCGGAACATCTCGCGGCGGGCGTGGCGGGTGTGGCAGCGCAACGTGGACGTCTACCGCGTCACCTGGATCGTCAACTTCCTGCCGCCGCTGCTCGAGCCGGTGCTCTACGTGCTGGCCTTCGGGCTCGGCATGGGGAGCCTGATCGGCGTCGTGACCTACCAGGGCGCGCCGGTGGCCTATCTGCGCTTCATGGTGCCCGGGGTGATCGCCGTGGCGATCATGTTCTGGTCCTACTTCGAGACCACCTACGGCTCCTTCGTGCGCATGTACTACCAGCGCACCTTCGACGCGATCGTGGCCACGCCGCTGACGGTCGAGGACGTCATCGCCGGCGAGTGGCTCTGGGGCGGCACCAAGAGCCTGATGGCCGGCGGCCTGATGACGGGGGTGATGGCCCTCTTCGGGCAGGTGGACTGGCCCTGGGGGCTGGCCGTGCCGCTGCTGGCGGTGCTGGGCGGGCTCTTCTTCAGCGCGCTGGGCCTGGTCACGACGGCCGTCACGCCCAAGATCGACACCTTCAACGTGCCGATGTTCCTGCTGATCTTCCCGATGTTCCTCTTCAGCGGGACCTTCTTCCCCATCGACATCCTGCCCCGCTGGGCCATGCTGCTGGCCGAGGCGCTGCCCCTCACCCACGTGTCCTACCTGGTGAGGGGGGCCTGCCTGGGGCAGGCCCCCCCGCACTGGGCCCTGAGTATCGTCTACCTGCTCGTGGGCACGCCGCTGGTCACGGCGCTGGCGGTGCGCCTCATGCGCCGCCGCCTCGTGAAGTGACGCTAGAACAGCTGCGGCACGTCGAGCGTCTGCTCGCCGGTCACCTGCAGCATGAGCGTGACGCGCCAGGTGAAGGTGATGGGGTCGCTCGCGCTCGGTGTGGGCGCGACGTCGCCATTGGCCACGCGCAGGGTGAGCACGGGCGACGCGCCCGCCAGAAAATCGGCGAGGGCCTGGTTGATCAGGCTCACGCCGGCCGCGGTGAGCGGCGCGGCCTGGCGGACGCCCAGCGCCGCCTCCACCGACTGGCTCGTGTAGGCGAGGAGCTGGACGAAGTTGCCGCTGGCGTCGCGCTCCACGTCGATGGCGCCGGAGATCTGCCAGTCGTGGGTGCCGTCCAGGGTCAGCACCTCGAAGTCCACGCCGGACAGGTGCGCCGAACCCACCTCGTCGCGGCCGAGGTTGGCCGAGTCGAGGATGTCCGCGATCTTGTCGCCGAGCTCGACCACGGCCGTCTCCTCGAAGGCCGCGTCGGTGTCGTCGACGACGAACTCCGCGGACGACTCGCCCGTCAGGACCAGCTCGATGACCTTCTCCTCCACGAGGCAGCCCGACGCGAGCGACAGCAGCACGCCGAGGCCGAGGACGATGAGCAGGGTGCGCAGGATGGTCTTCATGTCCACCTCCTAGAGGCCCAGGGTGCCGAGCGACACGCCGAGGTTGAAGCTGTTGTGCTCGGCGAAGCTGTAGGCCGCCGAGAGGTTGACGATCTTGAGATTCAGGCCCGCGCCCAGGGTGAGGTGAAACGTGGTGGCGCGGTCGAAGTCCAGGTGCAGCGACTCGCCGCCCTCGTGCTCGTAGTCGACCTCCATGGCGAAGGTGTCGAGGCTGAGTCCGGCGAAGGGCTCCACGGTGATGGCCGCGCCGTAGCGCTTGCTGGCCTGCAGCCCCACCGAGAACGCGCTGGTGGACATGAGGTCGCCGCCGGCGCTGTTCTCGCCCACGTTGAAGTGCTGCCAGAGCAGACCGGCCGCGAGGTCGAACTTCGGTGAGGCCATGTACTGCGACAGGCTGTGCCGCACGCCGAGGCCGAAGAGGCTGACCTTGCCCAGCTCGGAGTCGCCGGTGTCCAGCGACACCCAGCGCAGCAGGCCCTCGCTGCCGGCGATCCCGCTCACGCGCAGCTGGGGCACGGGCAGGGCGAAGGAACTCAGGTCGAGCCCGCCCGGGAAGGCGAAGGTGGCGCCGCCCTGGCCGTTCACGAAGACGGCGTTCGGATCGCCCACCACTGTGGGCGCCTCGGCCGTGGTCTCCGGCTGGAACGAGCCCTCGGAGTTGGCGCTGAAGCTGCGGTCATCGTCGCCGAACATGACGCCCATCAGCTTCAGCTCCACGCCCACCTTGACGCCCGCCCGCGGGATGCGCGCGGACTGGTAGAAGCCGTCGTTGAGGCTGGCGCCGAGGGCGTCGGCCAGCGGCTGCAGATAGCCGACGGCGTTGTCGCCGGTGTAGACCGACAGCTGGTCCTCGATCTGCGCGAGGGCGGGGGCGGCGGCGAACGTCAACAGGACGCCCGTCATCAATCCCCGTCGCAGGATGGCTCTCCATCGCTGGTGCATGAGTCCTCCTTCGCGGGGGCCGTGCCCGCCGCTGCCTGGTGGTTCGCGCCCGCCTGGGTGGCGGGCCGTGTGGGTGCTGAGACGCGCGGTCCGCGCAGAGGATCACAGGGAGAGGGGCCCAAGTGTAAGCGGGCTTACATTTCGGAGTACGCGCTCGCTAGTCCACCGGGTTCAGCGTGAGCTCCCGCGTGTCGCCCCGGGGCTCGCGGGCCGGCAGGGCGGCGGCCAGCTTGGCGATCACCTTGGCCGCCGTGGCGCGGTAGGTGGTCAGCTTGCCGCCGTAGATGCTGAGCAGGCGGGGGGGGCGGCCGCCGTCGGTGAGGAGGACGTCCTCGCGCGAGCGCCCGAAGGCCGCGCCGCCGCCGCCCGGCAGCACGCGCAGGCCGGCGAAGGCGGCGACGACGTCGCGCTTGGCCACGCCCCGCGTCGGGAAGACGCGCCGAAAGCTCGCGAGCAGGTAGTCGATCTCGCTGTCGAGCGGGTAGCTGGCGGCGGGGTCGTCGGTCCAGGGCGTCTCGGTGGTGCCGACCATGATGTTCTCGCGCCAGGGAATCGCGAAGATCACGCGCCCGTCCGGCGCCTCCACGTAGTAGATGCCCTTCATCAGCCGACCCGGCAGCACCAGGTGCGCGCCCTGGACCAGCTCCACGTCCAGCGCGCGCTGGGCCGGCCGCGCCGTCGCGAGCACGCGATTCACCCAGGGCCCGCTCGCGTTGACCACGGCCCGCGCCCGCAGCTCGCGGTCCTGCCCGCGCTGCAGGTAGCGCAGGGTGACGCCGTCCACGCCCAGCTCCACGGCCTCCACGCGCGCGCTCAGCTCGAGCGTGGCGCCCAGCGACCGGGCCGACGCCATGACCGCGCGGGTGAGCGCGGCGTCGTCGGTCTGGCCGTCGTAGTAGCGGTAGACGGCCTTCAGCCCCTCCGTCGTGAGCCCGTCCAGGCGATCCCAGGCCGTGCGCGGCAGCGTGCCGAAGCGCGCATGCTTGCCGAGGTTGCCGAGCATCGCGTAGAGCGACAGCCCCGCGCGCACCTGCCAGCCGGGCCGGCGGCTGCCCGCGTAGACGGGAATGTGGAAGGGCGAGAGCGTCACCAGCTCGGGGGCGATGCGCAGCAGCAGCTCGCGCTCGGCCAGGCTCTCGCGCACGAGGTGGAACTGGCCGCTCTCGAGGTAGCGCAGCCCGCCGTGGATCAGCTTGCTCGAGCGGCTCGACGTGCCCTGCGCGAGGCCGGGGTACTGCTCGAGGAGCGTCACCGACCAGCCCGCGGCCGCCGCGGCCTGCGCCACGCCCACGCCGTGGATGCCCCCGCCGATCACCGCCAGATCGACCGCGCCGCTCACGCGCCCGCCTCCGCGAAGGCGGGATGGGCGAGCAGCGTGCCGATGTCGTCCGTCTCCACGTAGCGCGCGCCGCGCGCGCCCCAGGCCAGCGCCTCCTCGGCCGTGTCGACGGCGAAGATCATCCACGCCCAGGGGCCGGCCGGAAGAACCGTGTGTGTACCGGCAAAGCGCTCGCGATCGGCCACGAGCAGGGGGACGTCCAGCGCCTGCGCCGCCGCCAGCGCGAAGGCGTCCACCGTCTCCAGGATCCAGCCCAGCCGCTCCCAGCCGAGGGACCGCGCCATGCGCAGCACTTCCGCGTCGAAGGAGATCAGCGTGACGCGATCGCGCATGGCCTCGAGCGCGGGCAGCGCCGCGTCGAGCATGGCCTCGCGGCCGAAGCGCTCCATGCTCACGCGCTTCAGCTCCACGAAGAGCCGCGCCGCCGGGTGCCGCGCGAGCAGCGCGACCGCGGCGTCGAGCGTGGGGACGGTGGCGTCGGCCCGCCGCGCGCCGGCGGGACCCGTCGGCAGCATGACGAGCTCGGTGGCGGGCAGCTCGGCGACGGGGCCGTCGCGATCGGTGCAGCGCTCCAGCGTGCGGTCGTGGAAGAGGACGGGCACGCGGTCCGCGCTGAGCTGGACGTCCACCTCGAGCCAGCGCGCGCCAGCCGCGAGCGCGGCGGCGAGCGCGGGCAGGGTGTTCTCGGGCTCGCGGCGATTCCAGCCGCGATGCGCCACCAGCTCCGGTGTGGGGTCCATGCGGGGCAGCCTAGGACAGGTCGCGCATCAGCGCCAACCAGGATTCGTAGCGTCGCTTGAGGGCGGGGTCGTCGACGGGGTCGATGCGGCGGAACGGGGCGCGCGACCAGCCGGACGGGCGGCCCGCGGCCAGGTAGGCGACGCCCCGCGCGGTGGCCTCGGGATCCGCCGCGACCTCCACCGGGAGGCCGCAGAGGGCGGCGAGCCGAGCGCAGAGCGCCGTGGACCGGGTGAGGCCGCCCGAGAGGCGGAGCGTCCGCAGCGGCGGGCCGGCGGCGGCGAGGAGGTCGAGATTCGTGCGCAGCATGAAGAGGATGCTCTCGGCCAGGCCGGTGGCGAGGCGGTCGGGGTCCCGCGGGCCGGTCTCGGCGGCGTGGGTGCTCACGTCATGCCGCCACCAGGGGGAGCCCAGCCCGCCCACGGCGTTGATCACGATCTCGGGTTCGCGCACGCGAGTGAGCAGCGCATCGAGCCGCGGCGCCACGGGCGCGAGGTCCCAGTATTCCTCGGCCCAGTCGAACGCCGCGCCGGCGCCGTTCACGGTGCCCTCCACGAGATAGCTGGCGTCGTCCGCCGCGCTGTCGGCCACGCCGCGCAGGAGGCCGTCGTCCGCGTCGAGGTTCGGCGCGGGCGACGTGCGCAGCGCGAAGGCGCCGGTGCCGAGGTTGACCAGGGCGACGTCCTCCGGCAGCGGGCCGTCGGCGAAGACGGCGGCGTTCTGGTCGCCGGTGAGGGCGGCGATGCGGACGCCGCCGCGCCACTGCGGCGAGGGCAGCCGTCCGTGGGGGAAACGGATCGGCCAGCAGGCGGGCAGCGCCTCGGGCGGAAGGCCGAAGCGCTCGATCAGCGTTGGATCCCAGTCGCGCGTGGCGAGATTCCAGAGCAGCGTGCGGGAGGCGTTGGCGTGATCGACGGCGCAGGGCGCCTCCTTCGCGAGCCCGGCCAGCAGCCAGGCGGCCAGTGGCCCCATGGCGAGGCGCCCCGCCCGCGCGGCTTCCCGCACCGCGGGCAGCTGGTCGAGGCACCAGGCCAGCTTGCTGGCGCCGTAGTGGGGCGAGAGGCGCAGGCCGGTGCGTCGCGCGATCTCGGCGGCGCAGCCGGCGTGGGGTTCGAGGCGATCGGCCGCGCGGGTGTCCTGCCAGCTCAGCACGGGCGACAGCGGGACGAGCCGCTCGCGGTCCCAGCAGACCACGCTGCTGCGCTGCACCGCGATGCCGCAGGCGACGGGCGCCGACGGCGCGGCGGCGAGGACTTCGTCGATCGCGTCGTGGGCCAGTCGCAGCATGAGCTCGGGCTGCTGTTCGACCCGGCCCGCCCCGGGCCGGGTGAGCCTCAGGATTCGCTCGCTGTAGTCGAGCACCCGCCCGCGCGAATCCAGCAGGACGGCGCGAAGGCTGCTCGTGCCGCAATCCAGGGCCAGGAGGCAGGAATCGTCCATGGCGCGAGTATGCCGCGGAAAGCGGCCGCCGTCGAGGGGGCGTGGGCCGTCTACTTCGCGGGCAGCGGGAGGGGCTCGGCGGCGCCGCCGAGCCCGCGCGCCGGCACGCGAATGCGCAGGCAGACGAAGAACCCGCCCAGCGCGATCGCCGCGGCGATCAGGAACACCCAGCGGTAGCCCCAGGCGTCCCAGATGTAGCCGGACAGCACCGGCAGGCTCATGGCCACCGCATGGTCGATGGTGATGCCGAGCGAGATGGTGGGCGTGATGTCCTTCGGGTCCTTCGCGATCTTCTTGAGGTAGGTGGTGCGCGCCACGCGCAGCGCGAAGAGCAGCTGGTCGAGCACGTAGGCCGCGTAGAGCAGGCGCAGGTCCCAGGGTTCGGACAGGACGTCGCTGGCGAAGGCATAGATCAGGCAGACGAGGAGGAGGAAGAGCTCGTCCACGGCGAGGACCGCGCGCTCGCCGAGCCAGTCGATCACGTCGCCCAGCAGCGGCCGCAGCACCACGCCCAGGGTCGCCGCGACGAAGTAGAGCAGCGCCATGGTGGACACCGGCACGCCGTGCAGCGCGACCAGCACCCAGGAGCCGAAGACCAGGAAAATCTGCTTGCGGATGCCGAAGAGCGCGCTGATCGCATAGAAGAGCCCGTACTCCTTGCGGTAGACCAGGCGCCTGCTGCGCGCCTCGCCGCGCCCCGTGTGCAGGCGCAGGTAGAAGCCGCCGGCGATGAGGGCTAGTGCGGCCGCGATCACGTAGAACAGGCCGAAGTCGTTGCCGCGCAGCTTGGCCAGCGCGAAGACCAGGCTCACGCCGAGGATGGTGCCCAGGTTGCGCGCGCCGCCGAGCTGGCCCAGGCGTCGTCCTTCGCCGCCCTCCTTGGCCAGGCGCAGGCCGATGGGGCCGTCCACCGCGAAGAGGATGTGGTCGCCGAGCGACCACAGCGCCACCCAGACCACCAGCAAAGCGGTGCTCGGCGCGAGGTGGCCGAGGCCGACGGCGCCGGCGGCGGCGCAGAGCATGGCCAGGCCGGCCATCTTCGTCTCGCGCATGGCCAGAGAGAGCAGGCCGACCACGCCCACCAGCAGGAAGCCCGGCAGTTCGCGGGGGAACTCGAGCCAGCCGCGGGCCTCGGCGCCGAAGCCGTGGACCTCGGCGAGGTAGTTGTTGAGCGTGGAGGCGAAGATCCCGCTGGCCGCGCCGAAGAACAGCGTGGCCCCCAGGAGTCGCAGGATTTCCCGGCGGTGGGCGGTGAGGGTGGGCATGGCGACAGAGTAGGGCAGGCCGCGGGCGGCGGCAAGCGAGGGAAGCCGCACTTTTTTTGCGGCGCGGGGAGGGCGCATCGTTCCTGGTGGCTCCTCGGCGTTGCTCATTAGTTCGTTGGTGGCGATTCATGGAGAGTCGAACAGAAAACAGGGGCTTATCAGACGGCGGCGAACCTGCCATACTCACGCTCGCTTCGACAGCAACCCGGTCCCCTGAAACCCACCTGGAGATGACATCTATGCGTAGGATCGAGTCCCTCCTGCTTCTTCTGCTCATGGCTGCGTTCGCGATGACGGGCTGCAGCCAGCAGGGCGGCGTCACGTCGCCCGCCGGCCCCGACGGCACGAGCCCGATGGCGAGCTCCCCGCTCTTCGGCTACGCGCTGCCCGACGGCGCCACCCTGACCAGCGCGACGTTGAACCTCTTCATCGTCGACGCGACCTACATGAACGTGGACGTCTTCCGCGCCACCCGCGACTGGGACGAGGCCACGACGACCTGGAACAGCTTCAACCTCCACGACGGCGGCGCCTACGACCCGACCGTGCTGGGCAGCTTCGCCACCCAGCCGGGCGGCGTGTATGCGAGCGTGGATGTCACCGCCCAGGTGCAGGCCTGGATGGACGGCGTCGACGAGAACCTGGGCTTCGTGCTGCTGCAGCGCCCGGAGTTCAGCTCGCGCACCGAGTACTACAGCCGCGAGCGCGGTGAGAACATCCCCTTCCTCGAGCTGACGTACATGGTGAATGGCCAGTCCGTCACCGAGACGATCGATCCCCTGGCGGACACCCAGATCAACGAGGAGTCCCCGGACACGGCCTTCGGCCTCTTCGACAAGCTCTACACCGGCTGGCGGAACCAGCTCGAGAAGGAGACCCTGATCCGCTTCGATCTGGACGTGCTGCCTCCGGGTGACGGCGGCGACGACTGCGGCGACCACAACGGCGACTGCGATGGCCACGATGGCGATTGCGACGGCCACGACGGCGGTCATGACGGCGATTGCGATGGCCACGACGGCGGCTGGTGGGGCTGGGGCCAGGGCGGCCATCACAGCGGCGGCAACCACGGCGGCGGCAACGACTGCGGCGGCAACGGTGGTCACGATGGCGGTGGCAACCACGGCGGCGGCTGGGGTGGCAACGGCGGCCATGGCGGCGGTGGTCACGGCGGAGGCCACGGCGGCTGTTAGTTGCGCTCGTGGGCCCTTTGCCTCGCTTCGCACTTCGTGAGGCGCTCGGCCAAAGGGCCCACTCGCTAGCTCGGCAGAGAAAGAAGGGGGAGCCACGAGGCTCCCCCTTTGTCATTCCCCGATTCCCCCAATCTCCACGCCGTCTTTATCTCCCCGTCACGGCCGCGGGCTAGTCTATCCCTGCCTGGAAGCAACCTGAGAGCCCGGAGGTCCCCCGTGTCAGCCGCCCCCGACAGCTCGCGCCTCGACAGCCTTGAGAGCGGCGCGCTGGACTGGGGGGTCTCCGGGCGACGCCTGACCGGCGAGCATCCTCTTCCGTTCGAAGCATTCAGCGGGGGCGACGTCGCAGGCGTCGCCCCCGTCCCGCCTTCCGGGCCGCTGCTCGCCCCGGCGCTCTGGGTGTCGGTGCTGCTGAACCCGCCGCTGGCCAGCGCCGCGGCGATCCTGCTCGCCGCCCGCGCGGGCGGCGACCGCCTCCCCTGGACGGCCCTGCTCCTGCTGCTGGCCGTCTTTGCGCCCCTGGCGCACACGCTGTGGCTTCATCGCTCAGGCCGCATCACGGACCTCGACATCAGCGCGCGTCACGAGCGCTTGAAGCCCCTCTTCACCGCTGCAGCCAGTCTGGGGCTGGCCTGGCTCCTACTCAGACACGGCGTCGCCTCGGCACTGATGATGGACCTCGCCACCGCCTTCTGGCTGCAGACGCTTTTTCTCCTCGCCGTGTTGCCCGCCTGGCGGCTCAGCTTGCACGTGCTCGCCGTCGTAAACGCCACCCTGCTGCTGGGCGGGCTGACCGGCCTCTGGCCGGCCCTGATCCTCATTCCCCTCGTGGCCGCCTCGCGGCTGCGCCTGCGCCGCCACACTCCCCTCGAGGTGGTGGGCGGCGCCCTGACCGGCCTCGCCGGCATGCTGCCGGTGCTCGTGGTTCACGCGTCCCGCCTGGGCTAGCGGCATTCGGCGCTGGCCGAACCCCGACGATCCTGCTATCCTGCCTGTGGCGTCCGCGGAGGGGACACCTTTCTGCGTGCTCCCTTTCGCATCGCCTCATCCAGTTGCCCTGGCGTTCCTTGAGCGCCAGGGTTCGTCATCTTGAGTCGGGGGATCTCCGCTGCAGTTTCCTGCGCCACTGGTGCCGGGCCGGCTCGTCGGCCGCGAGAAACGCTTCTTCGCGCACGTGGTCCTCGACGACGGCCGCCGCGTCACCGCCCACTGCCCCAACACCGGCAGCATGCTGGGCTGCGCCGAGCCCGGCAGCCGGGTCTGGCTGAGCCCGGCCGACGACCCCCGCCGCAAGCTCGCCTGGACCTGGGAGCTGGTGGAGGCGGGCACGCCGCCGTCGCTCGTGGGTATCAACACCCTGCGCGCGAACCGGCTGGCGCGGGAGGGTCTCGAGGCCGGCGCCGTGCCGCAACTCGCCGGCTTCGCCCGTCTCCGTGCCGAGGCGAGTCCGGTCAGGGGCACGCGCTTCGACTTCCTGCTGGAGTGGGAGCCAGCGCGGCGGCTGTGGCTGGAGGTGAAGAGCGTCACCCTGGCCGAGGGGCGGCGGGCGCTCTTCCCCGATGCGGTGACGGCCCGCGGCCTGAAGCATCTGGACGAGCTCGTCGCGCGGATCGAGGCCGGCGACGAGGCCGCCCTGCTTTTCGTCGTGCAGCGGGAGGACTGCGACGCCTTCGCGCCGGCCGACGCCATCGACCCCGCCTATGGCCGGGCGCTGCGCGCTGCGCGGGCGGCGGGTGTCAGGCTGCTGGTGCATCGCCTCGGGCTCTCCCCCGAGGGCCTGAACTTCGGCCCGGCGCTGCCCCTCGCCGACTTGTGACCGTCGCGAGCCTCTGCTATCACCGTTGGGACCCCGGACCGGGAGCCGATTCGTGCGCTGGCGTCCTCTCCTGATCCTGCTGCTGCTTGCGGCCACGGCCCGCGCCGACGACGGCGCCCGCTACCGCGGCTGGACGCTCACCGCGCTCACCCTGACCGTCGACCCGGGCGCTCCCGATGTCGCGCGCCGCGAGGCCACGGCCCTGCTGGAGGCCGCCAAGCCCGGCCTCGCCCTGGCCAGCTCGGGCGGGCTCTTCAGCCGACGCCATCCCGACTTCACGCCCGCGCTGCTCGAGGCCGACCGCCGCCGCCTGTCGCTCTACCTCGCACGGCGCGGCTTTCCGCGCGCGACGATCACGCCCAGCTTCACGCCGGCGGCGCGCGGCCGCCGGCTGGCCCTCACCCTCGGCGTTCGCCCCGGGCCCATGGCCCGCGTCACCGATCTCGTGCTCAGCGGACTGCCCCCGGACTACGCAGCCTTCGGCGACTCGCTGGCCCGCGCCGCGGCCGACGGCCGCCGCTTCAGCGAGGAGCGCCTGGCGGTGATCACCACCGCGGTGGGGGATCGCCTGCGCGCTGGCGGCTACGCGGCGCTCGTGGTGGAGGCCGGCGTCACCCCGCTGGACTCCACGCGCGTGCGGCTCGACCTCGCCGTCACCCCGGGTGATCGCTACGTCTTCGGCGCCCCCCGCGTGAGCGGCGTTCCCGCGGATCTCGAGCGGCTCGCGGCGTCCCACCTACGCGTGCTCACAGGCAAGGGCTACGCGCCGTCGCTCATGGCGCGCGCGCAGAACGACCTGCGGACGCTCCAGCTCTTCCGCCGCATCGACCTGCGCGACGAACCCGCCGCCGGCGACAGCCTCGCCGTGCTCGCCGAACTGGCGCCGCGCAAGCCGCGCAGCACGTCGGCCAGCGTTGGCACCTGGTCGGACCACCCCTTCCGCGTGCGCGCGGCCTGGGAGCACCGCAACCTCTTCGGCGGCGGCCGCGGCCTGCGCCTGCGGGGCGCGTGGTCGCCCGAGCAGCAGCAGGGCGGCGTGGACGTCTGGTGGCCGGGCCTGCCGCGCCCGCGCACGACGAGCTCGCTGGGCCTCGCCTACGTGGCCGAGCGCGAGGCGAGCTACCACCAGGACACCGCGACGCTCGAGGCCGCCCTGCTCATCCGCCCGTGGACCGACACGCCGACCCAGTGGCGCCCCTCGCTCAGCGTGGGCTACGTGCGCGCCGACCCCAGCAGCACGGCCGAACAGGCCTTCGAGGCGGGCGACGGTCTGCTGTCCATCCTCGCGCTGGACGCGAGCCGCGACGGCAGCGACGATCCCCTCGAACCCAGCCGCGGCACGCGCCTGCAGGCGCGCGCGGAGTACTCGCCGGCGGGGGTTCTCTCCGACTACCCCTTCGCCAGCGGCGAGGCGCAGGCCGTGGCCTACGCCACCCTCGCGCGCTTCACGCTGGCCGCGCGCGTGGCGGGCGGGCTGGCGTCGCCGCTGGGCGACGCGACGCGCCTCCTGCCGGGCAAGCGGCTCTTCGCCGGCGGGGCGAGCTCCATGCGCGGCTACCGCCGACGCGAGCTGGGTCCGCGGGACGCGTCGGACGACCCGCTCGGCGGCCGCGTGCGGCTGCTCGCGGGCCTCGAGCTGCGACGTCCGCTGCTGGGCCGCGTCGGCCTCGCGCTCTTTGCCGACGCGGGGCAGGTCTGGGAGCGTCCGCGCGATCTGCGACTCGGCGAGCTGGCCGTGGCCGTGGGGCCGGGCCTGCTCGTCTCGACGCCCGTGGGCGCCCTGCGCGGCGACTTCGCCTTCAACCTGCGCGACGCGCCCGACCGCTGGCTCTTCCACTTCAGCGTGGGTCATCCATGGTAGCCGCGGCGCGCAGACGGCGGTGGCTCTGGCTGCTCCTGATCCCGGCGGCGATCGTCCTCGCGCTGTTGTTCGCCGTGGGACTCCCCGCGGGGCGCGGCGCGCTGCTGCGCCTCGGCCTCGGCGTGGCCGAGCGGCGCCTGCCGGGCGCGCAGCAGCTGGGCGAAGCGTCCTGGCCGCGCGTGGGACGTCTGCACCTGGAGAACTACGCCTGGACGGACGGGCCCGACACGCTGGTCGCGCTGCGCTCCCTCGACCTCACCGTGAACCAGGCCGCGCTGCTGCGCCGTCACCTGGATGCGGAAGCGCTCACGGTGGACGGTCTCTACGTCGACCTGCCCGCCCTCAGCGCCCGGCTGACGAAGGGCGAAGCGCCGGCCGACAGCTCGGCGCCCGCGCCGCTGGACTCCGTCCTCGCCGCGCTGCCCTCGCTGCGCGTGCGCGCGCTCGCGCTCACCGACGCGCGGCTCCGCGTCGCGCCCGATCTGTCGCTGCTGCGCCTGGATCTGGCCGGCGGCGCGGACGTCGCGCCCACCGCGCCGCGTTCGCTGCGCATTGACAGCCTGCGCCTCCATCCCCAGGACGCACCCTGGGCGCTCGAACATCTCAGCGCGGCGCTGCGCGAAGAGCCCGGCGCACCCTGGGCGGGGGAGGTCGCGCTCGCCGGACGCTTCCGCGGCCTCCACGCCGCCCTCGCCGCCGAGGGCGCCCTGCAGGACTCGCTGCGGCTGCGGCTCTCGCCCGTCGCGCTGGGGTTGGCGGACGGCGAGGTCTGGCCGCCCGCGGCCGCGCGGCCCGGCCGGGCGGCGATCCCCCGCGACCTGGCGGGTCTGCGCGCGCGGAGCCTGCAGCTGACGGGCGCGCTGGGCGAGTGGGACGTCGCCGGCGCTTACGGCCCCGCCGACTCCCTGGCGGCCACGCTCGCCGCGCGCTGGCCCTCGCCGCCGCTCGCCGGCGCGCGCGCCCTGCTCGGCGATTCGCTGGTGGACGCCATCCCGCCCCGCCTGGCCTCGCTCTGGACCACCGACGCGGCGCACCTGGAACTCTCCGCGCGCGGCGTGGTGGAGCCCGCCCCCGGGGGCGAGTTCGACCTCGCGGCGGCGCTGCCCGGCCTGGACTTCGCGGCGGCGGGAGGCGCGAGTCAGGCGCACGTGGACCTGACCGCGCGCCTCGCCCTGGCCGACCTCTCGGCGGCCGACGGCCTGCTCCCGGCCGCGTTCGACAGCCTGCGCGGCCGCGCGACGCTCACGGCCAGCGCCGTCGGCGCGCCCCGCGCGCCGGCGCTCACCGCCTCGCTCGATCTCGACGCCGCCAACCGCACCCTCGCCGCGCGCGACCTGCGCCTGCGCCTGAGGCAGGCGCCTGGGCACCGCCGCCTGCAGCTGCGCGCACCCTCGGGGCTGCGCTACGGGGACGTCGCGCTGGACTCCCTCGACCTCGCGGTGGACCTGCCGCCGGACAGCCTCACGCCGTTGCCCGCGTCGGGGCGTCTCGTCGCCGCGGGGCGAGGCCTCGCCCTCGGCCTCAGGGCCGGGCTGCGCGAGACCGCGGATGGCTTCGCGCTGGCCGCCGACTCCCTCGCCCTGCGGAGCGCGGACGGTCATCACCTCGCGGCCACGCGACCCTTCGACGCCGTGCTCGCGCCGGCGTCGCGGCGCCTCACGCTGCGCGACCTCGCGCTCGACGGCGATCTGGGCACCCTCAGCGCCGACGGCGCCGCCTCTCCCGACAGCGCCGACCTGCGCGCAAGCCTGCGCCTGGCCCTGCCGCGCGCGGTGCTGACGCGGATCGACTCGCTCGTCGCGCTGCCCACCGCGCTCGACACGCTGACGCTCGTCATCGACCTGGACGCCCACGGCAACGCGGCGAATCCCCGCGCCGACCTCGCGCTCGAGGCCAGCGCCGCGGGTCCCGAGTTCGCGCTGCCGTCGCTGGGCGTCACGCTGCAGCAGGCCGCGGACGCGCGGCGGCTCACGCTCGCGCTGCCGCAGGGCCTGCAGTTCCGCGCGTCGACGGTGGACAGCGTTACCCTCGCCCTCGCCCTGCCGCCCGACAGCCTGCGCGTCTTCCCCGCCACGGGACGTCTGCGCGCCGAGGCCGCGGGCATCGGCCTGAGCCTCGACGCGCGCGTGGATCAGCGGGGCGCGCTGCTCAGCCTCGCCGGCGACAGCCTCGATCTGCGCGTGCGGGGACGTCACCTGACGAGTCGCGGACCCTTCCGCGTGGAGACGGACCGCGCTACGCGGCTTCGCGTGGAGGGACTCACGCTGAGCGGCGGCCTGGGCGAGCTGCGCGCAGCCGGCACGCTGGACTCCACCGGGGTGGACCTCGGCGTCCACGTGGCGCTGGACCTGCCCGCGGGCGCGCTGCTCGGCCTGCCCGGTGCGGCCGACCTGCCGCGCGCGGACAGCCTGGCGCTCGGCGTCGCCGCCGACGTGACGCTCAAGGGCGGCACGCGCGATCCCGCGCTCGCCGCGGCGGGCGAGGTGGAGCTGCGCGAGGCGGGGAGCGCACGGCGACTCGGGGTGGCGGTGGACCTGTCGCGTCCCGCGGGCGACGCCGAGCCGCTGGCCGGCACGCTGGCCCTGAGCGACGCGAATGGCGCCCTCCTGTCCGGCACGCTCGCGCTCGGCGGCTCGCTGGACCTGCGCGAGCACGCGTGGACGCCGGCCGGCGAGGAGGCCCTCGACCTCGCGCTCGGCCCGAACACGCTGCCCCTTGCGCGCCTCGCGCCCTATCTCCCGCCCTCGATCGGTCTCGAGGGCGACTGCCGCGTGCAGCTCGCGGCGCGCGGCGCGCTGGACGCTCCCACGCTCTCCGGCGGCCTGAAGACCGCGCAGGCGACCGCGCGCTGGAACGGTCAATCCTGGGTGGCCCTGAAGGGCGACGTGGCGCTCGGCGGCAACGCCGCGCGCCCGCGCGTGACGGGCAGCCTGGCCACGCTGTCGGGGAACGTCCGCCTCCCCGAGCCGCCGCGGCCGCTGCTGCCGGCCGAGGGCGGCGCGCTGCTCTGGGACGCCGCCCCGGCCACCGCGCCGGTCGTCGCCCCGCCTCCCGCGGCCGAGCAGCGCTGGCCGGACCTCGATCTCACCCTCAGCGTCCCCGGCGATCTCTGGCTGCGGCGCAGCGGTCTCGAACTCGAGCTGGGCGGCGATCTGCGTCTGCTGCGCGAGAGCGCGGAGGCCGTGACCGCGCAGCCGCGCGCCGACGGCGAACTCAGCCTGCGCCAGGGCAACGCGAAGTTCCTGGGACGTCGCTTCGACGTGGAGCGCGGCATCGTGACCTTCTTCGGCGAGCAGGCGCCCGACCCCGCGCTGGACCTGCTGCTCTCGAGCCAGCTCGGCGACACCAAGGTGCTGATCGCGGTGGGGGGCACCGCCAAGGCGCCGACCTTCGCGCTCAGCTCCGAGCCCGAGAAGAGCGAGAACGAGATCCTCGCGCTGCTGCTGAGCGGCGGCGCCTCCGAGCAGGGCGGCGAGGATCCGGGCGCGCAGCAGCAGATGCGCGCCGCGGCCACGGCGCTGCTCAGCAGCCTGGGCGTTTCGCGGCTGCAGAGCGGCATCACCTGGGGCGGGGGCTTCGATCAGCTCGAGTACCGCCCCGGCGCGGAGGGCCAGCGCGGCGCGCTGATGCTGGGCAAGTACCTCAGCCCGCGGCTGCTGCTGCAGTACGAGCAGAGCCTGAGCGAGACGAGCGCCTTCATGGTCCACCTGCGCTACCTGCTCAGCCGGCACTGGCGGATCGAGAGCAGCTATGCGCAGACGGGGCCGTCGGGCCTGGAGCTGGACTGGAGCCGGGAGGACTAGTTGCCGCGCTTCGCGCCTCCCGGGTGTCGGGAGAAGACCCGCCATCCAACCGGAGGTCGATCGCATGCCCAAGCTCACGCTGTTCGCTGTCCTGCTGCTCGTCGCCGTGCCCGCGTGGGCGGGGACCGTCCTCGTCGACACCAACCTCGACCGCTGCTTCGACAACACGGCGGAAATCATTTGCCCCGACCCCGGGCATCCCTTCAGTGGACAGGACGCGCAGGTTGATGGCGCCGCGCCCGCCTACCAGGACAACGGCGACGGCACGGTGACGGACCTCGTCACCGGCCTCATGTGGCAGCAGTCGCCCGAGCTGTGGAACCTCGTGACCTGGGACGAGGCCGTGGCCGGCGCGGACACCTGCGGGGTCGGGGGCCACGACGACTGGCGCCTGCCCACGATCAAGGAGCTCTACTCGCTCATCGAGTTCAGCGGGCACACGGGGATGAACGAAGCGGAGTCGACGCCCTACATCGACACCGAGTACTTCGGGTTCCGCTACGGGCTGGAGAGCCTGGGCGAGCGCATGATCGACGCGCAGTACTGGAGTTCCACGGCCTACGCGGGCCTCACCATGGCCGGGGACCTCACGGCCTTCGGCGTGAACTTCGCTGACGGTCGCATCAAGGGTTATCCGCGGGAGCCCATTGGGCCTCCGGGGGAGGAGACCGAAAAACGAACGTTCGTTCGCTATGTGCGCGGAAACGAAGGCTACGGTGTGAACGACTTTGTCGCCAACGGCGATGGCACTGTCACCGACGTTGCCACCGGTCTCCAGTGGCAGCAGGCCGACAGCGGCACGGGTCTGAACTGGGAGGACGCGCTGGCCTATGCCGAGGGCCTGGAGTTGGCCGGGCACGACGACTGGCGTCTGCCCAACGCCAAGGAGCTGCAGAGCCTCGTGGACTACAGCCGCGCTCCGGACGCCACCGACCTCGGCGCCGTGGGCCCGGCCATCGACCCGATCTTCACGCTCGGCGACGACGACGGCTGGTACTGGTCCAGCACCACGCACATGGACGGCCCCACGCTCGAGTGGGCGGCCTACGTCTGCTTCGGGATCGGCTGGGGCTGGATGGAGCAACCGCCGGGCTCGGGCAATCTGGTGCGGATGAACGTCCACGGCGCGGGCTGCCAGCGCAGCGACCCCAAGACTGGCGATCCGGCGGACTACCCCTACGGCCACGGGCCGCAGGGCGACGAGGTGCGCATCTTCAATCTTGTGCGCTGCGTGCGCGACGCGGGCGAGACCACCGGCTCGATCGACCCCGGCGACAGCGCGCCCGCCGCCCGCGTGACCTTGACGGCGTCGCCCAATCCCTTCAACCCGCGGACGACCCTGCGCTTCACGCTCCCTGAGGCGGGGCGAGTGCGGCTCAGCATCGTGGACGTGGCCGGCCGCCGCGTCGACACGCTGCTCGACGGCGCGCTGGAGGCGGGCGTGCACACGCGGGACTGGACCGCGGAGGTGGGTGTGTCGGGCGTCTACCTGGCGCGCCTGGAGACGGCCGACGGCGTGACGGCCACGAAGCTGGTGCAGGCGGAGTAGTGGCCTTGTCTTTGCCGTCCCCGCTTTGACATACTCCACTCCCGCGCCGGGAACCTCCACGGCCGGCGCCGGTACCCTGGCCAGGGGGCAAGCCACTGACAATGAGACGCTTACATTTTGACCGCGCCGTCGTCGTCCTGGCGATGCTGGCGCTTCTGACCGTCGCCGGCTGCGGGCGCGAGGGCGGCGGCCAGCGCCGTGGCGCGGCGCCCACGCCCGTGGTGGAGGCCGTGCAGGCCCGTCATGGCGCGCTGCCCCTGACCCAGCGACTGAGCGGCGTGGTGCGGGGGCGCAATCAGGTGCGCATCAACCCCGAGATCAGCGCCGTCGTCACCGACGTACTCGCGCGCGACGGCGACACGGTCGCGGCCGGCCAGGCACTGGTGCGACTGCGCGACCAGGAGTTCCGCGACCGGCTGAAGCAGGCCACGGCCAGCCATCAGATCGCGCAGGCCCAGGCCAAGCAGGCGGACGCGCGCCTGGCCGAGGCCCGTTCCGCGCTGCGGCGCGTCGAGGGCCTGGCCGCCGAACAGCTCGTCAGCGACGCCGATCTCGAGGCGGCGCAGACGCGCGCCATCTCCGCCGAGGCGGACGCCGAGCTGGCCCACGCGCGCGTGGACCAGGCCGCCGCGTCCATGGCCGAGCAGCAGGGCAACCTGGCGCGCACGGTGATCCGCGCGCCGGTGGAGGGCAGCGTCGGCGACCGCAACGCCGAGGTGGGCATGCGCGTCGACCCGAGCACCCAGCTCTTCACGCTCGGCCGGCTGGACAGCGTCTACGTGCAGGTGGTGCTCACGGACGAAATGCTGAACTTCATCGCCGAGGGGCAGTCCGCGGAGATCGCGCTCGCCGGTCGGGGTCTGCCGCTGGCGGGGACGCTGGATCGCATCTCGCCCTTCCTGCACCCGGTCACGCACAGCACCCAGGGCGAGATCGACGTGGCCAACCCCGACGGCAAGCTCAAGCCCGGCATGTTCGTCACCGTGGACGTCTTCTACGGCCAGAGCGCGGACGCCACGCTGGTGCCGCTGAGCGCGCTCTACGAGCAGCCGTCGACGGGGGTGAGCGGCGTCTACGTCTGCGACGCGGACCTGGGCCAGCAGGAGCTGCAAGCCGCGGGCGACGATCCCGGCATGGCCCTCAGCGGCCCTGTGGACTTCCGCTTCGTGCCCGTGCAGGTGATCGCCAGCGGGCGCATGGAGGCCGGCGTGAGCGGCGTGGAGACGGGCGACTGGGTGGTGACGCTCGGCCAGAATCTGCTCGGCCCGGAGCGCAGTCAGGCCAAGGCGCGCCCGGTGGGCTGGGACTGGGTGGAGAAGCTCCAATCGCTGCAGCGGGAGGACCTGCTGCAGGACATGATCGAACGCAAGCCCAGCTCGTAGGTCGCCATGAACCTGAGCGCGCTCGCCATCCGACGTCCCGTGGCCACCGCGATGGTGTTCCTCATCATCATCGTGATCGGCCTGATGGGCTTCCGCTTCCTGCCCGTGGATCTGCTTCCGCAGATCGAGGTGCCGCGGCTCACCGTGCGCACCAACTACCCAAACGTGGGTCCGGAGGAGATCGAGCGGATCATCACCGACCGCGTGGAGAACGCGCTGGCCGTGGTGCCCAACGTGGAGACGGTGCGCTCCGAGTCGGAGGAAGGGTCCAGCCGCGTCACGCTGGAGTTCGCCCAGGGCACGAACATCGACGAGGCCGCCAACGACGTCCGGGCGGCGCTGGACCGCATCCGCGACAGCTTTCCGCCCGAGGTGGAATCGCCGCGGCTGTGGAAGTTCGACCCGGACAACTTCCCCGTGGTCATCCTCGGCGCGCGCTCCACACGCAACATGGAGGAGCTGACGCGCATCCTCGAGCGCGAGGTCGCCCAGCGCTTCGAGCAGATCCCGGGCGCGGGTTCGGTGGACGTCTGGGGCGGCGTCTATCGCGAGATCCAGGTACGACTGAAGCGCGACCGCCTGGCCTCGAGCCAGCTCACGGCGACGGACGTGCAGCAGGCGCTGGAGCGCGAGAACGTCACGCTGCCGGGCGGCGATCTGCGCGAGGGCCTGAGCGACATGTACGTCCGCACGCGCGGCGAGTACGACTCGGTGGCGCAGATCGCCGAGACCATCATCACCACGGTGGACGGCCAGCCCATCCGCGTGCGCGACGTGGCCGAGGTGGTGGACGGCTACGCGGACCTGAACCGCATGGTCAAGGTGGACGGTCTCTCGATGGTGCGCATGGGCGTGCGCAAACAGTCGGGCGCGAACACCGTGGCCGTGGCCGAGGCCGCGCGCAAGGTGATGGACCAGATCAACCGCGAGCGCGACGACGTGGACCTGATGATGGTCATCGACCAGAGCGAGTTCATCAAGAACTCCATCAGCAACGTGCAAAAGTCGGCGCTCTGGGGCGGCCTGCTGGCGATCCTGATCCTCTACGTGTTCCTGCGCAACGGCTCGACGACCTTCATCATCGCGCTGTCGATTCCCATCTCCATCGTGGCCACCTTCGGCCTGCTCTTCTTCAACCACCTCACCCTGAACCAGATGAGCTTCGGAGGGCTCGCCCTCGGCATTGGGCTCATCGTGGACAACGCGATCGTGGTGCTGGAGAACATCGTGCGCCTGCGCGAGCAGGGGCGCGAGCCGCGCGAGAGCGCGCTGGTCGGCACGCAGCAGGTGACCGGCGCGATCATCGCCTCGACGCTCACTACCATGGTGATCTTCCTGCCCGTGGTCTTCATGCACACGGTGTCGGGCAAGCTCTTCCAGGAGCTGGCGCTGGTGGTGGTCTTCGCGCTGGCCTGCTCGCTCTTCGTGGCGCTGACCCTGGTGCCCATGCTGTCCAGCCGCATGCTCAGCGTGCGCGGCGTAGACGCGGAGACGCGCCACGGCGGCTGGTTCCGCGCCCTCGAGCAGCGCTATGCGGGCTGGCTGGCCGGCGCGCTGCGGCATCGCTGGCGGGTCTTCGGCGTGACGGCGGTCCTGCTCGCGGCGAGCCTGTGGGGTTGGCGGTTGATTCCGGTGGAACTCGCGCCGCAGACCGAGGCGGACGAGATCGACGTCAGCCTGGAGATGGCCCAGGGCACGAACATCGCCGTGATGAACGAATACCTCGGGACGCTCGAGACGCTGGTGCGCGAGGCCGCGCCGGCCGACGAGGTCGAGCACTTCAGCGTGGAGATCCGCAGCGGCGACGCGTCCGTGGAACTGGCGCTCAAGGACGCCGACGAGCGCAGCATGGACAGCTTCGTCATCGCCGACGACATCCGCCGCAAGGTGAGCGGCCGCATCCCCGGCGCGTCGGTGCGCGTTCAGGCCCAGACCGGGCTGTGGATGCTGCGCCGGCTCTTCGGCTCCGGCGGCGGCGACGCGATCGAGCTGGAGCTGCGCGGCTTCGACCTCGATCAGGCCGATCAGATCGCCCTGAAGATGAAAGCGCTCATGGAGCAGGTGCCCGACGTGGAGGACGTCCGCGTCAGTCGCCGTGAGGGGCGCCCCGAGCAGAATCTCATCATCGACCGCGAGAAGATCGCGAACCTCGGCCTGACCGTGAGCGATGTGGCCCGGGTCATCCAGACCAACGTGGGCGGCGGGCAGGCGGGCGTCTACCGCGAGGGGGGTGAGGAGTTTCCCATCGTGGTGCGGCTGCAGCCCGAGGACCGCCTCAGCACGCTGGACCTGGGGAACGTCACCGTGCGCACGGCGAGCGGGCGCGTGATTCCCATCTCGGCCGTGCTGCGCAGCGAGCGGCGGCGCGGGCCCACCTCCATCGAACGCGTGGACGGCCAGCGCGTCACCCGCATCACGGCCAATCTGGCCAGCGGCGCGGCGCTGGGCGACGTGGTGCCGCGCATCGAGGACGCCCTCGCCGGCCTCGCCCTGCCGGCAGACTTCTCGCTCATCTACAGCGGCGAGTACGAGGAGCAGCAGAAGGCGCGGCGGGACTTCATCCTGTCCATCGTCATGGCGCTCACGCTGATCTACATGGTCATGGCCGCGCAGTTCGAGCGCTTCCTCGACCCGCTGATCGTGATGGTCTCGGTGCCGCTGGCCATCGTGGGCGTGGTGCCGACCCTGCTCCTCACCGGCACCTCGCTCAACGTGCAGAGCCTGATGGGCGTGGTGATGCTCATCGGCATCGTGGTGAACAACGCCATCGTGCTGGTGGACTACATCAACCTGATGCGCCGCGAGGAGCGACTGCCCGTGGCCGAGGCCGTGCTGCAGGCGGCGCGGCGGCGGCTGCGCCCCATCCTCATGACGTCTAGCACTACCGTGCTGGGCATGCTTCCCCTGGCCATCGGCTCGGGCGCCGGCGGCGAGATCCAGGCTTCCCTGGCGCGGGCAGTGATCGGCGGGCTCACGGCGTCTTCGCTCATCACCCTGGTGCTCATCCCGACGGTCTACGCCTCGGTCTACGAGTTGCGCGAGCGCCTGGCGGTCGCGCGGGGGGCGAAGCAGCGCGCGGGCGGGGAGAGCCCGGCGCGGGCCTAGCCTGCTCTCAGGGGCGAGCCGCGCGGATGATCACCCCCTTCCCCTGTGCGTCGGTGCCGAGCAGGTACATCCCATCCGGCGCGAACTCCAGGCCGGACCACGCCACCTGCCTGTCCGGAGGCTCGTAGCTTTCGAGGACTTGCCCCGTGGCCGGGTCGATGCGCACGATCATCTGCGTCGCCAGGGTCTCGACGCCCCACAGGTCGGCGCCGTCGAAGGCCAGCGCACGGAGATCGCGGTTGAACGGCAGCGTCCGTTCCACCTGATCCGGCTCGCCATTCGTGTTCATGACGTAGACCTGACCGATTTGGGCGTCGAAGGGCCGCCCGTGAAGCCAAAGGCGGTCGGTGTTCGGCGCATAGGCCATGGCGCGAAACGTGATGGGACCGCCCATCTCGTCCTCGCTGCTGACGGTGTCCACCACGCCCGCGAGGTCCTGCTCGAAGGCGTCGCGACTTCCCCCGCAGCCGCAATGGGACCAGAAGTACGCGCCCTGAGCGGTTTGCACGAGACGGCTGCTGGTCGGACCGTAGGGCGAGCCGAGTGCGTGATTGCTCAGGGCGAAGCGCTCGAGACTCGTGAGGCTCGCGTACATGAGATCCCCGTCGAAGTGCGCAAGGTCGGAGAAGTAGACCGGTGCTGGCAGGTCGTCATGGCGGTCGACGATGCCGAGCGCGCGGAGCGTCACGCTGTCGGGCAGGCTGCTCTGGTGAGAGAGGATGGCGACTCGCCCCTCGCCGTCGGCGATGCGTAGCGTCGCTCCGTCGAGCGTGACCACTGGATAGGAAAACGTGTAGCGATTCACGGCGCCATTGAATGCAAAGCCGGCGCTCGTCTCGGCCGCGAAGTCGAAGATCAGCGAGACGTCGTTCTCGTCGTAGAGCACAAACGCGCGCACGCGATCCTTGGCCCCGGTGAGCCGATCGCGCAGCCAGACCCTGCCGGTGCCGTCATCCCCGATGCGAATCGCCGTCACGTCTGCGGTGACCCCTGTCGTGAGCGGCGCGACGAGGAAGTCCGGCATCATGCCACCGGCCTCCACGAGCCAGTCGCCCACGAGATCGGCCAGCGCGAGAGTGTGGGATGTCGGCGCCGAGGGGGAGGTGCTGTCGGTCTTGGTGCAGGCCGGCAAGGCCAGCAGAAGCATCGAGAATAAAGTGACGCGGAGGGGTCGCATGGTGGGCTCCTGCGGTAGGGGGACGTCTCCACCCTCGAAAGCGCCACAACGCGCCGGATTGGATCATGGCCCGCCCCGCCACCCACCCACAGGTCGTTGACCCTGCGACTCCCCCCGCTCATACTCGGGGCGATGCCACATCGAACCGCCAACCCGACGCCCGCGCCGAATCGCGGCTACACCTATGCCGGCCGCGTCGACGCGCGGAGCGCTGGCCGCACGCTGATCGACTACCTGACGCAGCGCTACCCGCACGGCAGCGCGGTGGAGTGGCGGGAGCGTATCGCCGCGGGCCGCGTCCGCGTGGGCGGGCACACCGTCTCAGCCGACACGACGCTGCGCCGCGGCGACACCGTGACCTGGGCGCGCCCGCCCTGGGTGGAGCCCGCGGCGCCCCTGCGCTACACCGTGCTCCTGGAAGACGCGGCCTTCGTCGCCGTCGCCAAGCCCGCCGGCCTGCCGACGCTGCCCGGCGGCGGCTATCTCGAACACACGCTGCTCGCCCTCGTGCGCGCGGACTACCCCGAGGCTGCCCCGGCGCACCGCCTCGACCGCGGCGCCTCGGGCATCGTGCTCTTCACGCGCACGCCGGAGGCCGCGCGCGCGATCGCCCTGGCCTGGCGCGAGCAGCGCGTCGAAAAGGTCTACCACGCGCTGGTGGAGGGACGTCCCGCGCAGGACGCGTTCACGATCGAGACGCCCATCGGCCGCAGCGCGCACCCGGCGCGCGGAGCCGTCTTCGCCGCGGATCCCGCGGGCAAGCCGTCGCGCAGCGAGCTGCGGGTCCTCGAGCGGCGCGAGAGGACCAGTCTGGTCGAGATCCGCCTCGCCACGGGCCGTCCCCACCAGGCGCGCATCCACCTGGCCGCCTGCGGGCATCCGCTGCTGGGGGATCCGCTCTACGCGGCGGGAGGCGGATTGCGCGAAGCGCCAGGACGTCCGGGCGATGCCGGCTATCACCTGCACGCGATCCGCCTGGCGTTCCCTCACCCCGAGTCAGGGGAACCCGTGGACATCCACTGTCCGCCTCCCGATTGACGCACCCGCCCGCGGCGCGCTAGACTTGCCGCACACCCGGGATGATCCCAGAAAGGCTTGATGTCCACCCTCGCTTTCCATGCGGAGCAGACCTAGGCCGCAGCCTCGGCGGTGCGATTGCGCATCGCCGGCTTCAGCCCGCCGCTCCCTCCGCGCAGGCCACGCCGGGCGAACCACGTCCGGCCGCCGGACCCTGCGATGCCGTGCATTTCCACACGCACACGCATGGAGAGCCACCATGACCGATCTGCTATCCCTGGGTTTCGACCTCTTCTTCAGCGCGCAACTCGACGCCTGGGACGACCCCGCGCTCATTCCCGCCCGCGTGGCGGCCGAGCACCGCGGCGCCTACGAGGTCTGGACGGCGCTGGGGGGCGGCAGCGCCCTGCTGTCCGGCCGCCTTCACCACGAGCTCGACGACGCAGACCGGCCCACCGCGGGCGACTGGGTCGCCTTGCGCAGCGAACCCGCGCCCGATGCGCCCGCGCTCATCGAGCGGCGCTTCGCGCGGCGGACCGTCTTCACCCGCGGCGTCGCCGGCACGGAAAGCCGCGCGCAGGTGGTGGCGGCGAACGTTGACGTGATCTTCGCCGTCACCGGGCTCGACGCGAGCTTCAACCTGAACCGCATCCAGCGCTATCTCGCGCGGATCTACGCGGGGGGCGCGCGTCCGGTGATCGTCCTCAACAAGGCCGATCTGTGCGAGGATGCGGCGTCGATGCAGCGCGAGGTCGAGCGGCGCGCGCCGGGCGTGCCCGTGCTCGCGGTGAGCGCGCTGGCGGGGGAGGGTCTCGAGGCGATCCGCGCGTCCATCGCCCCCGGCGCGACCGCGGCCTTCCTCGGCTCCTCGGGGGCGGGCAAGTCCACGCTGATCAACGCGCTCGCCGGGCTCGCGACCATGAGCACCGGCGCGGTGCGCGAGGGCGACGCCAAGGGCCGCCACACTACGACGCATCGACAGCTCGTGCGCCTGCCGGGCGGCGGGCTCGTCCTCGACACGCCGGGGATGCGCGAGCTGCAGCTGCTCGATGCGGACGGCCTCGACGCGGTCTTCCCCACGGTCGCCGCGCTGGCCGCGAGCTGCCGCTTCGCCGACTGTGGTCACGACGGCGAGCCGGGCTGTGCGGTGCAGGCTGCGGTCGCGTCGGGCGCGCTGGACGAGGAGGCGCTGGCGCACTGGCGCAAGCTGGAGCGGGAGGCGCGGGCGAACGCGCGGCGGCAGGACGTCCGCCTGCGCCGCGAAGAGGAGCGCGCCTGGGGACGCCGTCACGCCCAGGCGATGAAAGGGCGGCGCCCGAAGCGACGCGAGGCGCCTTAGAGCGCCTCGCGCCTGCGACCCTTACTGTAGCAGCAGCATCTTCCGCGACTGCCGCTCGGCGCCCATCTCCACCTCGTAGAAGTAGACGCCCGAGGCCTGGCGCAGCCCCTGCGCGTCGCGGCCGTCCCAGCGGAAGTTGAAGGTGCCCGAGGCGGCGTGCTCGCGGGTCTGCTCGATCAGCAGGCGTCCGCCCGGGCTGTAGATGCGCAGGGTCACGGTGCCCGGCTCGGCCAGCGTGTAGTTGAACACGGTGGACGGGTTGAAGGGGTTCGGGTGGTTCTGGCCCAGCTCGAGGCGCGCGGCCTCGACCGCGTCGGGCGCAGCCGTGGGATCGGCGCGGTAGAGGATGAGCTGGCCCATCACCTTCCAGTTGGGGGGCGTGGTGCCGTCGTAGTTGCAGTCGGTGCAGGTCTGGCCGGGCACGCAGTCGGGGTTCGTGGGATTGCAGGGGTTGAAGTACTGCTCGATGTCGTAGTCGAAGGTCATCTGCCCGCCCGGCACGAGCAGGCTCGAGATGTCGTTGTCCCAGGGCGTGACCTTGTCGCCCGGGCACCAGCCCGAGCGCGGATACTGCCAGGTGCCGCCCTGGGGGCTGCAGGTGTTCGTCGCGCAGCCCTGCCAGAGCAGGTGCGTGTAGCTCATGCCGTCCACCACGATCGTGTGGTCCTTGGGACAGAACTCGGCGCAGTTCTCCGCGAAGCCGAAGCCGTGACCGGTGGTGGTCATGCGCACCTTGCCCGCGGCGGCGTCGGCGGGGATGTCCACCACGACCGGCGGCAGCTCCTCCTCGTGATCCAGCAGCGTGTCGCCGTAGATGATCCAGTCGTCCAGGTAGAGGTTCACCACCCGGTAGGGCTGCAGCGCGCTCACGCCGTGCACGAAGGCGAAGTCGCAGGTGATGAGCCAGCCGCGGTCGTTGCCCATCCACGACTCGATGTAGAGCTTCAGCGTGACGAGGTCCTTGAGGAGGAACTTGTAGTCGGTGACGTCATAGGTCCACGCGCAGCTGCCGGGATAGGTTGGCGGGCCGGTGATGTCGTAGGGCGTGATGAAGCGTGCGATCTCGATGTCCTCGGTGGCGCCGCCGCCGAGGTCGTGCACCAGTCGCAGCCAGGCGTAGCGGTCCCAGGGGTCGCAGTCGCCGGGCAGGCCCGGGCAGCCGATGGTGATGGTCAGGAGCACCTGGCTGTAGATCTCGGGGTTGCCGGGGAAGGCGAAGCTCGCCTCGTGGGGCGTCGCCCAGTTGATGAACTCCTGGTCGAAGGCGCGCACCCACGTGGTGTCGGGCCAGGCGGGGTCGGCCTGCGCGGTGGCCGCGAGCGTGAGGGTGAGCAGGGCGGCGAGCAGGATGAAGCGGCGCATCACGTCCTCCCGGGCAGGGTGGGCGGCGGGGGCAAGTCCCGGCCGGGGAAGAGTATAGCCGATCCAGGCAGCGCGGGGAACGACGGGGAGCCCGGACAGGCCAGGCTCCCGCGTCCGAGAGGGCGTCAGTAGAGGCCCTTGATCGCGCTCCAGGAAGACTCGGCGGTGGGGATCTCGATGAGTGAGGCCAGGATCTGGAGATCGGCGGCCTCGCCGCCCCAGCTGTCGTTCTCCCAGTGACCGCTCCACCACGACCAGGTCACCGTTTGGTTGAACTGGCTGTAGCCGACACGCCCAGGATTCTCGTACGCGATGATGATCCAGTAGTCGCCGAAGAAGATCAGCGGCTCAGGCAGTTCGACATAGGTGTAGGGGTAGGGTGGAGAAGCCGTGCCGTCGGCGACGATCGGTGTGAAAGTGCCGGAGTACTGCGGGTTGAACGGGTCATCCGGCAGCTCCGATGAGTAGTCGTCGATCCACAGCCCCCAGTGGGCCTCACCGCCTGCGCAGGGGAAAGCAAAGCCCTCCAATGCCACGTCGAGCCCTTGGGTGACGTCCCATCCCCTGACCGCGGTGACTACCCATTCTGCCCAGCTAGTGTAGTGCCCGATGGTGGACGGGTTCTCGAAGGTCCCACTGGTGCTCCACCACGCGTTCCACTCGGCGTCGCGCACGCGAGTCTGGTCGGCAGCAGCCTGGGATGCGAAGGCCAGCAGGGCGAGTACGATCACTGTTGAGCGCATGCTTCCTCCTCGGAGTCTTGTGCCCAGCCACTCTCCCACCGGGTGCGCGAGCGATGAATCAAGATATCCAATTGTGGACTAGTATAGCTCAGAGCGCCCGAAAGGGAACAGCGTTCCGGCCAAGGAGGGCGGTTGGCCGCCCGGCGGCGCCTGTGCTATAATCGAGACCTTCGCGACCAGAACCCAATCCCGCGCCGGAGGATCCCCATGCGTCGTCCCCTGCCCGTCGTCGCGCTGTGCCTGTTCGCGCTCAGCGCCCTCAGCCCCCTCGCCCACGCCGAGATGGACGTGGACGGCACCGAGGAGCTGCTCCCCCGCGGCATGACTGCCGAGGAAGCGCGCATCATGCCGCAGTACGTGGCCGAAAACGGCGACCGCGTCACGGATCCCCCGCCCGTCGGTCCCGTGCGCAACGTGGCCGAGTGGGAGCCGGTGACCGGCGTGATCATCCGCTACCCGCTGGGACTGCCCTACAACCTGCTGCAGGACTTCGACGACAACCTGACCGTGCACGTCGTCGTCTCGAGCGGCTCCTACAACTCCGCGGTCAGCGCGCTCACGGCCAATGGCGTGGACATGAGCCACGTGCAGTTCCTCATCAAGAACAACGACAGCATCTGGACCCGTGATTACGGTCCCTGGTACGTCTTCGACGGCAACGGCGACGTGGGCATCATCGACCACCACTACAACCGTCCGCGGCCCAACGACGACCTGATCCCCTGGTACTTCGCCGAGCAGCAGGGCATCCCCGCCTACCGTCACGACATGTACCACACCGGCGGCAACTACATGACCGACGGCGCGCACATCAGCAGCTCGACCCGCCTCGTCTACAACGAAGCGGCCACCTACAACGGCATGAGCGAGGCCGACGTCAACCAGCTCATGGCCGACTACTACGGCGTCGAGACCTACACGGTGCTGGACTACATCGAGAGCGGCGGCATCCACCACATCGACACCTGGGCCAAGTTCCTCGACGAGGAGAACGTGGTCGTGAAGGACGTCCCCACGACCCACGCCACCTACAACAACCTGAACCAGCGCGCCGCGCTGCTGGCCAGCCTCCCCAGTTCCACCGGCCGCAACTACCAGGTCCATCGCGTCTACTGCTACCTGACCTCCTCGGGACCGGCCAGCTACACGAACTGCCTGATCCTCAACGATCACATCTACGTGCCCTTCTTCGGCAACACGACCTACGACAACGACGCCATCGCCGCCTACCAGCAGGCCGCGCCGGGCTATACCGTGCAGGGCTACTACTACAGCGGCTTCCTGAGCGACGACGCCCTGCACTGCCGCGCCAAGGGCGCCTACGACGTGGGCATGCTGCGCGTGGCGCACGTGCCGATCCACGAGCAGCAGGAGGGCGCGGTCACGGTAGGCGCCATGGTGCGCGACCACAGCAACACCGGCGTCAGCGCGGTGGAGCTGCACTACCGGCAGAACGGCGGCGCCTGGCAGATGGTCGCGATGGGCAACGTCGGCGGCTACGACTACGAGGGCACGATTCCGGCGCCCCTCAGCGACGGCACGACCGATTACTACATCCACGCCGCCGACAACTCGGGCCGGGACGAGGGCATGCCCCGCGTGGAGCCGGCCGCCTGGTACAGCTTCGACCACCTGACCGGCGACCTCACCGCGGTGGACGGCGTCACGCCCGCCCGCCCGGCGGCCCTGCACGCCAACTACCCGAACCCCTTCAACCCGTCGACGAAGTTCAGCTTCACGCTGCTCTACGCGGACCAGGTGGAGCTGACCGTCTTCGATCCCCAGGGCCGCCTCGTGCGGACGCTCATCGACGGGCTCGTCCCCGCTGGCGACACGTCGGTGACCTGGGACGGTCGCGACGACGCCGGCCAGGCGCTGCCCAGCGGCGTCTACCTGTATCGCCTACGCGCCGCGGGGCTCCAGTACAGCCGGCCGGCGACGCTGGTGAAGTAAGTAGATAGCTAGCAGGATCTTGTGCTGTTTCGCGACCCCGGGAAGCCTCTCGGGGTCGCTTGTCATGGGTGAGCCCCGAGTCCGCAATCGACGCACCGCGCCCATAATCTCTTCTGCCGAGTTGTCGAAGGAGTAACCCCTACCGGAGGCCCATCATGACGCGTCGCTTGGCACTGCTGGCCGTGTTCACCCTTCTCTCGATGATCGCGCTTGCTCCAGCTGCCCTCGCCGCAATGGACGTGGACGGCATCGAGGAGCTGCTTCCCCGCGAGATGAGCCGGGAAGAGGCTCTCCACCTGTCGGAGTATCTGGAGGCGAGCGGCGATCGACTTGCCACTCCCCCGCCGCTCGCACCCATCCGCAACGTGGCCGAGTGGGAACCGGTGACAGGCGTGCTCATCCGCTACCCGCTGGGTTTGCCCTACGACCTGCTCCAGGACTTCGACGACAACCTGACTCTCCACGTGATCGTCTCCAGCGCAAGCTACGATGCTGCCGTGAGCAACATGACGGCCAACGGTGTGGACATGAGCCACGTCCAGTTTCTGATCAAGCCCAACGAGAGCATTTGGACGCGCGACTACGGTCCCTGGTACGTCTTCGACGGCAACGGCGACGTGGGCATCATCGACCACAAGTACAATGTGCTGTCGAGGCCCAATGACAACTTGATTCCTGTGCACTTCGCGGAGCAGCAGGGCATCCCTTGCTACCGGCACGACATGGTCCATACCGGTGGCAACTACATGACCGACGGAGCCCATATCGGTTGTTCGACATGGAAGGTCTATAACGAAGCGTGGTCCTACAATGCGATGCCGCCCCAGGCTGTTCAGCAGCTCATGTTCGACTACTACGGCATCGAGAACTACGTGGTATTGGACTACATCGAGAGTGGCGGCATTCACCACATCGACACCTGGGCCAAGTTCCTCGACGAGGAGACCGTGATGGTGAAGGACGTCCCCACGAGCCACGCCACCTACAACAACCTGAACCAGCGTGCTGCCCTGCTGGCCAGCCTGCCCAGCTCCACCGGCCGCAACTACCAGGTCCACCGTGTCTACTGCTACCTCGTCTCCTCCGGCCCCGCGAGCTACACCAACAGCCTGATTCTCAACGACCACATCTATGTACCCGTCTTCGGCGATGCGACCTACGACGAGGATGCGATCGCGGCCTTTCAAGAAGCCGCGCCGGGCTACACCGTGCAGGGCTACTACTACAGCGGCTTCCTGAGTGACGACGCATTGCACTGCCGCGCCAAGGGCGCCTACGACGTGGGCATGCTGCGCGTGGCGCACGTGCCGATCCTCGAGCAGCAGGAGGGCGCGGTCACGGTGAGCGCCATGGTCCGCGACCACAGCAACACCGGCGTCAGCGCGGTGGAACTGCACTACCGGCAGAACGGCGGCGACTGGCAGGTGGCCGCGATGCATGGCATCGGAGGCTATGAGTACAAAGCTCTGATTCTGCCACCCGTGAGCGACGGCAGGACCGACTACTACATCCACGCCATCGACAACTCGGGCCGCGACGAGGGCATGCCCCGCGTGGAGCCGGCCGCCTGGTACAGCTTCGACCATCTGGTCGGCGATCTCACCGCGGTGGAGGGCGTCACGCCCGCCCGCCCGGCGGCCCTGCACGCCAACTACCCGAACCCCTTCAACCCGACGACGAAGTTCAGCTTCACGCTGCTCTACGCGGACCAGGTGGAGCTGACCGTCTTCGATCCCCAGGGCCGCCTCGTGCGGACGCTCATCGACGGGCTCGTCCCCGCCGGCGACACCTCGGTGACCTGGGACGGTCGCGACGACGCGGGCCAGGCGCTGCCCAGCGGCGTCTATCTCTATCGCCTGCGCGCGGCGGGGCTGCAGTACAGCCGGCCGGCGACGCTCCTCAAGTAAGCGTAGGCCCCGCTCCGGTCGGACTTGCCGAACCGAAGCGGGGCCTTGCTGCGTCTACGGCTAACGGGTGCTAGTTCGCGGGCACGTCGTTCACGGTCCAGGGGCCGACCGCCGAATCCACCATCAGCAGGCGGAAGGGTCGCTCGGTGTCGCCCAGCAGGCCCGCCGCCACCGCGAAGTAGCGGCCGCCGCTGCGCGCATCCAGGTCGAAGGTGGCCACCGGATCGGTCTCGCCCGTCGCGGCCACGCCCAGCGTCACCGGACCCGAGCCCAGCGCCACGCCGGTTGCCGCCGAGGACTCCCCGAAGGCCAGATCCGACAGCTCGGGCACGGCGCTGAAGCCGCCCGCCACCACGCCGACGTCCACGCTGGGCGCGCCGGGGCTGGCGTGCAGCACGCGTACGCGCACGTCGCCTCCCATGTCGAAGCCCTCCGCCAGCGGCAGCAGGGTGAAGCTGGCGTCACTAAGAAGACCGCTGGCCACCGCGAGGTAGCGCTCGCCGGCGGCGAGGGTCGGCGTGGTGGCGCTTGCCGCAACGTCCGACGTGCCCGTCGCGCTGAAGGCCAGCGTGTAGGCGTCGGGCGGCAGCTGCAGCGGCGCGGAGAGCTCGCCGAAGTCGAGGTTCGCGATCACGACGGCGCCGCCCGCCCAGATGTCCACGGCCGGGGCGTCGGCGCCCGCGTGCAGCGCGTAGACCGTGGGGTTCTGACGCACGAGGCCGATGCCGCCGCTCGCGTCCGCCGCGAGGAGGGCGAAGCCCTTCTCATCGCGGGGCAGATCGCCGAGCAGACCCGTGGCGATGAGGAAGTACTCGCCGCCGTCGGCCAGGGCGGGCGCGGTGAAGGCCGTTACCCGCGCGAGGGGACTGCCGGCCCAGACGCCCACCTGCAGGCTCTGCCCGGCCGGCAGCGCCACGCCGTCGGCGCCGGTGTCGGCGAAGCGCGCGAAATCGGTGACCTCGGCGCTGCCGTCATTGTTCACATCGAGAGCCACGGTGGGAGCGTCCGCGCCCGCGTGGACGATGCGAACGCGCGCCATGCCGGCTGCGGGATCCGCGAAGTCCTCGCCCAGGGCCAGCACGCGGAAGGCGTCGGCGCTGTCGGAGGACCCGTAGAGCCCCGCGGCCACGGCCGTGACGCTTGCGCCCTCGATCAGGGTCAGCGGACCGGTCTCGTAGAGCACCGCGCCGCTCGAACCGCTCCCCGCCGCGCGGATCTGCACGTTCACCGTGCCCGGATCCACGTCCAGGTAGGCGCTCACATCGCCGTAGGCCACGTTGCTGAGGAGCGGCGTGCTCACACCCTCGGCGTAGACGTCCACCGCCGGCGCGTCCGGCGAGGCGTGGACCACCCGCAGGCGCGTGGTCTCGGTGGACATCCCCATGGGATTGCTGTCGTCGTCGCTGCAGCCCGCCAGCGCCACGATGAGCAGCGGCAGGAGCAGCGCGAGTCGCTTCTTCATCGTAATCACAGGAGTCTCCTTAGTTGGGCAGCATCACGCTGTCGATGACGTGGATGACGCCGTTGCTGGCCATGACGTCGGTGGCGGTCACCTTTGCGCCGGCGACCGTCACGCCGTCCTTCGCGCTGATGGCGAGGCTCTTGCCGCTGGCGGTCTCGGCGCTCTTCAGCTTCACTACCTGCGCGGCGGTCACCTTGCCGGGGACCACGTGGTAGAGCAGGACCTCGCGCAGCGCCTCGGGGTCGGCGAGCAGTTTGTCGAGGGCGCCCTTGGGCAGCTTGGCGAAGGCCTCGTCGGTGGGGGCGAAGACGGTGAAGGGACCCTCACCGGCGAGCACGTCGGTCAGGCCGGCGGCCTCGACGGCGGTGGCGAGGGTGCTGAAGCCGGCCGCCTGGGCCGTCTCGAGGATCGAGGCGGGCGTGGCGGCGTCGGCCTTCAGGGCGTGGGTCTTGGCATGTCCGTGATCCGTGCTCGCGGTCACGCCGCAGCTGCCGCAGTGCGCCGATGCCGGCGTGCCGAAAGCGGCCAGGGACAGGGCGGCGAGGGCGGCAAGGGTGATCTGCTTCATGGTTCGTGCTCCTTGGCGGAGGGTAGGAGGCCGGGGCTTCCACCCCGGCGCGATCACTTGCTCTGAACGCAACATGAGTAGTATCGGTAATCGTTCAGTGATTGTCAAGGTTATATCTGTACAAATACGTACAGCATGGAAGGGGGCCGGACCTAGGCCTCGGCCCGCCGGGCGATGGCGGCGACCATCCCGCGAAACACGGGCCCGTGGAAGGGGGTCACGGCCCACCAGTAGAGCAGACCGAGGAGGCCGCGGGGCTTGAAGCGCGCCTGCTGCCGCAGCACGCAGGTGCCCGGGGTGGGGCCGTCCTCGAGGTGGAACTCCAGGCTGGCCTCTCCCGGCAGACGCATCTCGGCGCGCAGGGCGACGCTCCGGCCCGGCTCGAGTCCCGTGACGCGCCAGAAATCCAGGACGTCGCCGTAGGCCAGCCGGTCCGGGTGACGGCGCCCGCGACTGAGCCCGGGCCCGCCCAGGAGCCGGTCCAGCAGGCCCCGCACGCGCCAGAGCCACTGCGCGGCATACCAGCCGCCAGGGCCGCCGATGCGGGTGATCACCGCATAGACCGCCTCGGGCGAGGCCTGCACGAGGCGGTCGCGCTCGTCCAGGTAGACGGTGCCGCCGGTCCAGTCCGGGTCACCGGGCAGCGGCCCCGCGTCGAGCCAGCTCGTCTCGGGGTCGCCGCCCTCGCTCTTGCCCAGAGCGGCGCGGATGGCCTCGTCGACGGTGAGCAGCGGAGCAGGCATCAGCTGCTGCGCGCGGTCGTCGCGGCACACCACGCGGTTGCGGAGTCCCTCGGCCAGCGGGCGGGCGATGCGGTGGTCGGCGGGCGTCACGAGATGGATCCACAGGGAGCTCAGACGCGGCGTGAGCACCGGCACGGGCAGGATCAGCCGGCGAGGCAGGCCGCGCGCCGCCGCCATGAGGCGCATGGTCTCGCGGTAGCTGAGGACGTCCGGTCCGCCGATGTCCAGGGTCTGGCCCCGCGTGGCCGGCGTGTCGAGGCAGGCGACGAGGTAGTGCAGGGCGTCGCGCACCGCGATGGGCTGCGCGTCGGTGGTGACCCAGCGCGGCGTGATCATCACCGGCAGGCGCTCTACCAGGTAGCGCAGGATCTCGAAGGAGGCGGAGCCGGAGCCGATGATCATCGCCGCGCGCAGCACGGTCACCGGCACGGGTCCGCTCGCGAGGGCGTCGGCCACCTCGTGGCGCGAGTTGAGATGGCGCGAGAGGCCGGGGCCCGTCTCGCCCAGTCCGCCGAGGTAGACGATCTGCGCCAGCCCTGCGCGCGCCGCCGCCGCGCCGAAGGCGTGCGCGAGTTCGCGGTCGCGCTGCTGGTAGTCCTCGCCGGCCGCGACCATGGAGTGGATCAGGTAGTAGGCGGCCGAACATCCGCGCAGGGCGCGGTCGAGGGATGCCGCATCGCCCGCATCGCCGCGCACGAGTTCCAGCGCGGGATGGCCGGTCCAGTCGCGGCCCTCGAGCTTGCCGGGATCGCGGACGAGGCAGCGCACGCGCCGGCCCGTCGCCAGCAGGCGCGGCACGAGGCGTCCGCCGATGTAGCCGGTGGCGCCGGTGACGAGCACCGTGTCCTTGTCGACCGCGCGCATGCCGCTAGCGGGCGCCGTCGAGCTGCTCGCCGAACTCCAGCAGGCTGGCCGTGAAGTGGATGCCGAGTTCGTCCAGCAGGCCGCGCTGCGTGCGCGCGGCCTCGCCGCCGGCAAAGAGCTCGACGCCCTCGCCCGCCAGCTCCCGCAGCCAGCGCAGTTCGCGCTGGAGCAGGGCGGCGTCGTCGGCAAAGACCGCGCTGATGGCCACCGCCCGCGCCTGCCGCGCGTGGACGGCGGCGGCGATCTCCGCGGCGGGCAGGTCGGGCCCCAGGTAGGTGACGTCCCAGCCCCGCTCGGCCGCCACCGAGGCGGCCAGCAGCGCGCCGAGTTCGTGTCGCGAGCCCGGGAGCGTCGCGGCCAGCAGGCGCGGCGCCTGCGCGGAGCCCGGACGCTTCTGCTGCATCGCATAGAGGAAGGCGTGGATCACTGATGAGGCCATGTGCTCGTGCACGATGCGCAGCCCGCCAGTGTGCCAGGCGTCGCCGATGTGCTTCATCAAGGGCAGGACCAGGGCCTCGCGCAGCCGCACGGGACTCAGGGCGACGGTGCCCTCGCCGAGCACGCCCTCGAGCGCGCGCCGGTCGAGGGCCTCCACGGCGCCGAGCGCGCGGGCGAGCAGGTCGCGGGCGTCCGCGTCGACCGGGGCTGGTGACGGGGAGCGGCGCTGCGTATCCTCGAGGCGCGCGGTCCGGTCCTGCTGGTCCAGGTCCCGCAGCCGGTCCAGGTCGAAGGCGGCGACGTCGCTGATGCGGCGGCCCGCGTCCACCAGCCGCTTGAGCAGCTGCAGCTTCTCGATGTCCGCGTCGCTGTACAGGCGCCGTCCGCTCTCGCTCCGCCACGGGCTGACGGCCCGGTAGCGCCGCTCCCAGGCGCGCAAGAGCTCTGGAGTCAATCGCGTACGGCTGGTGACCACCCCCATGGGGTGCCGTGCCTCCATGGCTTTCTCCTCGGACATGACCGCAGCCTAGCGATCTGGACAAGTCAGCGCAAGCGCGGAAGGGGGCTTGCGCTCGTTGGATTGTTCATGTATTGTACTGGACAAGACGCGAACAGTCAAGACGGCAAGCGACGGTCCGCGTCGGATCGTCTCAACCTCCAAGGAGTCAGCCATGAAGAAGATCGATGTCCTCGCCACCGCCCTTCTCATCGTGGGCGGCCTCAACTGGGGCCTGGTGGGCCTCTTCCAGTTCGACCTCGTCGCGGCGCTCTTCGGCGGCAGCTCCGCCGCGCTGGCGCGGATCGTCTACGCGCTGGTCGGCCTCGCCGCCGTCTACCAGGCCGCGAGCGTGCGCGCGATCCAGCGCCGCTGGCACGTCGCGACCGCGCACGCCTAGGCACGGACACGCCTACGGCACCTGGCAGGGGTGCTCGCCCCCGGCGGCTCTCCGAGCGCCGGGGGCACTTTTGAGCCCCAGCGGTGTTGCACCGGGCGGCTTGACTTTCTGGCGATAGTGGATAAATTCCGGTCTAGTCCCCCGGTGGACCAACCACGGCGTTAATCGACCCCTCGGTGTGAAAGGGAGGTGGAGGCTCGAACCCCTCGGGCCTGTGACATGGAGCATTTTCCCAAGTGTCTGAATTGCGAGAACGGCCAGCTGCTGCCGCTGTCGGACTACGGCCGTGACGGCGCGACCATCCAGTACAAGGCCTGGGTCTGCAACAATCCGGGCTGCGGCTTCAACATCAGGATCGACAACGGCGAGGTCAGCCTGGGACGTCCCCTGACGACGTCCACCAAGTAGGCGGCACCACACCGCGCCAGCATCCGGCCTCCGCCACGGCGGGGGCCTTTTTCGTGGGAGCCGGTGTCAGACCCGCGCGTGCAGCCAGAGGCGGCTGAAGAAGGCGAAGAGCGCGGCGCTGAGTACGAACCAGAGCAGCGAGGCGTGGGTGAAGGGCGAGTCGAGCAGCTGATCCAGCTCGCCCGTGCTCTGCTTGAGCACCACCATGTTGGCCAGGTTCCACACGGCGTGGGCGATGATCGGGTAGGTCAGGTTGCCCAGCAGCAGGGCGAGCACGCCGAAGAACACGCCCAGCAGCGTGACCCCCGGAATCGAGTAGAGCGGGTGCACCGCGCCGAAGAGCACGGCCACCAGCAGCACGGCCACCACCGGGTGACCGTGCCTGAGCAGCAATCGCTGCAGCACGCCGCGGAAGATCAGTTCCTCGGCGAAGGGCACGGCCACCGCCAGCGCCAGCACCACTCCCACCCAGGCCGACCAGCTGTCGGGGCGAAGCTGCTCGACGAAGCTCAGGTAGCTGGGATCGGGCGGGTAGCGCCGCGCCATGGCCGCCGTGATGATCTCCAGCGCGGGGATCAGGCTCAGCGTGGCGCCGGCCACCGCCAGCGACGCCCCCAGCGCCGGCCGCTCGAGCTGGAACTGCGCGCGGAAGGGGATGCCCAGACTTCGCGTCAGCGTGAAGAGCGGCACGAAGACGCCCAGCCCCGCGCTCAGCCCGATCCCCACGGCGATCCACCACGGTCCCCGGTTGTAGAAGGGCACCTGGATCAGCTCGTAGAGGATGAAGCAGAGCGCGACCACCAGCACGATGGCCCACGGGCGCAGACGGGCGCCAAGCCGGTCGGGATGCAGCATGCGCGCAGTATAGAGGTGGCTCGCGGCCACCGCAAGCGACGCGCCGCGACCCTCTTGCGTTGACAGCCCCCCGAGGCCGGGCGACACTCGCCGCGATTCGACTCCGCCGACCATCTGCCGGGAGGGATTCATGGCCGTCATCGTGTTCGCCGTGCTCGTGATCGCGGGCATCGTTCTGCTCTTCAACGCGCCCATGCAGCGCGACACGGGCCGCCGGCCCGGCCGCATCGCGGGCGTGGTGCTCGCGTTGGTGGGCCTGGGCGGCGTGCTGTCGCAGAGCATCGTCTCGGTGCCGGCCGGCTACGTGGGCCTCAAGGACTTCTTCGGCAAGATCAGCGACGCGACCCTCGCCCCGGGCATCCACGTGGTGAACCCGCTGCTGGTCATCCGCAACATGGACGTGCGCACCCAGGAGATCACCGAGACGGCCAACGTGCCCAGCAAGGAGGGCATGAACGTCAGCCTGGACATCTCGGTGCTCTACAGCCTGCACAGCGAGCAGGCCGCCGACATCTACCGCACGATCGGCCGGGACTACTCGAAGATCTTCGTGATCCCCACGCTGCGCTCGGAGGTGCGCGGCGCCACCACGGCCTACGAGGCCAAGGCGCTCTACACGAGCCAGCGGCAGGCCATCGCGCAGACGATCTACGACAACCTCAAGCCGATCTTCGCCGACCGCGGCATCACGCTCGAGCAGGTGCTGCTGCGCAGCGTGACGCTGCCCAACCAGCTCGCCCAGGCGATCGAGGACAAGCTCAAGGCCGAGCAGGAGGCCGAGCGGATGCGCTTCGTGCTCGACCGGGAACGCCAGGAGGCCGAGCGCAAGAAGATCGAGGCCCAGGGCATCGCGGACTTCCAGACCATCGTGAGCGAGGGCATCAACCAGAATCTGCTGCGCTGGAAGGGCATCGAGGCCACGCAGAAGCTGGCGGAGAGCGCGAACGCCAAGGTCGTGATCGTGGGGGGCCAGGACGGCCTGCCGCTGATCCTCAACACCAAGGACTAGGATGAGGCTCGTCAGCAGCGCGCAGATGCGCGAGATCGACCGCGTCACCATCGAGGGCGGTCTCGTGCCCGCGGACGTGCTGATGGCGCGCGCGGGCGAGGGCGTCTTCCGCCTGCTCATGGACTGGGAGGGCTGGGGCGGCAGCGTCGCCGGCCGGCGCGTGCTCGTCGCCTGCGGGAAGGGCAACAACGGCGGCGACGGCTTCGTGGTCGCGCGGCACCTCATGCAGGCCGGCGCCAAGGTGAGCGTCTTCGTGCTCGCCGGCGACCTGAACCTGTCGAGCGCGGCCAAGCAGGCGCTGCACCAGCTCATTCCGCTGCACCCGGATCTGCGCAAGTTCTCCGATGCGGGCGCCATGGACGCCTTCCGCGCCGAGCTGGCCCGCTGCGAACTGGTGGTGGACGCCCTCTTCGGCACCGGCCTCAACGCGCCGCTTCGCGATTCCGCCGTCGACGTGGTGCGCGCGCTCAACGGCAGCGGCGCGCCGATCGTCAGCATCGACGTCCCCAGCGGGCTCTCCGGCGATCTCGATCAGCCCGCCGGCGACTGCGTGCGCGCCACGGTGACGGCCACGATCGGCCTGCCCAAGATCGGCCTGTACTACTACCCCGGCCGCGCGTCCGCCGGCGACGTGCGGGTGGTGGACATCGGTTTCCCCGCGTCGGTGATCGAGGCGCAGGGCGGCTGTCGTCGCCTCGTGGACCGCGCCGCGGCGGCCCGCGTGCTGCCCGCGCGCGATCCGCGCAGCCACAAGTACCGCCGCGGCTCCGTGCTGCTCGTGGCCGGCAGCCGGCACTACGCGGGGGCCGCCCTGCTCGCGGCGGGCGGCGCGCTGCGCGGTGGCGCGGGGATGGTCTACGTGGCCGTGCCGGCCTCGCTCGCGCCGCTGGTGCAGACGCGCTGGCCGTCGGCCATCACGCTGAGTCTGCCCGAGGACGAGGAGGGCCGCCTCGACGGCCGCGCCCTCGCGCCGCTGCAGGAAGCCGCCGCGCGCGTGCAGGCCGTGGCCCTTGGCCCCGGGCTCGACCGCGCGCCCGCCACCCAGGCGATGCTGCGCGACTGGCTGGAGCGTCTGGATCGGCCGGCCGTGGTGGACGCCGACGCGCTCGCGCCCTTTGCCGGCGACTACGCCCGTCTGGGCGAGCAGCCCGCGATGCGCGTCCTCACACCGCACTCCGGCGAGCTGGCCATGCTGCTGGGCACCAGCGCCGCCGAACTCGACGCCCACCGCGAGGAGCAGCTCCTCGGCGCGCGGCACGACCGCGTCGTCCTGCTGCACAAGGGGGCGCCCACGGAGATCGCCGAGCCCTCGGGCCTGCTCTACACCGTGGCGGGCGGCCATCCCGCGATGGCGCGGGGGGGCACGGGGGACGTCCTCACCGGCCTGCTGGGCGCGGTGCTCGCGCAGGATCCCGAGCGGCCGGGCGAGATGGCGCGGCTGGCCGCCTGGCTGCACGCCGAGGCGGGACGTCTGGCGGCGGCCGAGTGGGGGCGTGGGCTCAGCTCCGAGGACCTCATCGCGGCGCTGGGTCCGGCGTGGCGGGAGCTGGCGGCGGCGGCCACGGGTCCGTCGCCACGCTGAGAACGAGCCGCGCGCAGGCGTTCAGCATCACCGGATCGAGCAGCTCGGGCAGGTCGCCCGCGCCCTGGTCGCGAAACCGGTAGACCCCCGACAGCTCGCTCAGGCTCACCGCCGCCAGCCCGCGCGCGAGAAAGGGCCCGTGGTCGCTCTTGGCGATGCGATCCTGCGGGTGGAGCCGCCAGCCCAGGATCTCCGGCGCGCCGCGGCGGCCGAGCTCGCGGATGTGATCGAGGAAGGTGAGCCCGGGGCCGCGGCTGAAGAGCTGCAGCGCGCGCGGCGCCTGTCGCGTGGCGCCCACCTGGTCCACGTTGAGCACCCAGCCCAGGCTGCCCGGTCCCGCCAGCGGCAGCGTCGCCCACTGGGACGCGCCCCGCTGGCCCATCTCCTCGGCGGCGCTGAAGAGGAAGACCACGTTGCGCGCGTTGTCGTCGGGGCTGAGCAGGCGCATGACCTCGAGCAGCACGGCCACGCCGGTGGCGTTGTCGTCGGCGCCCGGGGCCGGGCTCTCGGGGTCCTCGAGGCTCGACGCCTCGTGCCCCCAGCCCTCGTTCACGGTGTCGTAGTGGGCGATGAGCAGCAGCCAGGGCTTGCGCAGATCGCGGCCGGGGTGCAGCGCGTAGAGGTTCACCTGCTCCGTGTCGACGGTGCCCACCTGTAGCGGAAAGCGCTGCTCACGGGGCTCGAGCCCGCGCGCCGCGATGGCCGCGCGCAGCCAGTCCAGCACGGCGGGGGTCTCGGCGCTCGCCGCGAAGCGCGTGGGGAAGGCGGCGAGCGCGCGGACGTCGGCCATGATGCGGGCGGAGTCCGGCTCGGCCAGCGCGGGCGCGGCGTCCAGGCGCCGCGGCACGAAACGCGCCGGCGTGATCAGGAGCAGCAGCAGGGCGCCGCCGGCGAGCAGGAGCAGCGTGCGGATGGGAACCTCCCGGGTCGGGGCGGCCGCCTTGCGGGCGGCGCGGGGCGATCCTATACTCGGCTGACGCCCGCGACAAGCGCGGGCTGTGGGACGCCCGCGACAAGCGCGGGCTGGAGGCAAGCGTGATCATCCTCGGCATCGAGACGAGCTGCGACGACAGCGCGGTGGGCATCTACTGCAGCGAGCGGAAGGTGCTGGCCAGCGTGCTCGCCACGCAGCTGGAGCACCGCGCCACGGGTGGCATCGTACCCGAGGTGGCCAGCCGCGCGCACCTGCGCAACCTGCCGCCGGTGCTGCGCGCCGCGCTCGAGGACGCGCAGCTGGGCCCCGCGGACGTGGACGCGATCGCCGTCACCCGCGGGCCGGGGCTGCTGGGCTCGCTGCTGGTGGGGCTTGCCTTCGCGCGCTCGCTGGGCGAGTCCTGGGGGCGGCCGGTGCTGGGGGTGCACCACATCGAGGCGCATCTGCTCGCGAATCGGCTCGAGCGCGAGATGGTCTTTCCGTCCATCGCGCTGGTGGTCTCCGGCGGGCACAGCCAGCTGATCCTCATGCGCGCCGCCGGCGACTACGCGCTGCTGGCGACCACGCGCGACGACGCCGCCGGCGAGGCCTTCGACAAGGCCGCCAAGGTGGCGGGCCTGGGCTTTCCCGGCGGTCCCGTGATCGAGCGGCTGGGGGCGACGGGCGACCCGCGCGGCTTCGCCTTTCCCGTGGCGCGCCTGAGCAACGGCGGCCTGGACTTCAGCTTCTCGGGACTCAAGACGGCCGCGCGACTGGCCTGGGAGGAGGAGGGTCCGCTCGAGGGACAGCGGCTGGCCGACTACTGCGCATCACTTCAGGATGCGATCATTCGGCAGCTGCTCGACCGGCTGGGACGCAGCCTCCAGGGACGCGACGTCCGCGCCTGCTACCTCGCCGGCGGCGTCGCGGCCAATCGCACCTTGCTCGCCGCGACGACGGCAATGCTCGCCCCACTGGGCATTCCTGTCCACGCGCCGAGCCCTCGCTACTGCACCGACAACGGCGCGATGGTGGCCTGCGCCGGCGCCTGGCGCCTCGCCGACACCGGCGATGCCGGCGGCCTCGCGCCCTTCCCGCGCGGCGTGCTGCGCTCCTGGGGCGCGCCGTCCTGAGTCGTGCCCCGGGGGGCGTCGCGCGTCCTCGCGCTTCCCCGTTCGATCCCGTCCTTCCCGCGCGTTCCCCGCGATGACCGCGCGCGGCGAGGTGTCAACGGTTCGCGACTCTGGAATGAATCCCGCGTCAAGGTCCCCGGCGGGCTGCCGATATCCCCATTGGTCGGGCATGTGGATTGCAATCGCCGGCGCAGGCCGGTGAGCGCACGCATGCTCGAAGGCCGTGGGACACATGCAGCGCGGGAAGGATCCTCATCCAGATGGACAATCCCACCACGATTCTCGTCGTCGAAGATGACGCGGCCATCCGTCGCATCCTCGAGTATCAGTTGCAAAAGGCCGGCTACGATGTGGTGACGGCCGAAGACGGCGAAACGGGCCTCTTTCTCGCGCGCAAGCACGAGCCGGATCTCGTGCTGCTCGATGTCATGTTGCCCCGCCTGGACGGACACGAGGTCTGCCGCCAGATCCGGCAGGACTATCGCATCGCCCAGACGCCGGTGATCATGCTCACCGCCCGCAGCTCCGTGAAGGACCGCGTGGCGGGCCTGGCGCAGGGCGCCAACGACTACCTGATGAAGCCCTACGACCAGGAGGAGATGCTGGTCCGGGTGAAGAACACGCTCACCCTGGCGCGCAAGCAGCGCGAGGCGAACCCGCTGACCGGCCTGCCGGGCAACCGCGCCATCGAGGCCGAGCTGAACCGCCGCCTGGCCACGCACGAGGACTTCGCCTTCCTCTACATCGATATCGACAACTTCAAGGGCTACAACGACACCTACGGCTACGCGAAGGGCGACGAGGCCATCCGCATGCTGGCGGGGATCCTCACCGAGGCCATCCACGACACCGGCCACGAGGGCTTCGCGGGGCACGTGGGCGGCGACGACTTCGTCATGGTCGCGCCGATCACCGTGGCCGAGGAGGTCTCCCGCCGCGCGGTGAAGGCCTTCGACCTGCTCAAGGAGCGGCTGTTCCGCCGCGAGGACTGGGAGCGCGGACACCTGAGCGTGCTGGACCGGCAGGGCCAGGAGCTGCGCATTCCGCTGATGAGCCTGACCGTGGCGATCGTCGTGAACGAGGAACAGCGCTACACGCACGTGGGCCAGATCAGCGACGCCGCCTTCGAACTCAAGAAGTACGGGAAGACCTTCCAGGGCAGCACCGTGGTCAAGGAACGCCGCGGCCATGCCGGGGAGGACGAGGAGGACGCCAGGCACGACGAGAGCATCAGCCACGCCGAGCCCGAGTCGGCTTAGCCCGAGACGAGGATCACGCAGTTGCAGGTACCCATCGAGCAGATCACCGAACTGGAGCGCCTGGAGGAGGTCGTGCCGCGCCGCGGACCTTCCCGCCGCGTGCGTCACCTGTTGCACCGCCTGCGCCTGGTCTGGACCGTCTTCTTCGGTCTCGCCACCCTGGCGCTGGCCGCGGGCGCGGTCCTGGGTCCCGCCGACCTGCGCTGGGAGCTCGGCGCTCTGGGCGGCCTCGCCGCGCTCATGCTGCTCTTCCTGATCCGCGAGGAGCGCGCCGCGCGCGCCACCATGGCCCGCGAGCGCTACCTCTGGCTGCGCCTGCGCGATCTCAGCCAGATCTTTGAGGTCGTGCTGGGCGTGCGTTCCCACGACGACGTGCGCAGTCTCGCCGGCCTCGGCCTGCAGGAATCGATGCTGCTGCTGCGCAGCGAGTACGGCGCCCTGATCCTGCAGGACACCGAGGGCGACGATCACGTCACCGTCCTCGGCTACGCGGACCGCAACTACGATCACCGCCCCTGGCTGATCGAGGTGCAGAACATGCTGCGCGGGCTGGCCGTCAACGTGCCGGTCTTCGTGCCCAACGTCTCCGCCGATCCCCACTTCGGCAGCTCGGCGATGCTCGAGAAGGCCGGCATCGGCGCCCTGGCCGCCGTGCGCTTCGGCAACGGCAGCGAGGCCGGCGGCCTGATGGTCGTGGCCAATCCCCGTCCCAGCGAGTTCCGCTACGGCGACGACAAGACCTTCGAGCTGGCCGCGCGCGTGATGACGAGCATCCTTCGCCACGGCCGCAAGCTGGACGAGCTGTCGGAGGTCATCGCCGACCTCAAGCGCGAGGTCGACGAGCTGACCTACGCCAACCAGGCCAAGAGCGAGTTCGCCTCCGTCGCCAGCCACGAGCTCAAGACGCCGCTGACGGCGGTCAAGGCCTCGGTGGACACGCTGCTCGCCAACGTGCGCCGCGGCGACTACGAGGCCCTGGAGGAGTTCCTGCTGGTGATCCGCGAGGAGGCCGACCGCCTCATCGACATGACCGGCAAGATCCTCGAGATCTCCGCCCTGGACTACAGCAACCGCGTCATGGAGCGGCGGCCCGTGCGCCTGCGCCGCGTGGTGGACTCCTGCGCCCAGGCCCTCGAGGTGCACCTGCAGGAGAAGGACATGCACCTGCAGGTGGACGTCCCGCTCGACCTGCCGCCGGTCTTCGCCGACCCGGGCATGGTGCGCCAGGTGCTGATCAACCTGATCGGCAACGCGATCAAGTTCAGCACCAGCGGGCAGAGCGTCACCGTGACCGCGCAGCGCGAGGGCGAGGGCGTCCAGGTGCGCGTGATCGACGAGGGCATCGGCATCCCCGAGGACGAGCAGCCGCACATCTTCGAGCGCTTCTTCCAGGGCAGCCACCAGGGCGACAACCACATCCAGAGCACGGGCCTCGGCCTGGCGATCGTCAAGGAGATCGTCGAGCAGCACCAGGGCCACGTGAGCGTGGAGAGCCGACCCGGCGCCGGCGCGACGTTCTGCTTCGACCTGCCCCTGGCCCGCGACAGCTTCGGGCTGGAGGGCACGCCGCTCGACTTCAAGCAGTCGGGCGAGGTGGAGGAGTTCCTGCGCCTGGCGCTGGACTGGATCAGCCACGTCTCGCGCGCCGACGGCGCCATGCTCTTCATCGGCGGTCCCGAGGAGCTGCAGCTCTACTGGTCCACGGAGGAGTGCGAGAACCTGCTGGAGGTCGCCAAGGTCGCCACGCGGGCCATGAGCGCGGGCTCGGGCATCCTGCTGGCCGGCGAGGGCACGAGCCTCGTGGCCGTGCCGCTCTACTTCCGCGACCAGGTGGCGGGCTGCTTCGTGGCGCGCCGCGAGTCGCCGCCCTTCCCGCTGGAGGACCAGCTCCTGGTGGAGGGGATCGTCGACCGCATCAGCCGCGTGCTCGCCGAGGCGGCCGCACAGCGCGATCCCGGCCGCCAGCTGCGCCGGGCCATGCGCGCCGTGCGCGACCTGCTGCAGAACAGCCAGCGCCGCGTGCCGATGCGCGTGGACCCCAGCCTGCTGGCCTGGGAGCTGGCCGACCGCGCAGGCGCTGACCGCGAGCTGGCGCGGGACGTCCGCCTGGCGACGAACTTCCACGACGTCGCCATGGCGCAGATCGGCCTCGACATCGAGAAGCAGGAGCGCCCGCTGAGCGACACCGAGCAGGAGCGACTGCACGAGCATCCGCGGCAGGCGGCGAGGCTGCTCGAGGACATCCAGGCCATGGAGTCGGTGAGTCAGATCGTGCTGCACCACCACGAGTGGTACGACGGCGCGGGCTATCCCGACGGTCTCGCCGGTTCGGCGATTCCGCTGGGCGCCCGCATCGTGGCGATCATCGACGCCTACTGCTCCATGACCACCCCCCGCAAGTACAAGCCCGTGCACGAGCCGCTGGACGCCGCGCGCGAGCTGGTGCGCTGCTCGGGACGCCAGTTCGATCCGTCGCTGGTGCGGCTCTTCCTCGGCATCCTCGAGGGGCGCAGCTGGCTGGAGCCCGGCGAGTCCGAGGCGCTGCTGATCGAGCTGGAAACCGTGGCGGCCGAGCGCCTGGCGCGCAGCGGGGGAAATGGTCAGCCGGCGCCGACAGCGAGCGCTTCAGTCGCCACGGTACCTGCCGATAACGAGAGCGAGGAGGGGCTCGACTGAGCCCGGGAGCCCCGGCGAGGGGCGCCGCAGTCCATGGAAAGGAGCCACCGTGTTTCAGGGAAAAGTCCTGGTCGTCGATGACGAGGTTTACATCCTGCACATCCTGGACTTCAGCCTGGGAGCCGAGGGATACGAGGTCGTGACGGCCGCCAACGGCGAACAGGCCCTGGATAAGGCCGTGAGCGAGAAGCCCGACCTGATCGTGATGGACGTCATGATGCCCAAGCTCGACGGCTACGAGACCTGCCGGCGGCTCAAGGAGATGCCGGAGACGAAGCACATCCCCGTGCTCCTGCTCACCGCCAAGGGCCGCGACGTGGATCGCAAGAAGGGCTTCGAAGTGGGTGCCGACGACTACATCACCAAGCCGTTCAGCCCCAACAAGCTGATCGGCCGTGTCCAGGAGATCCTGGGCATCTCCACCGGACAGTAGATAACGCCGCGGCGCGCGCGCTTCCCGGCCGCCTTCCCCGCGGGGGAGGGCGGCCTTTCTTCGTTGCGCCGGCCCCCGCCGGGGTGCAAGAAAGGGAAGGGCCGGCGCCCCCTCCCTGGCGGCCGGCGATCCCCAGGAGTGCCGTCCCGTGAGCGAATCCTCCGCGGGCGCGGCGCCGGACCGAGCCCCGCGCTTCGTGGACGTCGCCCTGCCCCTGCCCCTGCACCGCCGCTTCAGCTACTCGCTGCCCGAGGCCATGCCGCAGCCCCAGCCGGGGGCGCGGGTCCGCGTCCCCTTCGGGCCGGGGCAGGAGACGGGCTTCGTGCTGGGGCCGCTCACCCGGGCGCAGCTCGACCCGCCGCTGAGGGCCAACCCGGGCCGGGTGAAGGACGTCCTCGAGCTCCTCGACGACCCCTCCTGGCTGGGCCCCGACCTGCTCGCGCTCGCGCGCTGGCTCGCGGACTACTACGCCGCCAGCCTGGGCGAGGTGCTCCGCGCCATGCTGCCCATCAAGCCCATGAAGCGTCCGCGCCGCGCGCCCGCGCCGCCGGCGGTGGAGCCCGATTCGCCCCTGTCGATGACGGCCGAGCAGCGAGACGCGCTCGCGGCCACCTGCCGGGCCCTCGACGACCGCGTCTTCGCCAGCCAGCTCCTCCACGGCGTCACGGGCAGCGGCAAGACGGAGGTCTACCTGCAGGCCATCGCCCACTGCCTGGCGCAGGGTCGGCAGGCCATCGTGCTGGTGCCCGAGATCAGCCTCACGCCCCAGGCCGCCCGGCGCTTCCGCGCGCGGCTGGGGGACCGGGTGGGCATCTTCCACAGCGGGCTCAGCGCGGGGGAGCGCTTCCTCGTCTGGCAGGGCATCCGCGACGGGGAGATCCAGGTGGTGCTGGGCCCGCGCTCGGCCATCTTCGCGCCCTTTCCCCGCCTGGGCCTGGTCGTGATCGACGAGGAGCACGACGGCTCCTACAAGCAGACCGAGAAGCCGCGCTACCACGCCCGCAGCGTGGCCCTGGTGCGGGCGCGCGACGCCGGCGCCGTGGTGCTGCTGGGCAGCGCGACGCCGTCGCTGGAGAGCCTGCACAACGCGCGGCGGGGCAAGTACCGGCTGCTCGAGCTGCGCGAGCGCGTGGGCGGCGGGCAGCGGCCGCCGCTGGAGGTCGTCCCGCTGGCGGAGGGCGAGGACCTGCTGGCCCCGGCGCTGACCGAGGCCCTCGAGGGCTGCGCCGAGCGCGGCGAGAAGGCCATGCTCCTGCTCAACCGCCGCGGACACAGCCGCCTGCGCCTCTGCCGCGACTGCGGCGAGACGCGCCGCTGCACGCGCTGCGAGATCCCCCTCGTCTACCACTCGCGGCGCGAGCGGCTGATCTGCCACTACTGCGGTCAGGAGCGGCGGCCGGAGCCCGTCTGCGAGGCCTGCGGCGGCCGGCGCTGGGTGCTGCTCGGGGCGGGCACGCAGCAGCTCGAGCTCGAACTGGAGCTGCGCTTCCCGGGCCTGCCGATCCACCGCATGGATCTCGACAGCACCCGCCGGCGCGGCGCCCACGGGGACATCCTCGCGCGCTTCGCCGAGCCGGGGCCGGCCCTGCTGCTGGGGACGCAGATGATCGCCAAGGGCCACCACTTCCCCGAGGTCACCGTCGTGGGGGTGCTCGGGGCCGATCTGGGGCTCTTCCTGCCCGACTTCCGCGCGGCCGAGCGGAGCTGGCAGCTGCTCGAGCAGGTGGCCGGGCGCAGCGGGCGGGGGGAGCGTCCCGGGCGCGTGCTGGTGCAGACCTACTGCCCGGAGCACCCGGTGCTGCGGGCCCTGGCCACGGACACGCTGGACCAGCTGGTGGACCGGGAGCTCGCCGAGCGCCGGAGCCTGGGCTATCCGCCCTTTCAGCGGCTCGTCTCGCTGGTGGTCAGCGCCCCCGAGGAGGACCTGGCCCGCCGGGCCGCCCAGCGCCTGGTGGCCGCCTTCCAGGAGCGCTGGCCGGAGAGCACCGAGCCCAAGCGCCGGGGGCCTGGGCCCGCTCGCGCGGTGGAGCTGCTGGGGCCGGTGGAGGGCTACCCGGCCAAGGTGAAGGAGCGCTACCGGCAGCAGGTGCTCGTGAAGGGGCGTCTGGACGCCGAACAGAAGCTCGCATTCGCCGAGCTCTTCCCCGCGATCGCGCGCAAGCTGGGGCGCAGCGGGGCGCTGGCGCTGGACCTGGACGTCGATCCCGAAAGCCTGCTCTGAGCGCGGCGCGCGCCCCGGCGCAGGCCGCCGCCGGCCCCGGCCTTGACTTTCACCCTTGTGGCCGTTAGCTTTGCGTCCGTCTGCCCCTCGACACATCATACCATCAGGTCGCTTTGCCGGATCCGGCCGTTCCCGAGGCCGCTGGCTTCGGTGCTCCCCGCTCCCTCTCGATCCAAGGAGGACGGTTCAGGGATGAGACAGTATCACGTGCTCACGGTGGCCCTCCTGGGTCTGGTCGCGCTCGCCATCGGCTGCAACTCCATGCAGACCTCGAGCGCCATTCTGCGCTACCAGCAGGGTGAATTCGAGATGGCCGACTCCCTCTGCGGCGAGGCTCTGCGAGTCAACCCCGAAGACGGCGAGGCCTACTTCTACCGTGCGCTGAGCCAGTCGATGCTCCAGCACTACGACAAGGCCTACGAGAACTTCCGGAAGGCCGCCGAGCTCAAGCCCGACCGTGCCGAGATGGCCCAGCAGAACATCGAGCACAACTTCTCCGAGGTCTACAACAACGGCGTGGACGCGGCGAAGCGGGACGAGACCGAGCTGGCCATCGAGTACTTCACGACGGCCACGCAGGCCAACCCGGAGAATCCGCTGGGCTACATCAACCTGGCCCGCGCCTACTGGACCAAGGCCGACCGGCTCAAGGGCCTGGGCGCCAGCGACGACTTCTTCACCAGCGCCGAGAGCGCCCTGGAGAACTTCAGGCTGGGCCTGGCGCGCGAGAACGACGCGGAGAAGCGCCTGCAGGCCTCCAAGGAAATGACCACCGTGCTCGGCAACCTCTACATCGAGAGCGAAGAGGACAGCCGCGAGCAGTATCTCACGCAGTACCGCGACTTCACGTCCCAGATGGGCCAGCTCTACGGCCCGCACGAGGCCTTCGCCCGCGTGCTCTTCGACAAGGCCGAGGACATGCGCTCCATGAAGCGCAAGCCCGAGCTCTACAAGGACTACTACACCTACGCCGCCGAGGCCTACGCCAAGGCCGCGGACATCCGCCGGGATCTGGGCGAGACCGACGTCAACACGCCGCTCTTCGCGGGCATCGCCTACCTGAACGCCGAGGAGTTCGCGCCGGCCGCCAAGTACCTGAACATGGCCGTCGAGCTGGATCCGAACCTGGAGCAGGCCTGGTTCTACATGGAGTTCAGCTACTACAAGGCCGAGCAGTACGACGACGCGATCAAGGCCGGCCTGTTCATCGACCAGACCCTGGGCAGCACCGATCCCCAGGTCTTCCAGATCCTGTGGCAGAGCTACAAGGCCAAGGCCGTGGCGGCGGACAACGCGGGCGATCCGGCCGGGTTCGCCGAGAACAAGCGGCTCTACGAGGACGCCTACATCACCTACGCCACCTACAAGGGCCTGGCCGACGTGACGCCGCCCGTGCTCCTCTCCAAGGCCGAGGAGAAGGAGAAGGACAAGATCGAGTCGGCGATCTACGAGAAGGACAACGTGGCGATCCTAGAGGCCAAGGTGCAGGGACGCTTCATCAAGGGCGTCATGCTGAACAAGGGCACGGCGACGATCGAGTACGTCGAGATGACCATCGACCTGAAGGACGCCACCGGCGAGATCGTGGGCAGCACCTACACGGAGAAGGAGAACCTCCGGCCGGGCGTGCAGACCCGCTTCGAGGCGGCGATCATCCAGGATGACGTCACCGACTTCGCGATCACCGACCTCGTGGTGGAGTAACCGGGAGCAGTTGGCCCGAATCTTGATTGGTGCCGGGCGGCGAGGCCGTCCGGCACCGCCCTCTCCCGACGCCTGCCGCAGCGCGGCGCCCAGCCCTGAACGTGAGATGGGGTCCGGCGCGGCCCGTCGCTTCGGCTTGACAGCGGCGCGGGGATTGGGTAACTTTAAGTCCTGAGACGCCCTTCAGGGCGCGACCCGGACGTCCCCGTCCCAGACCCCATCGCTTCCAGCGCCAAGTCTGACCGTCCGCGACACCACGCGGAGTCCCATTTTCCGATTGCCTGGAGTGAATCCTTTGAGAGCAGAAACTGACGAGAAGACCTCGCGCGGCCGTCGGCGCGGCTTCGACCGCCGCCGTGGCGGCCACCGCCAGCAGCACAGCGCCGACATGGGCGAGCACCCGAACGGCCACGGCAGCGATCCCGATACCGTCGATCGCGAGACCGCCAGCGGGGCCGTGATGGACATCGCCCAGCTCAAGCGCGAGCCGGTGGGCAACCTCGCGGAGATCGCGCAGGGCCTCGAGATCGAGGGCGCCAGCGGCATGCGGAAGCAGGAGCTGATCTTCCGCATCATCGAGGCGCAGACCCAGCAGAAGGGCTTCCTCTTCTCGGAGGGTGTCCTGCAGGTCCTGCCCGAGGGCTACGGCTTCCTGCGCTCGCCCGACTACAACTACCTGCCCGGGCCGGACGACATCTACATCAGCCCCAGCCAGATCAAGAAGTTCGATCTGCGGACGGGCGACACGGTGTCCGGCCAGGTGCGTCCGCCCAAGGAGAGCGAGCGCTACTTCGCGCTGCTGCGGGTGGAGACGATCAACTACGTGCCGCCGGGGGAGGGCAAGACCAAGGCGAAGGTGCTCTTCGACAACCTGACGCCGCTCTACCCGGAGGAGAAGCTCGAGCTCGAGTGGAAGGCCACCGACCTGACCACTCGCGTCATCGACCTGATGACGCCCATCGGCAAGGGCCAGCGCGCCCTGATCACCGCCCCGCCGCGCACGGGCAAGACGGTGCTGCTGCAGAACATCGCCAACGCGATCAGCACCAACAACCCCGAGGTCAAGCTCATCGTGCTGCTCATCGACGAGCGGCCCGAAGAGGTGACCGACATGCAGCGCAACGTGAAGGGCGAGGTCATCAGCTCCACCTTCGACGAGCCCGCCGAGCGGCACGTCCAGGTGAGCGACATGGTCATCGAGAAGGCCAAGCGCCTGGTGGAGCACGGTCACGACGTCGTGATCCTGCTGGACTCCATCACCCGCCTGGCCCGCGCCCACAACGCCGTGGTGCCCCACTCGGGCAAGATCCTCTCTGGCGGCGTGGACAGCAACGCGCTCCAGCGCCCGAAGCGCTTCTTCGGCGCGGCGCGCAACATCGAAGAAGGCGGCAGCCTGACGATCATCGCCACGGCCCTGATCGAGACCGGCAGCCGCATGGACGAGGTGATCTTCGAGGAGTTCAAGGGCACCGGCAACTGCGAGATCATCCTGGACCGCCGTCTGAGCGACAAGCGCGTCTACCCGTCCATCGACATGTTCCGCAGCGGAACCCGCAAGGAAGAGCTGCTGCTACCAGAGGCGGTGCTGGGCAAGATCTGGGTGCTGCGCCGTTTCCTGAATGACAAGCCCATCGTGGAGGCCATGGAATTCCTGCTGGAGAAGATGGCCAAGACGAAGACCAACCAGAAGTTCATGGAGTCCATGAACGCCTGATTCCCATCGGAGCCACCTGCGCCCCGAGGAAAGGCAAGGAGGAACCCCGCGATGAAGAAGGGCATTCACCCCGAGTACATGACCTGCACGGTGACCTGCCTCTGCGGCAACGTCATCGAGACCCGTGCGACGCAGCCGGAGATCAAGGTGGACATCTGCTCGAACTGCCACCCGTTCTACACCGGCAAGCAGAAGCTGGTGGACACGGCGGGTCGCGTGGAGCGCTTCCAGAAGCGCTTCAAGGACTACCGCAAGCAGCTCGACCAGCAGGGTTAGCGACGCTTCCGACGGGCGCGCCCCACGGCGCGCCCGTTTTTCTATAGCCCCCGGCGGCGGGGACCAGCCCGGCGGTACAGCATGAGAGCCGAAGAAAGAGAAAGCTTCGCGGTCGGCGGCCAGGCGGTCATCGAGGGCGTGATGATGCGGGGACGGGACTTCGTGGCCTGCGCGGTGCGCACGAGCGAAGGCGAGATCGTCCTCAAGAAGGAGCCCTTCCGGAGCATCCTCAGCCGGCTGAAGCTGGCGAAGGTGCCCATCGTTCGCGGGGCCATCGGTCTCGTGGAGACGATGATCCTCGGCATGCGCATCCTGTCCTACTCCGCCGAGGTGGCCATGCCGCCCGAAGAGCGCAAGGACAAGGAGAAGGGCGAGGGCGGCGGCCTCAAGGCCAAGCTCGGCCTCGGCCTCACCCTGGTGCTGGCCTTCGTGCTGGGCCTGGGCATCTTCTTCTACCTGCCCCTGATCCTCACCGACCTGGTGCCGGGCACCGAGAGCGGACTCGCGTTCAACATCGTGGACGGCTTCTTCCGCCTCGTGATCTTCCTGGCCTACATCTGGGGCATCAGCCTCATGCCCGACATGCGCCGCGTCTTCGAGTACCACGGCGCCGAGCACAAGACGATCAACTGCTACGAGTCGGACATGCAGCTCACGCCCGTGAACATCAAGGCCTGCACACGCTTCCATCCCCGCTGCGGAACCAGCTTCCTGCTGCTGGTGATGGTGGTGTCGATCCTGGTCTTCATCCCGCTGGGGCGGCCGGAGAGCATCGGCGAGCGGCTGCTCCGCCTGGCCTTCGTGCCCGTGATCGGCGGCGTGTCCTACGAACTGATCAAGCTGAGCGCGCAGGAGCGCTTCTTCCGCTGGATGAAGCCCATCGTCATGCCCGGCCTCTGGCTGCAGCGCGTGACCACGCGCGAGCCCGATCTCGACCAGTGCGAGGTGGCGCTGCGCTCCCTGGCGGCCTGCCTGGAGCCCGAGGAGCTGGCCGCCCGCATCCCGATGGAAGAGCCGGACTTCTCGCCGCCGCCCATGCACTACGACGAGGACGCCATCGACCCCGATCTGGAGGACGGGGAGGCCCCCCGCCGCGAGGTCAACGCCGAATGAGAGATCTCCGCCCCCGCGTCCGCGAAGTGCTGGACCGGCTGGCCGCGCTCGAGAAGGAGATGCTGGACCCGGCCGTGCTGGCCGACCGTCGCCGGGCCAAGGAGCTCGGCGGCGAGCTGAAGCATCTGCAGGCCGTCGCCGGCCCCGGGCGCCGCTATGTCGCGGCGCTCGACGCCATCGACGAGGCCGAGGAGCTCCTCCACGGCAGCGACGCCGAGCTGAAGGAGCTGGCCCGTGCCCAGAAGGAAGAGGCCGAGGACGCCCTGCCCGGCCTGACCGAGGACCTCGAGCGCCTGCTCATCCCCCGCGACCCGGACGACGACCGCAACCTCATCCTCGAAGTCCGCGCCGGTACCGGCGGCGAGGAGGCCGGCCTCTTCGCCGGCGACCTGCTGCGCATGTACGAACGCTACGCCGAGCGCAAGGGCTGGCGGATGGAGCTGCTCAGCGCCACCGAGGGCTCGGCTGGCGGCTTCAAGGAAGTCGTGCTCGCCGTGCGCGGCGAGGGCGCCTACGGCGAGCTGCGCTACGAGTCGGGCGTCCACCGCGTGCAGCGCGTGCCGGCGACGGAGTCGCAGGGGCGCATCCACACCAGCGCCGCCAGCGTGGCCGTGCTGCCCGAGGTGGAAGACGTGGACGTGGAGATCGACCCGAACGACCTGCGCATCGACGTCTACCGCTCCAGCGGACCCGGCGGCCAGAGCGTGAACACCACCGACAGCGCGGTGCGCATCACCCATGTCCCGAGCGGGCTGGTGGTGAGCTGCCAGGACGAGAAGAGCCAGCACAAGAACAAGGCCAAGGCGATGAAGATCCTCGCCGCGCGGCTCTACGACCTGGAGAAGAGCAAGCGCGACGCGGAGATCAGCGCCCAGCGCCGCGACCAGGTGGGCAGCGGCGATCGCTCGGCGAAGATCCGCACCTACAACTTCCCGCAGAGCCGCATCACCGACCACCGCATCGGCTTCACGACGCACAATCTGGCGGGCGTGCTGGAGGGCGACCTGGAAGAGATCGTCGAGGCGCTCAAGCTGAACGTGCAGGAGCGCATGCTGGCCGCGGAGGACGCATGAGCCTGCCGGCGCAGGACCCCTCGGAGCCGGTCTGGACCCTGCTCGACGTGCTGGGCCCCGCCGCCGACTACCTCGACGACGCCGGCGTGGAAAACGCCCGCTACGACGCCGAGTGCCTGCTGGGCAGCGTGCTGGGGCTGAGCCGCCTCGATCTCTACCTCCAGTACGAGCGGCCGCTGAGCGAGGAGGAGCGCGGGCGCTTCCGCACGCTGCTGCGCCGGCGCCGGGCGCGCGAGCCGCTGCAGTTCATCCTCGGCGAGGTGGAGTTCCTGGGGCTGGCCTTCGCCGTGCGGCCGGGCGTCTTCATCCCGCGGCCCGAGACCGAGCTGCTGGCCGAGCGCGTCCTCGCCCGCATGGACGCCGAGTTCCCCCAGGGCGGTGGCAAGCTGGGCGTGCATCCGCTGCGGGCGCTGGAGCTGGGCGTGGGCAGCGGGGTCATCGCCGTGGCGCTGGCCGCCAAGCGTGGCGACCTGCAGATCTGGGGCAGCGACATCTCCGCCGAGGCCCTGGCCCTCGCCGCCCTCAACGCCGAACGGCACGGCGTGGAGGCGCGGATCGATCTCCAGCATCGCGAGGGACTGCCGGCCGGCAACGGCGCCGACGTGCAGCTCATCGTGAGCAACCCGCCCTACGTCCGCCCGGACGAGGCACCGCTCCTGGCGCCCGAGGTGTCGGAGCACGATCCCCCCGCGGCGCTGTTCGGCGGCGACGACGGCCTCGACTTCTACCGCCTGCTGGCGGCCGAGGCCCCCGCGCGCCTTGCGCCCGAGGGCCTGCTGGCCGTGGAGATCGGTGCGGAGCAAGGCGAGCCCGTGCGCGCGATCTTCGAGGCGGCGGGCTTCACGGACGTCGCGGTGGAGCAGGACTACAGCCGCCGCGACCGCTTCGTCTTCGCGCGGAAGCCGGTCTGACCTCCGCCGATCCCGATCAATACAGCGACTTGATGTGGCTCATGCTCGTCGACTCCACCGAAGTGGTGCCGGCGAAGCGGAAGTTCACCGCGCCCATGAAGCCGGGATTGTCGTGGGAGTAGGTGGTCGGGAAGTTGAGGTGGCTCGAGTAGTTGTCGATCCAGCTGCCATCCAGCAGGGTGAGGGCGGGATCCATCAGCTCGGCCGCGGTGACGATGATCTGCTCAGGGAAGTACCACATCGCCTGCATGTCGGGCCAGAGGTCCCAGGTTTCAAGATGCTCCTGCCCCGATGGCTGGAAGCGCACGAACATGTACTCCTGTCCAGCCTGCAGGACGACCGGATCGATGTCGAAGTACCGGTACTCCCCGTGCACCTCACCCGGTTCGCCGGCCTCGATCTGTACGTCGGCCAGCAGTTCACCGTCCGGGAAGGAGTAGATTCCGACCTCGGTGCGCTTCCACAATCCGTAGTGCGGGTCGAAGATGGTGTTGGTCGAGTCGAAGACGCCGAGCTGGAGCACCTCAATGCTCTCTTCGGCGCGCACGACGTAGCCGTGATTCGGGCTGTAGACGGAGCCGACGGACCAGGCGAGACACCAGATCTCCCAGCTGTCGAAGTAGAATCCGACAGTCTTGGCGCCGGCCTGGCCGGTCCCCAGAAGAAGCATGCCGACGACGAGCAGACGAGTAGCAAACCGCATGGGAGTCCTCCCCCGGATGGTGTGAAGCGCGGAGGCGCATCGCGAGGGGATGGCGCGCGCCCCGGTTGTCGGGCGAGGGCTGCAGCCGGGGGAGACGGATGTGCCGCGAGATCCCAGGCGGCGCCGTCTCCCGTCGTGCACGGGAGATACTCAATGATGTGGGAAAGAACTGCAGAAGTCAAAGGCAGTAGTGAATTCGCGGCGGGCGGGTCCAGCCGCGCCGACGCGGACTGATCTGCGGGGCCGCTTTCCTGTCGCGCGGCCCGCCTCTGGAATGCTAGAACGACTCGGGGGTTGTGCCCCGGGAGGACCCCATGGAACGCTTCGTCATCGAAGGCCCCGTTCAGCTCACCGGGCGCGTACGCGCCGGCGGCTCCAAGAACACCGCACTGCCGCTGCTCTGCGCCGCCCTGCTGGCGCCGGGGGAGTCGCGGCTGCGCAACGTCCCGCGGCTGCGGGACATCCGCACCATGGTGCGGGTACTGGAGACCCTGGGCGCCCGCTGTACGCACGACGGTCACGAGCTGGCGATCGACGCCACGGAGATCCCCGGCCGCGAGGCGCCCTACGAGCTGGTCAAGACCATGCGCGCGTCGGTCTACGTGCTGGGGCCGCTGCTGGCGCGCTTCGGCGAGGCGCGCGTCAGCCTGCCGGGCGGCTGCGCCTGGGGACCGCGCCCCGTGGACCTGCACTTGATGGGCATGGAGCGCCTGGGCGCGCGGGTGGACCTGGAGCACGGCTACATCCACGCGAGCGTGCCGGCCGGCGAGCGCCTGAAGGGTGACGAGATCACCTTCAAGGTGTCGAGCGTGGGGGCCACGGCCAACGTGATGATGGCGGCCGTCCTCGCCCGCGGCCGCACCGTGCTCCACAACGCCGCGCGCGAGCCGGACGTGGTGGCCCTGGCCGAGGGTCTCATCGCCATGGGGGCGAGAATCCAGGGCCACGGGACGGGCACGATCACCATCGACGGCGTCGACGCCCTCGCCCCCCTCGAGATGAGCGTGCCGTCCGACCGCATCGAGGTGGGCACCTTCCTCGCGGCGGCGCCCATCACGCGCGGCAAGGTGCGCGTCGAGGGCTGCGTCCCCCGCGAGCAGCGCGCGCTGCTGGCCATGCTGCGCGAGGGCGGCCTGCCGATCGAGCAGGGCGACGACTGGATCGAGGTGGACGCCACCGCCACGCGCCTGCGAGCGCTGGAGGTCATCACCGCGCCCTATCCCGGCTTCGCGACGGACATGCAGGCGCAGATCATGGCCGCCTGCGCGCTGGCCGACGGCGTGAGCACGATCACCGAGACCATCTACGTGGACCGCTTCACGCACGTGGCCGAGCTGCGGCGGCTGGGGGCGCAGATCCGTCTGGACGGGAACGTCGCCGTGGTGCGCGGCGTGGACCGCCTCTCCGCGGCGCCCGTGATGGCCACCGACCTGCGGGCGTCTGCCGCGCTGATCCTGGCCGCCTGCGGCGCTGAGGGCGCGACGACGCTGAGCCGCATCTACCACATCGACCGGGGCTACGAGCGCATCGAGGAGAAGCTCGCCGCCCTGGGCGCGAGAATCCGCCGCGAGGACGAGCCCGCATGAAGTCCATCATCATCGGCACGGCGGGCCACGTGGACCACGGCAAGACGCGCCTCGTGGGACGTCTCACCGGCACCAACACGGACCGCCTCAAGGAGGAGCAGAAGCGGGGCATCAGCATCGAGCTGGGCTTCGCACGGCTCGACCTGGGCGACGTGGAAGCGGGCATCGTGGACGTGCCCGGGCACGAGAAGTTCGTCCGCACCATGGTGGCCGGCGCGGGCGGCGTGGACTTGGCGCTGCTGGTGGTGGCCGCGGACGAGGGCGTCATGCCCCAGACCCGCGAACACGTGGAGGTGCTCGAGCTGCTGGGCGTGACGCGCGGGCTGGTGGCGCTGACCAAGATCGACATGGTCGATCCCGAGCTGGTGGAGCTGGCGGCGGAGGACGTCCGCGAGTATCTCGCCGAGACCTCGCTCGCCAGTGCCGAGGTCGTGCCGGTGTCTTCAGAGACCGGCGAGGGCCTCGAGGATCTGCGCGCCGCGCTGGCCGCCCTGGCCGCCGCGACGCCCGAGCGCGGGGGACTCGGCCCCTATCGCCTGCCCATCGACCGCGTCTTCACGCTGGCGGGCAAGGGGACGGTGGTCACGGGCACGAGCTGGAGCGGCAGCGTGCGCGCGGGCGACACGCTGGAGCTGATGCCGCGGGGGATCAGCGTGCGCGTGCGCAGCCTGCAGGTGCACGACCGCCCCGTGGACGAGGCCCACGCCGGCCAGCGCACGGCGCTGGCCATCCACGGCGTGAAGCACGACGAACTCACCCGTGGCGAGGTGCTCGTGAGCCCCGGCCGCTTCCAGGCCAGCAACATGGTGACGCTCAAGGTCAACTGTCTCGCCAGCTGCCCGCGCCCCCTGCGCCATCGCACGCGGCTGCGCTTCCACTTCGGCACCCAGGAGATCCTCGGGCGGCTGGTGCTGCTCGACCGCGAGGCGCTCGGCCCCGGCGAGAGCGGGCTCGCCCAGGCGCGCATGGAAGAGCCGGCGGTCTGCGCGCCGGGGGACCACGTGATCGTCCGCTTCTACTCGCCCATGCGCACGGTGGCCGGCGGCGAGGTGATCGAGGCCACCGCGCCCAAGCGTCGCCACGGCCGCGCGCGCGACCTGGAGGCGGTGCGCCTCAAGGAAGGCGGCGACCCGGCGGTGATCCTGGAGCGGAACATCCTCGACGCGGGCGCGTCGGGCTTCGCCGATCGCGACGCGCAGCTCCTGGTGGAGAAGTACAAGGGCGAGAATCCGCTGCCGGAGCTGCTGGAGAGCGGGCGGGTGATCGCCCTCGGCAAGCGGCTCTTCCACGACGACGCGGTGACGCGACTCGCCGACGGCATCGCCGAGCGCGCCGGTCGCTTCCAGGCCGAGCACCCCCTGGCCTGGGGTCCGGCGCGGCAGGGTCTGCGCTCGGCGCTGGCGCCGGAGGTGCCGCAGGCGTCCTTCCAGTTGCTGCTCGAGTACCTCGAGCAGCAGGGCGCGCTGCGCCTGCGCGGCGAGAGCGTGCGCGTGGGCGAAGACGACCCCGCCCCCACCGGCGCCGCGGCCGGCTGGGTGGAGCGCGCCGACGCCGCCTGGCGCGACGCCGGGCTCTCCCCGCCCGCCATGAGCACCTTCGCCGAGCTGGGCGTGCCCGCCGACCAGGTGCCGGACCTCGTGGACTACCTGGTGAGCGGCGGGCGCCTGCTGCGCGTCTCGACCGAGATGCTGGTTCACGCCGAGGCCTTCGCGCGCCTCCTGGACGGCCTGCGCGCGCTCTTCGCCGAGAAGGACGCCATCGCGGTGGGCGACGTGGGCCAGCGCCTGGACGTCAGCCGGAAATACAGTGTGCCCATCCTGGAGCTCTGCGACCGCCTGGGCTACACCGAGCGCCGCGAGTCCGAGCGGCGCCGCGGGCCGAAGCTCTAGCCCCCTCCATCCCCGGTTTGCGCCGCGCCTCCCGCGGGACTATCATGCTATAATAAAGGTCGGGCACAGGCTGGAGGGGGCGTCATGCGCAGCGAAGTCCTGATTGTCATGCTGGGAATCCTCGGCGCGGGCGCGGCGCCCGCGGGTGGGCAGTGCGTCAACTACGAGGACGTGATGCACGTCGAGAGCATGCTCGACCTCGGCGGGCCAGCCCGAAGCGTCGCGATCGTCGAGGACGTGGCGCTGGTCGCCGGCGGGGATGCGGGACTTGCCGTCGTCGACCTGTCCGGCACGGATCCCGTCCTCGCGCAGACCCTCCCGACGCCGCTCCTCGCCGAGGACGTGGACGTCCAGGGCCAGTTCGCCTATCTGGTCCAGTACGACAACGGCTGGCCGCCCGAGCCCAGCCTGCTGTGGATTCTCGACGTCAGCGCGCCCGCAGCCCCTGTGTTGATCGGCGAGCTGGAGCTGCCTGGCTTCGCCTACGAGATCATCGTGGAGGACGATCTCGCCTACATCGCCACGGGATGGGAGGGCGGCTACCCGAGCTTCCGGATCGTGGATGTCTCCGATCCACAGCATCCTACCGCGCTCGGTTCCGGGGGCTCCGGCGGGCCGGACGCGGGTGTCGTGGGCTTCGCGGTGCAGGGCGGATTCGTCCACTTCGCGGTGAATGGCCTGATCGGCAGCTACTACGATATCTACGACGCCACGGACCCCGCTGACCCCCAGCTTGTGGCGAACGTCGACATTGCCCAGGACTACGGCGGCATCGCCCTCGCCGGCCCGCTGGCCTACGTCAGCACCTTCGACGGGCTCGTGGCCCTCGACATCTCCGACCCCGCCAGTCCGCAGGTTCTGGCGACGGCTCCCGCGCTGGGCGGCCACCCCCTCTTCGCGGGCGGATACCTCTTCCTGGTCGGCGACGGCATTCAGGTCGCCGACGTGAGCGACCCGCTGGCGATGACCCTTCTCGGCGAGATGGACCTGCCCTCCTCGCCCCAGGAGATGGCGGTGGTGGGCGGTAGCGCCTTCGTCGCCTGCCAGAATGCCGGCCTCGTCGACGTCTACCTGGGCGGATTCGAGACCGCGTCGCCCCTCAGCGTGCTGGACGTGGGCACGGGGTCAGACGTCGCCGTCGATGGCGCCCTGGCCGCCGTGGCGAGCTTTCAGTCTCTGGTCACGGTCGACGTCAGCGACCTCGGCCAGCCAGCGGAGCTCGGCTCGCTCTATCTCGGCGAGTATCTGCAAGCCGTGGCGATCGACGGCAGCCGCGTCTACGGCGCGGCCGAGGACCTCGGGCTCGCGGTCTTCGACATCGCCACGCCGACCGCCCCGAGCCTGGTGACGACGCTCCCGCTGCCGGGTCCCGCCGTGGACATGGCCTTCAGCGCGCCCTACGCCTTCGTTTGCACGTACTACTCCGGCCTGTGCGCAGTGGACCTCAGCAGCCCCGAGTCGCCGCTGCTTCTCGACACCCTGCCCTTGCCCGGCGCGACGGTCTACTGCACCCTTGTGGGATCGCTGGCCTACGTCATCAATCATGGCTGGCTCACGATCGTCGACGTGTCCGATCCCGCGCAGCTGACGGTGCTGAGTCAAACCGCGCTGCCCTACGACTACGAGTCGGTCACGGTGGCCAGCGACCTCGCCTATGTCTGCGCCTATGGAATCTACGACGCCGGCCTGCGCGTCTACGACGTCTCGACGCCGGGTGCTCCCGAGCTGCTCGCGGAGAACCCGGACCTCGGAATGACCCGTCTCATGGTGGACGGTCCCGTGGGCTATGGCGCGACCGGGCAGGGACTGGTCGTGCTCCAGCTCGTCCCGCCGACCCATCCCCAGCGCCTCGGCGGCGCGGATGCACTCCTGCTACGCAACCTCCAGGTCACCGGGGACGCGGTCTTCTGTGCCGAAGTCGAGGGCCTGCGCATCCAGCCCCTCCAGTGCGCGCCTACTTCAGTGCCTCCCTCGGCGTCCGACGTGATCGCGCTGGACGCCTGGCCCAACCCCTTCAACCCCAAGGTCACCCTGCGCTTCACGCTGCCGGCCGCGGGGCGCGCGACGCTCTTGATCAACGACGTCTCGGGCCGACGCGTGGCGACCCTCGCCGAGGGCGTCTACGGCGCCGGCGAACAGCGCTGGACCTGGGACGGCCGGGACTCGCGGGGCCGCGCGGTGGCGTCGGGGGTCTACTTCGCGACGCTGAACACCGCGTCGGGAAATGGGAACAGGAAGCTGGTGATGCTCCGCTAGCCGCGACGCGCGGGCCGGCGGTAGGTGTAGATCAGCAGCCCCAGCGACAGCGCCATCACCGCGCCGTAGAGCGCAGGGCTGCGGGCTACGATGCCGGGATAGAGCGCCGTCGTCACGAGCAGGCCGATGATCGCACCGCCCAGGTGGGCATCGTGGCCGATGTTGCCGAAGCCGCTGCGCATGCCCGCGCCCGTGGCCACCACGAAGAGGATCGCGAAAAGCCAGGACGGGATCGCCATGGGAATGGGGAAGACCGTCACGCTGCCGCCCGGCAGCAGGAAGATGCTCGCGAAGATCACCCCGCAGACCCCGCCCGACGCGCCGAGGGCCCGGTAGACCTGGTTCCGGTGCATCGCCAGCGCCAGCAGGTTGCCGCCGAGGATCGCCGCCACGTAGATGAGCGCCAGCGGCAGGGGCCCGTAGACCTGCTCGATCAACCGGGCGAACGAGTAGAAGCTGAACATGTTGAAGAGCAGGTGCGGCAGGCTGGCGTGCAAGAAACCTGCCGTGAAGAGGCGGTAGAGCTGCCCCGCGCGCACGGCCTGCACGTCGAACAGGAAGCGCCGGACCACCTGTTCGTCACGGAAGCCCAGGGCCGAGACCACCACCGTGGCGATGATGATGGCGACGGTGACAAGTGCCGGCGATGCGTCCACGGGGCCCAGACTCCGAGTTCGGATGAGGTCAGTCCCTGGACCCTATGCCGAGGCATGGAGGTAGTCAAGAGATCCGCGCTGCTACTGGGCCGGCACCCGATGGCCGACTCGTCTAGTAGAGCGCTTTGATCGCACTGATGCTCGTCTCGGCCGTGCTCACCGCGCCGCAGTTCACAGGCAGTGCGCCGATGAGCTCGCCGCACCCGTTGTTGTTCGGGGCGCAAGGCGAGTCGCTCTGCAGGTAGTAGTTACCGCTGCCGGGAATCCCGCAGAACTGCGGGTCGGCTTCGATGTTGCCGTTCACGCCGAGTTGGTCGGCGTAGCAGTCGACCCAAGCGTCACCGAAGGGGCTGTAGATGTCGCAGCAATGGAAACTGGGAGCAGCAATTCCGCATGAGTAGGCGGTGAGACCTTCGCCAAGTACGAGTAGACAGTCTACGATCTGTGGGTCTTCACCGCCCCGGAGGTAGGAAGTGCTTTGTGCGACTCCTGTCGAGACGAAAGTCGACTGCTCCACGCGCAGCGCGGTGCTCGCGGATGCCAATACCTCGCAGCCAAGCGATGGGGTTGCTGAGGCACGCACGAACTGACTGGTCACGATGAGCAGCTCATCGCCCCCAGCCGCGATGCTCGAACCGTCAGCTCCGTATCCACTCGAATTCTCTTGGAAAACCGTCTTCGTGATTGTGCAATTCAATCCTGACTGCGATATGGCACCTCCAATACCATATGTCCAGTTCGCTTCGAAGCGGCTGCCGTCCACGAGAAGCTCTGCACCACTGGCATAGACCGCACCGCCGCCGCCACCCAGGTTGTTGTCGCTGTAATTCCCGTAGAACTCGGAGTCCGATATCGCGACTTGAGAAGAGGTGGCAAAGATTGCCCCGCCTCTGCCCCCTCCCCCGCCATGGTGCCCCACATTCTCAGTGAATGTCGAATAAGTGACCTCCAGTGTAGTCCCGCCGCAGTAAACCGCACCGCCCTCTCCCGCGCCGACTTCAGACTCCGTTGCGCGATTATCGCTGAATTCGCAGTTGTCAACGAGGACATCCGAATCAACGGCATAGATGCCGCCCCCCTGACTGCCCGCATAGTTGGAGATGAATCGGCAGCTGTGGATTCCGACTTGGGCGCTTTGGATATTGAATCCACCTCCGTCGGCGTCATTGTAGGCCCCGCCGTGCATGAAAGTGATTCCCTCGATCCGCGCCCGAAGAGGCGCGTTCCAGCAGCGGAGGATGGAGCCGTTCTGGCCGCCATCGATGACGACACAGTTGGGACTTCCAGTCGCACTACGCAGGGTTACTCCACTGCGAACTAGCATGGCACTCTCCACATAGGTACCACATTCAACGACGACGGAATCCCCGCTCCAGGCATGTTGCAACCCCTGAGTGATTGATGGGTAGTCGTCAGGCACGTGAATCTCCAGCGCCCACGGCTTTCCGCAACAAACACTCAGCCAAAGCGCTGTAAGGATCAGGGCTCTCGGTTTCCAGCCAGCACGGGGTTGAAATCGCATGGCGACTCCCAGCTTGACGGGCCCGCACGGCTATCCGGGCTATTCAATCCAGTAGGTCACAAGATAGCCGATCTCATTGCCAGCCACGTCGTAGGCCATGATGATCTTTCGTTTCGGTCCTGGAAAGCCCTGGGGAACATCCTGCGCGTTCCCGAACGCCAGGCCATCCAGAGCTTTCACCTGTCCCGACGCAGAAATATCTCCCGTAGCTTCGACATCGCTGCCACTCGAGATGCTCCCACTGCAGACAAGGTGTACAGAGTCCGTATTGACCTGACAGCCACCCCCGAATCTCCCAGGATTAGCTTAAGTGTCCCACAGGTGGGGGGGCATGCCAACGGTGATCAGCTTATGCCACATCCATGCTACGCCGGGCGGCCTACTCGTGCGACGCCACGGCGGCCTTCAGCGCCTTGCTGAAGGCCCAGATGGCCAGCCCGGCCGCCAGGCCCAGCAGGCAGAGCATGCCGAAGAACGTCTCCCGGCTCATGCGCTCGTAGAAGGTGCCCAGGAAGCCCGACATGTAGTTGCCGAAGAAGCTGGAGAGGAACCACACGCCCATCATCATGGAGACGATCCGAGCGGGCGACACCTTGGTCACCAGCGAGAGGCCGATGGGCGAGAGGTAGAGCTCGCCGATGGTGAGGACGAAGGTCGTCCCCAGCAGCCAGAGCACGCTGCGCTGGTCCTCGGGGCCCATGCCGCGCGTGCCGGCGATCATGATCAGGAAGGACGCGCCGAGCAGGAAGCAGCCGATGGCCATCTTCATCACGCTGCCGGGCTCGCGGCGCCGGCCGTTCTGCCAGGTCCAGAACATGTTCAGCAGCGGCGCGAAGGCGAAGATGATCAGCGGGTTGAAGGCCTGATACCAGGTGGACGGCATCTCCCAGCCGAAGATGCTCCAGCTGGTGTTGCGGTCGGCCCAGAGCTGCATGGTGTTGCCCTGCTGCTCGTAGACCCCCCAGAACACGATGTTCAGCGCGCAGAGCACCACCAGCGCGATCACGCGGCGCCACTCGCCGGCGGTCAGCGGCTCCTTCTCGGCCTTGCGCGCTGCGCGTCGCTCGGCGATCTGCTCGGGCGCGAGGTAGCGCTGTCCCCACAGGTAGAGCAGGAGCCCGAGCACCATGCCCACGCCCGCCGCGCCGAAGCCGTAGTGCCAGCCCACCTTCTGCCCCAGCGTGCCGCAGACCAGGGGCGAGAAGAACGAGCCCAGGTTGATGCCCATGTAGAAGATGGTGAAGGCGCGATCGCGACGCGGATCCCCGGGCGGGTAGAGGTCGCCCACCTGCGTGGAGATGTTCGGCTTGAAGGCGCCGTTGCCCATCACCAGGAAGAGCAGCGCGGGGAAGAAGAGCCACTCCACGGCCATGAGGAAGTGGCCGATGGCCATCAGCACGGCGCCGAGCACGACGCTCTTGCGCCGTCCCAGCCAGCGGTCGGCCAGGACGCCGCCGAAGAGCGGCGTCAGATAGACCAGGCCCGTGTACAGGCCGTAGATCTGCGACGAGAGCGGCTGCGCCTCGAGCGGCCCGAAGATCGACTCGAGCACGCCCTTGACGGCTGTGAAACCCAGGACGTGCCGCCCCACGTCCGGCCGCAGGAAGAGGTGGTCCACCATGTAGAGGACCAGCAGCGTGCGCATGCCGTAGTAGGAGAAGCGCTCCCACATCTCGGTGAAGAAGAGCACGAAGAGGCCGCGCGGATGGCCGAGGAAGCTGGGCTCGCCGACGTCGGCGCGGGGGACGGTGGGGTTGAGGATCGGCAACGGCGTCGGTCCTGGGCTGGGGTCAGTAGCGGGCCTTCACGGCGCCGAAGCTCGTCGGTTCGCTGGCCGTGGGGATGAACGTGCGCGTGCCGTTGGGCTGCCAGGCCCAGTCGAAGCTCACGAGCGAATCGGCGAGGGCGGTGACCTCGATCTTGACGGCCGTCGTCTCGATGGCGGCTCCGGCCTGCACCTGCAACAGCGCGTAGCTGTGACCGGGCGCCGCGATGGCGAAGCGCTCGAGCGCCACGGGCGCGCCGAGTTCGTCCAGCATGTCCGCCACCGTGTCGATGCCGCGCTCACCCAGATCGGCGATGAGCACGCGGTCGAAGAGCGTCCCGGGATCCTCCGGCGCGCGGAGCCAGTGCTCGGTCTCCCCCGCCTCGAGCTCCACGTAGACGAGATCCGCCAGCCCCGCCATCACCAGGTCCAGGTAGCCCGACAGGCTGTCCACCTGCCCCGCGGCGAAGTCCATGCCCTGCACGAGGCCGTTCGTCTGGATGCTGTCCTGCGTCGCCAGGCGCAGCGCGGCCGAGCCCGAAGGCAGTCCCCAGGGGTCGACGTGGTCCGCCCGCACCGCGGTGGCCAGCGCGAGGCAGCCGAGGGCGAGCAGCGCGCGGCGCATCAGAAGCCCTCCACTGGCAGGTCCATCGCGCCGTCGCAGTCGCCCAGCGCGCCGATGTCGCCGCAGGCGCCGCCCAGCGCGGGGCTCGCGGCGTCGACGCGCCAGTCGTCGACGTCGGGATCGCAGAAGAGCGGGTCCGCCAGCAGATCGCTGGCGCCGGGATCGAGGCCGCCGTAGTCGCCCACGGGGTTGTCCCAGAGCAGATTGCAGACGAGCGTCGGGGCGGCGCCCGACTGCAGGAAGAGCCCGCGGCCGCCGCGCGCGACGATGCAGCGCTCCAGCGTCACCGCGCCGGCATCGGAGAGGAAGGCCCCCGCGAGATCCGAGTCCAGCACGCTGGATGTCGTGAGCGTGCCCGCGGCGCCGTCGCGCAGCCAAAGGCCATACCAGTGCGAGCGCAGGATGAGCAGGCGTTCCGCGTCGAGCGCCCCGCCGCTGAGGGACACGCCGTGGTCGTTGCCGTCCAGCACGCAGCGCGCGATGGCGAGCGCGTCCTGGGGGCGGCCGTCGAGGAAGACCCCCGCGGAGCCGCAGCGCGTCACCCGCGTATCCTCGACGGTGGCGCTGCTGTGGTAGAGGTAGATGCCCGTGGATGCGGCGCCCGTGATCGCGAGGCCGCGGATCTGCATGGCCTGGCTGCGTCCGCTGAGATAGAGGCCGAAGTCGTTGTCGCCCTCGCCCGCGTCCAGCGCCACCGGCCCGACGCCCGGCATCGGGGCGAGCAGCAGGTCGGCCGCGTCGAGGCGCAGGGCGGCGCTGCCCACGCCCGGCAGCTCCTGATGCGCCAGCGAGTAGCTGTCTTGCGCGAGGAGCAGCGTGTCGACGCCCATGGCCGCGCAGTAGTCGACCCCCGCCTGCAGCTCGGTGATCAGGCTGTCGGCGTGCACGCCGGGCAGGAGCAGCACGCTGGTGGGCGCCACGGTGATCGTGAGCCGGTTCTCGACGTCGGGCTGGATGAACAGCGTGTCTGGATAGCCGGCGAAGACGGGTTCCAGGGACCGCGCGCCGTGGAAGGCGTCGGTGGCGAAGCTCACGACCACCTTCTCGCCCCAGGCCACCGCGTCGAAGAGCTGCGTGCTCGCCGGCGTCGCCAGCGTGTCCACGTCCAGCACCGCCACCGGCACGGCCGCCGGATTGCCCTCCAGGTCCACGATGTCCACGCGCAGCGAGCCCGTGCGCTCGATCACCGGGACGTCCAGCGTGCGCACCACGGGAGTGGCGTCCTCGGCGTCGCGCACCAGCACGCTGAATTCCACGGTGTCCACGGCGGCGAAGCTCGACGGCGCGACCCAGGTGACCGTGGAGTCGTTGTTCACGTTGCCGGCCCAGCTGCCCACGCTGCCCGAGCTCCACGCGAAGCGGAGGAGATCGTCGTCGAGGTCCGTGGCCGACACGCTGAGCCGGAAGCTGTCGCGGGGGGCGAGCGCCGCGGGCGGGGGATCCATGAAGATGTCGCTCACGGAGGGCGGGTGGTTCTCGGGGAGGTCGTTGACCTCCAGGCTGCACGCGGCCGCCAGCAGGGTCAGCGCCCCGAGGAATGGGAGCAGGAGGCGGAGACTGTTCGGGCTGTGGCGGCGTGGCCGCATCGGGTCCTCCCGCGGACGTGGCCCTTCCCGGGGCGCCGGGGAATGATAGACTATGGCCACGATGCGCCCAACCCCAACTTGAGGAGCCCCCTCCGTGTCCAGCGCCGAGCAGCTCGTCGCCCGTCTCCTGGGACCGGAAGGGCAGGCCCTGGCCGCGGCCGTCGACGCCCTGCCCGCCGCCGAGCGCGCCACGCCGCGCGCCGTGGCGGCCCTGCGCCGGCTGGGCGACGCGGAGCTCGTCGCCCTGGCGCTGCGCGTCGCCGAGGCCGAGACGCGCCGGCCCCTGAAGTTTCCCGCCGCCGAGCCCCTGCGCTTCACGCCCGAGCTGCTGGAGCAGGCCAGCGCGCATCCCGTGGCCAGCCATCGCGCGGCGCGGCTCGCTCCCTTCGGCCCCGTGCTCGACCTGGGCTGCGGCGCCGGGGGCGACCTGACCCGCCTCGCCGCCGCGGGCGCCCGGGTCGCCGGCCTCGAGGCCGACCCCCTGGCCGCCGCACTGGCCCGCGCGAATCTCGCCGCGCTGGGGCTGGAGGGCGAGGTCGTCACCGGGCGCCACCCGGGCACGCCGCTGCCCGCCCACCGCGCGCTGTTCCTGGATCCGGCGCGTCGCGCCGCAGGTCCGCGGGGACGTCGCCGCCGCGATCCCCGCGCGTTTTCCCCGAGCGCGGCGGAGGTGGCGGCGCTTCTCCGCCACAGCGACGCCTGGTGTCTCAAGTGGGGGCCGGCGCTGCCGCTGGACGACGACGAACTGGCCGGGCCGGACGGCCCGCTGGCAGGCCTCGCCCCGGGCGACTGGGAGCTGGAGACCGTCTCCTGGCGGGGCGAGCTGCGCGAGGCGGTGCTCTGGGGTGGGGCCGCCCGTCGCGGCGTGACGCGCCAGGCCACGCTGCTGGACGGGGACGTGGAGCGCTGGGCGACCCACGCCTACCGTGGCGACGGGCGCGTCCCCACGCCCACCCCCGCGCCACCCGGGCCCTGGCTCCACGAGCCCGACCCCGCGCTCATCCGCGCCGGCCTCCTCGACGCTTTCGCCACCGAGCACGGCCTCGCGCCGGTGGCGCCGGCGATCGCCTACCTCACCGGGGACGCCACGCGCAGCCCCTTCCTGCGGCGATGGCCCCTGCTCGAGCAGCTGCCCCTCAGCATCCCGGCCCTGCAGGCGGCGCTGGACCGTCACGACGCGGGGCCGCTCGTCCTCAAGAAGCGCGGCTTTCCGCTCGATCCGGAGACACTGCGTCCACGTCTGCGCACAGGGGGTAAACGGCCGGTGACGGTCCTCATCTACCGCGATCGGCGGGCGCCAGGGGGCCACGAGCACCAGGTTTGCGTGTGCGGGGAGCAGGCCGGAGAGTAACTTCGGGTTTACCGAGCAAGAAAAGTTGTTTTACAAAATCCGGATTTGCCGTTAACTCCTCCGCACGTCGGCGCTCGACAGCCGTGTCACTCCGGCCCGTGAGGAAACGATGACAATGGTCAACGCAAGTGTACTGCTGCTGGACCCCAACGGGGTGCTGATCATGCGCTGGGCCGAGGCCCTGGCGGGGGACTACCAGGTCGAAAGCGCCCGCAGCGCGGAGGACGCTCTCGCCCAGCTCGGTGAGTGGCTTCCGGATTACCTGGTCCTGCACCTGGAGCCGCGCAACGCGGTGCCGCTCCTGGACGGCCTGGAGCGCCTGCTCCTGCTCAACCCAGAGCTGCCCGTGGTGCTGGCGCTCGATGACGGTCTACCTCCCGAGCAGCGGCTGCGCGCGCTGCGGCAGCCGATCTACGCCCACCTGGCCTCGGACTGCCGGCTCGAGGAGCTGCGCATCGTGCTCGACCGGGCGCGCGACCACAGCCGCCGGCAGCAGGAGCGGCTGCTCCTGAGGCAGCAGCGGCTGGACTTGGACGTCTACGAGATGGGGGGCAGCCTCGGCGCCCTGCACGAGGAGATCCAGCAGGCCGCGGGCACGGAGCTGGGCGTGCTCGTCTACGGGAATCAGGGCAGCGGACGCCGCGAGGTGGCCAAGAAGCTGCACCTGCTCAGCAAGCGGGCCCGGGAGCCCTTCGTGTCCTTCAATCCCGCGGGGCTGTCGGTGGAGGATTGCCGCGTGCGGCTCTTCGGCCGCGAGAGCCGCGACGGCCTCCGCCGCCGGGGCCTCCTGGAGATCGCCGACGGGGGCACGCTGCTGCTCGAGGGCGTCGAGCGCCTGCCGCGCAGCGTGCAGGCGGAGCTCTACCGCGCGCTCCACGAGAAGCGCTGCACGCGGGTCGGGGGCATCCACCCGGTGTCGCTGAATGTCCGCCCCATGGCCACCGCCTGCCGGTCGCTGACCGACGCCGCGCGCGAGGGCGAGTTCCACGGGGAGCTCTTCAGCCTGCTGCACGTCTACTCGCTGGCGGTGCCGTCGCTGGACGAACGGCGCGAGGACATCCCCGCGCTCGTCCGGGGCTACCTCCGCCGCTACGGGCGCCGCCACGGCCGCCCGGAGCTGGAGCTGGATCCGGCGGTGGAGGCCTTCCTGATGCGACGGAACTGGCCCGGCAGCCTCCACGAGCTGCGCCGCAGCGTCGAGCTGGCCGTGCTGCGGGCCGAGGGGCGCACCGTGACGCTGGCCGACTTCGGCGTGAACGGTCTGGATGTGGAGCTGCTCCCGCTGTCCTATCGCAAGGCCAAGAAGCTCACCGAGATGGACTTCAAGCGCCGCTTCTTCTCGCGCCTCCTGCGCCTGGCGGAAGGCAAGGTGACCGCGGCGGCCCAGATGGCCGACGTGCCGCGGCCGAGCCTGTCCACCATGATCAAGGAGGCGGGGCTCGCCGCCGAGAGCTTCAAGCCCGCCCGTGCCACGCGCAAGGCGGCGGCACGCTAGCGTTCCGGCCCGCCGGCTGCGTCACAATCTGGTGTCGGTGTCGAAGCAGGTGCCCAAGTGGCACCTGCTTTCGGTTTAACCCCCACGTTACATCCCGTCCTCCCGGTGACGACGCAGGGACGCGCCGTTCGGCCGCTCCCGTCGCGCTCGTCGCAGCTCGAACCGGGAGGATTCCATGCAGAGCCACACGCAGCAGCGCCGTGCCCTTCTCGTTCTCGCCCTTGCCATCGTCCTGTTGATCGCCCTGCTCGCCGGCTGCAGCCGCGACGGGGAGAGTCCCCTCGTCTCACCGTTGACGCTCGACGGCGCGGCGGACCCGCCCGCCGCCGGTCCGCTGGGAGTGAGGTCCGCGCTCACCTTCGCCGAGGCGATGGCGGCCAGCGACAGCGCCACCTACGCGTCCTACTCCGCCACCCTGAGCGGGGGCGGCACGCTGCTCGGCACCTGCCCGGGTTACAGCGACACCTGCAAGCTCCAGGTGCCGGCGGGCGCCTACCAGGGGCCGGCGCCGCTGTCGGTGCTGGTGCCCTGTACCCACGTGCCCGTCTACCAGCTCCTGCCCCACGGGCAGACCTTCAGCAGCGCCGTGACGGTGACGCTGGACTACTCGCTGTGGCTGGCCAATGGGACGTTCGCGGTGGGGGACACGCTCGAGGTCTTCTACATGGACGAGGTGAACGAGGAGTTCGTCGCGCTCTCGCCGCCGGCGATCGTGGTGGCGGACTCGGTGAACACGACGATCAGCTTCCAGACCCTGCACTTCTCGCGCTGGCGTGCGGCCAAGAAGAACTAGGCGCTAGCGCGCAGATCGCAGGATCTGCCACGGCGCCCAGGTACAGGGGTCAGCCTGCTCGTGTGGGCTGGCCCCTCTGTCGAGCTTGGTTCGGCGCAGTGCCTCGTCCGCGCTGAGGCCTTCGCGAAGGTGGCGATAGAACAGCAGGGCGAAGTCCTCGCCGGAGGAGTCCGGCACCTTGATCGGACTCGCGAGCACGCACCCCGCGCCCCCTGCGAGAAAGGCGCGTGGCAGGTCCAGACCCCGTCCGCGGCGGTCCACCGTCTCGCAGCTCACCAGGAAGACCAGCGGTGTGTTCCACGACTCGGCGGCAACGCGCTGTGCGTCGAGGAGTCCGTCCTGCCCGAGCGCGAGGGCCGTCTGCCCGGGGCTGAAGCGCCCCGCCACGCTGTGCAGCACGATGTGGAGCAAGTTGCCGCGCGCTGCGGCATCGATCACTGCCTTCACCGTGACCGTGTCGCCCAGGGCGGAGCGGCTGCCAGGGGCGCAGAGTGCCGCCACGGACTCCGCCTGGGCCTCGGCATGCGCCAGAGGCGGACGGCCGGGTCCCGCCGCCGCGTTGCGTCCGAAGGTCAGCGCGGGGATGTCGCCGAGCCCTGCCGGCCAGTCGTGAACGGCGGGCTGGAGCGAAGGCACCTGGACCACGGGACCCCTTTCGAGAGAGCTGCGACCATCGAGGCGGAGCAGGTCCCAGGGCAGGGCGCGGAGGCTGCCGTCGGCCAGCACCTGAAGTGACGTCCCCGGGGGCCAGTGCCCGGCGAAGGGCTCCACGAGCAGCTCGCCGAGTTCGGTCTCAGCGGCGACGTCCCGCTGGCGGCCTGGCCTCGACACGCCGTCGAGCACGCGCTGCCCAAGGCGTTCGAGCTGCGCCCTGCCGGGGAGTTGCCGGACCTCGATCGTGTCGCCGCGGACGAACCAGACCGTGCTCACCTTCGGAGCCAGCAGCAGGATCAGCGTGGGTTGCTGCGGCATCGCCACGGGTTCGATGGGCTTCCCATCGAGCAGCTGCTGGAGTTGGTGGCGCCAGGTGAGGCTGGCCAGTGCGGCTTTGCGGTTGAGACCGTCGCGAAGCTCGAGGCGCACGAGTCCTTCCACCGCTTCCCGCAAGGCATCGCGAGCGATGTAGCGCAGGGTCGCTGTCTCGAGACGCTGGTTGACGTCGCCAGTTTCCTCCACGACCGTGCGGTAGGCCTCGCGAGCCCGGGTCGCCACGCCGCGAGCCTCCTCGCTTCGCCCAACGGCGAGCAGGGTCTTCACGCGAAGGTCCTGGGGCAGGGAAGGCGACTGGGCAAGCAGCGCGCGCGCGCGGCGCAGAGCATCTGCCGGACGTCCATCGGCCTCGTCGCAGCGAATCAGCCAGTAGTCGCGCTCCTGGAGGTTCCGCAGGCCTCTGCGCTCGGCCAGGAGCTTGCCCACCTGTCCCAATTCGGCGCGGGCGGCCCCGACGCTGTCCGCAGCCAGCAACGCCTGCGCGAGGACCAGCCGTTGCTGCACCACGATCGCAGGGCGATGGCTGGCCACTGCCGAGTCCAGGGCCTCGTGGATGAATTCGAGACCGAGAAATGGATCGCCGCCGTCCTGGGCGATCTGTCCACGGAGCGCGAGGACGCGCGCCGATCCGGACGCGGAAGGAACCTGGGACAAGCGCAGCACGCAGGAGTCCAGCGCCGCGTAGGCGCGCACGCGATTGCCGGCCTCCTGCTCGAGCTGTGCTCTGAGCAGTCCCGCTTCCAGGGGATAGTCCTCGGCGTTGCCGCGGGGAACCGGCTCCAACAACAGCCGCTCCATCTCCAGCAGGGAAGATTCGACGACGGGGAAGTTGCCGAGGGTCAGCGCGCGCTGGGCCCGGTGAAGCGCACGCCGCGCGATCGCGTAGGGGTGCTTCTGGCTGGCGAGTCCCGCATTCTGGGAATCTGCCAGCTGGCCGAGCGAGTCGGCGCGTGCAGCTTGCCCCATGATCGCCGAGAGGTCGGCGTCGTCCAGGTACACCGCCCACTGGGCCTCAAGAGTGCCCGTGGACGCCGCTTCGACGTGCGCGGAGTCGATCCACGCGCGCGCCAGATCCAGCTCGGCGAGTTGAAGGTAATCGTCGGCGACGTTCAGGAGGATGAGTGTGCGATCGAGCCGGAAGTTGAGGCGGTCCATCAGGCGCACTGCCTCGATGTCCAGATCCAAGGCCCGGCCGATTTCGCTGAACTCAACGTAAACCGAGGACTGCTCGCCGATGGCGATGACCTCGACGAACGCGGCCCCTTCGGTCCGAGCGCGTTCTCGCGTGCGATCGAGGACGATGAGCGCTCGACCCGGCTGCTGCGCTTCGATCAGATGCTCCGCCATGTTGATCCCGGCCCACAGCGCCCAGTGCTCCCCCGAAGACTGCTCGTAGAGCTCGATGCTGTAAGCCTCGGCGTGCAGCGCCGCGTCAAGCTGCCCCTCCGCGGCGAGGGCCTCACCCAGCACCTTCCAGAAACGCGCCTCGAAGAAGGGGCCGCCCAGGCCGCGCGCGGAGGGGATCGCATCGAGAAGTTCGCCCGAGCGGCCGGCGGGGTCTCGCCACATGGCGCGTGACAGGCGGAAGACGAGGCGGTCCTCCTCCGTGCCGAACGACTCTGGCGCGATGTCCCCCAGCAGCGAGTCCCGCACCGACTGCTCTTCGGCAAGGACAACGGCCAGTACGGCAGCCGCCGGGCTGCGGGGTGGGATGAGCGCTTGAACTGCCGCGACGCTGTCCGGATCGGTCTGCAGCAGGGCGTCGCGCTCGACGCACTCCAGCCAGAGCAGTCGCTCCGGCTCCCGCCGCCACCGCGCGAAGAACTCGGCGACCGCCGCGTCGTGGGTCTCCGGGTCGTCGAGACGGAGATCGAGGCCGGCCCGCCACTCGTGGTCAGGGGTGAGCGGGCCGCCGGGCCGCCGGTCGGCGCGGGATTGCTCGAGGGCACGCGCGAGTCCGGGGGGAACGGGGATGTCGTCGAGGATCCCCTCAGTGTAGGAGGACTCCCCCTGCGGACGACAGGATCCGCCTCCCAAGATGACGGCCAGGGCCAGGGTTGCCGCGAGAAGGAACATCGATGTGACAAAGCGTCTCGACAAGGCAGCGGCTCCCGTACGGCGTGCGGTATGGTACCAAATGTGAATTGAGGGTACCCTGTGGACTTGCTCGGCTCAAGTCCGGAGAGGGGCGAATACGGGAGGAGCGAGAGAGCATGGACTGGGACCTGGACGAACTCATCCGGCGGATCCGGGCCGGAGACGTGGCCGCGGAGAACGAGCTCTGCCGCCTCGTCTACCCTCGGCTGATCCGCAAGGCGAGGGCCATGGTCTCGGACGCGGGGATGGAGGGTCCCGAGGATGCGGTCGCGGTCGCTCTCGGCAAGTTCATCGATTTCGTGAAGCGCACGCCGGTCTTCGACCGGCCCGTCTTGCCCTACCTGATGGGGGTGCTGCACAACGCCTGCCTCGACATCCTCAAGCGCCGCCGGGCGATGGAGCGGTTGATCGGCAAGGCGACGCAGCGTGGAGGAGGCGGGGAGCCACGGCCTCCGCAGCTCCCGGACGTCCCCTTCGACCTGCTCCACCGGGAGATCCTCAAGCTGAAGTGGCCTTGTCCGTTGCTCCTGATTTCCATTTATTACTACGACATTCCGACCAAGGTGCTCGCGGCGCTCCTCCTGGGCCGGCCTGTAACATTACAGGCGATTTTCAAGCGCAGAGATAATTGTCTCAAGGAGCTGTACCGAAGGTTGAATCTGGATCTCTAGCAGCGTTTGTAGGGTGGAGGCAGGCGATGGCGGAACGGCCAGTGCGGCGGTTCCCGCTGCCGGCAGACCCGACATGCGATGAGGACGACAATGGACACCCCGACTGAGTACGTTTGCATCGATCCCGAGGTCGGCGAGCTGCGCCACCGGGAGCGCAGCTCGCTCAGCGACCAGGAGCGCGGCGCCTTGGAAGCGCACCTGGCGATCTGCCGTTCCTGCGAAGTGGTCGTCGCCATGGACAGCGTGCTGCGCGACGCCGGCGCCGCCTATCGCCAGCAGTGGCGGGCCCGCCTGCGCAGCATGGCCACGGGCCTCCGCACGGCGGCGGCCGGCTGTCTCGTGGCCGGGCTCATCGGCATCTTCCTGCTGACACCATCTCGCGGCCCCCTGTTCGGCGGCTCGTCCGCGCGGCTCACGCTGGGCGATGAAGGCGTCGTGGTGGAGCGGCCCTTCGAGGGCGAGGTGCTCGCCCCCAGCGGCGGCGACCTGCGCTGGACCGGCGTCGAGGGCGCGCAGCGCTACGACGTCACCGTTCGCGGCATGGGCTCGGACTACCTGTGGACGCGCGAGGGCGTCGAGGGCACGCAGATCACCCTGCCCACCGACGTGCCCGCCGGCGGCTGCGTCGCCGAGGTGATGGCCCTGCCCGATCACCTGGCCGGCGGCCTGCCCGGCGAGGTCTACTTCCAGCGCGGCAGCTGGGCGCAGTTCGCCAGCTATCGGCTCCAGCACCTGCCGCGCGTCGCCCTGGCCCTGCTGGTGGCGGGCGTGATCCTGCTCGGGATCGGCTTGTCGATACGCCCCCGCTAGACGATACTCGGCGCCCATGACGGTGCGCCCCCGCTTCCTGCCGAGCCGCCGCCAGCTCCTGCCGCTCGGCCTGGGGCTCGTGGTCCTGCTGCTGCTCAGCCGCCTGCCCGCCGACCCCGATCGGCTGGTGCCCGCCGGCCTCGAACGCTCTTTCTTCCCCGGCCTCGCCGCGCGCTTGGCCCCCCACGGGGGCGCGGCGGGGCGTGAGATCGTGCTCAGCCTCGACGGCCCCGGCGCCGCGGGCGTGCGGCCCGTCCTCGAGCGCGAGCTGGAGGCACAGGCCGCCGCCGCGCCCGACAGCGCCCAGATGCCGCTGCACCTCAGCCTCGCGTGGACTCAGGAAAGCCGCCACGCGCTGCAGCTGCGCGGGAGCATCCGCACGCTTCGTCTCGAGACCTTCGTGGACGAGCGCGTCCCCCTGCCCGGCTGGGAGAGCCTGCTGCCGCCGCTGGTGGCGATCGTGCTGGCCTTCGCCTTCCGGCAGACGCTCCTCTGCCTCTTCGCCGGCATCTGGGTGGGGGCGACGCTGATCGTCGGCGGCAGCCCGCTGACCGGTCTCTTCTGGGTCGGCTACGAGGGCATCCTGCGCCACGCGCTGCTGGACCGTTTCCGGATCGAGATCCTGGTCTTCATCTTCGGACTGGTGGGCACGGTGGGCATCATGAGCCGCATGGGGGGCGTGGCGGGCCTGCTGCGCGCGGCGGGGGGCGCGGTGCGCGGCGTGCGCTCCACGCAGCTCTTCGCGTCGGCCATGGGGCTGCTCATCTTTTTCGACGACTACGCCAACACCATCCTCGTCGGCACCACCATGCGCCCGCTCACCGACCGCTGGCGCGTGAGCCGCGAGCGGCTGGCCTACATCGTGGACTCCACCGCCGCCCCCGTGGCCGGCCTCAGCGCGCTGTCCACCTGGGTCGCCTACGAGATGAGCCTCTACGCCGACCAGCTGCCGGCGGCGGGGATGCACCAGGACGCGTACATCGTCTTCCTGCGCACGCTGCCCTTCCGCTTCTACTCGATCTTCACGCTGCTGCTGGTGTTCATGGGAGCCGCCATGGACCGCAGCTTCGGCCCCATGCTGCGCGCCGAACGCCGCGCGCGCGCCGGCGCCGTGAGCCCCGAGGACGAGACCGGCGGCCGCGCCGAACGCCTCAGCGCCAAGGCCCTGCGCCGTACGGCGGCCAAGCCTGGCCTGCCCGCGCGCTGGATCAACGGCGCGCTGCCGCTCGCCGTGATCGTCGGCGTCACGGTGGCGCTCATGCTGGCCTACGGCGACGTGGACGGCCGCGGCCTCGCCGCCCTCGGCGACCTCGTCTACCTGCGCGACACGGTGCTCTCCAACACGCAGAGCGCGCGGGCGCTGGCGTTCGCGTCGATCGCAGGGTTCGCGGTGGCGATACTGCTCGCCCGCGGCCAGAAGCTGCTCGGCTGGCGCGAGGCGCTGTCGGCCGGCGTGGGCAACTTCTCGGCGATGCTCGAGGCCGTGGGCATTCTCATCCTGGCCTGGGTGATGGGCCGCGTCTGCGACGACCTCGGCACCAGCCACGCGCTGATCGCCGCCACGGGCGGGCGGCTCGCGGACATGGCGCTGATCTTCCCGCTGATCCTCTTCTTGACGAGCGCGTCCGTGTCCTTCGCCACGGGCAGCTCGTGGAGCACCATGGCGATCCTGCTGCCCAACGTCACCGTGCTCGCCGCGCGCCTGGGCGAGGGCACGGCGCTGGGCGCCGAGGGCCTGCTGCTGCTGTCCATCGGCGCGGTGCTGGAGGGCAGCATCTTCGGCGACCATTGCTCACCCATCAGCGACACCACCGTGCTCTCCAGCGTGGCCAGCAGCTGCCCGCACATGGCCCACGTGAAGACGCAGGCGCCCATCGCGCTGGCCGCACTGGGGCTGAGCGTCGTGGCGGGCTACCTGCCCGTGGCGCTGGGCCTGCCGGTGGGCGCGTCGCTCGCGATCGGGGCGGTGGCGGCGTGGCTGCTGCTGCGGGTCGTCGGGCGCGTGCCAGGGGCGGCGTGACCGTGTTATAGTTGATGCAAGGGCACACCTTCGAGGGAGGTCGACCATGCGCGCTCACAGGCTGGCTCTTGCCGTCACGCTGTTGACCCTCCCCGTCGCCGGTCACGCCCAGTATCCCAACGTTCGCGTGAGCGCGACCTGGAGCGCCGATCCGGAGGAAGTCACGATCGCGGTGAACCCGGTGGATCCGGAGAACCTCGTGGCCGGCGCGAACATCTTCCGCAGCTACACGTCCTTCGACCGCGGGCTGAGCTGGGCGCAGGGGGGGATCACCTCGACGCTCGGCGTCTGGGGCGACCCCTGCGTGCACTTCGACGCCTTCGGCACGGCCTACTACGCCCACCTGTCCTACGGCTCCGGGCCCGACGGCTGGCTGGACCGCATCGTCGTCCAGCGCTCGCTGGACGGCGGCCTGAACTGGGACGACGGCGTGGGCGTCGGCTACAACCCGCCCAAGGACGAGGACAAGGAGTGGCTCGCCAGCGACCAGACCGGCGGCCCCTTCCACGGCAACGTCTACCTGGCCTGGACCGAGTTCGACGCCTACGAGAGCACGAACCCCGCCGACAGCTCGCGCATCCGCTTCGCGCGCAGCACCGATCACGGCGCGACCTGGTCGACGGCGATCACCGTCAGCGACCTCGGCGGCAACTGCCTGGACGCCGACGACACGGTGGAAGGCGCCGTGCCCGCCGTGGGGCCCGAGGGCCAGGTCTACCTGAGCTGGGCCGGCCACGAGCAGATCTACTTCGACCGCTCGCTGGACGGGGGCCAAACCTTCGGCACCGACCGGGAGGTGGCCACGCAACCCGGCGGCTGGGACTTCGCCGTGAGCGGCATCTACCGCGCCAACGGCTTCCCCGTCACGGCCTGCGACACCAGCGACTCGCCCTATCGAGGGCGCGTGTACATCGCCTGGTCGGACCAGCGCGCGGGCTCGAACGACACGAACGTCTACCTGATCAGCTCGGACGACCAGGGCGACAGCTGGACCGCGCCCGTCCGCGTGAATGACGACGCCACGAGCCGCCACCAGTTCTTCCACTGGCTCACCGTGGACCCCGCGACCGGCAGCCTCTACCTGGTCTTCTACGACCGCCGCAACACGGTGGGCGACGCCACGGAGGTCTATCTCGCCCAGTCCACCGACGGTGGCGCGAGCTTCGTCAACACGCTCGTCAGCGAGACGCCCTTCACGCCCTTGAGCCAGGTCTTCTTCGGCGACTACATCGACATCGTGGCGCTGGACGGCCACGTGCACCCGATCTGGATGCGCATGGACGCCGGCGACCTAAGCGTCTGGACCGCCACCGTCAGCGTGGCCACCGACAGCGGCGCGCCCGGCTACGCCTTCCAGCTCGCGCAGAACTATCCCAACCCCTTCAACCCGACCACGCACATCCGCTTCACGCTGGACGAACCCGCCGAGGTTGAGCTCACCGTCTTCGACGTGACCGGCCGCCGCGTGGACACCCTCGCCCACGGCATGCTGCTCGGCGGCACGCGCGAGCTGCGCTGGGACGGCACCGACGAGCGGGGTACCCCCGTGGCCGGGGGCGTCTATCTCTACCGGCTCACGGTGGCCGGCCGGTCGGAGACGCGGAAGATGCTGCTGCTCCGCTGACCCGCCCCCGGGGGCGGGTCAGGGCGCGAGCCGCGTCGCCCCCGGCGCGCGCAGCAGGCGCAGCGCGTTCGCGATCACCAGCAGCGATGCGCCCATGTCGGCCACGATGGCCATCCAGAGCGTCGCGCGGTCGGCGAGGGCGAGCGCGAGGAAGATCAGCTTTAGCCCCAGCGCCAGGCCGAGGTTCTGGCGGATGATCCCCAGCACGCGCCGCGAGTGGCGGACGAGCCAGGGCAGGTGGGCGAGGTCGTCGCTCATGAGGGCGATGTCCGCGGTCTCGATGGCCGCGTCGGCGCCCATGGCGCCCATCGCGATGCCCAGGTCCGCGGCGGCGAGGGCCGGCGCGTCGTTGATGCCGTCGCCGACCATGGCCACGGGGCCGTGGGCCGCGAGCGCGCGCAGGGCCCGGGCCTTGGCGTCGGGCAGCAGCTCGGCGCGCAGGGTCGGCGTGGCGCCGCCGGCGCGCAGCGCGGGGCCGAGGGTTTCGACCACGCGGGAGCCGTCGCCGCTGAGCACTTCCTGATGCCGGATGCCGAGCCGCGCCAGCTCGCCGAGGGCGGCCGCGGCCTCGGGGCGGAGGGCGTCGCGCGCGGCGAGCAGGCCGACGATGCGGATCTCGTCGGCGACGAGCAACAGGCTGTGGCCCTTGGCCTCGGCGCGGGCCATGGCCATCGCCACGCCTCGCGGGTCGCGACCCAGTTCGCCCATCCAGGCCGGGCTGCCGATCCAGTAGGCGCGGCCGTCCACGTGGCCGGTGAGGCCGCGGCCGGGCACCGTCTCCATGTCTTCGGCCGGCGGGGTCGCGAGTTCGCGCGCCGCCGCGGCCTCGCGCACCGCCGTCGCGAGCGGATGCGTGCTGTGGGCTTCGAGCCGCGCGGCCAAGCCCAGCAGGGCGGTTTCGTCCAGCCCGGACTCCGGCGCGGGCGACACGCGCGCGATCTCGAGCTCGCCGCGGCTGAGGGTGCCGGTCTTGTCGAAGGCCATGGCCTTGAGGCGCGCGGGCAGCTCGAGGTAGACGCCGCCCTTGATCAGGACGCCTTCGCGCGCCGCGCGCGCGAGCCCCGCCACGATGCTCACCGGCGTCGAGATCACCAGCGCACAGGGGCAGGCGATGACCAGGATCACCAGCGCCTCGTAGATCCAGCGCGACCAGGCGCCGCCGAAGACGAGCGGCGGCACGAGCGCGATCAGCGCGGCCACGCCGAGCATGATGGGGGTGTAGACGCGCGCGAAGCCGTCCACCCAGCGCTCGGCCTGGGCGCGGTTGCCGCGCGCCTCCTCCACCTCGCGCAGGATGCGCGCGAGCAGGCTCTCGCGCGACGTGTGCGTCACCGCGATCTCGAGCACGCCCTCACCGTTGATGCAGCCGGCGTAGACCGCGTCGCCCGGCGCCTTCGCCACGGGCTGGCTCTCGCCGGTGAGCGGCGACTGATCCACGCCGCCGCGGCCGGCCACGACCTCGCCATCGAGGGGGATGCGCTCGCCGGCCAGCACGCGGATCCGCGCGCCGACGTCCACGCGCTCCACGGGCGCCGCGCTCTCCGCGCCCGCGGCGTCGAGCAGCCGCGCGGTCTCCGGCGCGATCTCGAGCAAGCGCGCGATGGCGCGACGTGCGCGTCCCACGCTCCAGGACTCGAGCACCAGGCTGAAGGCGAAGAGGAAGCTCACCGCCGCCGCCTCGAAGAGCGCGCCCAGGGCCACGGCGCCGAGGACGGCGATCGTCATGAGCAGGTTCATGTCGGGGCGCAGCCGCGCCAGCGACCGCCAGGCCCGCGGCAGCACGAAGAGCAGCCCCGCGAGCACGGCGCCGCCGTAGAGCAGCGTCGCGGCGAAGGGCGGCGAGCCGCCCTCGAGCGCCGCGCGCCAGCCTCGCGTCACCTGATGTGCAATGAAGGCCGCGACGAGCAGCAGGCCGCTGAGCGCGGTGAGACGTCCCCGCCAGTCCCAGCGTGCGCGCGCGTGCGCGTGAGACGACGACGGCGCGGCGGGCGCCGCACAGGAATCGCCGCAGCCGCAGGCGATGCCGTCGTCGAGGGACACGCTAGACCGAGAAGCTCGTCCCGCAGCCGCAGCCGCCCGCGGCGTTCGGGTTCTCGAAGCGGAAGCCGCCGCCGATCATCTTCTTCTCGTAGTCGATCACGAGGCCCTTCACGTAGAAGTAGCTCTTCATGTCGACGACCACGTCGATGCCCGCCGTCTCGAAGCGCTGGTCGCCTTCGCCGAGGGCGTCGTCGAGCTCGAGCTCGTAGCTGAAGCCGCTGCAGCCGCCGGCCTTGATGGCCACGCGGAGGAAGGCCTCGGGATGGCCGGACTGCTCGCGCAGGCGGCGCACCTCGCTGGCGGCGGTGTCGGTGAGCGTGATCATGCCGTGCTGCTCCTTGTGCTGGTTGTCGTTTCGGGGTCGCGCCGGGGATCGGCGGCGCGCAGGTCGGCCACCGCCTCGGCGATCGCATCCACCACGCGCTCCACCTCGTCGGCCGTGTTGAAGCGTCCGAGGCTCAGCCGCAGCGCGCTGCGCACGCGCGCGGGCGGTAGGCCCATGGCGCTGAGGACGTGCGACGGCGCGTCCGTCGCCGAGCTGCAGGCCGAGGCGCTGGAGAGCGCCACGTCGCGGATGCGCATCAGGAGACCGTCGGCCTCCACGCCCTCGATGCTCAGGTTCAGGTTGCCCGCGAGGCGCGGACTCGGTGCGCCGTTGAGCACGACGCCGGGGACGCGCTCGCGCAGGCCCGCCAGCAGGCGGTCGCGCAGGCGGCCGAGGCGCGCGGTCTCGGAGGCCATCTCCTCGACGGCGATCTTCGCCGCCTCGCCGAAGCCCACGATGCCCGGCACGTTCAGCGTGCCCGAGCGCAGGCCCTTCTCGTGCCCGCCGCCGTGCAGCTGCGGCTCCAGCCGCACGCGGGGCGTGCCGCGCCGAACGGCCAGCGCACCGACGCCCTTCGGCCCGTAGAGCTTGTGCGCGGAGAGGCTCATCAGGTCGATCTGCAGGGCCTCCATGTCGAGCGGGATCTTGCCGGCCGCCTGCGCCGCGTCCACGTGCAGCAGCGCGCCGCGCGCGCGGACCATGGCGCCGACGTCGGCCAGCGGATGCAGCAGGCCGATCTCGTTGTTGGCGGCCATGAGGCTGACGAGGACGGTGTCGTCGCGCAGCGCGGCGGCGAGCTCGGCGAGGTCGAGGCGGCCGTCATTATCAACACACAGTACACTTAGCTCCCAGCCGCGACGCGCCAGCGCCTTCATGGGATCCAGCACCGCCGGGTGCTCCGTGGCGCAGGTGATCAGGTGCTTCCCGCGCCCCGCGTAGGCCTCGGCGACGCCCTTGATGGCCAGGTTGTTGGACTCGGTGGCGCCGCTGGTCCAGATCAGCCCGCCGGGCTCCGCGCCCACCAGCGCGGCGACGGACGCGCGCGCGCCCTTCACCGCGGCGGCCGCCTCCCAGCCGTAGCTGTGCTGACGGCTGGCCGCGTTGCCGAAGCGCGCGTCGAAAAAGGGCGCCATGGCCTCGCGCACGCGGGGGTCCAGCGGCGTGGTGGCCTGGTTGTCCAGGTAGATGGGCCGCGCCGCCCGGACCGGGGCCGCCCGGTGCCCCGCCAGCTCGACCAGGCTCAGCGCGGCGAACTGCCGCGCCAGCTCCTCGCGGACGGCGGCCAGGGGAGCCGAGTAGCCGCAGACCGCGGCGGCGCCTTCCGTGTCGTCCCCCGCGCCCTCCACCGCCTCGATGATCGCCTTCAGCGAGATCGCCGCCGCCGGCTGCGCCAGCCGGTAGCCGCCCCGCGAGCCCAGCCGGCTCTCGCAGAGCCCGGCCCGGGCCATGGCCTGGAGCAGCTTGGCGGTGAGCTGGACGGGGATGTCATGGCAAGCCGCTATCTCGCGGGCACTTACCGGCCCGGACGCCTCGCCGGCGGCCATGTGGAGCAGGGCCTGGACGGCGTAGTCGGTCTTGCGGGTGAAGCGCAGCATGCCGGGCTTTCGGAGTCGGGGACCGCTTACTCAAATGCCGACCATTTTGGTCGGAGTCACAAGGTAGAAGCGCGTTCCGGGTCTGTCAAGGCGGGATCGCCTGGCATGGCGAGGAGCAAGATCAGGCCCAGGAGAAAGAAGATCCCGAGGGCGAGGATCGACAGGCGGGCGGTGCCCGTCGCCTGGCGGATCGCGGCGAAGAGGATCGGCCCGCCGATCGCGCTGAACTTGGCGAAGACGCTGTAGAAGCCGTAGTACTCCGCGCTCCGCTCCAGCGGGACGAAGCGCGCGTAGAGGCTGCGGCTCAGCGCCTGGGTCGCGCCGAGGCAGAAGCCCACCGCCGCGCCCAGCACCCAGAACTCCCAGGCCGCCGCCAGCCGGTAGCCCCAGGCGACGACGCCGAGCCAGATCACGAGGCTCAGCACCAGCGCGCGCTTCGCGCCCCAGCCGCGCGCCAGGCGCCCGAAGAGCAGCGCGCCGGGCACGCCGACGGCCTGCACCAGCAGCAGCGTGCCGAGCAGGGTGCCGGTATCCAGGTGCAGCTCGTCCTTGCCGTAGATGGACGCCATCTTGACCACGGTCTGGATGCCGTCGTTGTAGAAGAGGAAGGCGAGGCAGAAGAGCGCCAGCGCGGGCCGCGCGAGCACTGCGCGGAAGGTGGCCGCCGTGCCGCGCAGGGCGGCGGCGGGGCTCGTCCGGCGCGCGGCCCCCGGCGGCTCCTCCATCAGGCGCCAGGCCACGAGCCCGAAGCCGCCCCACCAGAGGCCCGCCGACGCCAGTGCGATGCGCACGGCCCACTCCTTCGTCAGCCCGAAGCTGCCGTGGGCCTGGATCAGGATCAGGTCGACGAGGAAGAGCAGCCCGCCGCCGGCGTAGCCCCAGGCGAAGCCGCGGGCGCTGATGCGGTCGCGCTCGGACGCGTCGCCGAGGCCGGGCAGGAAGGCGTCGTAGAAGATGTTCGCCGCCACGAAAGCCGTGCCCGCGGTGACGTAGAGCGCGAGGGCCGCCCAGACGTCCCCCGGACCGATCGCGATCAGCGCCACGGTGGCCACCGCGCCGGGCAGGAAGCAGCCGAGGAGCCAGCGGCGGCGGCTGCGCGTGGCGTCGGCGAGCGCCCCCAGCAGCGGCGCGCTGAGGAAGACCAGCAGCGTCGACAGCCCCGAGGCGTAGCCCCAGAGGCTGGTGGCGCTGAGCGTCGCGCCGAAGACGCGGAAGCCGCCCGCCGGCACCACCGCCTCGGCGAAGTAGACCGGCAGCAGCGCCGCGAGGATGACCGTCGCGAAGGCGGAGTTCGCCCAGTCGTAGAGGTAGAAGCCGCGCAGGCTGCGGGCGCTCACGGCGATGCCTCCGGCGGCAGCACACCCGGCGCGAAGCGGCCACGCAGCAGCGCGGCGGGCGCCGTGGCGAGCACGAGACGGCGCGGGCCGTGGGCGCCGAGCACCAGCGTCTTCTCGATGTCCGCCGTGCGGCTGGGTCCGGTGATGAGCGTGAGGCTGTGGCCTGCGCGCGCGCGGAACTCCGGCGCGAGACGGGTGAGCAGGTCGGCGAGGCGTTCGACCACGCAGTCGTCCGCGGCCAGCGCGAAGTGGGTTTCGGCGAGGAACGCGCCGCGCCGCGCGCCCGGGTGGCGCGCCGACAGCGCGAGCGAGCCCGTCTCGGCGATGACGCCTTCGAGCACGGCGAAGCCGCGGCCGTCGTCGAGGAGGCCGGCGGGGTCGAGCAGGCCGGCGCGTTCGGTCCAGCCGGCTTCGGCGAGGAAGGCGGCCAGCGCCGCCGCGTCCGCGAGCTGCCGCCACTCGCAGCCGCTCTGCGCGAGGCGCTCGGCGAGGAGATCGCGCAACTCGGCCGTCATCGGATGCGCTCCGGGTGCCGCCGCCGCAACTCGGCCGCGAAGCTGCGCGGGGGCGCAGGCGGCAGCGCGTGATTCGCGCTCCACGCGCGGCCGAAGGCGGCGGCGAGGGCCGGGGAGACGCGCAGCGCGACGCGCATCAGCCCGGCGGCGAGGCGGAAGCTCCGCGGCCGCGCGCTGAGCGCCGCGAAGACGCGCCAGGGCGCGCGGCGGCCCGCGGGTGCATCCTCCTCCTTGGCCACCCGCGCGCGCCAGATGAGGTCCGGCAGCGGGATCTCCGCCGGGCAGATTTCGGCGCAGGCGCCGCAGAGCGAGCAGACGTCGGCGAGGCTCGTCTCCAGGCGGTGGGCCGAGCGGCCGTCGGCGGCGGGCGGCGTCGGGGCCGCCAGGTAGGGCGACTGCAGGATGCCCATCGGCCCCGGGTAGATCGTCCCGTAGCTGTGTCCGCCCGCGTGGCGGAAGCAGGGGCAGACGTTCAGGCAGCTCCCGCAGCGCAGGCAGGCCAGGATCTCCGCCTCGGGGCTCGCCGCCAGGGCGCGGCGGCCGTTGTCGACGAAGATCACGTGCCGGGCCGTGGGGCCGTCGCCGACAGGCGCTGGACCATTGATCAGGCTGACGTAGCTGCCCGCCCGCTGTCCCGTGGCGTTGGCGGGGAGCAGGCGCAGCAGCGGGTCGAGGTCGGCCAGGCGCGGCAGCACCTTCTCGATGCCGGCCAGCGCGATGTGCAGCGGCGGCACGCTGGAGCAAAGGCCGATGTTGCCCTCGTTCTCCACCAGGACCAGGCTGCCTGTCTCCGCGATGACGAAGTTCGCCCCGGTGATGCCCGCGTCCGCCGCGAGGAAGCGCTCGCGCAGGTGGCGCCTCGCCTGGGCGGTGAGGGTGGCCGGGTCCTCGCTGGGCGTCTCGTCGGGCCAGAGCCGCACGAAGAGCGCGCCGATCTGCCGCCGGTTCAGGTGCAGCGCCGGCGCGGTGATGTGGCTCGGCCGCTCGCCGAGCTGCTGTACGATGAACTCGCCGAGGTCGGTCTCCACCACGTCGAGGCCGGCGGCCTCGAGCGCGGCGTTGAGCTCGATCTCCTCGGTGATCATCGACTTGCTCTTCACCACGCGGCGCGCGCCGGCGTCGCGCAGGATGCCGAGGACGAGCCCGCGGGCCGCGGCGGCGTCGGCGGCGTGGTGCACCGTGAAGCCGGCGGCTTCCATCTGCGCGACCGCCCGGCCGAGCAGCGCTTCGCGCGCGGGGGCGTCGGCGTGGCGGGCGGCGGCCACGGCGTGGCGGTCGGCGTCGGCGCTGGGGAGCGCGGCGAGCAGCGCGCGGCGCTTGGCGAGCGTGCCGCCGGTGGCGCGTCGCAGGTTGCCGTGCAGTTCGGTGTCGGCCAAGGCGCGGGCGGTCCGTCGGCGGAAGGCGGCCAGCGCCGCCGGCGCGCTCATGCGCCCGCCCCCGGGGGCGGCGCCAGGATCTCGACGAAATGCAGCGCGCGAAGCGGCCGCCCCAGGTGACGCGCCCGACCCTCGAGGTGGAGGAGGCAGCTCACGTCGGTGAGGGCGAGCGTGTCGGCGCCCGCCTCTGCGAGCAGGGCGAGGCGCTCGTCGGCCTGCGCCACGGACAGCTCGGGCAGCTTCACGGCGTAGACGCCCCCGAAGCCGCAGCATTCGTGCTCGGGGCCGGAGGCGTCCACCAGCTCCAGGCCTTCGACGGCGGCGAGGAGGCGGCGGGGCTCGTCGACGAGGCCGAGTTCGCGCAGGGCGTGGCAGCTGTCCTGGTAGGCCACGCGCCCGGGCCAGCGGGCGCCGAAGTCCACGCGCCCGAGCCGGTTCACCAGGAAGTCGCTGAGCTCGAGGCAGCGCGGGCCGAGGGCGGCGAGGGCGTCGCGCTCGGCGGGTGCGAGCCCGGGAAGGGAGTGCAGCCGGCGGAGCATGGCCACGCAGCTCCCGGACGGGCTGAGCACCAGCTCCGCGTTCTCGAAGCGCCGCAGGAAGTTACGCGCTGCGGGCAGGGCCTCGTGGGGATGCCCGGCGTTGTAGGCCGGCTGGCCGCAGCAGGTCTGGTCGGCCGGATAGGTCCAGTCGAGGCCCAGGCGGTCCAGGAGACGCGCGAGCGCCAGGCCCACGGCCGGCCGTAAGTGCTCAACATAGCAGGGGATGAAGAGCTCGAGGCGCATGGGGGGACTCTAGTCCAAGCCCAGCGCCGTTGGAAGCGGTTCCTTGTGCCGCCGAGAATGTGTCCGGGGCCGGGAGGCCCCGGATCTCGTGCTGTTAACAGCGTTGACGCTCACGATGGAGTGCCAGCCGCCTTCACGGAGGGGCCTCGAGGGCCGCAGACACACTTTCAGCGGCACAGGGTTTCTGATAAAATGACCCGGTAACCCGCTACCTTGTCACTCGGGCCACTCCATGCAATAGGGGGAAACATGAGACGACTGAGCGTGCTCATCGCTGTCGTCGCGCTGCTCTTGTCGGCCACGTCGGCCGGCGCGCGACAGATTGCGGTCGCCAGTGGCGATGACGCCTACTCACTGCGCGTGCTCTCGGCCACGCCGGAGCGCAGCGTCGTGCAGCTGGATCTGAATCACTTCGATCTCGAGGGCGTCGAGATCGACGGCGACAAGTGGGCCACCCTGGCCCTCGACAAGCTCGCCCTCCACCAGGAAGCTGGCCTGCCGGCGCTGCCCACCGTGCGGCGGTCGCTGGCGGTCCCCGGCGACGGCATCATGGGCCTCACGGTCACCGGCGCCGACTTCGTGGAGTTCGCGGGCGTGGACGTCGCCCCGTCCAAGGGCAATCTCTCGCGCAACGTGGACCCCGCGATGGTCCGTTACACTTTCGACCGCTTCTACGACCAGGACGCCTGGTACCCGAGCAAGACCGCGCAGCTCCACACGCCCTACATCCTGCGTGACGTGCGCGGCCAGGTGCTCGAGCTGAACCCGTTCCAGTACAACCCGGCCACGCACACGCTGCGCGTCTACACCACGCTGCAGGTGGAGGTGGCCTGGGCCGCGCCGGGCGGCGAGAACGTTCTGGCCGGCCGCACGGCCGCGCCCGTCGACGAGTTCGCGAAGATCTACTCGCGGCAGTTCATCAACTACGACGCCATGGGCGATCGCTACGCCAGCATCCCCGAGGTGGGCTCGATGCTCGTGATCACCTACGACGCCTTCGCGTCGGCGGTGCAGCCGTTCGTGGACTGGAAGAACCAGATGGGCATCGCCACCACCATGGTCAACGTGAGCGCGGTGGGCGGCACGGGCACCCAGATCAAGGCCTACATCCAGAATCTCTACGACACGACGGATCTGGCCTTCATCCTGCTGGTCGGCGACGCCGCGCAGGTGCCCTACTACAACAACGGCGGGGCGTCCGACCCCAGCTACACCTTCCTCGCCGGCGCCGACAACTACCCCGACGCGTTGATCGGGCGCATGTCCGCCGAGACCATCGCCCAGGTAGAGACGCAGGTCGTGCGCAGCGTCGAGTACGAGCGCGACGCGCAGGCGGCCGCCTGGTACGGCCAGGGCATCGGCATCGCCTCGGCGCAGGGTGACGGCATCGGCGACGACGGCGAGGCGGACTACGTGCACATGGACGTCATCCGCGGGAAGCTGATGGGCTTCACCTACGCCGGCGTCGATCAGATCTACGACACCAACGGCGGCAACGCAACGATGGTGACCAACGCGCTGAACGCCGGGCGCAGCATCATCGACTACTGCGGCCACGGCAGCATGACGAGCTGGGGCACGACGGGCTTCTCGAACACCAACGTCAACGCGCTGGTGAACGACAACAAGTTGCCTTTCATCCACAGCGTTGCCTGCAACGTCGGCGAGTTCCAGAGCGGCACCTGCTTCGGCGAGGCCTGGCTGCGCGCCACCAACGGCGCCGAGCCGACGGGCGCGGTGGGCTTCTACGGCTCGACGATCAGCCAGAGCTGGGCGCCGCCCATGAGCGCGCAGGACGAGACCATCGACCTGCTCGTCACCGGCGCCAAGCGCTGCTTCGGCGCGCTCTGCTTCAACGGGGCTTGCCTGATGAACGACGAGTACGGCGCCAGCGGCGAAACCGAGACGAAGTACTGGACCGTCTTCGGCGACCCCAGCCTGCGCGTCCGCACGGACGAGCCCACGGCTCTGGCCGTCGATCACATCGAGACCGTGGATCCGCTGATGGCCTACTTCGACGTCACCACCACGCCCGGCGCGCTCGCGGCGTTGAGCTACCAGGGCGACTACGTCGGCGCGGCCTTCGCGGACGCCGCCGGCCTGGCGCGGATCCCCTTCACGGGCGATCTGCCGACTCCCGGCCAGGAGGTCACCCTCACGGTCAGCGGCTTCAATCATTTCGTCCACGTGGAGAACGTGCTGGTGGGCGACGGCCTCGTGCCCACCTGCGACGTCACGCCGCTCGCCTTCACGAAGGTCATGACGCAGGACATGCTGATGACCGACTACCTGCACATCGCGAACAACGGCGAGCTGGGCTCGACGCTCTACTACAACATCAGCCTCAGCGACCCCGACTACCCGACGGGCGGCGGCATCGGCCTCGATCGCAGCATTGCGGGCTCCACGATGACCGCGGATCTGCCGGGCTACTTCCCCGGACAGACCTACGACGTGGTCTTCACCGCGAACTGCGTGTCCAACGACAGCGAGTGGATCAAGTACGTCGATTTCGATCTGCCCGCCGGCGTGGTGCTGAACTCCGCGACGTCCATGAGCGGCGGCTCCGGCGGCGACATGCCCTACAACGGCGGGACCGGTGACGGCGTCGCCTCCGGCTGGTCGGGCACCGGCACCTGGGGCAGCATCTATCCCGGCGAGTCCGCGTCGGCCACCGTCAGCCTGACCTTCAACAGCAGCGCCGACGTGGTGATCCCCTACACGCTCACCGGCGACATCTACGGCAGCGAGCCGCACACGTTGAACGGCGAAATCGTCATCTCGCTGCTCGGTCCGGCCGTGAACGTGGTCTTCCCCAACGGCGGCGAGATCTGCGCGATCGGCGACATGATGCCGATCCAGTGGACGGCCGGCGGCGGTCCTGCCTACGTGAACGTCGAGCTGACGCGTGACGGCCACAGCTGGGAAACCCTCGCCAGCGGCCTGCCCGCGGGCTTCGGGCAGTTCGCGTGGAACGTCGACGGCCCGATCACCGCGGCCGCGCGCGTGCGCGTGACCGACGCGGACGACCCCGGCGTCACCGACACCAGCGACTCGGCCTTCACGATCTATCGCACGATGACCTGGGTCAGCATGACGAGCACCGGCGGCAGCGTGCCCGAGGGCGAGAGCGTCTCGCTGCCCGTGATCTTCGACAGCACGGGTCTGCCCGACGGCACCTACCACACGAACATCGCCATCAGCAGCAACGCGGGCGGCCAGCTCGTGGTGCCGGCCACGGTGGAGGTGCTCTTCGATCCCACGGGCGTGGAGACGGCGCCGACGGCCCTGCGTCTGGCCCAGAACCATCCGAACCCGTTCAACCCGAAGACCGTCATCAGCTTTGCGCTGCCCGCCGCGGGCGACGTGAGCCTGCGCGTCTTCGACGTTCAGGGCCGCGCGGTGGCCACGCTGCTCGACGGCGTGCAGCCCGCCGGCGACCACCACGTCATCTGGGAGGGCCGTGACGATGCGGGCCAGGCGCTCGCCTCGGGCGTCTACTTCTACCGCCTCGAAACGGCGGGCGAGACCCAGGTGAAGAAGATGCTCCTGATGAAGTAGCTCGCTCGTGTCCTCTCGCGCGATGCTTCGAAGGCGCGCAACCCGGACACAAGCTCGCTAGCATGAAGAACAGAGGGGGAGCCCGATGGCTCCCCCTTTCTTCTCTTCATGCGAGCGAGTGGGCCCTTTGGCCGAGTGCCTCACGAAGTGCGAAACGAGCGGGAAGGGGCCATGAGGCCTATCCGTAGCGCCCCTCGATGTAGTCCGCCGTCTCCGCATGCCGCGGCGTGACGAAGAGCGTGTCGGTGGGCGCGTGCTCCACCACCTTGCCCAGCAGCATGAAGATGCACTCCTCGCTGGCGCGGCGGGCCTGGGCCATGTTGTGCGTCACGATGATGATGGTGTAGTCGCCGCGCAACTCCCACATGAGCTCCTCGACGGCCTCGGTGGCCTTGGGGTCGAGGGCCGAGCAGGGCTCGTCCATGAGCAGGAGCACGGGCTTGACCGGCAGCAGGCGCGCGATGCAAAGCTTCTGCTGCTCCTCGAGGGAGAGCAGGGTGGCGTCGCGGTCGAGGTGGTCCTTGACCTTGTCCCAGAGCAGCACGGTGCGCAGCGCCTGCTCGACGATCGCCTCGCGCTCCGCGCGGCCCACGCGGCCGCCCGGCAGGTGGAGGCGCTGGCCGAAGAGCACGTTCTCGCGGATCGACAGCGGCAGCGGGTTCGGCCGCTGGAAGACCATGCCCACCTGCTTGCGCACCTGGACCAGCTCGACCTCGGGCGCGAGCACGTCCTGTCCCATCACCGTGATGCTGCCGCTGGTGCGCACGTAGCCGAGGCGTTCGTTGATTCGATTCACGCTGCGCAGCAGCGTGCTCTTGCCGCAGCCCGAGGGGCCGATGAGGCTGGTGATCTGTCCCTGCTTGATCTTCAGGTTCACGTCGAAGAGGGCCTGGAAGCTGCCGTACCAGAGGTTCAGATCGCGCGTCTCGACAGCGATGGGGGCCCTTGCCGTGCTGGGGTTAGCCAAAGCGCCCCTCCACGTACTCGCGCGTCCGCGCGTCCTTGACCTGCCGCGTGAAGAGATCCTCGGTGGGGCCCACCTCGACGCACTCGCCGCTCAGGAAGAAGGCCGTGCGATCGGCGAGGCGGCGCGCCTGTTGGACGAGGTTCGTCACCAGGACGATCGTCACCTCGGCCTTGAGTTCCTTGAGCACGTCCTCGATGCGCATGGTGGTCACGGGGTCGACGGCGATGGAGAACTCGTCCAGCAAGAGCAGGTCCGGCTCCTGGCTCAGCGCGCGCGCGATGGTGAGGCGCTGCTGCTGGCCCCCCGACAGCAGGCTGCCGAGGGAATTCAGGCGGTCCTTGACCTCGTCCCAGAGCGCGGCGCGGGTGAGGCAGCGCTCGACCACTACATCCAGCGCCTGTCGGCGCTTCAATCCTGCCAGGCGAGGCGCCAGCGCCACGTTGTCGTAGATGGACAGCGGCAGGCCCACCGGCAGGGGAAAGACCACGCCGATGCGCCGGCGCAGGGCGTAGAGGTTCTTCCACTCGCGGATCGGGCGGCCGTCGAGGCGGATCTCGCCTGTCACGCGCATGCCGGGGACGAAGACGTCCATGCGGTTCAGCGCGCGCAGGAAGGAGGTCTTGCCGCTGTTGGCCGGGCCGATGATGCCGAAGATCTCGCCGGCGTGGACGTCCAGCGACACGTTCGCGAGCGCGGACTCGCCGGCGTAGCTGATGCCGAGCCCGTCCACGGACAGCTTGGGCACGGCCGCTACCATTTCTTCCTCCCGCGCAGCCACATGCGGAAGCCGATGGACAGCGCGTTCATGATCAGCACCAGGCTGATCAGGACCAGGGCGACGCCGTAGGGCAGGGCCTCGGGGACGTCCGGCACCTGGGTCGAGATCACGAAGAGGTGCAGGCTGAGCGCCATGGTCTGATCGAAGACCGACTGCGGCAGGAAGGGCAGGAAGAGCGCCGCGCCGGTGAACATGATCGGCGCCGTCTCGCCGGCCGTCCGCGACACCTCGAGGATCACGCCCGTGAGGATGCCGCTCACGGAGTTGGGCAGCACGACCGTGCGGATCGTCTGCCAGCGTGTGGCGCCCATGTTCCAGCAGGCCTCGCGGAAGGCCTGGGGGACGGCCTGCAGGCTCTCGCGCGTGGAGACGATCACCACGGGCAGCGTCATCACGGCCAGCGTGAGGCTGGCCGCCAGGATGCTCGTGCCGAAGCCGAAGAACAGGACGAAGGCGCCCACGCCGAAGAGGGCGTGCACGATCGACGGCACGCCGGCCAGGTTGATGATGGCCAGGTTGATCGCGCGCGTGAGTGCGTTGTCCGGCGCGTACTCGCTCAGGTAGACCGCCGCGGCCACGCCGATCGGCACCGAGACGAGCAGCGCCACCGCCACCAGCCAGATCGTGCCGATGAGTGCGGGGAAGATGCCGCCGGCCGTCATGCCGTTGGTCGGCTCGCTCAGCAGGAAGTCGAGGCTGATCACCGGCGCGCCCTTGATCACGAGCACGGTGAGGATGATCAGTACCGGCGCGACCAGCAGCCCCGTCATCACGCCGAAGAGCAGGCGCACCAGGCGCTGGTTCCGGCGATTGCGCGCGTTGAGCGGGGTGGCCTGGAACATGCCTAGCGCCTGCGCACGCCGCGGACGATGAGATCGGCCGTGAGGTTGATCACGAAGGTCACCAGGAAGAGCAGGATGCCAAGGGTGAAGAGGGCGCGGTAGTGCTCGGAGCCCACGGCCGTCTCGCCCAGCTCGGCGGCGATGGTGGCCGTCAGCGCGCGCACCGAGTCGAAGACGCTGGTGGGCAGGTGCACCGAGTGGCCGCTGGCCATGAGCACGGCCATGGTCTCGCCGAAGCCGCGACCCACGCCCAGCAGCACCGCGGCCACCAGCCCGTTGCGTCCGGCGGGCAGGACCACGCGGCGGATCACCTGCCAGCGCGTGGCGCCCATGGCCTCGGCGGCCTCGCGGTAGCGATCGGGGACGGCCTTGAGGGCGTCCTCCGCGATGGTCGTCATGATGGGCGCGGCCATGAGGCCCAGGATCACGCCCGCGTTCAGCACGTTCAGGCCCACGGGCACGTGGAAGAGCTCGATGATGAGCGGGTTCATGATGCTGAGCCCGATGAAGCCCCAGACCACCGACGGAATCGCCGCCAGCAGTTCCACCAGCACCTTGAGCACCTCGCGCGTCTTGCCCGTGGCGAACTCGGCGATGAAGATCGCCGCGCCCAGCGAGAAGGGCACGGCCACGAGCATGGCGAGGCCCGTCACGCTGGCGGTGCCGGCCAGCAGGGCGAGGATGCCGTAGGTGGGCCGGGTCTCGGAGGTCGGCCGCCAGTTGATGGACCCGAAGAACTCGCCGGGATTCAGGTGGTGGGCGATGAAGCCGAAGCCCTCGGCGGTGATGAAGACGAAGATGCCGAGGATGAACACGATGGCGCTGATGCCCGCCACGAAGACCAGCACCTGCACGCCGCGGTCGATCCACCAGGCGGCGTCGCGGCGGTCCCGCGCCGGAGGCAGGCTGCGGCGCGCGCCGGGGCCGGGCTGCTCGGCGGCGGCCATGTCAGCCGGCCTCCTCGCCCATCAGCAGCTCCATCAGCTCCTGCAGGCGCTGCGACAGCGCGCGATGCGCCGTGGCCAGTCGCTCGCGTTCGTCGCCACCGTCGGGCGCGGGCGGGTCCAGGTTCCAGTGCAGCAGCACGGTGCGGAAGGGGAGCTCGCTCAGGCGTTCCCGCAGCTCGCCCGTCACGGCGATGATGATGTCGTAGGCCAGCAGCGCGTCGTGCTCCAGCGGCAGCGGGGTGGGCGAGTGCGCGACGTCGGCCAGCCCGTGCGCGGCCATGTAGGCCTGCGCCGCCGGGTCGATGGCATCTGCGGGCGCCCAGCCCGCACTTTCGAAGACGCCGGCGTCCGGATACGCCTTGCGCGCCAGAGCCGCCGCCAGGGGCGCGAGGCAGCTGTCGTGCTCGTCGACGAAGAGGATGCGATGGCTTCGCGGCCGCTTGGCCACGCCCTGCACGGTGAAGAAGGTCTCCTCGCAGATGTTCCGCGCCTGGTCGGTGATCCGCTCCAGGCGGTAGAAGGTGATCAGGAAGGCGAAGAGGTCCTGCGGCGGGCGCGACTGCTTGGCGCCCACCTTGAGCAGGTCGGCGTAGAGCTTGCCGAAGGTCTTGCGCGAATCGTAGGCGGCCTGCAGGGCCGTGCGGGCGAGACCGTCGTCGCCGGCGATGAAGGCCGCCGTGGCCTGGCGCAGGTTGTCGCGGCTCTGGTCGAGCATCAGCTCGATGTCCTTGGCGACGGTCTTCGGCGGCTGCCTGGAGAGGAGCAGCGCCTCGCGCGAGATCGAGCAGGCGTAGTCGCCGATGCGCTCGAAAGCCACGGTCAGGCGCAGCACCGAGGAGATGAAGCGCAGCACGCCGGCGCTCGGCAGGTGCCGCACGATGAAGCTGTGGCAGAGCCGGTCGAGGTCCCGCGTGATGCGGTTGATGGGGTTGTCCTCGATGATCGTGCGCGAGGCCAGCTCGTCGTCGCCGCGCAGCATGGCGGTGGTGGACTGGGCGATGGCCGTGTCGATGCGCTCGGCGAGCAGCGATAGCTGGCTGCGGATCTGCGCCAGGTCGCGCTCGAGACGCGCCTCGTAGTGGGACATGTCTCCCCCCGGGGGCTGGAGTGTCGGCTAGTCCAGCTGCCGGACGGGCGCGTAGCCCTTGTCGCGGATGATGCGCTGGCCGGCGTCGCTGAGGATCCAGTCCAGGTAGGCGCGCACGGCGCCCGTGGGCTCGCCGGCCGTGTACATGAACAGCGGCCGCGCGATCGGATAGCTCTTGTCGTGGGCGCTTTCCTCCGTGGGCTCCACGTAGGGCTCGCCTTCGCCCCGCGAGACGGGCACCAGCCGCACCTCGTCGGTGGCGTAGGCCAGACCGCTGTAGCCGATGGCGCCGGGGGTCTTGGCCACCAGGTCCACCACGTCCTTCGAGCCGTGCATGTCCAGCGAGCCGAGCTTGTACTCGTGGCCGGGGCCGAGCACGGCCTCCTTGAAGTAGGCGTAGGTGCCGCTGTTGTTCTGGCGGCTCACGCGAACGATGTGGCCGTCTTTCGCGCCGGGGACGTCCACGCCCAGCTGCGACCAGTTCTCGGTCTTGCCATTCTCGCCGTAGATGTCCGCCAGCTGCGCCAGCGTGAAGCCGGCGATGGGATTCTCCTTGTGGACGTAGACCGCCAGCGCGTCGTAACCCACTACGAACTCCACCGGCTCGATGCCGTTCGCGCGCGCCTGCTCGATCTCGCTGTCCTTCATCTTGCGGCTTGCGTTGGCGATGTTCACCGTGCCGTTGATCAGCGCCGAGATGCCCGTCCCGCTGCCGCCGCCGGTCACCGCCACGGCCACGTTGGGATCCACGGTCTTGTAGGCCTCGGCCCAGGCCTGGGCCACGTTGACGAGCGTGTCCGAGCCCTTGTTCTGGATCAGCGCGCGGGACGTCGAGTCGCCGCGCCCGCAGCCGAGCGCCGCGAGCAGGCAGAGGGGCAGCAGCCAGGTCCGCATGGTGAACTTCTCCTCGGGGTTGCCGGGGTTCGCCGGGCAGGCCGGTAAAGGCGGCATGAAGGTCGTGTGAAGACGCTCCCGGTATAGCGGACCCCGGGGTCGAAATCAAGGCCCTCAGAGCACGCGCAACTGCCGGTGCAAGGGGAGCATGGCCTTGAAGTGACCGTGCACCAGATCGACCAGTTCGGGACCGCTCGACTCGGCGGGGAGGCCCAGACTCAGGCCCGCGTAGAGCCCCTTGCGGCGCAGGAGATCGGCCCGCGGATGCTCGGGGTCCAGGCCGCGCGGCACGCGCTGGGTCTGCTCGCCGCCCACCGTGTAGCCGCGGCGTTCCACCTCGCGCGCGGCCCGCTGCAGCGCGGGTCCCGCCTTCGGGTCGAGGACGCGCTCGCGATAGGCGGCCAGGGCGTCCTTCGAGAACTGGTAGAAGCCGTCGCCCAGGTAGATCTCCGTAGCGCTGAGCTGGAAGTAGAAGCCGGCGCTCTCGAGCTTGTGGCCGAGACCCTCCCACCAGAGGATGCCCAGGTGCGTCTTGAAGGGCGACTTGTCGGGGCTGAAGCGGATGTCCCGGTGCAGGCGGAAGATGCTGCGGTCGGTGCGGGGGTCGGCGTTGATGCCGGGGACGTCCTTCGCGAGGCGCTTGCCCACCTCGACCACGAAAGCCCGCGCGGGGCCGAGCACGGACTCCTCGTAGTCGGCGCGATGGGCCTCGAACCAGGCCTTGTCGTTGTTCTTGGCCAGCGCGCGGAAGAAGCGCGGCGCGGCGGGCGGGAAACCGGTGAACTCGCTGGTGGACATGCTGGCGCTCCCTGGGACGTGGAGGGAGCGCCAGCCTAGCAGGGGCGAGGGCCGCGAATCAACGCAGCAACGTGAGCTTCATGGATTCGCGGTGGCCGCCTGCCTCCAGCGCCAGCAGGTAGACGCCGCTGGCCAGCGCGCGGCCGGACGCGTCGCGGGCCTCCCAGTCCAGCGCGTGGGGGCCGGCGGCGAGGCGCTGGCCATCGAGCACGGTGGCCACGCGGCGACCGTCGAGGGCGTAGACCGCGAGGCGGACGTCGGCGGCCGCGGGCAGCGAGAAGCTCAGGCGGGTCTTGGGGTTGAAGGGGTTGGGGTGCGCGGTGAGGAGCGCGGCGGGCGACGGCGTGTCGTCGACGGCGGTCACACCCTCACAGCCCTGCCCCTCGGCGCCCATCTGCACGGCGCAGGTGTTGTTTGCCGGGAGGCAGGGGGAGGTGTCGTAGAGGGAGAAGTCTCCGCCGGCCCAGTCGCAGAACTGCGGGTTCTCGCTCATGTTGCAGCCGACGCCGTATTGGTCGGCCAGCACCCCCACCCAGTCGCCCCCCACGTTGCCGTAGAGATCGCAATCCGTGAAGGTGAGTTCGTAGTCGCCGAGCGCCGGCTGAACCACGTCCCCTCCCTGGCGAAGGCTGAAGATGCAGCGCTCCACGCTGACGCCGCCCTGAGACTCCTCCTGCACGATGTCGGCTCCACCCTCGGCGCCGTTGGCCACGAAAGTGCAGCCAGAGATCGTGGCGATCGGTTGGCCGCTGAAGCCGCTCTCGAACCACAGGCAGGAGCCGGGATTGAACGCGAACTCGCAGCCGGTGACGACATGGTATTCCGTGCCGCGGGAGAAATGCACCAGGCTCACGGCATCGTTTCCCGCGAAGCGGCAGTTCGTGAAGGAACCCGACCCGTAGTCAGCCTCGTTCACGGCCACGCCGACAAGGCTGTAGCCCGACGGCGGCTGGTTGTTCGTGAAGGTGCAGTTCTCCAGCGTAGGATAGTAGGCGCTGGCAATCGGTGAGAAGTTGCTCTCGAACAGACAGCCCGTCGCGCTGCAGGAGGCTGCGCTGATCACCAAGGCGCCGCTGTTCCCTCGCACGACGCAGTCGGTGAGCGCCGCCCAGTTGGAGACCACCAGTCCATGCCCGCCTTCGATCACGCAGTTCTCGAAGCGGAATGGACCGGGATGCAAGGTATTCGTCACCGGGCCCGCATTGCGGATGCCGATGCCGGTGCACCACAGGCCATCCGTGGCGGCACCGAGATCGAAGCCTCCCGCATCGAGAATGCAGGCCTCAGGATCGCCGCTTTGCGAGGCGAGCAGAGTGTACTCGATCTGCAGATCGCGGTTGCCGGGACCGGTGAAGACTCCGTCGCCGAGCAGGATGGTCGCGCCGTAGGGCGTGGCGTCGATGGCCGCCTGGATCGTTGGGTAGTCACCGCTGCCGTCGGGAAGCACCAACGTCGCGTGGGTCGTGCCCGCGACGCCGACCAGGACAACCAGCGCAAGGGTGATACGTTTCATGACCGACTCCTTCTGGTGCCCGATTCCTGGGAAGCGCTATCTCAGCAGCGTCAGCTTCATCGACTCGCGAGTGCCACTCGCATCGAGCGCCAGCAGGTAGACGCCGCTGGCGAGGGGGTGTCCGGACGCGTCGCGGGCCTCCCAGTCCAGCGCGTGGGGGCCGGCGGCGAGGCGCTGGCCGTCGAGCACGGTGGCCAGGCGACGTCCATCGAGAGCGTAGACCGCGAGGCGGACGTCGGCGGCCGCGGGCAGCGAGAAGCTCAGGTGGGTCTTGGGGTTGAAGGGGTTGGGGTGCGCGGCGAGGTGCGCCGGCGCCGACGGCGTGTCGTCCACGGCCGTCACCGTCTCGCAGCCCTGGCCTTCGGCGCCCATCTGCACCGTGCAGCTGTTGTTCGCGGGCAGGCAGGGGGAGTCGTCGAAGAGGGTGAGCGTGCCGGCGGTCAGGTCGCAGAAGCGGGGGTCCTCGAAGACGCTGTTCACGGGCACGAACCAGCCCGTGGGGACCTGGAAGAAGTCGCTGCAGGTGATGGTGGGCGGTGTCATGCCGGGCGCGAGGTTGAGGAGCATGCCCTCGTCGCGGAAGGCGAAGATGTTGTTGCCCATCTCCGAGCCGTCGCCGAAGCAGGCGACGCAGTCCATGCGGATGAGATCGCTCCCCGCGCCGTAGTTCTCCGCGAAGGTGCAGCCGTGGATGTTGGGGTAGACGTCTGTGAGCTCGGCGATGGTGCCTTCGTTGCGCCAGAAGACGCAGTCCTCGAGGGTGAGCTGGATGGGGGGTTCCCAGTCGTGCGGATCGGCATCGTCGAAGCGGATCAGGGCCGGCGCGTGGTTGTCCTCGAAGCGGCAGCCGTGGAAGCTCGCGCCGGCGCCGTAGATGGTCTGGTTGTAGTGCGCCTCGAACAGCGGATCGTCGCCGCTGTCGTTGCCCCGGAACAGGCAGTCGTGGAAGCCGATGTTGGGACTGCCGAAGGACGCGTGGTTGTCGATGAAGCTGCAGCCGGAGCAGAGAACGCCGCCGGCTTCGCCCGCGCCCACCGGCGGCACGAGACAGTCGGTGAAGCTGCAGTCGTAGAAGTAGAGCGAGCCGAAGAAGGCGTAGGCCCCGCCTGTCGTGAAGGTGAAGCGGCAGTTGTGGAACTCGTAGCGGGCCCAGCTGGCGCCGACGCCCCCGCAGTTCGGAAAGCTGATAGCGGAGATCACCGCGTTCGTGCCTTCGGAAGGCATGCTCGAAAAGAGCCGCACACCCTGTGCATCGATCAGGCAGGCCGAAGGGTCGCCGGAGACCGAGCGGATGTAGAGGTTGTTCTGCCCGGCCTCGAGCGCGGAGTTCCCCGGGCCGGTGAAGACGCCGTCGCCCAGAAGAATCGTGTCGCCGAGGCTGGAGGAGATGACGTCCAGCGCGGCCTGGATCGTTGGGTAGTCGCCGCTGCCGTCCGGGTTCACGAGTATCGTCCCGGCGGCGGGTCCGGCCGCGAGTAGCAGGAACAAGCCGACCGTCAGCAGACGCTTCATACCGCACCCCCCGGTTCATGCCCGACATACAAGTATATCGAGTTGGGAACGGCGGGGGCAAGCGGCGCGGGCTAGAAGTTTGCGCTGAGCATCAGCCCGGGCTGGCCGCGGGGACCGGCCGCCAGGCCGAGATTGATCTCGCGGGCCGTGTGCATGGCGTGGCCGATGTCGACGACCTTTAGGCCCAGAAAGGCAACCCCGAGCAAGGAGAGCGGGCCCAGGGCCTCGAGGTGGTGGTCGTCCTCGGCAGTCAGCGCGACCACCCCCGCCGCGGCGACCAGCCCCAGCGACGATCCGAGATAGATCGCCCCCGCGCGCTTGTGGCCGCAGTAGAAGTGGCCCCCGCCGGGGACGAAAAAGGACAGCATCCCCGCCACGCCGGGGTTGCGCGGCTGCTCGTAGATCGGCGTCGCGCCGAGCTCGGGTGTCGTGGCCACCGCCGCGGTAGGCAGCAGCAGCGCGAGGAGCAGCAGGGGTGCCAGTAGCGTCTTCATCCGCACCCTCCACGTGGCACCGGGTGGCGCTAGTAGGACTTCGCGAAGATCACGCGCCGCGAACTGGCCCGCCCCGAGTAGACGCAGACGCCGGGCTCCAGGTCGGCCGGGTCCATCTCCAGCGGGATGCAGCGGATGGTGGCCTTGGTCTCCTCCTGGATGGCCGACTCGGTCTCGTCGGTGCCGTCCCAGTGCGCGACCAGGAAGCCGCCCTTGGACTCCAGCACGTCCTTGAACTCGTCCCAGGAGTCGACCCGGGTGGTGTTCGACCGGCGGAAGTCGACGGCGCGCTGGAAGATGTCGCGCTGGATCGTCGCAAGCAAGTCGGTGACGCTCTTGTCGAGGCCATCCACCGCCAGGCCCTGCTTCTCGCGGACATCCCGCCGCGCGCTGAACACCGAGCGCTTCTCCAGGTCCTTGGGGCCGATCTCGAGCCGCAGGGGGACGCCCTTCAGTTCCCACTCGGCGTACTTCCAGCCGGGCTTGAAGTTGTCGCGGTCGTCCACGTGGACGCGCAGGCCGGCGGCGGTGAGCTGCTCGGCCACGCGGTGGGCTTCGGCCACCGTGGCGCTGCGCTCCTCGTCGGTCTTGTAGATGGGCACCACCACCACCTGCACGGGCGCGAGGCGGGGGGGGAGGATGAGGCCGGCGTCGTCGCCGTGGGCCATGACCAGCGCGCCCACCAGCCGCGTCGAGACGCCCCAGCTCGTGGCCCAGACCAGCTCGCGCTCGCCCGCCTCGTTCTGATAGGTCACGTCGAAGGCGCGCGCGAAGTTCTGGCCGAGGTTGTGGCTGGTGCCGGCCTGCAGGGCCTTGCCGTCGCCCATGAGCGCCTCGATGCAGTAGGTGCGCACGGCGCCGGCGAACTTCTCCTGCTCGGTCTTGAGGCCCTTGATCACGGGCAGGGCCATCTCGTTCTCGGCGAAGTCGGCGTAGACGTCCAGCATGCGCAGCGTCTCTTCCTCGGCCTCGGCGGCCGTGGCGTGCGCGGTGTGGCCCTCCTGCCAGAGGAACTCCGTGGTGCGCAGGAAGAGCCGCGTGCGCATCTCCCAGCGCACGACGTTGGCCCACTGGTTGATGAGCAGCGGCAGATCGCGGTGGCTCTGGATCCACTTCTTGTACATGGACCAGATGATCGTCTCGCTGGTCGGCCGGATCACCAGCGGCTCCTCGAGCTTCTTGCCGCCGCCGTGCGTGACCACGGCCAGCTCGGGCGCGAAGCCCTCCACGTGCTCGGCCTCGCGCTTGAGGAAGCTCTCGGGGATCAGCATGGGGAAGTAGGCGTTGACGTGCCCGGTGGCCTTGAAGCGGCGGTCCAGACCCTCGCGCATGTTCTCCCAGAGGCCGTAGCCGTAGGGGCGGATCACCATGCTGCCCTTCACGGGCGAGTAGTCCGCCAGCTCGGCCTTCTGGACCACGTCCGTGTACCAGCGCGAGTAGTCCTCGCTCTGCTTGGCGATCCCCTGCGACATCGTCATCCTCCGAAGGTGCGGGTGCCCGCGCGGCGCGCGCGATCCGAGTACACTAGCCAAGCGGCTGCCGCGATGCAAGATCGCCGGGGCGTGGCCCTCGGGGGTGGTCGCCGGGTGCCGGATCCGGTATAATTGACCGAAGGCTCCGGAATCGTGGAGTCGGCACCACCGGAACCGGAAGGCTCGAAGGGGAGGTCCCCATGAAGCGCGTTTACAGATTCGCCCTGATCCTGGTGTTCGCCCTGCTGACGGCGGGCGCAGCGCCGGCCAGCCTCGTCACCAATCCGCACTTCCTTGCGGGTACGGATGGCTGGGACGTCTGGCTGACCCCGTCCGACGAGGCGGACCAGATCTACTGCGACGGCGACGTGCTCGCCTACGACGCCACGACGCTGGACCTTCAGGCGAATGGGTGCCATGCGCCGGGGCATGTCGACGAGTTCTACGGCAGCATCGCGCGCTTGTCCCAGCGGGTCACGGCTCCCCTGACCGGCGAGTACGAGCTCAGGCTCCGCTACGACCACTACCTGCCGTCTCACTGCGTGGACCAGGATCAGCAGATCATCGGCTACTACGGGATGGTCATCGTGAGGGTCGGGGACTGGCAGGCGACGTTGACGGGCTACGAGGAGGGGTGGCTGGAGGAGAGCTTCGTGCTCCCGCTCTCGCAGGGTGAGCACGAACTGAGCATCGAGGTGGTGGGTTACACGCTCGACCTGCCCGGGTACTACTGCTCGGATGCCGACCACGCCTACCTGGACGAGCTCGATCTCGTTCCGCTCACGACGGCAACCGAGTCGCTCTCGCTGTCGGCGGTCAAGTCGCGCTACTGAGCGGGCCCGCGGCGGAGGGCAAAGAAAAAAGCAACCGCGCCAGTCACTGCAACGGTTGCTTCTTGTTTTACCCCTGCTGCCCTGGCTATTGCAGGCGCGGTGCCAATCCGGGCGCCGCGCCTGTCGATTTTTAACTAACGCAGAGGCAACGGGTTATGGCCTAGACCCGTCCCCCGGGGCGGGTGGCGGCGGAACCCGGCCCCCGCACCCGTCCTCCGCAGTGGACGCGGACCCCGCCCGCGTGGACACTGCAGGGGACATCGTCGCACGCAGCCAAAGGAGAGGCCATGGACCACCGCGAGACGCCCCGGGGCTTTCTGCTCCGTCTGGATCGGGGCGAGGAGATCATCAGCACGCTGACGCGCTGGCTCGAGGAGAAGGACATCCGCTTCGGGGCGCTCACCGGCATCGGCGCCGTGGACGACCCCGAGCTCGGCCTCTTCACCATGAAGACGAAGGAGTACCTGCGCACCCGCTTCGAGGGCGAGTACGAGATCGTCAACCTCACGGGCAACGTGAGCACCGTGGACGGGAAACCCTTCCCGCACATCCACGGGCTCTTCTCCGATCTCGGTTGCCAGGTGGTGGGCGGGCACGTCTTCCACGCCGAGGTGGCCGTGACCTGTGAGATCGACCTTGCGGTCTACCCCGGCGAGGTGAAGCGCAGCAAGGACGCGGTCACGACGCTGAATCTGCTGGATTTCCGGGCATAGAAAGAGGCGGGGAAGACCGCGGGAAGGGGGAGAGGACGGACCCTGGTTGGAGGCGGCGCGCCCCGCACTCGCGGAGCCGATGTTCCGTCGGCGCTGCTCCGTCCACTGGAACGTTGGCGCCTGCCTCGATGTCCTCCCAGAAGACCCTTCACGTTGGCGGCTTCCCCGCCGGTGGAGGGGGAAGCGACCCCCTCAAAGTCCTCGCATGTGCTACCCGAAGTATAGCCCTCTTCGATGCCGCGTCAAACCGCGGGGCGCACTTTTGACAACTAGAGCGGCCACTTCTCCGAGTCGATCAAGACGTCCGCCACCTGGCGGCGCAGGGTCACCGTATCCAGCGGCGTGTGCTTGATCACGCGGCGCAGGCCGGCCAGCGTGGTGCTCAGCGTGTCGCCGCTCATCACCGCGGCCAGCGTCTCGCGTGCGCGCATCTCGATGCGGTCGAGGCCCTCGGTGCAGATGATGCGCGTCATGTCGGCGGCGACGTTCGTCTTCGCCGCGTCGCCCTGCGCCTGGATCTTGCGCGTGCGCATGACCGTGGACTCCATGGCGTAGACGTCCATGATCATGTCGGCCAGGAAGCTCAGCACCTCCTCGTGCGCCATGGGCTCCTTGAGCTTGTCGCCCAGCTCCTGCGCCACCGCGCCGAGGGTGAGCAGCGTGGTCTTCTTCGCCTGGGTGACCGCGTGCTGCTCGCCGCCGAGGAAGTCGCCGTCGTCGCCGGTGTCGAAGCTCGGCACGCCCATCAGCTCCTCGAGCAGCGCCTTGGCGCGCGCGAAGATCGGCAGGTGGTTCTTCGCCGCCTTCTTGATCACGTCTCCGGCGATGATCATCCGGTTGATCTCGTTCGTGCCCTCGAAGATGCGGTTGATGCGGCTGTCGCGGTAGTAGCGCTCGGCCACGTACTCCTGCGAGTAGCCGTAGCCGCCGAAGATCTGCACGCACTCGTCGACGCAGTAGTCCAGCGCCTCGGAGCAGTAGACCTTCATCATGGAGCACTCCGTCATGTACTCGCGGATGCCGTGTTCCACCACCTGGGCGTCGTAGTCCTCGGCGCCCTTGTCCAGCGTGGCGATGTTCTGGTCGATGTAGCCCGCCGTGCGGTAGACCATGCTCTGCGCGGCGTAGACCCGCGCCGCCATCTCGCCGATCTTGTGCTTGATCATGCCGAAACTGGTGATGGGCACGCCGAACTGCTGCCGCCCGTTGCCGTACTTCACCGCGTCGATCAGCGCCAGCTCGGCGCTGCCCGTGGCGCCCGCGCCCAGCTTGAAGCGGCCCACGTTGAGGATGTTGAACGCGATCGCCGCGCCGCGGCCGATGCGGCCGAGCACGTTCTCGGCGGGCACCTTGACGTCCTCCAGCACCAGGATGCGCGTGGAGGAGCCCTTGATGCCCATCTTCTTCTCCTCGGCGCCCGTGCGGAAGCCCTCCATGCCCTTCTCCAGGATGAAGGCCGTGAAGCGGTCCTTGCCGCCCTCCTCCTCCGGCGGCACCTGCGCGAAGACGATGAACAGGTCGGCGAAGCCGGCGTTGGTGATCCACATCTTCTCGCCGTTCAGCACGAAGTGGCTGCCGTCGGCGCTGGGGACGGCCTTCGTGCGCGCGGCCATGGCGTCGGAACCGCTGCCCGCCTCGGTCAGCGCGTAGGCGCCGAGGATCTCGCCCGTGGCCAGGCGGGGCAGGTACTTCTGCTTCTGCTCTGGCGTGCCGAAGTAGACGATGGGCAGCGTCCCGATGCCGGTGTGCGCGCCGTGGCCCACCTGGAACGAGCCGCTGGGCGCGAGCTTCTCGGCCACCAGCATGCCCACGCGCTTGGGCTGGGCCATGCCGCCGTAGGCCTCGGGGACGTCGATCATGAGCAGGCCCAGCGCGCCGGCCTCCTTGAGCAGGCCGGGCATGGCGCCCTCCTGCAGCGACTCGAGCGCGTCCATCTTCGGCATCACCGAGCCGGCGACGAACTGGCTCACCATGTCGCCGATCATCTTCTCTTCCGAGTTGAACCCCTCGGGCGTGAAGACCCGCTCGAGCGGGTGCTCCTCCACCAGGAAACTGCAGCCGCGGATCATGTCGGTGGTGGTTCCGTCTGCCATCGTGTGCTCCCTTTCGGTCCTGGGCCCCGCGTCCCCGCGGCGGCTACTGCAAGTTCTCGAAGATCCCCGCGGCGCCCATGCCGCCGCCCACGCACATCGTCACCATCGCGTAGCGCGCCTTGCGCCGCCGCAGTTCGTGGAGGGCCTGGGTCGTGAGCTTGGCCCCCGTGCAACCCAGCGGATGCCCCAGTGCGATGGCCCCGCCGTTCACGTTGGTCTTCGCGGGATCCATTCCCAGGCGCCGCATCACGGCGATGCCCTGGGCCGCGAAGGCCTCGTTCAGCTCGATGACGTCCATGGCATCGAGCGCCAGCCCCGCCGCCTTCAGGGCCTTCGGCACGGCTTCCACCGGACCGAGGCCCATGATCTCGGGCGCCAGCCCCGCGGCGGCGTAGCTCACCAGCCGCGCGAGGGGCGTGAGGCCGTGCTCGGCGGCGAAGTCGCTGTCGCAGACCATCACGGCCGCGGCGCCGTCGCTCATCTGGCTCGAGTTGCCGGCGGTCACGGTCCCGCCCAGCTTGAAGACCGGCCGCAGCCCCGCCAGCGCCTCGGCGTTGGTGTCGGCGCGGGGGCCTTCGTCGCGCGCGAAGTCCTCGCTCGCGCTGACCAGCTTGCCGCCCTTGCCCGCGGGGCGCGAGCGCGTGACCGTCACCGGCGTGATCTCCTCGTCGAAGCGACCGCCCTCTCGCGCCGCGACCGCGCGGCGGTGGCTCTCGAGCGCGAAGGCGTCCTGGTCCTCGCGACTGACGCCGTCCATCTCGGCGACGCGCTCGGCCGTGAGGCCCATGTTGAGATAGGCCTCGGGGCGATGCGCGGCCAGCTCCGGATTGGGGACGATCTTCACCCCGCCCATGGGGATGAGGCTCATGGACTCCGACCCGCCGGCGATGGCGCAGCGCACGGTGCCGCTGGCCACCTTGAGCGCGGCCAGATGGATGGCCTCCAGCCCGCTCGAGCAGTAGCGGTTCATCGTCATGGCGGGCACGGCGTCGGGCAGGCCGGCGAGGAAGACCACCTGGCGGGCGAAGTTCATCCCCTGCTCGGCCTCGGGAAAGGCGCAGCCGAGGATCAGGTCGTCCACCAGGGCGGGGTCCAGGCCGGGCACGCGCGCGAGCAGACCCTTCACGGCCGTGGCGGCCAGGGTGTCCGGACGCGTGGCCGAAAGCGTCCCGCGCGGGGCCTTGCCCACGGCGGTGCGAGTGGCGGCGACGATCACTGCTTCGGACATGACAGGCCTCTCAGTTGCGAAGCGGTTTTCCCGTCTTCAGGGTGTGCTGGATGCGCTCGAGGGTCTTCGGCTCGCCCACGAGCGAGAGGAAGGCCTCGCGCTCGAGCTCCAGCAGATACTCCTCGGTCACCCTCTGCGTGCCGGTCAGCTCGCCGCCGCAGAGGACGTTCGCGACCTTCTCGCCGATCTTGCGGTCGTGCGCGCTGATGTACCCGCCATCGGCCATGTTGAAGAGCCCCACGCGCAGCGCCGCCAGGCCCGCCGCGCCCATCACCGGGATGTCCGTGCGCGGATGGCCGGGGTCGTGACCCGCATGGGCCATGCCCAGCACGGTGGCCTTGGCGTCGGCGATCAGGCGGTCGCGGTTCATGCTGTACTCGTCGGTGTCGCGCAGGTAGCCGAGGCTGCGGGCCTCGAGCGCGCTGGTGGAGACCTTGGCCATGCCGATGGTCTCGAAGGCCGCGCGCACGGGGGGCAGGAGGTTGTCCGTGCCCGACCAGCGCTCGAGCATGCGCAGGTAGAGTTCCTTGCAGCCGCCGCCGGCGGGCAGCAGGCCCACGCCGACTTCGACCAGGCCGATGTAGCTCTCCGCCGCCGCGCGCACGCGCTGCCCGTGAAGGACGTACTCGGCGCCGCCGCCCAGGGCCAGCGCCGCGGGCGCCACCACCACGGGAACGGGCGAGTACTTCATCGCCATCGTCGCGCCCTGGAAGGCCTTGATCATGAGGTTGACCTCGTCCCAGTCGCCCTCCAGCGCGGCGAAGAGCACCAGCATCAGGTTGGCGCCCACGGAGAAGTTCGTCCCCTGGTTGCCCACCACGATGCCGGCCCAGCCCTCGTCGGTTGCGGTCGTGACTGCGGTCCGCGTGATGCCGAGGATGTCCCCGCCGATGCTGTTCATCTTGGAGTGGAACTCGAGGCCGAGGACGCCGTCGCCCAGGTCCATCAGGCTCGCGCCCTCGTTGCGCTTCACCACCGCGCCGGCGCGGCGCAGCAGGTTCAGCTCCAGCTTGCCGGGGTCGGCGGGCGGCGCGGCGTAGGCCCGGTCGGCCGGGCGCCAGACGGCCACGGCGCCGTCCTCCACGCGGTAGAAGCTGCTGGCGCCGGCCTCGAGCATGGCGTCGATCCAGGCGGGCAGGGCGATGCCCTCGGCGCGCATGCGCTCCACCGTGGCCGCGAGGCCCATGGCGTCCCAGAGCTCGAAGGGACCGGCCTCCCAGGCGAAGCCCCACTTCATGCCGTCATCGATGGGGCGGGGGTCGTCGCAGATCTCGCCCACGCGGTGCGCGCAGTAGGCGAAGAGGCGGCTCAGCGTGCGCCAGGTGAAGGCGCCCGCGCGGCTGTCCATGGCGGCGAGCGCGGCCACCTTCTCGGGCAGCGCCTCGATGCTCTTGAGCCCCTCGATCTCGGGGAAGGACGGCTTCAGCTTCTCGCGATGCTCCAGGGACAGCGTGTCGAGGGTGAGGATGTCGCTTCGGCCGTCCGCGCCGCGCGACTTCTTGTAGAAGCCGGCGCCGCTCTTCTCGCCCAGCAGGCCCTTGTCGATCATGCGCGCCAGCAGCGGCGGCGTGGCGAAGCTCTCGCGCTGCTCGTCGTCGGGGCAGCCCGCGTGGACGTTCCCCGCCACGGCGACGAAGGTGTCCAGGCCCACGAGGTCCGCCGTGCGGAAGCTCGCGCTCTTGGGACGTCCCACCAGCGGACCGGTGAGGAAGTCCACTTCCTCCACGGTGAGTCCCTGCTCCTCCATGGCGCGCAGCGTATCCAGCATGCCGAAGACGCCGATGCGGTTGGCCACGAAGTTGGGGGTGTCGCGCGCGATCACGACGCCCTTGCCCAGGCGCCGGTCGGCGAAGGCCGCCAGCGCGGCGAGCAGCTCGGGGTCCGTGTCGGGACCGGGGATCAGCTCGAGCAGCTTCAGGTAGCGCGGCGGGTTGAAGAAATGGCTGCCGAGGAAGTGGCGGCGGAAGTCGTCGTCCAGGCCCTCTGCCATGGCGGCGATGGAGAGCCCCGAGGTGTTGCTCGTCAGGATGCTGCCCGGCCGGCGGTACTTGGCCGCGCGCGCCAGCACGGCCTTCTTGATGGCCAGGTCCTCCTTGACCACCTCGATGATCCAGTCGGCCTCGGCGATGCGGGGGAGGTCGTCCTCGAGGTTGCCGATCTCCACCATGGCGGCCAGGTCGTTCCGGAAGAAGGGCGCGGGCTTGGCCTTGAGCGCGCGGGCGAGGGCGTCGGCGCCGAGTCGGTTGCGGGCCGCGCGGTCGCCCTCGGGGGCGCCGGCCGGCACCACGTCCAGCATGAGGGAGGGGATGCCCGCGTTGGCCAGGTGGGCCGCGATGGCCGACCCCATGACGCCGCTGCCCAGAACCGCCGCCCGCTCGATGGAGATGCGCATGCTTGCCTCCGTACTGAATATCATTCAGTATCTATCTTGGCGTCTAACTGGCGATTCGTCAACGCCGAAGCGACGCCTTTCGCAACCCTTCATCCCCCGGATCCCCTTGCCGCGTCCGGCCGGCTCACCTAGGATTCCCCCCAGGGAGGATGCCCGTGACCGCCAGCAAGAGCAAGGCCGACAAGCGAGAACGCATCCTGGCAGCGGCCGTGGAGAGCTTCAGCCGGCAGGGCTTCTACCGCACCCGCATCCACGACATCGCGGCCCGGGCCGGCGTGGCCGACGGGACCGTCTATCTCTACTATCGGAACAAGGAGGCGCTTCTGGAGGCCGTGTTCGCGGAAGTGATGGAAAGCTTCCTCGAGGCCGCCCAGGCCAAAGCCCGCCAGCCGCTGCCGGCGCCCGAGCGCCTGCGCCAGGTGCTGGCCCTGCACCTGGGCGCCCTGGGACGCGACCGCGACCTCGCCACGGTCTTCCAGGTGGAGCTGCGGCACAGCGTGCGTCTCATGGAGCGCTACGGGCAGGGGCATCTGCGGGACTACTTCCGCCTCATCGCCGGCCTGCTGGAGTCCGGGCAGGCCGAGGGCACGGTGCGCCCGGGGCTCGACGCCCGCTTCGCCGCGCGCTGCATCTTCGGCATGGTGGACGAATCCGTCACGGCCTGGGTGCTTCACGGCCAGGACCGCCAGCTGGACGAGCTCGCCGCGCCCCTCATGGACTTCCTCCTCCACGGCCTCGCGCCGGCCGGGTCCGGCGTCTAGGCCCCCGGCGCCTGCACCCCCGGTACCTCCGGCTTGACGAAGACCGTCTTCTCCCGCGTGCAGAGCGCCAGCCCCGGCGTGCCCTTCCGCGGCTTCCGCACGTAGCGCTTCTCCGTGTAGATCACCGGCACCAGCCCGCTGTGCCGTGCCTTGCTGTGGAAGGCTGCGATGGCCGCGGCGGCCTCGACGATGCTCCGCGGTGGCCCGCTGCGATGCCCGCCGGTGCGCAGGATCACATGGCTGCCCGACGCCCCCGCGGCGTGGAACCAGAGGTCGCGGCCGTCGGCCTCGCGGTGGGTGAGCTGGTCGTTTTCGGCGTTGTTGCGCCCCACCAGCACCTCCCAGCCGCCGGGCAGGCTGTAGCGGCGGAAGGGCCGCTGCGCCGGCTGGGGCCGCGCGCCGGGCGCGCTGCGCCGCAGGTCGAAGAGCGAGGCCGAGTGTCCGAGGCGCAGCAGCTCCTCGCGCAGGGCGTTGATCTCGGCGAGGTCGCGGCAGCGGCACTTGGCCAGGGTGGGCAGGCGCTCGCCGAGCGTCTCCTCGTCCTCCACCACGCGGCGGCGCACCTCTTCGAGGCGCAGCTCCACCGTCTGCAGGCCGCGCTCGCCCTTGGCGGCGCGCTGGTAGAGGCGGCCGAGGTTGTCCTGGGGGCTGCGGGCGGGGTCGAGGGGGATGTCCACGCGGCGCTCGCCGTCGTGGACGTCGTCCAGCTCGATGTGCTCCATGCCGCGCTTCACCTGGCCGAGGTGGGCGGCGAGGCTGTCGGCCTGGCGGCGCAGGTCGCCCGCGCTGGCCGCGCGCTCCCAGTCCTTCTCGAGCTTGGTCAGCAGGCGGCGGTTGTGGGCGAGGCGCTGTTCGAGGCCGCGGCGCAGGCCCTCGATCAGCTCGCGCATCTGGTAGCGCGCGAGGCAGCCGCGACCCATGTAGTTCAACGCGGTGGGGTAGTGGTCGAAGCGCGACACGGAGATCGCGTCGTGCTCCAGGGCCAGGCTGTCCTCGTCGGTGAGCGGGAAGGGCATGATCTGGCAGCCGCGGTGCAGCTCGGGCGGGAAGCTGAGCACGTTGACGCCCTCGCGCCCGTTCAGCACGCGGTTCACCCAGCGCTGGAGGCGGTTGGCGAGGATGACGCGGGGGTCGTCCTTGGCGTGGGCGCGCGGGCGCTGCGCGAGGTAGCGCACCGAGTCGGGCTTGAAGCCGCGCACGCCCTGGCAGTGCTCGCTGGGGATGCGCCCGTCGCCGCCCTGGCGCACCCGCTCCAGCAGCTCGGGCCGCCAGCCGTCGAAGCCCTCCGGGCCCATCGGCAAGTCTTGCCCGGGGTCGACGACCGGGCCCGCGCCGGCCAAGTACTGCGCCCCGGGCTTGTGCTCGATCGCGCCCTTGCGGCTCGCGCGGATCACGCGCCCCGTGCCGTCGGTGAGCACTGCCCGCCCCCCGGCGAAGAACTCCACGTAGAGGTGCAAGCGGCTGTCTTCCTTGAAGTTCCCCTGGGTGCCGAAGTCCAGGCGCAGCAGGCTCTGCCCGCGGATCGGCGCGGCGCCCAGGTAGGTGGCGCCTTCGAGGTGGGGGGGCAGGAAGCTGAAGTCGTGGCGACGGTCCTGGAACTGAATATGCTCGAATTCCTCGTGGAGCGTCGTGTCCAGGTGCAGGGACTGCACTTCCTGGTGCAGATGGAGGACGAGCACCTCGCTGCCGCGGCCGCTGTCGAAGACCAGGGCGGCCACGGGCCCGTTCCAGGTGACCCTCTGCAGGCGTTGTCCCTGGAGCGCGTCGAGGAGCGGGGCGGCCATCAAGAGGTTCGGGAAGTCCACGGGACCCTTCTCCCCGCTTCAGTCGCAGAGGAAAGCTGCCGAAACCCCGGGAAGCGACGCCGCGGGGCGAGCCCCCGTCGCACGGCGACGGCACCAGGAATCAGGAGAAGCTAGCACGGGATGAAGAGCATCGCAACCGGAGTCCGAACGCGCCACGCGGCCCTCACGCTCGCGCTCGCCTTGCTCGCGCTGATCCTGTCGGCCGCGTTCACAGCGCCGGTCTGGGCCCAGGTGGACAGCGACGGCGACCTGCTGGACGACTCGGTCGAGATCGCCAACGGCACCGATCCCAACGACCCCGACTCCGACGACGACGAGGTGCTCGACGGCCTCGAGACCGCGTGGAACGCGGACACCGACGGCGACGGCCTGATCAACGCGCTCGATCGCGACAGCGACGGCGACGGCCTGCTCGACGGCGAGGAGATCGCGCTGGGCACGAGCATGGTGCTCGTCGACAGCGACAGCGACGGCCTCGACGACTACGCCGAGGTGGTGGTTTACCACACGAACCCGGCGCTCTACGACACCGACGCCGAAGGCCTGAGCGACTTCGAGGAGGTCACCTTCGCCACCGACGGGCTCATCACCGATCCCTGGCGCGCGGACACGGACGGCGACGGCCTCACCGACTACCAGGAGCGGCCCCTGGCCTTCGGCGGCCACGGCACCAACGCCACCCTGCGCGACACCGACTCGGACGGCCTCAGCGACTACGAGGAGGTCTTCCAGGGCGAGGACGGCTACACCACCGACCCGCGCAGCGCCGACACCGACACCGATGGCCTCAGCGACGGCGCCGAGATGGGCTACGGCACGAGTCCCGTCAACGCGGACACGGACGGCGACGGCCTGAACGATCGCATCGAGATCCTCACCTACGGCACGAATCCGCTGCAGAGCGACACCGACGGCGACGGCATCAGCGACACCGGCGAGATCCAGGTCTACGGCACCGATCCGCTGCTCTTCGACACCGACGGTGACGGCCTCGGTGACAACGAAGAGGTCACCAACGGCTGGGACGGCTACCAGACCGACCCCCTCGATCCCGACACCGACAACGACGTGCTCACCGACGGCCGCGAGGCCGAGCTGGGCACGAACCCGCTGCAGCGCGACAGCGACGGCGACGGGATCTGGGACGGCGACGAGGTGGCGTACGGCACCAACCCCAACCTCGCCGACACCGACGGCGACGGCATCAACGACTACAACGAGCAGGTGGCGGGCACGCTGCCGCTCAACCCCGACACCGACGGCGACGGCCTGATGGACGGCGCCGAGCCCAACTGGAACGGCGACACCGACGGCGACGGGGCCATCAACGCGCTCGATCCCGACAGCGACAACGACGGCCTCATCGACGGCGCCGAGGGCCCCCTGGGCGGCGACCCGCTGCTGGCCGACACCGACGAGGACACCCTGGGCGACGCCCTGGAGGCCGTGCTCGGCACCTTCCTCAACGACGACGACACCGACGACGACGGCGTCACCGATGACGCCGAAGTTGACGGCGGCACCTCGCCCCTCGCCCGCGACAGCGACGGCGACGGCCTCGGCGACGGCCTCGAGCTCGGCCTCACCGCGCCCCAGGGCGACGACACCGCCGCCGGCCACTTCACCGCCGACGCCGACCCCACGACCACCACCGATCCCCTGCTGGTGGACAGCGACGGCGACGGCCTGGCCGACGGCTTCGAGGACGCCAACCACAACGGTCGCCGCGACGGCGACGACCCCACGGACGCGTCCAGCGACTGGGGTTCGGGCGGCGAAACCGACCCGCTCGCGATCGACACGGACGGCGACGGCCTCAGCGACGGCCTCGAGCTGTCCCAGGGCGACGACCCGCTGCTGCCGTTCACGTCCCAGGACCTCGACTGGACGGCCGACAGCGTGAGCCTCGAGCTCGACCTGGGCACGGTGCTCAGCGACTCGTTGCTGCTGGTGAACACCGACGCCACGAACAACCCCGACGACAGCGACGGCCCCGGGCGCGGGGACGTCGAGGCGATCGAGATCGAGGCGAGCGACCTCTACAGCGAGACCGGCCGCCGCCTGCCCGCCGAGTGGCTGCGCTTCCAGCCCGAGCGGATCTTCGTGCTGCCCGCGGGCGGCGACAGCCTGGTGACGCTCACCGTGCTGCTGCCGGACAACGCGTCCTCGGGCACCTACAGCGGCACCGTCACGGCCAGCGCGGCCGGCGGCGCGCCCTTCGCCACCTTCACCCTCGTGGTGACGGTGGTGGGCGGCGGCGCGCTGGAGGTGCTGCCGAATCCGGTCTACGCGGACCGCAAGCCCTACGCCGAGTTCAGCTTCCGCAGCAGCATGGGCCTCGAGCTCAGCATCGACATCTACACGATGGCCCTGGAGAAGGTGCGCACGCTCCGCGGGCCGGGGATCTACACCGACGAGGAGATGCACAGCCTCACCTGGGATCTGGCGAACGAGTCCGGGCGCCGCGTGGCCAGCGGCGTCTACGTGGCCGTGGCCCGCATGGCCACGCCCGAGGGCACGACGCTGCTGCGCAAGAAGATCATGGTCGTCCACTAGGAGTGCCGATGAGCGAGCGACGCCAGCGATTCATTCTCGCCCTCTTCATCGCGATCTTTCTCTTCCTGCTCGGACTCACCGAGCGCGAGGCGAAGGGCGCGGAGCTGGACGCCGCCGTGGGCACGAGCCACTCGGTGGTGGACGCCCTCGGGCTCGACGCCCGCGCGGCCGGCCTCGGCTGGGCCGTGACGGCCGTGGACCTGGGCGCGCCGGGGCAGAACTTCAACCCCGCGTCCATGGCGCTGGCCACCGAACGTCAGCTCTACCTCGGCCACGTCGACTGGGTGCTCGACACCAGCCTGAGCCAGAGCCTCGCGTTGATGCCCATGGCGGGCGGCAACGTCGTGGGCCTGGGCCTGCTCTACTTCGACCAGGGCACCGTGGACGAGGTGCTCGACGACGGCAGCTACACCGGCGAGCGCCTCGGCGCCCGCGACCTGCACTTCAGCCTCGGCCTCGGGCATCGCTTCGTGACCGGCGTGAGCGTGGGGGCGCGCTTCACGGTGTTCCAGAAGACGCTGGGCTGGGAGCGGGCGTCCGGCATGACCGGCGATCTCGGCGTGCTCACCGACGACATGGGCGGCTTTCGCCTCGGCGCGGCCGTGCAGGCCATGGGCCCGCCGCTGCGCTTCCGCGAGACGGAAGACCCCGCGCCGCTGCGCTACCGCCTGGGCGTGTCCCACGCGGTGGACGTGGGCGTCGACTTCCGCATGCAGAACAGCCTCGACCTGGTGATTCCCCGCGACAACTACAACTCTTTCCACGTGGGGACGGAGTGGGAGTACCACCGTCTGCTGGCCTTCCGCGCGGGCTACCAGCGCACGCTGCTCGAGGACGGCACCCCAGACAGCGACCGGTTCAGCTATGGCGCGGGCTTCCGGCTCGGCGGCTACCGCTTCGACTACGCCTACTCGCCCAAGGACGACTTCGACCCCGTCCACCGCTTCTCGGTCAACTTCGCCCTGGGTGCGCCGCCCGCGGCCGCGCCCGCGCCCACCACGGCGGCGATGCCGCGCGACGACGGCGCCCTCACCGAGGCCGACCTCGACAGCACCGAGACCGTGGGCCACGATCCGTTGCCCCGCGTGACGGTGCTGAAGGGCATCACCTTCGACCTGAACAGCTCCGAGATCGCCGAGGCGAGCCAGCCCATGCTGGAGGAGATCCTGCAGCGCCTGGTCCACACGCCCAGCGTGGAGGCAGTGGAGATCCAGGGTCACACGGACAACTCGGGCGACCCCGACTTCAACAAGCGCCTCAGCCTGCAGCGCGCCCGCGCCGTGCGCGACTACTTCGCGCTGCACGGCTATCCCACGGGCAAGATGGGCGTGATGGGCTTCGGCGACTCGCGGCCGATCGTGGCCAACGACACGCCGGACGGTCGCGCGGCCAATCGGCGCATCGAGCTGCACGTCATCCGGACGGTGGACGGCTAGCGGAGCAGCACCAGCTTTCGCCGCGCGCGAAACTCTCCGGCCTCGAAGTGGGCGAAGTAGACGCCCGAAGGCAGGCTGCGGCCGGCGTCGTCCCTTCCCATCCAGTCGATAGAGTGTTGCCCCGGTGGCAGCATGGCGCCGTCCAGGAGGCGCGCCACGCGGCGTCCCTGCACGTCAACGATGTCCAGGCGCACCGTCGCCGCCCGCGGCAGGTCGAAGCGCAGCGTGGTCTTCGGGTTGAAGGGGTTGGGGTGCGGCGCCGCAAGCGCGAAGGCGGCGGGGAGGGCGTCGTCGGCGGGGGTGAAACCGCAGCCGAGGCCGAAGGCGCCCATCCGCAGCTCGCAGTCGTTGTTCCACGGCAGGCAGGGCGAGGAGCCGTCGAGGCTGTAGTCGCCGCCGGCGGCGTCGCAGAAGAGCGGGTCGGCGCTGATGTTGCCGTTCACGCCGGTCTGGTCCACGAGCACGCCGCCGTAGTTGCCGCCGGGATTCGCGAAGACGTCCGAGCAGCTGAGCGATATGGCGCTGCCCGCGTCGGCCCAGAGCCCCACGCCCTGCTCGCTGTAGGCCACGATCACCTGCTCGAAGGTGGGAGAGGCGTCGATGCAGTGGATGGCCGAGGGACCGTCCGCCGTGTCCCCGTCGGGTTCGAAGCGGTTGTCGAGAACGGTGGTCCGCCGAAAGGTCGGAGAGGCATCGCGGACGATGATGCTGCCGCCGATGTCGGAGGCATTGCCAAGGAAGAGGACATCCTCGAAGACCGGAGTCGCTGTGCCGTAGACCCCGAGTCCGCCGCCGCCGTCCCGGGCGTAGTTTCCGCGAAACACACAGCGGCGAAACGTGGGCGAGCCCCCGGCGCAGGCGACGCCGCCACCGCCGAACTCCGTATAGCCGATCTCGGTGCCGACCCCGTTGCCTTCGAAGACGCAGTCCTCGAACAGTGCGGCGCCGCCTACGATCACCCCTCCGCCGAAGTTCTCCCAGCATCCGCAATTGCGAACGGTGACCTCGCGGAGCGTCGCGTTTCCGCCCACGGAGATTCCGCCCCCGGGGCCGCCGTTGTACTCGACGCCCGACCGCGAGCAGTCCTCGACCAGCACCCGTTCGAGTTCGGGCGCGCCACCCGAGAAGCGGAGACCGCCTCGGCTGTAGCAGTTCCGCACTTCGACATCCCGAAGGAGCAGGGAGGAATCGTAGGCGTCGAGCGCTCCGCCCGGATAGTAGTAGGCGCCGCCTCCGAACCCCTCGAGGTGGACCCCGATGAAGCTCGGCGATGCCCCTTCGACGATCACGCCCGTCGGCGCGTAGTAGTGGTAGTTGTTCCTGAGGGTCATGTCCCGCAGCACGGCCGCGCGCGTCTCGCCGTTCTCGATGCGTAGCACCGGCACGCCGCTGTCCTCGCAGTCCAGGATCGTCGCCTCCGGGCCGGCGCCGGCCAGGACGATGTCCTTGCCCCCGAAGTTCAACTGGGTGTTGCCGGGACCCAGGTAGAGCCCCGCGGCGAGGAGGATGCTGTCGCCGGTTTCGGCGGCGGCGATGGCCTCGGTGATGGTGGGGAAGTCGCCGGCGCCATCAGCGCTCAGGTGGTAGGTGGCTCCGGATCCAGTCCCAGGCAGCGCCGCCAGCAGCCCTGCAAAAAGTACCACGACACGCATCTCGACCTCCCCCGGTTCAGACCGCAACAAGTCTAATCCCGTTGGAGCCCGCTGTCCACCCGCGCAATCGCCTGGGGCACGGTCAGGCCCTCGCGAGCGAGTTCGAAGCCGAGACGAGCGAGGGCCTGACCGTGCCCCAAGCGATCACTCGAACTTCACCGTGCGCTGATCGCCCTCGATGATCTGCAGATTCCCCGCGGGATCGGTGCCGACGATCTCCAGCTTGCCGTCGCCGTCGATGTCGAAGATGTCCATGGGCTGCCCGAACGGCCGCTCGAACTCCCATTCCAGCTGGCGGAAGCGCGCGTCGAGCACCTGGCCGCTGTCCATGACGATCTCGTCCTGCCCGTCGCCGTCCACGTCCGCCACGCGGATCTGCTTCGCGCTGAAGCTGTCGACGCTGCGGTACTCCTCGCTCTCCTTCTCGCCGGACATGATGACGAGCTTCTCGTCGGCCAGCAGCACGATCTCGGGCTTGCCGTCGGCGTCCACGTCGGCCACGGTGAAGCTGGCGATCGACTGGAAGTAGCCCTCCGGCGTGCGCCAGACGTCGTCGAGGGTGTCCAGGTCGATCACGAAGAGATCGCCCTGCCGCGTCGTCACGATCAGATTGTTGCGCCGGTCGCCAGTGGCGTCGGCCACGCGCACCTCCTTGACCGGCGCCCAGACCTCGCGCTGGCGCTTGGTCTGCAGGCGGCCGGTGGCGCGGTCGCGCTCGAGGAAATACAGAAAGCCCCGCGCCGTCCCGTAGACGAAGCTGTCCACCGTGTCGTCGATCATCTCGGCGGTGGGCTGGTGCTCCACGAAGGCCCAGGGGTAGGACTGGTTGACCCAGTTCTGGGCGGCGGCGGGCGAGGCGACCAGAAGGAGCAGGGCGAGGACACAAGCGCGGCGCATGGCACTCCTCGGGCTGGGGGACGTCCTAAGATAGCACGGTGGCGGGCCGGGTCAAAGCAGCCCCCGGAGTCCTTTACAGTCCCGGGCATTGACGACATACTGGCATCGCCTAACTTGAGGGCCCGGAGGGTGTCCGGCAGGCAGGAGGTGCGGCCATGGATCGGCTTCTGACGGAACGCTATCCCCACGAAGCGCTGATGGAACGGCGCGTCGTGGACCTTCGCGCCATGGCGCGCGAGTACCGCCTCATCGGCTACAGCGCCCTGCGCAAGGCCGAGCTCGTGGCCACGCTCTATCGTCACTTCCAGCACCTCGACGACGCCGCCGCCGGCCGCGCGCGCGAGCGCGAGGACGAGCAGCCCGGCCGCCGGGCGAGCACCACCCCCGCGGCGCCGGCGAGCCAGCCACCGGCGGCCGCCGAGCCCGCGCCCCCGCGGGCCGACGACCCCGGCGCCATGCGCGATCCCTCCTGGTACGCGCCGCCGCTGCCCGAGGCCTACGACGTGGACCGTCTCACGCTCATGGTGCGCGACCCCCGCTGGCTCTTCTGCTACTGGGAGCTTCGCCCGGACACCCTGGCCGGCGCCCGCGCCGAGTTCCCCGGACCCAGCTGGACGGTCCTGCGCGTTCAGCAGCTGCACGACGACGACAGCGTGGTCGACGACTGGTCGATCACCGTCCACGACGAGGCCCTCAGCTGGTACATCGAGGCCGGCCGCCCCGGCGCGCGCTTCCGCGTGGAGCTGGGCCTCACGGACGTCACGGGCCGCTACCGCCTGCTCGTGGCGAGCAACACCGTGCGCGCCCCCCAGGACGCCCCGTCCCAGCGCTGGGACGAGGAGTGGGTGGGCGTGAGCCGCGAGGCCTGGGAGCGCCTGCAGTGGCAGCAGGGGCCGACGCCGGGCTCGCTGGGCGGCTGGGACGTCTTCCGCCAGGAGCTGGCCCGCGTGGGCGCCCAGCGCGTGGGCGCCTCCGAGCGCCTCTCGGCCGCGGCGCCGGCCTCCAAAGCGGGGTCGCGCTCGTGAGCCCCGCCGGCCGTCCCGGACGCCTGGCCCTGGTCCTCCACCATCACCTGCCCTACGTGCGCCACCCGGAGTACGAGGACTTCATGGAGGAGGACTGGCTCTACCAGGCGGTGGCCGAGACCTACCTGCCCCTGCTCGAGGTCTTCGAGCGCCTGCGCGCGGACGGCGTGCCCACGCGCGTGACCATCTCGCTCACGCCGCCGCTGGTCTCCATGCTGGACGACCCGCTGCTCCGCGACCGCACCGAGCGCCACCTCACGCGCCTGCTGCGCCTGGCCGAGGCCGAGATCCATCGCACCCGCGGCGACGACGCCCGCCAGCGCCTCGCCCACTACTACCGCGACCACCTGGGCGCCATGCGCGAGCGCTACCTGCACGCCTACGGCCGCGACCTCGTGGGACGCTACCGCGACCTCCAGGACAGCGGGCAGCTCGAGATCGTCACCTGCTGCGCCACGCACGGCTTCCTGCCGCTGATGAACGGCCACGAGCCGGCCATGCGCGCGCAGGTGGCCGTGGCGGTGGAGCACTACCGCGAGCGCTTCGGCCGACGTCCACGCGGCATCTGGCTCGCCGAGTGCGGCTACCAGCCCGGCGTGGAGCGCCTGCTGGCCGACCAGGGCGTGGAGTACTTCTTCGTCGACACGCACGGTCTCGCCTTCGCCGAGCCGCGGCCGCGCTACGGCGTCTTCGCGCCGGTGCTCACGGACAGCGGCGTGGCCGCCTTCGGGCGCGACCTGGAGACGAGCCACCAGGTCTGGAGCGCCGACGCGGGCTATCCGGGCGATCCCGTCTACCGCGAGTTCTATCGCGACCTGGGCTGGGACCTGGACCTCGACTACCTGAAGCCCTTCCTCGGCGCGCACGGCTTCCGCAAGTACCTCGGCCTCAAGTACCACCGGGTCACGGGCAAGGTGGCGCTGCACGAGAAGGAGCTCTACGACCCCTGGGCCGCGCGCGAGAAGGCCGACGAGCACGCCGGCAACTTCCTCTTCAACCGCGAGCGGCAGATCGAGGACCTCGCCGGCCGCATGGAGCGCCCGCCCGTGATCGTCGCGCCCTACGACGCCGAGCTCTTCGGCCACTGGTGGTACGAGGGGCCGCGCTTCCTCGAGTCCTTCATCCGCAAGGTCGCCTACGACACCCGGGCCTTCAGCCTGGTGAGCCCGGGCGACGTCCTCGACGAGCAGCCGGTCAACCAGCGCGCCACGCCCAGCTTCTCGAGCTGGGGCTACAAGGGCTACTGCGAGTTCTGGCTCAACGGCACGAACGACTGGATCTACCGCCACCTGCACCAGGCGCAGGAGCGCATGACCCAGCTCGCCGATGCGGAGGGCGGCGGCGACCCTCGCCGCGAGCGTGTGCTGCAGCAGGCCGCGCGCGAGCTGCTGCTCGCCCAGAGCAGCGACTGGGCCTTCATCATGAAGACGGGCACGGTGGTGGAGTACGCCGAGAAGCGCACCAAGGAGCACCTGCACCGCTTCGCCGAACTGACGCGCATGCTGGACGGCGGCGGCGTGGACGAGGGCCGCCTCGCCGACCTGGAGGGGCGCGACAACATCTTCCCCGCCATCGACTGGCGTCACTGGCGCAGCCGCTCGGGCGAGACCCTGGCCGTCGGTGCGGTGCGCACTCCCGCCGCCAGCTAGCCCGCGCCTTCCCAGCAAGGAGACGACGTGATCAGAAGCATGACGGGATTCGGCGGCGCGCGCCGCGAGGAGTCCGGCCTGCGCGTGCAGGTGGATCTGCGTTCGGTCAACAACCGCTTCTTCGACTTCCAGACGCGACTGCCGCGGGAGCTGGCCTTCCTCGAGGGCGAGATCATGGAGCGCTGCAAGACCCGACTGGGCCGCGGCCGCGTGAACGCCATGATCGCGCTGGAGCGCGCGGCCGAAGCGCGGGGGCCGCAGCTCGACCCCGGCGTGCTCAACGCGTATCTCGACCTGGCCGCACGCCTCGAGCGCGAGCACGGCTTCACCGAGCGGGGGAGCGTCGCCGAATTTCTCGCCCTGCCCGAGCTGCTCTCCGCGCCCGAGGCGGAGCCCGAGCGCGAGCTGCTGCAGCAGGTGGTGATGGGGGCGCTGGACGAGGCCATCGACGCGATGCTCGCCATGAAGGAACGCGAGGGCGAGGCGCTCGCCGCCGAGCTGAAGGGCCGCGTGGACACCGTCACCGCGGCGCTCGGCCGCGTGGAGTCCGCCCTGCCCGAGGCGCGCGATGCGCTGCAGACGAACCTGCAGACACGGCTCAACGACTTGCTCGGCGATGTCGCGCTCGACCCGCAGCGGCTGGCCCAGGAAGTGGCGATCCTCGTGGACCGCAGCGACATCACCGAGGAGACCGTGCGCCTGCGCTCGCACCTGGAGCAGTTCCGCGCCGCGCTGGACGGCGGCGGCGAGGTGGCCAAGAAGCTCGGCTTCCTGCTGCAGGAGATCCTGCGCGAGGCCAACACCATGGGCGCCAAGACCCAGGCCCTGGCGGTTCTGCAGGAGGTGTTGTTGATTAAGGAGGAGACGGAGAAGATCCGCGAGCAGATCCAGAACGTCGAATGATCAGCGCAGGCCCCACCCGGAGGAGCGACAGCGGGATGTCAGAGGCGGTGAAGGGCGGCGCGGCCGTGGTGGTCTCGGGGCCGTCCGGCTCGGGCAAGACGACCCTGGTCAAGCACCTCATGCTGCGCCATCCGCGCAGCCACTTCTCGATCAGCGCCACCACCCGCGCCCCCCGGGGCGAGGAAGTCGACGGCGTCGACTACCGCTTCCTCAGCCGCGAGGCCTTCCTCGACCTTCGCGCCCGGAACGGCCTGCTGGAGTGGGCGGAGGTCCACGGCGAATTCTACGGCACTCCGCGCGGGGAGGTCTGCCCCTACCTGCAGGACGGCCGGCACGTGTTTCTCGACATCGACATCCAGGGCGGGCTGGCCGTGCAGGAGGCCCTGGGCGCCCAGAGCTGGCTGCTCTACGTCCTGCCGCCCGACATGGAGACGCTCACCCGCCGCCTGACCCGCCGGGGCACCGACGACGAGGCCACCGTCGCCCTGCGCCTCAAGAACGCGCTGGGGGAACTGGCGGTGCTGCCGCGCTACGACGCCGTGGTGGTGAACGACGACCTCGCCGCGGCCGTGGAGCGGGCCCGCATCCTGCTTGCCTCTCAGGAGCGGAACTGCGCCCGCTGGCTCGACGAGGGCGGCCGCGCGCTGCTGGCCGAGGGTTTCGGGGTGCGGGTCTGACCGGCGCAAGGCGCTGGATTTTGGTCCCTTACGCGATTTCCTCTTGAGCCGGCGACTCGGCTTTGCTAGATTAGACCCCTTCGCTCCTCCTTTCATCCCGACGCCACGAGGTGTGCGCCCCATGGGCTTCGTACCCATCGAGAAGGTCACCCGGACGATCCCGAACAAGTACGAGGCGGTGCTGGTGGCCGCCAAGGACGCCCGCGTGCAGAACAGCATCGCCCAGCTGCAGGACCTCGATCCCAACGAGGCCTACCCCAAGATGACCTCGCTGGCCCTGCGCCGGCTCATCGACGGCAAGGTGCAGTACTTCTACGGCGAGGAGGAGCCTCAGCCCCAGGTCGAAGAGACCGAGGAGTTGGATCTCGACGAGGACGCCTAGGCCGTGAGCACGAGCGCCCCTGACACGCCCAGCCCGCTGCTCGGCCTGCGCATCGTCCTGGGCGTTTCCGGCGGCATCGCCGCCTACAAGTCGGCAGCGCTGGTGAGGCTGCTGCGCAAGGCCGGCGCCGAGGTGGTGGTCGTCATGACCGAGGCCGCCACGCACTTCATCGGGCCGCTCACCCTGTCCACCCTCAGCGGCAAGCCCGTGGTCACCAGCCTCTGGGAACGCGTCGAGGGCGAGGACCTGCCCAGCGACGTCGAGCACATCGGCCTGGTGAAGTGGGCCGACCTGGCCCTGCTGGCCCCGGCCACCATGAACACCCTGGGCAAGCTGGCGCGCGGCCTGGCCGACGACGTCCTCAGCACCTTCTTCGCCGCTTATCCGCCCGAGCGCAGCCTGCTGGCGCCGGCCATGAACGGCGGCATGTGGCGCAATCCGTCCACGCAGAAGAACGTGCGCCTGCTGCGCGCGCGGGGCTACACGGTCACGGGCCCAGGGCGTGGCGAGCTGGCTTGCGGCGACGAGGACGAGGGCCGCATGGCCGAGCCCGAGCAGATCGTCGACGCGCTGCTGTCGCGGGTGCGCCGCGGGCCGCTGTCCGGCCACCGCGTGCTGGTGACGGCGGGGCCGACGCGCGAGCACGTCGATCCGGTGCGCTTCTGGAGCAACGCCTCCACCGGCACCATGGGGCGCGCCATCGCCGAGGCGGCGCGCGCGGCGGGCGGGGCCGTGACCCTGGTGGCGGGGCCGGGCGTGGCGCCCGTGCACCCCGCGATCCGCCGTGTCGACGTGGAGAGCGCCGCCGACATGGCCGCCGCCGTCTACGCCGCCGCCGAGGACGCGGACATCACGGTCATGGCCGCCGCCGTGGCGGACTGGCGGCCGGTGGCAGTGGCCGAGGGCAAGCTCAAGAAGGAGAGCGGCCCACCCGCCGTGGCTCTCGAGCCCACCGAGGACATCCTCGCCGGCCTGGCCGAGCGCGGCACGGGCGGCTTCCGCGTCGGCTTCGCGCTCGAGACGGACGACCTGGAGGCCAACGCCCGCGGCAAGCTGGAGCGCAAGCAGCTGCAGCTCATCGTGGCCAACGGCCTCGGCGAGGGCGCGGGCTTCGGCGAGGGCGACAACACGGTGCTCGTGCTGGGGCCGGGGGGCTTTCGTCAGGACTTTCCGCGGCAGGACAAGCACTCGCTCGGCCGCGAGCTGGTGCAGCTCATCGCCACGCGCGCCCGCGCGGGGCGGCATACGACCGCCTGATACCTTCATCGCCCGTCCCCGCGGCCCAGGGCCACGGCTGGAGGACCGTCCGAGCCGGTCGCCATGCGGATCTGGCCTGCCGATCTCGAGCCCAAGCTCGTCACCGTACTTCGTGAAGGGTACTCGGCCCGGCAGCTCGGGCGCGACGCGGTCGCGGGCCTGATCGTCGGGGTGGTGGCGCTGCCCCTGGCGATCGCCTTCGCCATCGCCTCGGGCGTGCGGCCCGAGCAGGGGCTCTACACCGCCGTGGTCGCGGGCTTCCTCATCTCCGCCCTGGGCGGCAGCCGTGTGCAGATCGGCGGGCCCACGGGCGCCTTCGTGGTGCTGGTGGCCTCGGTCGTCGGCCGCTTCGGCTACGACGGGCTCGCCCTGGCCACGCTGCTGGCCGGCGTCCTGCTCGTCGTCATGGCCCTGGCCCGCCTCGGCGCGGTGATCCGCTTCATTCCCTATCCCGTCACGGTGGGTTTCACCACGGGGATCGCCGTCATCATCGCGGCGGGGCAGGTGGTCGACGGCCTCGCGCTTCCCCTCTCCGCCGTGCCGGCCGAGTTCATCCCCCGCTGCGCCGCGATCGGCAGGCACCTGGCCGAGACCGATCCCAACGCCCTCGCGCTGGCCCTGTTCACGATGGTCATGATCTGGCTGTGGCCACGGCTGAAGACGCCGATTCCCGCGCCGCTGGTGGCGCTGGTCGCGGCGACGTTGCTCGTCCGCGCGCTCAACCTGGACGTCGAGACGATCGACAGCCGCTTCGGCTCCGTGCCCAGCGGACTCCCCACGCTGCGCCTCCCGCACTTCGACCTGCGGCTACTGCCCGCGCTGCTGCCCTCCGCGCTCTCCATCGCCATGCTGGCGGGGATCGAGTCGCTGCTCAGCGCGCTGGTCGCGGACGGCATGATCGGCGGACGCCATCGCTCGAGCGCCGAGCTGCTGGGGCAGGGCATCGCGAACCTCGCCTCGCCGTTCTTCGGCGGCATCCCGGCCACCGGAGCCATCGCGCGCACCGCCACGAACGTCAAGTCGGGCGGCAGGACGCCCTTCGCCGGCATCGTTCACGCCCTCACGCTGCTGGCGATCCTCGTGGCCGGCGGCAGGTGGGCGGGGATGATCCCGCTGCCGGCGCTCGCGGGCTTCCTGGTGGTCATCGCCTACAACATGAGCGAGTGGCGGGTCTTCCTGCGCCTGTTCCGCGGACCGCGCAGCGACGTCCTCGTGCTCCTGACGACCTTCCTCCTCACGGTGCTGGTGGACATCAACGCGGCGATTCAGGCCGGGGTCGTGCTGGCCGCGTTGCTGCTCATGCGGCGGATGGCCGAGGTCAGCGCGGTCAAGCCGGTGACGGGGGTCCTGGACTACGAGGGGGACGTGGAGGGGCCGACGCTCGGCCGCCCGCTGCCCCAGGGCGTGGACGTCTTCGAGGTGAACGGGTCCTTCTGCTTCGGCGCCGCCGGCAAGTTCACCGAGGTGCTGGCGAATCTCAAGTCGCGACCGAGGGTGGTCATCCTCAGGATGCGCAGCGTCCTCGCCATGGACGCCACGGGTCTTCACGCGCTGGAGGGCGTGGCGTCGCGCCTCAGGCAGCAGCACGTGGTCCTGCTGCTGTCGGGGGTCCATTTGCAGCCGTTGAGCGCGATGGAGCGGAGTGGTACCCTGCAGCGGCTGGGCCGGGAACACCTGTTCGACAGCTACGAGCAGGCGCTCGATGCCGCCGCGCTCCTCGTGGGCGAGGACGCGGATCCGGCAGCAGGGGGCAGGCATGGGCAGTGACTTCGCCAACGTCTACGACGACGCGCGCCGCGCCGACGCCTACGCCCGCCTCGAATTCCCCGGCACCTACCATCTGGCCTTCCGCGACCTTCCCGCCCTCTTCGCCGCGCACGTGCAGGGTCGCGATGCGCTGGACTTCGGCTGCGGCGCGGGCCGCTCCACGCGGTTCCTGCGCGCCAACGGTTACTCCGTGTGTGGAGTCGACATCGCCGCGCCCATGCTCGAGCGGGCCCGGGCGCTGGATCCCGAGGGCGATTACCGCCTGCTCGACGCGCGCGGACTTGCCGCGCTGCCGGCGGCGAGCGTCGACCTCGTGCTCTCGATGTTCACCTTCGACAACATCCCCACGCGCGCGGCGAAGGTGGAGCTCTTCGGCGGGCTGGCGCGGCTGCTGCGGCCTGCGGGGCGGCTGGTGAGCGTGGTGTCGTCCCCGGAGATCTACGTGAACGAGTGGGCGTCCTTCAGCACGAAGGACTACCCCGAGAACGCGCGGGCGGCGAGCGGGGACGTGGTGCGCATCGTGATGCTCGACGTGGACGACCACCGGCCGGTGGAGGACGTCCTCTGGGACGACGCGGCCTACGCGGACGTCTACGCCGCGGCCGGCCTCGCCGTGCGCGAGCAGCGCCGGCCCCTGGCCCACGGCGACGAGCCCTGGACCTGGGTCAGCGAGACGCGCGTGGCGCCGTGGGTGGTCTACGTGCTGGAGAGGGACGACGCGCGGGGAGGTTGACGAGCCGGCGTCCGCGCCCCGCTGCCGCGATTTTGCTGGCGTGGGGGTGCGGCCGCTTCTACCTTCCTGCGCACACCCATTCGCCGGAGGCACCGCCGCCATGGGGGTCGCGCCCTTCGCGTGCGCCACGCTTCGCCGCCCCGCCCTGCTCCTCGCCGGTCTGCTGGCGCTCGTCCCGCGCCCTGCCTTCGCCGCCCTCGACTATCCCCTGAGCTACGAGACCGTCGACGTCCAGGGCCTGCGCATCCTCGCCGGCAGCGTGGACTCCACCGCCGCCGCGCGGATCCAGGTCGAAGTCGTGGTGGCGGGCGGCGGTCTCGGGGGCGTGGCCGCGGCGCTGGCGCTCTGCGAGGAGGGCCGCCACGTCCTGCTCACCGAGGAGACCGACTGGCTCGGCGGGCAGGCCAGTAGCCAGGGCGTGTCGGCGCTGGACGAGAACCGCTGGGTCGACCGCGGCGGCGCCACCCGCCTCTACCGCGAGTTCCGCGAGACGATCCGTCGCCACTATCTGCCCCGGGCGACGCTGCCGGACAGCCTGCGGGCCGCGGCGGCCTTCAACCCCGGCAACTGCTGGGTCAGCCGTCTGGCCTTCGAACCCGCGGTGGCGCACGAGGCCTGCAGCCGTCTGCTGGAACCCTACCGCCGCGCGGGGCTGCTGACCCTGCGGCTGCGGCACAAGGTCGTGGCCGCGCGCCGTGAGCAGGCGCGCGTGACACGCCTGCTCCTGCTCGACCTCGACAGCCAGGCGGCGCTCGAGGTGACCCCGGACCTGGTCATCGACGCCACCGAGCTCGGCGACCTGCTGCCGCTCTGCGACGTCGCCTACGTGAGCGGCCGCGAGAGCCGCGCGATGACGGGCGAGCGCGACGCGGCCGACGGGGAGAGCGAGCCGCAGTGCGTGCAGAGCTTCACCTATTCCTTCGTGCTCGAGAGCGGGGGTGGCGGCTGTGCCGACGGCCCGGAGCCCCCCGGGTACCGCCGGCACCTGGCCAGCCAGCCCTTCAACACGCGCATGACCCGGTCGATGAACGGCGAGGCGAAGCAGATCGAGGTCTTTCTGTTCGACAAGGTCGAGGTGTGGCCGGGCTCGCTCTGGGAGTACCGCCGGCTCATCGAGGCGCGGCAGTTCGACCGCCGCGACTACCCGGGCGACCTCTCGCTGATCAACTGGATGGGCAACGACTACCACGAGGGGAGCATCATCGACGTCTCGCCCCGCGAGATGCTCGACCAGCTCCAGGCCGCGCGGAGCCTCAGCCTCAGCTACTACCACTTCATCCGCACGCAGATGGCGCGCCCCGACGGACATCTGGGCTACGACGAGGTCTGCCTCCGCCCCGACGTCATGGGCACCGCCGACGGGCTGAGCAAGTATCCCTACGCGCGGGAGTCGCGGCGCATCGTCGCGATGGAGACCCTGCGCCAGCAGGACGTGGAGAAGCCTCCCGTCGGCATTCGCCTGCGGGGGAGGCACTTCGTGGACGCCGTGGCCATCGGCGCCTACGACATCGACCTGCACGCCGGCCCCTGCCACAAGAGCACCCTGCAGGTCCAGACCCTGCCCTTCCAGATTCCCCTGGGCGCTCTGATCCCGGTGGGCACCGAGAACCTGCTGCCCGCCGCGAAGAACGCCGGGGTGACGCACATCACCAACGGCTGCACGCGGGTGCACAGCGTGCAGTGGGCGATCGGGGAGGCCGCGGGACGTCTGGCGGCGCACTGCCTCGAGCGCGATATCAGTCCGGAGCAGGTCTGGCTCGACCCCGCCGAGGTGCTCATGCTGCAGGCGCGCATCGTCCGCGGGGGAGCGCCGATCTTCTGGTACGGGAATCTGCCCAGCAGCGACCCGCGCTTCGCGGAGGCGCAACTCCAGCCTTTCCGGCTCGCCCATGGCATGCACATGGCGGGCCTCCAGCTGCAGAGTCTGACTCAGAGCTTCAACTGGGCGAGTCCCTGAGCCCGTCTGCGCAACCGAGGTCGACATGGGCATGAGCCGCACGCTGATCGCGGCGCTGCTGCTGGTGGGCAGCAACGTCTTCATGACCTTCGCCTGGTACGGGCACCTGCGCACGCTGGCCGCGCGACCCTGGCTCCTGGCCGTGTTCGCGAGCTGGGGGATCGCGCTGTTCGAGTACCTGCTGCAGGTGCCGGCCAATCGCATCGGCCATGCCGAACTCAGCGTCGGGCAGCTGAAGATCCTCCAGGAGTGCATCACCCTGGGCGTCTTCGTGCCGTTCTCGCTGTTCTACCTGCGGGAGCGCCTGACGTTGGACTACCTGTGGGCAGGCCTCTGCCTGCTGGGCGCGGTGTTCTTTCTCTTCCGCGCTCGACTGATGGGCGCCTGACGCCGCCGCCCTACGCCTCGCCCAGAAGCTCGCGCAGCTTGGCGAGGAATGGCGGCCAGTCCAGCGGCTTGGTGAAGGCCGCTCTCGCGCCGAGCAGTTCAGCGGAGTGCAGGTAGACGCCGGGATCGCCGGCGCCGCCGCCCGAAATCGCGATCACCTTGACGTCGGGGTCGAGACTGCGCAGCTCGCGCAGGGTCTCCAATCCCTCCATCTCCGGCAGGATGATGTCCAGGATCACCAGCGGGAAGCGCTCCTGCTGGAACAGTGCGACGCCGGGCTTGCCGTCCCCGGCCATCGAAACCGCAAATCCTTCCCGGTGAAGGCGCTCGGCGAGCATCCGCGCGAACGGCTCGTCGTCGTCGATGAGCAGCAGCTTGGTCATTGTGCCTAGGCTCCTTCGGCACGGGTCGTCAGAATCCTCCCGACGGCCTCCACGATCTCCCTTCCCCCCAACGGTTTCTGGCAGATTTCAGCTACACCAATCTGTTTTAGGCGAGTCTCCACCACCGGCTCAGTGTAGCCCGTGATGAGCAAAATTGGAAGCCCGGGGCGGAGTTTTCGTGCCTCCTCGCTCAGTCTCTCGCCGCTGAGGCCAGGCATGCCCAGGTCCGTGACGATCAAGTCGAAGGCGGCGGGTTCACGGCGAAAACGATCCAGGGCGGCATCTCCCCGGGCGACGGTCTCCACCACGTGGCCGGCGCGGGTGAGCGCTTCCCGGTAGAGCTCGCGCAGCTGCGCCTCGTCCTCGGCGACCAGGATACGCGCCGGACTTGCGGAGACTGCGGGGAGCGCCTCGGGCGCCGGCGCGGGCGTCCCTACCAGTTCGGGCAGCAGGATGTCCACGGCGAAACCTCTGCCGAGCCTGCTTTCGAGGTCGAGGGAGCCGCCAAGACTGGTCACGATACCATGGACCACGGAGAGACCCATCCCCGTGCCCTCACCCGCCGGCTTCGTGGTGAAGAAGGGCTCGCAGACGCGGGGCAGGAGCGCGGGATCGAGCCCGGGGCCGTCGTCCGCGACGCGGAGATGCACGTAGGGGCCGGGGAGCAGGTCCTCGCCGCCCCAGCGATGCGGCGTATCCAGCGTCAGGCGCTCGACGAGGATGTCCACGCGCCCCGGTCGGCCAGCCAGCGCCTGGCTGGCGTTCGTGCACAGGTTGAGCAGCACCTGCTCGAGCTGGACGGGCGCCGCGAACAGCCGACAGTCGCCGCAGCGCTCCTCAACGCGCAGTTCGAGGCTGCTGGGCAGCGTGGCGCGCAGGAGGCCCATCGTCTCGTCCAGGGTGCGGGCCACCGGGATCGACTCCGGCGCCGGCGTCTGCCGCCTGCTGAAGGAGAGGATCTGCCGGACCAGCTCCCGGGCACGATTCGCCGCTGCCAGCACCTCGGCCATGTAGCGCCGGCAGTCCTCCTGCCGATCCAGGCCCTGCTCGGCCATCTCCGCGTAGCCGATGATCGCGCCGAGGATGTTGTTGAAGTCGTGCGCGATGCCGCCGGCCAGCGTGCCGATGGCCTCCATCTTCTGCGCCTGGACGAGCCGCTCCTCGAGCAGCCGCAGCTCGCTCCGGTCCACGTGGACCGCGACGAAACCCGCCAGCTCCCCGCGCTCCCCGGAGATCGGATTGACGGTGGCGAGCGTCTCCACCGTGCCGCCGTCCTTGCCGCGCCAGGTCACCGGTCCCCGCCAGGCGCTGCCCCCGGCGAGCGTCAGCCGCAGCGATTCCTTCGCCGCCTCGTGGGTTTCCTGCGCCTGCAGGTCCACCGCCAGGCGGCCGATCGCCTCCCGCTGCGGGTAGCCGCTCATCAGCTCGAAGGCCGGATTCACGTAGGTGATGGCGCCCTCGACGTCCAGCATCATCACGGCGTCGCTGGACTGCTTGAGCGCGGTGGCCAGCCGCCGCAGCTCCAGCTCGTTGCGCCGCCGTTCGGTGATGTCGCGCGCGATGCCCACGGTGCCCATGGCGGCCCCGTCGGCGCCGAACACCGGCGTCTTGACGGTCTCCACCCAGCGTTCGAGCCCTGAGTTGTCGACGACCCCTTCCTCCACCCGCAGCCGCTCCCGCGTGCGCAGCACCTGCGCGTCGTCGGCGGCGTAGCGCGCCGCGCTGGCGGCGTCCGCCCAGATGTCGCCGTCGTGCCGTCCGTGGATCTGGCCGGCGGGCAGGCCGCAGAGCTCTTCGAAGGGCGCGTTGACGCCGAGGTAGCGGCCGTCGGCGTCCTTCATCCAGGCGCTGTCGGGGATGCTGTCCAGGATGGCCTGCTGGACGCGCCGCGTCGCCTCGAGGTCCTCGCGACCGCGCACCAGTTCCTCCTGCGCGCTGAGCAGCTTGCCCAGCAGCAGGGTGCCCAGCGGGAAGAGGGTGAGCACCGGCAGGCCGATCCGTCGCACCGTCGCCCAGGCCAGCTCCGGCGGCAGCGCGAACATGCAGAGCAGCATTCCGACGTGCACCGCGAGCCCGAAGAGCAGCAGGCCCCGATCCCCGCGCCAGGCGGGGCGCGAGGCGCGGAGGCGGCGGAAGAGAAGACCGAGGGCGCTGCTGCTCAGGATCGTCAGCAGCCCTGGCGCGACGCCCACGCCGCCCTGGGCGATGCGCAGCGCCCCTGCCGTGACCGCCGCCAGCAGCGCCGCCAGCGGGCCGCCGACCAGCGCGCCGACGCCCAGGACGATGCTGCGACCGTCGAAGAACAGACCCGGCTGGAGGGGGACCGGCTTCAGCATGCCGCCCACGGCCACGGCGCCGATGGCGAGTCCCACGACCACCTGGCGGGCGGAGGTCTCCCTTCGCCAGCGACGCAGTGCGAAGCTGTAGATGAGTGCGAGGGCGAGCAGGAGGGCGATGTTCTCGGCCAGGGCCACGAAGAGCGCGAGCACTTGGGCCTCCCCGGGCGGGTTACGCTACAATTTCAGTAATGGCAGATACTCCCGGCCTTTTCCAGGGCTTTCGTGGGGGTCTTGTTGCCCGCCCGCCGCCCGCCTATACTGGCCTTCCCCATCCCCCGGCCGCCCATCCCGGAAGGACCTGCCATGGACGAGGCCAAGGACATCGTCGTCGAACTGCGGCGCTGGGTGCAGCAGCAGCGCGCCGGCGGCGTGGAGGACGTGCTGCTGCCGGCCTCGCCGCCGCTGCCCGCGGCCGCCCCGGTGAGCGCGACGCCTGCGCCGACCGCCGCGGCCACCGCGTCGGCGCCCTCCGCCGCCGCGCCCGCCGATCCCGAACTCCGCGCGACGCTCCTGGCCCGTCACCCCGCCTGGGTCGGCAGCCTGCTGCTGCCCCTCGCCGAGGAGATCGACGTCTGCCGCCGCTGCAACCTGGGCGCCCAGCGGAACTGCTCCGTGCCGGGCACGGGCAACCCGAGGGCCAAGCTCGTCTTCGTGGGTGAGGCGCCCGGCGCGGAGGAAGACCGCCAGGGCATCCCCTTCGTGGGCCGGGCGGGACAGCTGCTGGACAAGATCCTCGCGGCCATCGACCTGAAGCGCGAGGACGTGCACATCCTGAACATCCTCAAGTGCCGGCCGCCGGAGAACCGGAACCCGGCGCCCCTGGAGATCGAGGCCTGCCGGCCCTTCCTCGAGCGTCAGCTGGACCTGATCGAACCCGGCATCCTGGTTGCACTGGGGCTCTTCGCGGGGCAGTGGCTCACGGGCAAGAAGCTGAGCCTCACCAAGCTGCGCGAGACGGGCCCGCACCAGTACCGGGGCATTCCCGTCTACGCGACCTTCCACCCGGCCGCGCTGCTGCGCAATCCCAACTGGAAGCGCCCGGCCTGGGAGGACTTCAAGAACATCCGCGAGGAGTACAAGAAGCTGTGAACGCCAGTTCGGAAGGCGCGGCCCGTCCCGCGCGCGATCCTCGCGTGCCGCCGCAGAACCTCGAGGCCGAGGAGGCGATCCTCGGCGCGCTGCTGCTCGACCGCAACGCGATCTTCAAGGCCATCGAGCTGCTGGAGCCCGACCACTTCTACGCCGCGAAGAACGCGGCGATCTTCACCGCCATGGTGAACCTCTTCCAGCGCGGCGAGGCGGTGGACATCATCACGCTCACCGAGGAGCTGCGCAGGGAGGGCCGTCTCGAGCGCGCCGGCGGGGCCAGCTATCTGGGCGGGCTGCAGGAGAGCGTGGCGACGGGGGCGCACATCGAGCACTACGCGCGGATCGTCACCGAGAAGGCGACGCTGCGGCGGATGATCGAGATCAGCGGCGAGATCGTCGAGAGCTGCTTCGACGCGCGGGACGACGCCATGGACATCCTCGATCGCGCCGAGTCGTCGATCCTGGCGGTGAGCCAGGGACGCCTGCGCCAGGGCTTCGAGCCCGTGAACGAGATCCTCAAGGCCACCTTCCAGAACATCCAGCGCATCTACGACAGCAAGACCCACATCACCGGCGTGCCCACGGGCTACGAGCGCCTGGACCGCTTCACGGGCGGGCTGCAGCCGTCGGATCTGCTGATCGTGGCGGGGCGCCCGTCCATGGGCAAGACGAGCCTCGTGCTCAACGTCGCGCAGCACGCGGCGATCGAGGAGAAGAAGAGCGTCGCCTTCTTCTCGCTGGAGATGAGCAAGGAGCAGCTCGTGCAGCGCCTGCTCACGGCCGAGGCGCGCATCGACGCGCACAAGCTCCGCACCGGCAACCTGAAGGACACGGACTGGCCGCTGCTCACCGAGGCGGCGGGGCAGCTGGCCGAGGCGCCGATCTACATCGACGACACGCCCGCCATCTCCGTGCTCGAGATGCGCGCCAAGTGCCGCCGGCTGCAGGCGCAGAAGGGCCTCGACATGGTGGTGGTGGACTACCTGCAGCTCGCGCGCGCCACCGCCCGCGCGGACAATCGCCAGCAGGAGATCAGCGAGATCAGCCGCGGCCTGAAGGCCCTGGCCAAGGAGCTGAACGTTCCGGTGATCGCGCTGAGTCAGCTCAGCCGCGCCCTGGAGAGCCGCACGGACAAGCGGCCGATGCTGTCGGACCTTCGAGAGTGCGTGACCGGCGACACCCTGGTCTGCCTTGCCGACGGCCGACGCGTGCCGATCCGGGAACTCGTCGGGACGACCCCCGAAGTCCTCGCGCTCGACCCTCGACGCCGCGTGCATCGAGCCACGAGCGACTGCGTCTGGTCGGTGGGTGTGAAGCCTGTCTACACCGTGTCGCTGGCCTCGGGGCGTAGCATCCGCGCCACGGGGGAGCATCGGTTCCTGGGCGCCAGGGGCTGGAGCACCCTGAGCGAGTTGCGCTCGGGGGATCGCCTCGCCGGCGTGCCGGACGGGCGTCTGCATGAGGAGCTTGCGATCCGCGCCGAGTCGTGGGAGCTCGTTGCTGTTGGTAGCGAAGCCAGCAGGATGTCCCGGGCTGGCCAGGAGTCGATGGTACGCCTCACCGAGGCAACCGACGACCTCTTCTGGGACCGCATCGTGGCGATCGAGCCGGCAGGTGAGGAAGAGGTCTTCGACCTGACCGTTCCCGGGCCGGCGAACTGGTTGGCGGATGGAATCGTCACCCACAATTCGGGAGCCATCGAACAGGACGCCGACGTGGTGATGTTCATCTACCGTCCGGAGGTCTACGACAAGGAGAACGAGGAGCTCGAGGGGCAGGCGGAGCTCATCCTCGGCAAGCAGCGCAACGGTCCCACGGGCACGGTGCCGCTCTTCTTCGTCAAGCAGTACACGCGCTTCGAGAATCCGGCGCACGGCGACGACTACTATGGCTCCTGATGGCCTCAATGCCATCCTCATCCAGCGCATCGAGGTCTCGCCGGGGCTCGTGATCCTGCGCGTCGCGCCCGACGGCTGGGAGTTGCCGCCCTTCAAGGCCGGGCAGTTCGGCGTGCTCGGCCTGCCCGGGCGCGCGCCGCGCTACCGTCTGGCGGACGTCGAATCGCCGCCCGCCGACCCCGACGCGCTCATCCGGCGCTCCTACTCCGTGGCGTCCTCGTCGCGGGATCGCGAGTACCTGGAGTTCTACGTGAACCTGGTGCTCTCCGGCGCGCTCACGCCGCGGCTCTTCGCGCTCAAGCCCGGCGACCGCCTCCACCTGGGCCCCAAGCTCACGGGCGCGTTCACGCTGGACAGCGTGCCGGCGGAGGCGAACCTCGCGCTCGTCGCCACCGGCACCGGCCTCGCGCCCTACATGAGCATGCTGCGCGGCGAACTGCTGTCGGACGCCCCCCGCCGCCACGTCGCGGTGCTCCTGGGCGCGCGCCACTCCTGGGATCTCGGCTACCGTGGCGAGCTCATCGCCATGGAGCGCCTCTCGCCCGGCTTCAGCTACCTGCCGGTGATCAGCCGACCCGACGAGGAGCACCAGCCCTGGCCGGGGCGCACGGGCTACGTGCAGGACCTCTGGCGCGCCGGGGCGCTCGCCGAGCTCTGGGGCTTCGCGCCCGCGCCGGCGCACACGCACGTGCTGCTCTGCGGCAACCCCGGGATGATCGAGGCGATGAGTGCGATGCTGCTCGCCGAGGGCTACCGCCAGCACTCGCGCCGGGAGCCGGGCCAGCTCCACGTGGAGCGCTACTGGTGACAGTCGCCAAACAGGCCATTAACTCCTGAAACTGCTAGACAGCTCCGGCTCCCGTCCCGATGATGGCTCCGAACCCCATCGGGGAGGCGCCATGGCGAAGATCCTGATCCTCGGCGCCGGCTTCGCCGGACAGACCGCGGCCCTCTACCTCGGCGCGGCCCTCGGCCGCGACCACGAGATCACCCTCGTCAACCGCTCCGGCCGCTTTCTCTACGTCCCCTCGCTGGTCTGGGTGGGCACGGCCCGCATGGCTCCCGAGAAGACGCAGTTCGAGCTGGGGCCGGTCTGCAAGCGGATGGGTGTCAACTTCGTTCACGGTCTGGCCACCGAGGTGAACCCGGACGAGGGCTACGCGCTCGTGCTGCCGAAGTCGGAGACGGGGGAGGACGCGTCCACGCTCCGCCGCTTCGACTACGACTACCTCGTCGTGGCGACGGGCCCGCAGCTCAACTTCGCCGGCACCGAGGGCCTGGGACCGGCGGCGGGCAACAGCTGGTCCATCTGCACGCTGGGCCACGCCGTGCAGTGCCGCGACCGCTATCTCGAATCCGTGGCGCGCATGGAACAGGGCGAGAAGCAGCGCCTGGTGATCGGCACCGGCCACCCCGGCGCCACCTGCCAGGGCGCGGCCTTCGAGTACATCACGAACATCCACAAGGATCTGGTCCGGCGCCGCCTGCGCGATCGCGCCGAGCTGGTCTGGCTGTCCAACGAGCGCGCGGCGGGGGACTTCGGCGTGCGCGGCGTGCAGGTGCGGCACAAGGGCAAGACCTCCAGCAGCGAGGACTTCATCGGCGCCGTCTTCCGCGACTTCGGGATCGAGTGCCAGGTGCGCCGCGGCGTGAAGGCCGTGGGTCCGGGCGTCGCGCAGTGGGAGGACTTCGACGGCGTCGACGGCGAGACGCGCTTCGACTTCGCCATGCTCATCCCGCAGTTCACGGGGGTGCCCATCGCCTGGCGCGGGGAGGGCGGCAAGGACGTCAGCGAGGACGTCGTGAACCCCGGGGGCTTCGTCAAGGTGGACGGCATCTACGACCTCCCCTGGGACCAGCTCGCCGAGACGCCCGACGCCTGGCCCGGCTACTACCAGAACCGCCGCTACCGGAACCTCTTCGCGGCGGGGATCGCCTTCGCGCCGCCGGGGCCCATCAGCCAGCCCCACGTCACGCCCCGCGGCACGGTGATGGCCGCCGCGCCGCCGCGCACGGGGATGGTGTCGGGAATCATCGGCCGCGTGGTCGCGCGCAACATCGTCGACCTGGTGCGCCGCGGGCGCATGGGCCACCACGAGCGCATGAGCGAGATGTACGCGGCCTGCATCGCCTCCATGGGCGACAGCCTCTGGGACGGTGGCGCGGCCACCATCATGATCTACCCCGTGGTGCCTGATCCGCGGCGCTTCCCCGCCGAGGGGGGTCGCGACCTCTTCGTCACGCACATGGAGATGGGTCTCGCCGGGGCGTGGATGAAGCGGCTCATCCACAGCACGTTCATCCACAAGCTGCAGGGCCGTCCCGGCTGGAAGCTGATCCCGGAGTAGCCGAAATGGAAATCGACGCCAAGAGCCGCTTCTGGATGAACAACAAGCTCTTTCAGCTGTGGCGCTTCATCGTGCTCAACCTGAAGATCCTGAAGGCCGTGGACCGCAACAAGCGGGCGTGACGCCGGCGTGGCTGCTATACTCGGGCCAGCCCCGGGAGGTTCGCCATGCGCGCTCGCCGTCTCCTGCTGTCCGTCCTGCTCTTCTCCCTTCCCTGCGCGCTCGACGCCGCGCCCACCGCGCCCCGGCCGGTGGTCGTGGTGTTGCAGGAGCAGGCCCCGGCTCCCGCGATGAACCGCGCGCTGCTGGCCGATGGCGTGCCGCGCGCGGAGCGTCACCGGGCCGTGATCGAGGCCCTGCGCGAGGCCGCGGACGGCCAGGCGCCGCTGCTGGCCTGGCTCGACGCCCGCCGCGCCGCCGGCGAGCTGCTGCGCTATCGCGGCCACTGGATCGCGAACCTCGTTGTCCTGGAGGCCGCGTCCACGACGGTCGAGGCCGTGGCGCGGCGCGCGGACGTCGCCGCCGTGACGCCCCTGCCCGCGCCGACGGTGGAGGCGCCGCGTCCCACCGGCGCGGGCGATCGTGCGATCGGCGTGCCGCCCGGCATTCGCGCCATCGGCGCGGATCGCGTCTGGAACGAGCTCGGCTTCACCGGCGCGGGCGCGCTGGTGGGGATCCTCGACACGGGCGTGGACGTCACGCATCCGGCGCTCGCCGGCAGCTGGCGCGGCAACGGCGCGCCGGCCGGCGAGTGCTGGCTCGACCTGCTCGACGGCACGAGCGGCCAGCCCGTGGACCTCGCGGGCGGCCACGGCACGCACGTGCTGGGCACGGTGGTCGGGCTCGCTCCCGGCGACAGCATCGGCGTCGCGCCGGGGGCCGAGTGGATCGCCTGCAACGCGATCGGCCAGGGCGTGAGCCCCGAGTTCAACGCCGACATCTTCGCCGCGCTGGAGTGGTTCGCCGATCCCGACGGCGACGCCGGCACCCTGGACGACGTCCCCGACGTCCTCGTGAACGCCTGGGGCGTGAACGAGAACTTCGGCTACGCGGACTGCGACGCGCTCTGGTGGGCGGCCATCGACAACTGCGAGGCCGCGGGTGTGGTGCTGCTCTTCACGGCCGGCGGCGACGGTCCCGCGCCGGGCACCGTGCGCTCGCCGGCGGATCGCGCGACCACCGCGCTGAACAGCTTCGCCGTGGGCGCGGTGGACGCGAGCGTCCCCGAGAGCTGGCCCTACCCGCTGGCGTCCTTCTCCAGCCGCGGGCCCAGCGGCTGCGACGTGGCGCCCGGGCTCGAGGTCAAACCCGAGCTGGTGGCGCCGGGGGTGAACGTCGTCTCGTGCGTGCCCGGCGGGAGCTACGCGATCTGGAGCGGCTCGGCCATGGCCGTCGCCCACGCGGCGGGCGTGGTGGCGCTCATGCGCGGCGCGAACCCCGAGCTGGACGTGGACTCCCTCAAGGAGCTGCTGCTGGCCACCGCCCGCGACGAGGGCGACCCCGGCGAGGACAACAGCTACGGCTGGGGCGTGGTCGACGCCTTCGCCGCCGTGCGGGGGGCCCTCGGCAGCGCCACCGCGGCGCCGGCGTCTCCCGCCGCGCCGCCGGCCCGGCTGCGCCTGGCGCGCCCGAACCCCTTCCGGCCGGCCCGGGGCGCGGCCGTCCTGGCCTTCACGCTGCCCTCGCCGGCCGCGGCGCGCCTCGACGTCGTCGACGTCTCCGGCCGCCACCTGCGCACCCTGCTCGCGGGCGAGCTCCCCGCGGGCGAGCACGTCGCGCGCTGGGACGGCCGCGACGACGCGGGCCGGGCGCTCGGCGCGGGTGTCTACCTGGTCCGGCTGGACGCCGGCGGCACGCGCGAGGCGCGCAGCCTCGTGCTTCTGCGCTGAGACGGGCCCTCCGCGGCCCGCAACATCTGCATGACGGCGCCTCCGCCGCTGTGGTAGAATGGTCCAGTCTCGCCTTGGACCCGGCGGCCGTGGGGTTCCCCCGCACCGCTCAGCGTACCCAGCCCGCCGGCCGGCCCGTCCGGACCGGTGTTGCCGCACCTCTTGAACCGTCAAGGACCACGGAGGAGGAAGCCCATGCGTCTCGTCAGAGGATTCGCCCTGACGGCCCTGCTTCTCATGGCGTCGCTCGCCCAGGCCGGGGAGATCCACCCCGCGCTGGCCGCGAAGATGGACGCCACCCCGGCCGACGAGGCCATCAGCGCCATCGTCATCATGGCCGAGCAGGCCCCCATCGCCGAAATGAACCAGGCTCTCAAGCAGGACCGCGCCAGCATGGCGCGTCGCCACCGCGAGGTCGTCCTCGCCCTGCAGGACGCTTCCCGCTCCCAGGCCTCGCTCAAGACCTGGCTGGAGACGAAGCGGCAGACCGGCGAGGTCCGCGGCTTCTCGTCGCACTGGATCTCGAACCTCGTCGTGGTCTCGGCCACGCCCGGAGCCCTGGCGGAGATCGCGGCCCGTGAGGACGTGGACTTCGTCGAGCTCAACTTCAAGGCCGAGCTGATCGAGCCCATCCGCGATCAGACCCTGCAGGGCGAGACCGGCGACCGCGGCGACCGCGGCATCGGCGTCCCGCCCGGCATCCGCGCCCTCAACGCGCCCCAGGTCTGGTACGAGCTGGGCATCACCGGCGAGGGCCGCATCCTGGCCAACATGGACACGGGCGTCGACGGCAACCACCCGGCGCTGGCCTCCCGCTGGCAGGGCAACTTCGCGCCGGCCTCCGAGGCCTGGCTCGACGTGCTCGGCACCTCCGCGAACTTCCCCGTGGACAACTACGGCCACGGCACCCACGTGATGGGCACCATCACCGGTCAGGCCTTCGACGACAGCGTCGGCGTGGCCCCCGGCGCCCACTGGATCGCGACGAACCCCATCGACCAGGGCGTGGGCAACGAGTTCGACAACGACGTCATCGTCGGCTACGAGTGGATGGCCGATCCCGACGGCAACCCCCTGACCTACGACGACGTCCCCGACGTCTGCCAGAACTCCTGGGGCATCAACGAGAACTTCGGCGGCAGCTACACCGACTGCGACACGCGCTGGTGGGCCGCCATCGACAACCTCGAGGCCGCCGGCTGCGTGGTGACCTTCTCGGCCGGCAACGAGGGCCCGAGCAGCACGAGCCTGCGCTCGCCCGCCGACCGCGCCACCACGGCCTACAACGTCTTCTCGATCGGCGCCGTGGACGCCACCAGCTACAGCTGGCCCTATCCGATCGCGTCCTTCTCGAGCCGCGGCCCCACGGGCTGCAACGTGGCCCCCGAGCTGAAGATCAAGCCCGAGGTGGTCGCGCCCGGCGTGAGCGTCTACTCGTCCATCCCCGGCGGCGGCTACAGCAGCAGCTACAGCGGCACGTCGATGGCCGGTCCGCACGTGGCGGGCATCGTGGGCCTCATGCGCCAGGCCAACCCGGACCTGGACGTGGACACCGTGAAGCAGATCCTCATGAGCACGGCCCGCGACGAGGGCACGGCCGGTGAGGAGAACACCTACGGCTGGGGCTTCGTGGACGCCTACGCGGCCGTCCTCGCGGCGATGGAGGGCTTCGGCTCGCTCGAAGGCCACGTCACCAACGCCAGCTACGGCAACGCGCCGCTGCCCGGCGCGCAGGTGGAGCTGCTCAGCACCACCTTCCACTGGGCGACCGACGCCGCCGGCTTCTACCACGGCTCCGTGGGCGCGGGCGACTACACGGCCCACGCCAGCATGCCCGGCTTCGCCGCCATGGACGTGCCGGTGACGATCGTCGACGGCAACGCGACCGTGCAGGACTTCGCGCTCACCGACAACGCCGGTCCCTCGCTCAGCAACCTGACCCCGGGCGGCAGCACCAGCGACACCGCGGGTCCCTATCCCATCAGTGTCGACGCCCAGGACTTCAGCACCGTGGCCGGGGTGGTCCTGCACTACCGCGTGAACAACGGCGCCTGGCAGATGCAGGCCATGACGGGCGGTCCCGTCACCTTCAACGGCACGCTGCCCGGCTCCTTCGCCAACAGCCATCTGGACTACTACGTGAGCGCCACCGACGGCCTCGCGCAGGAGAGCGTGATTCCCGCCGGCGCGCCGCTGGCCTACGAGACGCTCTTCATCACCGAGGTGTCCTACACCTACGACACCGAGACCGGCATGGGTGACTGGACCGTCGTCAACGACGCGGGCACCACCACCGGCTTCTGGGAGGCCGGCGATCCGGATGGCACCAACTACAACGGCACCATCCTGCAGCCCGAGGACGACCACACGCCGGCGCCCGGCGTGATCTGCTTCGTCACCGGCGCCGATGGCGGCACCGCGGCCGGCGACAACGACATCGACGGCGGCTGCACGACCCTCTACAGCCCGGTCTTCGACCTCAGCGACGCCAGCCGCGCCTTCGTGCGCTACTGGCGCTGGTACGGCGAGGGCGGCGCGTCCACGGACGACGACTTCGTGGTCGAGGTCACCAGCAACGGGACGAACTGGGTCGAGCTGGAGCGCGTGGTCAACATCGCCAACAGCTGGACCGAGGTGAACGCCGAGCTGACCGACCTGGTCGGCCTGAGCAACACCGTGCAGTTCCGCTTCGTGGCCTGCGACCTCGGCTCGGGCGGTCTGGTGGAGGCGGCCATCGACGATCTGTCCCTGGAGACCTACCAGGCGGATCTGACGGCCGCGCCCGGCGACGAGCCGCAGCAGCTGTGGTCGCTGCAGCTCCAGCAGAGCCAGCCGAACCCGTTCCACCCCGGCGACGGTCCCACGACCCTGCGTTTCAGCCTCGAGACGCCGTCGATGGCCCGTCTGTCGATCTACGACATCTCCGGCCGCCACGTCCGCACGCTGGCGGAGGAGCGTTTCACCCAGGGCGAGCACACGCTCACCTGGGACGGCAAGGATGCGCACGGCCAGGCGGCTGGCTCGGGCGTCTACTTCTACCGGCTGGAAGCCGAGGGGCACAGCCAGAGCCGCAGCCTGGTGCTGGTCCGCTAGGACCCGCGGCCCGGCACGCGAAGGCGCAGCACACGCCTGACGGAGGAAGGCCGGTGGGGAAACCCACCGGCCTTTCTTGCAAGGTCGTGTCGGGGATTACTGGCTCGCGCTGAACACGAAGGGCGCGTTGAAGCTCACGCGGCCTCCCTCCACGGCGCCGAAGCGCCAGGCGTTCACCTGCGCCAGCACGCAGTCCAGCACCTCGGCGCTGTGGAGCGTGTCGTCCACCACCGTGGCGTCGCTCACGGAGCCGTCGCCCTCCACGGTGAGGCGGAGCACCAGCTTGCCGGCGAGGTCGCCCTGGCGCTTGAGAGCGTTGTCGTAGCAGTAGCGGATGCCCGGCGCGTAGCGCTGCAGCACGGCCAGCAGGGAGGCGTTGCTCCGGATCTCGGCGCCGCCGTCGCCCGCGCCGCCGCCCAGCGCGCCCGCCGCGCCGCCACCCGACGACGCCACCGCCATCTCCCCAAGATCCACCGACAGCCCCGCGGCCAGCAGCACCGGCCCGCCGGCATCGGCCGCTGCGGGCGCCACGGCGTCGCTCACCCCGGCGAGCTGCTCGCGACCGCGGCCTCGGCGGAGGCGTCCGCGGTTGCGCTCGGTGCGCGGCGCGGCGTTGTCGTCGGCGGTGGGCAGTGCCGCGCTCAGCTCGGCCAGGGTCTTGTCGAGCGCAACACTGGTCTTCGCGAGGGACGCTGTGGCCGCCTGCGCCTCCTTGCGACCCGCCTGCCCCTGATCCGGCGCGACGCGCGGCGCGGTCTCCTTGCGGATCACGCGGCGCTCGGGCCGGGGCGGCGTGACGGGCGCCGCCTGGGGCGTCTCCACCGCGGCCGGGGCGGGCGGCGCCTCGGCGAACTCGGGCGGCGCCTGCACCTGCGACTTGGGGGCGACGGCCTTCGGCTCGGCCGGCCGCTCGAGGATCAGCTTGGCCAGCCGCTCGGGCATGGCCTCGAGCGTGGGCTCCACCAGCACGGGAGCGGGCGTCAGCGCGACGGTCGCCAGCAGCAGCACGCCGAGCGCGCCGGCGATGGCGAAGCTCCGCCGCGTGCGCGCATCCATCTCCCCGATCAGGATGACGTGCCAGGGCAGCCGGTAGCTCTCGGCGCGCAGCGTGGTCACCACCGACATGCTAGCTGTCCTTGATCACGGCCAGGGCGATGTCGTCGTAGCCGCTGCGGTTGCAGGTGTACATGACCTTCTGCAGGATCGAGAACTCGATGTCCCTGTCGCCCTGGATGGCCAGGCTGGCCGGGCGGTCGGCCTCCTCGGCCGCGCCGCGCCGCTGGGCCAGCGCGTCGCCGCGCGCGCGTTCGGCTTCGAGCCGGCGGCCGAGGCCGTCGATCCACAGCGTCTCCTCGGCGAGGGACGCGCTCACGCTGGCCACCATCTCGTCGCCCACGAGGATCGCGTCGTCGAAGACGGCCACCACCAGCCGCGGCGCCGCGTTCTCCTCGCTCGACGACTCGGGCAGCTCCACGCCGGGCACCGGCGTCAGCGCCTCGCCGTCCACCACGAAGCTCTTCAGCAGGAAGAGCAGGAGCACGGTGAGGATGTCCATCATCGAGGTCATGCGCAGGGTCGTCTTGCCGCCGCGCAGGCGGTGGTGACCCAGGTGGCGTCGCTTCACGGCTTACCTCCGCTCGCGTCTCCGTACAGCGCCACGTCGGGCCAGCCCGAGCCGCGCGCGATGTCCATGGCCGCCACGATGCGCGCGTAGCGCGTGTGGGGCGTCGACACGATCACGATGTCCCGCTCGTCCGGGTGCTCGCGGCTGATCGCGGCCAGCAGCGCGCCGAGGCGCGCGGGGCCGTCCGCGTCCTCCGCGATGGTGCTCGCCGCGATGCCGCGACCCTCCACGCGCCAGGCGCCGTCCTCCAAGCTCACCGAGAGGTCCAGGCCGGGCGCGGCCGGGGGCGCCGGCGCGCTGTCGGCGGGCGGCAGGTGCATGTCGATGACCGTCACCTGCAGGAACACCGCCGAGATCAGCAGCATCGGAATCAGCGCGATGAACAGGTTGAGCAAGGGCAGGATCTCCAGCTCCTCGGCGACGAGCTGCCGGAAGCCGCGGCCCTGCCCGCGCTTGCTGCGCAGCATGAGCTAGAGCTCCCCGTTGCCGCCGGTGAGCAGGCTGATGAGGCGCACGCTCAGGGCGTCCACGCTGTCCACGATGCCCTCCACCTTGCTCACCAGGAAGCCGTGCACCAGCAGCGCCGGCACCGCCACGATCAGCCCGAAGGCCGTGGTGTTCAGCGCCTGGCTGATGCCGGCGGCCAGGAAGGCCGAGCGCTGCGACGGATCGGCGGCATCCACCGCCGCGAAGGCCGTGGTCAGGCCGAAGATCGTGCCCAGCAGCCCGAGCAGCGTGGCGGCGTTGGCCAGCATGTTCAGATAGGAAAGGCGGCGGCCCAGCGGCGGCAGCACCACGGTGGCGGCGCCGTCGGCGGCGCTTTGCAGCGACTCTTCATCGCCGCCCTCGCGCTGCAGGATGGCCTTAGCCACGCTGGACGCCGGCGCCTTCACCTTGCCGCACAGCTGAACGGCGCTGTTCTTGTCCCCCCTGCGCACGAGACGCAGCAGGTCGCGGCTCAGCTTGGCCGAGTTCAGGGCCGCGGCGCGCTGGATCACCCAGAAGCGCTCAAGGCTCAGCGCCAGGATGACCAGGCCCGTGGCCAGGATGACGTACATGAAGGGCCCGCCGTTCTTGAAGAACGCAGCGAAGCGGCCCAGCCAGACGAGCGGATCCATGCCTCACTCCTCCGTCGTGGTGGTGGTCGGTCTGTCGATGGCCGGCGCGAGCAGCGCGTCCGGCACTTCCGTGGGCTCGAGGCGAAGCGGCGCGGGCAGCGCGGGCTCGAGCAGCCCCGCGGCCGCGAGCAGCGTCCAGCCGTGCGTGGCCGTCAGCCGCGCCGGCTCGCGGGCGTTGATGAACAGCACCTCGGGGCCGTCCACCACGCCTTCGATCTGGATCGCCTCGAGGCTGCGCGCGGCCGGCGCGGGCGTCTCGGCCGCCGCGGCGAGGCTCGCCGCGCTCAGCAGCGCAAGGGCGCCGGCGAGGCGGAGGCTAGTTGGCGTCATGCTGCGTCTCCTTGGTGACGTCCTCGCGCGTCAGCGCCACCTCGCCCGCGCCGCTGCCGTCGGCGAGGCTGCGGCCGAGGGCGTCGGGGTCGTCGCCGCCGGCCGGGGCGAGACGGCGATAGGCCAGGTAGTGCTCCCGCGCCGCGGACTCGTCGAAGCGGTAGTGCAGATCGACGATGGCCAGGTTGTAGTAGGCGCCGGCGCAGTCGGGGTCGAGCGACAGCGCGCGCTCGAACTCGGCGGCGGCGTCCTCGGGGCGTCCCGCATAGAGCAGGCCGATGCCGAGGTTGTTGGCCGCGGCGGCGGAGCCCGGCGCGGCGGCCGCCGCGGCGCGCAACAACGGCTCGCTGTTGAAGGGATCGGGGCCGCGCAGCGTGAGGAAGCCGAGGGCCGGGGCGATGTCGCCCTCGGCGGGATCGAGGCGCGCGGCGAGGGCGTCGGCCTCGTCCAGTTCGCCCAGCGCCTCGAGCTGCAGCGCCAGGCCGGCTTCGAGCGGGCCGCGGGGCGAGGCGCCGGCGTCGAGCGCTGCGCGCAGCAGCGCGGCGCCGGCGGCGTACTCCCCGCGCCCGTACAGACGCTTGGACTTGAGGCTCACGGCCGGGGCGTAGCGCGCGTCACGCGCGAGCGCGAGGTCCAGCGAACGCTCGCCGGCGGCCGAGGAGTCGGCCGCGAACTGGAGCGTCGCCAGACGGTAGGGCCAGTAGGGCTCGGTCACGGCCAGCTGCGCGCGTTCGCGGAGCGTCGGTCCCTCGCTGGCCAGCTGCGCGACGGGGTCCGCCTCCACCGCGCTGTCCACCCCACGGTTGCCGGCGCAGCCGGCCATGGCCAGCAGCAGCGGCACGTGCAGGACGCGAGTCCAGCGGCGGGCAGTCTGCGCATCCCAGCGGGGCATGTGGCTCCTCGTCGGGTTCCAGGTGACCGGGGGGGCGAGCGTCGCCCGCGTGATTTGGCTGTTCGCAAGTCGCATACCGATCAGGAACCCCAGGGGGGCGCTTCGGCCTGCACCAGCGGATAGTCCAGTTCCGGCAGGTGCAGAAAGCGACGGGCGATGCGCGGCCACAGCTCGGTTTTAGTAATTGAGACCCAGTTGTCCGGGTCTTCGTCCCCGGAGGGAGCGAGGCGCACCAGTTCGCTCCAGGTGCTCTCGCCGCGGCTGTAGAGCTGCCAGGCCTGATCCTCGAGGACCTCGAGGTAGGCCAGGGCGTCGTCGCCACTAAGAGAGGGGGGGGCTTCGAGGGCGAGCAGCGCGTCGCCGAACTCGTAGAGCGACTGGCCGAGCAGATGCGCGGAGGCCCGCGACCAGCGCGCGTTGCCGCGCGCGAGCACGGCGCGGCTCCGCTCGGCGAGGTCCGTGAGCGCGGCCTGCTTGCGCTCGAGTTGCGTGGCGAGGGGCGCGGCGCCGTCGAGCTCGATCTCCGCGAAGCGCGCGTGCAGCGACAGGCAGACGAGATAGTCCACCCGCGCCAGCAGCTCCGGATCGCCGAGTTCGGGGCGCGCGGCGGCGCCCGCGAGATAGTCCGCCAGAGGGCCGTCCAGCGCGCCCGGGTCGGGGATGGGCGCGTCGCCGCGCGCGTCCAGCGCGGCCAGCGCCCGGGCGCGCAGGATCTCGGTCAGGGAGGCGGGGTGCTCGGGGAAGCGCGCGAGGAAGCGGTCGCGCAGGCTGTCGGCGGCGTTCGCCGCGCCCGCGCCCACGCAGAGGTCCACCGCGCGCAGCAGCGCCTCGGGCGCTTCGTCCGCGCTCGCCTCCTCCAGCGCGTAGCTGGCCAGCGCGGCCGCCGCGGCGCGGGGGTCGGCCTGCTCCCGCTGTGCCGCGAGGCGGAGCAGCGCATCGCCGCGCAGGGGGCTGCCCGGCGCGCGACGGCTCAGCGCCGCCCAGGCCCGGCCTGCGGCGGCCGTCTCGCCGCAGTCCTCGTAGGCGAGGCCGGCGCGATACCAGGCCTCGTCGGCCTGGTCGAAGGCGGGCCAGTCGGAGGCCAGCGCCTCGAAGCGCCGCGCACCTGCGCAGTCGCTGCTATCGGCCGCGACCGACGCCTCGGCCGCGAGGAACTGCGACGCCGGGACGCGTTCGGCCAGGGCCGTCGTCAGGCTGTCGTTGCCCGCGGCGCGCGCCAGCACCAGGGCCTCCGCGTAGCGCGCGGCCGCGGCGGCGTGCTCGCGATCGCGGGCCAGGGCGTCGCCGCTGCGGGCGGCCGCGAGGGGGGCCGCCGCGTTCTCGGGCCAGCGGCGCGCGAAGCGCTGGAAGGCCTCAGCGGCGTCCGCGTTCATTGCGTTGGCTTCGCGCAACGCCGCCAGACGCCAGAGCAGACCTGCCGCCCGTTCGTCCCGGGGGTGCGCGGCAAGGAAGTCCTCGCCGGCGGCCAGGAAGCGCGCCAGCGCGGCCGGCGCCGCGGTGGAGTCCGCCGTCGTCTGCGCCGCGTCGAGCAGGGCGAGCGACTGCCATCTGGCCGTGGGGGCCAGGCTGCTGTCCGCCGCCGCCGCGGCGCCGTAGCGGGCGAGGGCGGTTTCCATGTCGCCGAGTCGCGCGGCGGTCTCGCCGGCGAGCAGCAGGCGCGCGGGATGCTCCGCGTCGTCCGCCCAGTGGGCCAGCAGCAGGTCCATCTGGCCGGCGAGCTCGCGCCAGGCCGCGGGGTCGTCGGTGGCGCGGGCGCGCGTCTGGGCCTGCGCGGCGAGACGGAGCGCGCAGGCGCGGGCAAAGTCTCCGCCGGCCTCGGCCAGCGAGTCGTCCGTGGCGCGCACGGCGTGGTCCCAGGCGCCGCCCGGCAGAAAGCGCCGCGTCAGGTCGGCGAGGCGGCCGTCGGCGCGGGCCGAGTCGCCGGCCGCGCGCAGGTCGCCAAGGAGCAGCTGCGCCTGGGCGAGCGCCGCGGGCGCCAGGGGGTGACGCTCCAGCCACAGCGAGTCCGCCGCCGCCGCCCGCGCGTGGAAGCCGTAGCCGCGCAGGAGACGTCCCATGTCGGTCAGCAGCGCGGGCGACCAGTCGCGTTCGCCGGAGCCCGCGAAGAAGGACGCGAAGGCCGGCGCCCCGCCGGCCCGCGCCAGCGACTCCGCGAGATGCCGACGCGACTCGCTCTCCAGCGCGCCCGCCTGCGGGTCCGTGGTCGCCACGCGCAGCTCGAGGTCGATCAGGCGACGGTAGAGCTCGGCGGCGTCGAGGAAGCGGTCCTGCTGGAAGCGGATCCAGGCCAGGGTGTAGAGCGCCACGCGGGCCTGCTCGGGCGCGCCCCGCTCGGCCACGGCCGCGTAGTGGGCGGCCGCCGCCGCGGCGTCGCCGCGGGCCATGGCGCGCTCGGCGAGGCGCAGGCGCGCGCGCGGAACGGTGGGGGACTCCGGCCACTCCTTCAGTAGACGCTGTAACGTGGGCTCGCCGTCCGGGTCGCCCGCGTCGTCGAGCAGCATGCCCAGGTTGAAGAGCACCTCGTCACGGCGCGCGAAGTCCTGGTCCTCGTCGAGCAGCGAGCGGTAGAGCGCGCAGGCCGGCGTGACGTCGAGGAAGGGGGCGAGCGCCTGGGCCGCGGCCTCGTCGGCGGCGCCCTCCGCGCCGAGGAAACGCGCCATGGCCGCGTTGAAGCTGGCGTGCGCCTCGTCGAGACGCAGCTCGGCGAGGGCGAAGCGCATCTCGGCGCGGGCGGTCGACCCGGGATGCGCGGCGAGGAAGGCGGCGATGCGCTCGCGCGCGACGGCGGCGAGGGCGTCGTCGTCCGCACGGCGGCTGCGGGACAGGGCGGCCTCGGCGAGCTGGTAGTCGAGCGCCTCCTGCTGGACGTCCATCGCGGCCAGCCGCTGTTCGATCAGCGACGCGGCCGCGTCGCGGCGCGCCGCGCGCAGTTCGCGGGCCGCGGAGGATTCGTTCGCCTCGGCGCGAGCGAGCGCCTGCGCGAGCGCAAGCTCCAGCGAGTCCGGCGCGGCGGCGAGTCGTCGCAGGTGGGCGGCGAGGGCGTCGGCGTTCGCGAGCAGCGTGTCGCCGCGGGCGGCGGCGTCGGACGGACCGTGGCGCAACCGCGGCGCCCAGCGCTGCTCGAGGCCCTCGGCGAGCAGCACGGGGACGCGCGCGCGGTGCAGCGCGGCGAAGTCCCGCAGCTCTCCGGCCAGCGAGCGCTCGGCGACCACGAGGCTGTCCAGGTCCAGGGGCGTCGTGCGCGGGCGGCGCGCCCGGGGGCCGTCGAGGCGCAGTCGGTCGAGGGCGGCGAAGGCCTCGTCGTGCAGCGCGGCGCGACGCGCGACGGCATCGACGCGCGCGAGCAGCCACGCCTGATAGTCTCCGAGCAGGGACGCGAGGCCCGCCTCGGCCCGACGCGCAGCGAGGTCGAGCGTGTCCAGGCCGGCGGCGGTGCTGCGCAGGTCGGTGTCCAGGGCGTTCAGGCTGTCGAGCATCGCGGCCAGGTGACGCCGCCAGGCGGACCGGTCCGCCACGCGCGCGTCGCGCGCCGCCTCGGCCCGCTGTCGCGTGAGACCTGCCGCGCCGAGGGCGCTGCGCGCGTCCTCCAGGGCACGCCGTTGCGCGGGGGCGAGCGATAGCGGCGCGGGGTCGGTGGCGGCGGGTTCGAGGGCTTCGCCGGCCTTGCGGCCCGCGCCGTCGAGGCGCTCGCGGCGGTCGCTGGCGGCGGCATCGAGCGCGGCGAGCAAGGCGTCGCGGCTCCAGGGCGCGAGGCTGAGCCCGCTGCGCGCCGCCAGGGCGAGCAGCGAGTCCGCCGCGGCGTCGGGGTCGAGCGCGACCAGCCGCCCGCGTTCCGCTGCACGCGCGGCCTCGAGCGCCGTGAGATCGCGCCAGGCGGCGTCGGGATCGTCCGCGTCGAGCGCGAGGCGGGCGCGCAGCAGCGTGGACGGATCGTCCGCCGGCAGCGGGGCCAACGATGCGCGCGCTCCCACGCTGTCGCCGGCGGCCAGGCTCGCCAGCGCGCGCACGCGCAGCGCGTTCGGCGCATCGGAAGCGGCCGCCAGTTCGGTCTGGGGGTCGCGCGCCAGGGCGCGGAGCGCGGCGTCCGCCACCAGGGGCCGCTCCCAGTCCGCGCGCACCCGGTGACGCGCCAGCGCAAGCCAGCGCGCGCCGGCGTCCGCGTCGCCGCGGCGATCGGCCAGCCGGGCGGCGAGCTGCAGGCGCAGGGCCTCGGGAAGACGTCCCGCGCATTCGGCCAGGGTGGCGGCGGCGCGGTCGAGGTCGTTCGCGGCGAGCGCGCGCTCCACCGCGAGTGCGGCCAGTAGCGGGGGAGCGCCGGTCGCGTCGTGGCCAGGATCTACGCCGCTGGCGAGCGCGATCAGATCGAGCGCGGGGGCGGCGGAGAGGGGCGGGGCGTCCAGCAGGGCGTTCAGCCCGCGCGTGTCGCCGGCCGCGGCGGCGGCCAGGGCCTGGAGGAGGCGGGTGCGGGCGGCGGCGTCGGCATCGAGACGCGCGGGCTCCGCCAGCGCGAGCTGTTCGAGCGCGGCCCCGGGCGCCTCGCGCGACCAGAGCCCCAGCGCGAGACCGAAGGACAGGCGCGCGGCGTCCTGCTCGTCCAGGGCGACGGGGGCGGGCGCGAGCGAATCTCGCCGCGCCGCCGCGTCGGCGGCGGCGGGCGGGCTCGCGGTGCAGACCGCCAGGAGGACGAGAACCGCTGTCAGGGCGACGCGCTTCGTCACATCAATCCTGCCAGATCTTCGCCGAGGCGGCGGAGAGGTCCGCGGTGGAGGACACCCCGCTCAGGTCGAGCTGCAGCAGCGTGAGCTGGTCGCGCGGGGTGTCGGCGGCGATCTCCAGCAGGCCGTCGCCGCCCAGGCTGAACTCCAGGCGATGCAGCCGCGGCTCCATGTACTCGTGGAGCACCTGCACCAGGCCGCCGCGGCGCAGGGCCGCGCGCTGGGCGGCGTCGAGACGGATGTTCCAGCTGGCGCCGTCGTCGTCGCGGATGGCGATCTTCGCCGGATCCACCTGGGGCGGCAGGCCCTTGAGCAGCACGATCAGCGCCGTCTCCTGCTCGCCGCGGAGGGCCTCGTCGAGGTCGTGCAGCCGGTCCTCCTGACGGTCGGTGAGACGGTCCATGCGGTCGAGCTGGTCCTCGAGCCGCGAGAGGCTGTTGAGCTGCCCGAGCATGGCGTCGCCCGCGAGCTGCACGCCCTCGGTGCGGACGCTGTCGCGCGAGGCCTCGATCTCGTCGAGAATGCGGCGCAGCAGGAGCTGGCGCTCGTCGAGGCCGCGGGCCTGGCCCTCGCCGGGCAGCGGCTTCTCGCGCAGCAGATCGAGCCGGCCGCGCAGGAAGTCGCGGTTAGCGTGCAGGAAACGCAGGCTGGCGAGGCCGCCCTTGTCGGGCGCGCGACGCTCCACCTTCACGCCCCCTCCCGCGGACTCCTCGGCGACGGCAGGCGTGGCGATGCCCAGGATGAACGGCAAGAGAAGCAGAGCAATGGGCTGGCGGTGCATGTCATCCCCTCCAGGTGCGCACGGCGTGGCCGCTGGACGCGTCCAGGAGAACGTAGAACGAGGGCGCGTCCGGCGAGGTGTAGACGACGGTCCAGGTGCTCATGTCCGGCCGCTGCGGATGGAAGGCGCCGCGCAGCAGGACCATGCTGCTCAGGCGACCCTGGTGCTTGCGGCAGTAGTCGCGGCCGCCGGCGTCGTCGGCGCTGAGCAGCGCGGCGGCGCTGTCCACCCACTGGGTCGGCAGGGGCGGCGCGTCGAAGTCGAAGTCGAGGTCGCGGGCCTGGAGCACCTTGGCCGCGCCGCCGTCGAAGGAGAGCGAGTAGGACCGGCAGCGGCCGCGCTGGGTCGAGCGGAAGAGGTAGCCCCAGCGCGGCGCCTGGCCCGCGGCGCCCAGGTCCTCGTCGTTCTCCACGTAGACGAGCTGGGCGTCGTCGGCCCAGGCGCGCGCCGCGTCGGCGGCGAGGGCGAGGCCGTCGCGCGCGGCGAAGGGCGCGCGCTCGTCGGCGCGCGCGGGCGTCGGCCACGGGGCGATCCCCAGTGCGAGCAGGAGGACGAGCGCAGGCGCCGTCCTGGTCGGGAACGGGACTCTCATCACGGGCACCTCCTAGAAGAGCAGGCTGCTGCCGAGGCTGAACTCGACGTTGTTGTTGTCGCGCCGCGCGCTGGCGGCGCCGGAGGCGAAGCGGTAGTTCCGGAATTCCCAGCGCATGGCCATGCGCTTGCTGAAGTAGAGCATGCTGCCCGCGCCCAGGTTGACGCTGGGCTCGGTCTCGCCGCGCAGGATGCTGCTGCCCATGCCGCCCGTCAGGTAGGGCACCATCTGCCGTCCCGGCAGCAGCTTGAGGTTGAGATTGAACGAGTAGTAGAGCATGTGGAACTGCTCCTCCTCGAGGGCGAGGTTGAACAGGTTCTCCACGATCTCGGCGGGACGCGCGACGCGCGTCCAGGCCACGTCGCCTTCGAGCTCGACGTGGTCGAGCAGCTGGTAGCCGAGGCTCCCGCCCAGCACCAGCGAGTTCGACTTGCGGTCGAAGGCGTAGGCGCCGCTGTAGGCGCGCAGCGTGTAGCTGCCCACGCGCGAGAAGAGCCTGGGGTTGGGTCTGAACTCGAGGCCCGACATGTCGTCGAACTCCTCGCAGACGTCCTCGTGCACCCAGCCGGTGCGCTGCGCGTCGATGCTGAGGCCCAGCCAGGGGCCGCGCTTGGCGACCACCTTGAACGTGCTGCCCGCGGGGAAGGTGGCCACGATCGCGAAGTCCGGCCCCGGGCCGCTGCGCAGGACGCCGTCGCCATCGCCCGTCAGTCGCACCGACTTCTCCGTGAGGACGTGCGGACCGTTCAGCGGCGTGGACCAGAGCGGCGCGCGCGTGGAATCCGCGGCGCTGTCGGCGCCCCGCGCGATCCCCGTCACGACAGTCAAGAGCGCGAACGCGAGGGCGACGTGGAGACGCCCCCGCCCTCCGCGGCGGTGAGAGGTGCTCACGATGTCCTTCCTTCCTAGCGCAATCCCGGCGTCGCGGTGCCGGGCGTCCAGTCGAGGCGCAGGCCGAAGCGCCAGTTCGTGCGGCGCTGCCGTTCCAGCAGCACCGCGTCGCCCACGCGTCGCGCGCTGTCCAGCGCGAAGACGAGGGCGTCGAGGTCGAGGCCGAGGCCGAGCCCCGCGGCGAGGGGCCGGCGCAGCAGCAGGCCGCCGCCGCCGCAGAGTTCGTTCACGGTGTCGAAGCGAAGCTGCAGAGGTTCGCCGACGTCCACGGTCAGTGCATCCGGTGAATAGGCCAGACGCAGCCAGCCGGCGTGCGCCTGCCCCCAGCACTCGAGGCCGGCGAGCGGAAGGCTCAGCAGCCGCCGCGAGGCGAGCAGCTCCACGTTGCTCAGGCTCAGCGCCAGCGCGGCGGGTGCGCCCGGCAGGCCGGTGCCCTGGCTGCCGCCGTGGCGCTCGGCGCGCAGGCCAAGGCCGCCCAGGCGGCCGTCGAGCAGGAGGCCGCCGCCCACGAGACCCTGCGGCCCGGTGTCCCAGCGGAAGTCCGCGAAGCTGGCGTCGGGCAGCGCCGCGCCCGCGGCGACGAAGACGCGCAGGCCCGCGCTCGCGGGCTCGGCGTGCGCCAGGAGGACGGCGAGTCCCAGCCAGCGCAGGGCGCGGGGCCAGTCGATGCGGCGGCGGTTCACGGCGTGCCCCCGCCGAGGTCGAGCGGATAGCCCTCGGTGAGGATCTGCAGACTGTCCATGGACACGGGCGTCACCACGACGGTGTCGGCCATGCCGGGGCGGCGCACGTCCTCGTCTTCCCCGAAGTAGAGCAGGACCCAGAGCGCCTCGCTGCTGTCCAGGTCGGCGGGGACCTGAGCGTCGAAGGCGAGGGTCGCGTCCATCATGAGATGGTCGAAGCCCGTGATCGCGCGCAAGTCGCCGGCCAGCGGCTGCGTCGCCGCGAGCAGCGCCTGGACGTCGTGGCTCTGCACCTCGGCCGGCGCGTCCGCGGTCAGCGGGTGGGAGGTGGCCAGCGCGGCATCGCCACGCCGCAGCTCGAGCGCCAGCGCGCCCGTGCGGATGGCGCGAAAGGTGACGCGCGCGTCCACGCGCAGGGACAGGCTGTCACCGGGCGCGAAGGCGACGCTTCGCCCCGGCGACGCGCCGAGGATCTCCAGGCGCGTCCAGGTGTCCTCGATGCCCGGCGCCTCCAGACAGCCGGTCGCCGCCGCCCCCGCCAGCAGGGCGGCGAAGGCGGCGGCGCCGAGCGACGCGCGATGTCGTGTGCTCGGGTTCATCACTTGAGCAGGAGCAGCTTGCCCTGCTGCTGGGCCTGTCCCTGGGTCAAGCGGCTGAAGTAGACGCCCGAGCCCTGCGGCCGGCCCTCGCCGTCGCGGCCGTCCCAGACCGCGGAATGCTCGCCCGCGGCGAAGACGCCCTCGGCGAGGACGCGCACCAGGCGGCCGCGCACGTCGAAGACCTCGAGACGCAGGGGCTCGCCGCTGCCGGCCGGCACCGTGAAGCGCAGCGTGGTGCTCGGGTTGAAGGGGTTGGGGAAGTTGCCCATCAGCGCGAGCGCGCGCGCAGGCGCCTGGCCGGCGGCCAGGGCGATGCCCGTCTCGAGCCGCACGGCGGGGCCGTCCGGATAGGCGCTGGCGGCGTCGATCCGCAGGCGGTAGTCGCCGGCCGGGTGGTCGACGAGGAAGTCGTCCGCGGCGAAGCTCACGCTCGCCGGTCCGGCGTCGACCGTGTTCAGGTTCTTGAAGGCGATGCGCGCGCCCGCCGCGTCCAGGATCGTCGCGCTGACGGCCGCGCGGTCGGTGAGCAGGAACTCGGCGCGCGGGGCGTCGCCGCCCTCGGCCTGCAGCGACTGCAGATCCGGGCCGAGCGCGTAGAGGCGCAGGCCGCTGCCCTCGCTCCAGTCCTCGACCACGAGGCTCGCGGCCTCGCGGCGGCGCGACACGTCGCCCGTGCGGTGATCGCTCACCGTGACGGCGGGCACGCAGACGTCGTGCGGGTGGCGCAGCGCGCCCTCCACATCCCCGAGGGGCCGGAGCTGACGGTCGAACTTGCGCAGCACGCCGGCGCCGGGGGCCGCCGCGTAGCAGTTGCCCCAGGCGTCGAGGTCGAGGCCCTCCACGCGGCCCAGCCCGTGGCTGACGGCGCGCTCCCAGCGCAGGGCGTTCGCCGCCTCGCTCAGCTCGACGATCCGCCCGGCGTGCGCGTCGGCGACGAGGACGCGATTCGCGTCGCCAGCCCAGGCCGCGGCGATGGCGGTGGGGCCGGCGAAGCGGCCCACGCCGCCGCCCAGCGCACCGAGCCGCGCGGCCGGCGCGAAGCGGCCCGCGGTCGGCGCGCAGGCGACGATCTCGTTGGCGCCCGTGTTCGCCACGAAGAGGCGGTCGTCGGCGGGCTGGAAGGGCGTGCCGCCGTCGGACCAGGCGACGTCCTGGGGACGCGACAGACCCTCGATGGCGTAGAGCGGCGTGAGGCTCAGCGACTCGCTGTCGTAGGTCGCCTTGAGCACCAGCACGCGGTCGTTGCCGCTGTCGGCCACGTAGACGCGCCCGGCGTCATCCGCGGCGAGCCCGGCCGGCGCGTCCAGCTGACCGAAGCCGCTCGCCGCGCCGTCGTAAGCCGCGAGCCCCGCGGCGGGATCGCCGAAGAGCAGGCGGTTCCACGTGGGGTCGCTGACCACCTGCAGGTAGCGCGCCTCCAGGAAGGGGAAGCGGTCGTAGACGTCCACCCGGCCCAGGATCACCCCGGACCGGGCGCTGCCCATGAGGTCCCGCCCCAGGTCCGCTCGGCTCGCGCCGCGGTCCAGCAGCGCCCGGTCGGCGCCGGGGAAGGCGAGCGGGCTGAAGGTCGCCGCGCTCACGCCGCTGCTGCTCGCCGGCAGGGCGAGAAGCAGGCCAAGGGCTCCGATGGTGATGCGTCGCATGTCGGGCTCCTTTCTCGGTCTCGCTAGAAATCCAGGCTGAGGCCCGTCTCGAAGACGTTCGCCGCGAAGTCGTTCGTGTTGAAGTAGCGCTCGTAGCCGAGGCGCAGGGTGCAGCGCGTGAGCAGGCGCCAGCGCGAAGCGAGGGCGCTCGGCATCCACTCCAGGCGCGTGCCGAAGAGGTGCGCGTCGAAGGGGCCCAGACGGTAGTCGCCGCTGCGGTAGCCGTCGATGCCGCTCGCGCTGGCGTACTCCTCGGCCCAGAACCAGGCGCCGCTCTGGCGGTAGAAGCGGTAGCGGTAGCGCAGCACCAGGTCCGAGCCCAGGTACTGGTTCAGCTTCAGACCCGCGGTGTGCGAGTGCAGCTTCCAGTCGTCATTGTAGTAGCGGTAGTCGACGTTCAGGCTCGAGTGCTCGCCGAGGTAGCGGTTCAGCTTGACGAAGACGTCCTGCCGGTGCCGCTCGTCCGGGTGCAGCTCGGGCTCCCGCGCCCCGCCCGCGTAGACGTTGCGATAGGGATTGTGCTGCAGACCCGAGAGGCGGTTCAGCTCCCCACCCAGACGCAGCACGGTCTTCGGGTCGAGGATCCGCGTCGCCACCACGTTGAAGTGGACGATGCGCTTGCTGCGGGCGTCGCCGCTGGTGTCCTCGTCGCTGAGCGGCTCCACGCGGTCCCAGCCGTAGCCCGCGCCGACCGACACGTTGAGCTGCCGGTGGTCCAGGTCGCGCTGGAGGCTGCCCGAGACCATGCTCGCGTTGTAGTCGACCTCCTGCGAGCGGTAGAAGCCCAGCTTGCCCGGTCCCAGCGCGATGTCCGCCTGCAGCGCGTTGCGCACCTTGATGTAGTCGCTGAACGCGTCGCTCGCGTTGGCGATGGGACGGCTGGCGGCCGTGATGGCATCATCGGCCTCCTGGCTGCCCACCGGCGCCTGCACCGCGGGGATGCTCACGCGCTCGTGGTTGAACTCGAGATTCAGCGTCCGGCCGCCCAGGTCGAGACCGTAGAACGCGTAGTGCGAGCGCACGTGGACGTCCTCCACGTCCGCGAAGTAGTGGAACAGGAAGGACGCCTCCTGGCTCTCCGGCGCGAGGCCGGCCCGCGCCGGAGCGGCGGCCAGGAGCGGCAGCACGAATGCCAGACGCCTCACTTGCACGCGCAGCCTCCGCCGGCGCCGCCCACGCCGCCGCTGGAGCCCTCGCGGGCCTCGAGCCACTTGAGCTCGCGGGCCTCCGCGGGGGTCTCGGCGGCGAAGTCCATGATGGGATCGGCCAGGAACTCGCGCTCGTAGGGACGCGCGCCCGCGCAACCGCCCAGCAAGGGCGTGGCCGCGGCGGCGAGCAGCGCGAACGCGAAGAGGAGTCGACGTCTCACTGCCCGCCTCCCAGGCTCGCGCTCTCCGCCGCGGCGGGACCCTTCAGCAGAACGGCCAGCGCCGCGTCCAGGGCGCGCAGGTTCTCGTCGCTCTCGCCGTGGAGCTCCAGCACGCGCTGGCCCTTGGCGTCGAAGAGGAAGGTGCAGGGCAGGGACGGCAGGTCCATGGCGGCGGCGAGGCCGTCGGGACCGTCGATGTAGAGCGGCAACCCGAGCGCCAGCTCCGCCGCGAAGCGCCGCGCGCGATCCGCCTCGCGGTCCACGGACACCACGCGGGTCTGCAGTCCCTCGCCCGTCCAGCGGGCGACGCGCGCGTCGAGGGCGGGCAGCTCCCGGCGGCAGGGCGCGCACCAGCTGGCCCAGAAGTGGAGCAGCAGCGGCCGGCCCAGCACCGGCGCGGGCGCCGGCGCGGGCGTGGCGCCGGGCGCGTCCAGCAGGGACAGCGGATGCTCGACGACCGTCTGCCACTCCGCCGACGGCCCGCCGGCTGCCGAGGCGAGGCCCGGCAACGCGGCGATCAGGAGGACGGCGAGTGCGAGGCGTGTGCGCATGGGCGTCCTCCTAGCGGTACTGGGCGCCGAGCAGCACCCAGAGGCGGAAGGTTTCCTGCTCTGCCGGCGTGAGCGCGTTCGCGCCGTCCGGGTGCGCGCCGCTGGCCTGCCAGTTGCCGAGGCCCTCGGTGGCGTCGATCAGGAGCGAGCGGCGCGGGAAGGCGGGCCGCACCACCTGGTGATCCATGGTCTCGGACTCGCCGGAGAGGCTGATGTAGCCGCGCGGGAAGATCTCGCCCATCTCGAGGGTGTCGGGGACGGCGGAGAGATCCAGATCGCCCGCGGCCCAGAGCGTGTCGCCCGGCGCGTTCACGATGACCTGGTGGCAGGAGACGCACTTGTTCTCCACGATGGGCGCGATGTCGTTCTCGTAGTTGATGACGCGGAAGGCCGACGGGTCGAGGTTGAGGTCGGCGCCGGCCACGTAGTTGGCGATGGGGTCGGGGTTCGTGGGGTAGGGTCCGCCGGCCACGCGGTCCTCGTGGCAGCCCGTGCACTTGTCGAAGGTCTCGCCGGGCCGCACGTAGAGCCAGGTGCGCTTGACCACGAAGCCGCGGCCGTGATCGTCGAGGGTCGCGAAGGAGATGGGCGTGTCGGCCGGCACCTTGATCTTGAAGGAGCCGTCGCTCTCCACCGGCGCGTAGCCGACGAAGGCGCGCTTCTCGAACTCGTTGGCCGAGAAGTCGCCCATCTCGCCGGCCATGGTGGGACGCGCGGCGATGACGGCGATCTGGTCGATCGTGTCGTTCGCGCGGGTGGGCACCTCCTGCCCGTCCTGGTTGCTGCGGTTGAAGACGTCCTGCGCCACGAAGAAGCCGTAGTCCACGCTGTGGTCCACGGTGTCGGGGATGACGGGCGGCTTCTCGCGCGGCCAGAGCAGCTGCGCGTCGTACTCGTTGGTGGACGGGTCGTTGTAGAGGAAGCTCAGGTCGTCCAGGCTCAGCGTCGCCGGATCCTCGGGCGTGCCCGCGCCGGTCTGGTTGAGCGAGAAGGTGTAGAGCGCGTAGTCCACCTGGCCGTCCTCGGCGGCGGGCAGCGTGTAGCTGACCACGTAGCGGTTGCCGCCCAGGGGGAAGGGATACTTGAAGGCGCCGTAGGTCCAGGGCGCGCCGTCGGTGTTCACGTCGGGCGTCAGGACGCTCCAGAAGTCGCTGTCCGGCCCGGGCGTGGGATCCGCGGGACCGTTCTCGAGCTTGAGCACGCAGATGGGACCGGCGTCCTCGTTCACCATCGTGGACTCCACCGCGATCAGGCGGCCGTCCGGCGTGGGCTGCGCGTGGAAGAAGTTGCGGTCGTGCGGGCCGAACATGTGGAAGGTGCCCGTCCCGTCCGGGTTGGTGAAGAAGAGCGGGAAGCGGTTCATCGTGCCGAAGTGCTCCCAGCGCGTGTAGACGAGCCGCCCGTCCGGCAGCACCGCGGGATCGAAGTCGTCGCTCTGGTTGAAGCTGATGCGCTCCATGGCGGAGCCGTCCGCGTTGCAGACGTAGAGGTGCTCGGCCTGCGAGTGGTTGTACTCGTCCATCTCGCCGTCGCGGCTGCTCGTGAAGAGGATGCGCCCGTCGGGCAGGTAGAGCGGATCGAAGTCGTGGCCGCCGCCGCTGGTGACGCGGCGGAGGTTCTCGCCGTCGGCGTCGATCTCCCAGATGTTGCGGGAGCTCTCGCCGGGCGCGCGCATGGAGAAGAGCACCTTGGCGCCGTCCCAGCTCACGCAGGGATCGCTGACGCTCGCCCCGCTGAAGTTCGTGAGCGGCGTCACCTGACCGCCCGGCGCGATGGGCTGCAGCTTGAACAGGTTGCTGCTCGCCCAGCTCCGGTTGAGCGTCTCCTCGGCCGTGGTCTTCACGAAGACCAGCGCGGGCGTGCTCTGATCGTTGACGATCACGTCTTCCGGCGCGTTTTCCCGGCATCCCGTCAGCAGCGCCGAGGCCGCCAGCGGGAGCGCCGCCAGCAGCGGGGCCAGCGAACGCAGGCGTACGAAGGTGGCAGGCATGATCCACTCCTTGCGCTTGGGGTTCTCCCGAGTGTCCCAGTCCCTCACGGCGTCAGGCTCCGGTAGAAGACGAAGCCCGCGCTGTAGTCCGCGTAGTCGTAGTAGAGCGTCTCGCCGTCCTGGCGATCGAGGACGCGCCGGCCCCGCGCCTCGAGGCGGAGGGCGACGTCGTCGCGAAGGAAGAGCTCCAGTCCTCCGCCCGCGCTGAAGGCGTTGCGCGTGATCGAGTCGGCCAGCAGGGCGCCGCCGGGGAAGGCGATCATCATGCCGTAGCCGGCCGAGACGTAGGGCTGCAGGCGCCAGGGCAAGGGCCGCCTGAGCACGACGCTGAAGTCGTGGAAGAGCGCGTGCACCGCCGAGGCCGGGTTGTGCGCGACGCTCGCCTCGTAGCCCAGCCAGCGCCGCGGGCAGTAGGCCAGGCGCAGCGCGTACTGGCGGTGCGCGCCCAGGCTGCCGGCGGCGGTGGAGAAACCGAGATGGTGACGATAGGGACGCTCGCCGGGGGCCAGCTGCATGCGGCCCTCCGCCATCGTCGGGACCAGGTACTCGACGCGCTGGGGCGCGCCATCGTCCGCGCGAGCCTCGGCGCGCGCAGCGGCCGGCGCGAGGGCGAGGCCGAGCAGGAGGAATGACAGCCGCGCGCGCACTAGCGGTACTCCCCGGCGAGGATCCAGTCACGGAAGGCGACGTAGCCCGGATCGTCCGTGGAATCGAAGCCCGCCCCGCCGATGGCGCCGGCGTGGTCCACGCCGCCGGCGTCCTGGCTCAGCGGCTTGCGCAGCAGCGGGCTGTTCAGGCGGTCCCAGCCCCAGACCTGCAGGCTGGCCTGGTCGAAGTCGTAGGTCGCATCGGGAGCGTCGGGGGGCGACAGGGCGAAGCTGCCCCGCGGGCCGCCACCGTGGCACTGGGCGTTGTTGCAGCCCTGCGCCACGAGCACGGGCCGCACCTCGGACTCGAACTGGACGGGGTCCAGCACGAAGGCGGGGTCACCGCCCGGCGGCGTGGGTGACGTGGACTGCGGCCGGCAGGCGCCCACCGCGGCGGGCACCGTCACCAGGGTCAGCAGGACCAGCGCGGGCCAGCGTCGCTCGGAGCGACCCTTGCCGCCGAAGGCGCCAGGATTGCCCAGCCTGCCTCGCACACCGACTCCTTCCGCCGACGGATCCGCAGTTCGCACGATGCCAGGCCTCGGGCGGCTCTCGCCGGGGCCGTGCCGGGAATCCACGCGACCCCTGGGGGCCGTCCGGACTCACCGGTGGCCGAAACCAGCAATGCGTGCGCCAAAGCGGAAGGAACGATGAGATAAGGGATTTAGGATTCGGATATGCCGGTTTGTCGCCCAGGGGGCGGGAAAGCCCCGTCGCGGCTAGAAGCGGTGCAGGCGGTAGCCCGCGCCATCCCCCGAGCTCATGCTGTAGCTGCCCGCCAGGCTCCCCTCGACCCAGATCAGGTCGGGGCCGTCCTCGCGGCGCTCCACCAGGATGACGTCCATGTCATCCCGCGCCGCGGCGAGCTTCTTGGCGGCGGTCGGTCCCATGACGCAGAGCGCCGTGGCCCAGGCGTCCGCCTCCATGGCGCTGTCCATGAGCACGGTGACCGAGGCCAGCGAATCCGCCGGCCAGCCCGAGCGCGGATCGAGGATGTGCCCGTAGCGACGGCCGTCCGCCGCCACGAACTGCTCGTAGTCGCCGCTCGTGGCCACCGCCGCCCGGGTGAGGGTCAGCGTGCCCAGGGTGGCGTCGCGATTGGCGGGATCGCGCAGACCCAGGCGCCAGTGCTCGCGCCCCGGGGGGCTGCCGAGCTGCGCGATGTTCCCCGAGAGGTCGATCAGGGCGTCCGTCACGCCCATCCTCTGCAGGCTGTCGCGCACGCAGTCCACCGCGTAGCCCTTGGCGATGCCGCCGAGGTCGATCTGCAGGCCCGCGCGCGCGGGCTGCAGCACGCGGCGCGGCGCGTCCCAGGCGAGCGCGCGGTGCCCGACGCGGGGGAGCAGGGCCTGGATGTCCGCGCTGTCAGGGCGCGTGGGACGTCCGCCGAGGAAGCCCCAGAGCCGCACCAGGGGCTCCACCGTGGGATCGAAGGCGCCGCCGCTCGCCGCGGCGATGTGCAGCGCGGCCTCGAGCACCTTGCTGGTCTCCGGCCCGACGGGGAGGGCGTCGTAGGGCTCCGCGTCGGCGAGGGCGCGATTGAGCCGCGCGACGTCGCTGGTGGTCGTCCAGTTCGACATGAGGGAGTCCACGCGCGCGAAGGTGCGCAGCGCGCGCGCGGCGAGGGGCGCCAGGGCGCTCGAGTCGGCGCCGGCCAGCGTGACCGTGGCCGTGGTGCCCATGGTGCGCATCGAGAAGCGCGCGGTGACGTCCTCGGCCGCGCGCGCTGACACGACGGGAAGAAGGCAGGCGAGCAGGGCGGCGACGGCCGTCGCCCGGCAATGGCGTGGATGACGTGACATGGCGAGGGAGTCTAGGGCGGCCGCGCCGGTGGGGCAAGGGCGCAGATCCGTGCTCCGCTAGCCCCCCCTTGCGCTCCGGCCGACAAACCGCCAAACTCCCGGGATATCCCCTCACACCCGCGGAGGCACAATGCGGAACTCACTTCGGCTGCTCCTCGTCCCCATTCTCCTCACGCTCGGCCTCGCGAACTGCGGCCAGAAGCAGGAGGCGGCGAAGAAGGAACTGCTCTACACGGCGATCCCCGACCAGAACAGCACCGAGCTCATCGAGAAGTTCAAGCCCTTCAGCGATCACCTCAGCCAGGTGCTGGGCGTGCCGGTGCGTTACGTCCCCGCGCGGGACTACCAGGCCTCGGTGGAGATGTTCAGGAACGGCGACGTGCAGCTCGCCTGGTTCGGGGGCCTCACGGGAGTCCAGGCCCGCGCCGCGGTGCCCGGCGCCTCGGCGATCGCCCAGGGCGCGGCGGATCCCACCTATTATAGCTACTTCATCGCGAACGCCAGCACGGGCCTCGAGAAGAGCGACGACTTCCCCATGGGCATCGAGGATCTGGCCTTCACCTTCGGCTCCGAGAGCAGCACCTCGGGCCGCCTGATGCCGGAGCACTTCATCCGCGAGGCCACGGGCAAGGCGCCGTCCGACTTCTTCAGCAAGCCCGTGAGCTTCTCCGGCAGCCACGACAAGACCTGCGAGCTCGTCGCCAGCGGCCAGTTCCAGGCCGGCGTGGTGAACTACAAGGTCTACGACCGCCGCGTGGCGGAGGGGACCACGGATCCGAACGTCGTGCGCGTCATCTGGCAGACGCCCCAGTTCGCGGACTACAACTGGACCGCGCATCCCAGCCTCGACGCGACCTTCGGCGCCGGCTTCACCATGAAGCTGCAGAAGGCGATGACGGACATCAGCGATCCCGCGCTCCTCGCCGCCCTGCCGCGCGAGAAGCTCATCCCCGCCAGCAACGCCGAGTTCGAGGGCATCCGCGAGGTCGCCGTCCAGCTCGGGATGCTGCGCTAGCGGCCGCGGTGGGCGGCGAGCGGGGACTGGCCTTCCATCTCCAGGGCGTGAGCCTGCGCTACGGCGCGCAGACTGCCCTGGAGGACGTCACGCTGGACATCGCTCCCGGCGAGGCCGTCGGCCTCGTCGGGCCCAGCGGGGCGGGCAAGACCAGCCTGCTGCGGCTGCTCGGCGCCGCGCTGCCGCCCACGGACGGCCTGCTCGCCATCGCCGGACAGGATCTCGCGACGGTCTCGCCGCGCGCGCTGCGCCAGCTGCGGGCGAGCCTCGGTTTCATCCACCAGGATCTGCGCCTGGTGCCCAATCTCCGGGTCAGCCAGAACGTGCTGGCCGGGCGGCTGGGACGCCTGGGCTTCCTCGGCTCGCTGCGGCACCTTTTGCTGCCGCCCCGGCGTGAGCTGGCGTCGGTGCACGCGCTGCTCGAGCGCGTCGGCATTGAAGACAAGCTCTTCGCGCGCAGCGACCGCCTCTCGGGTGGACAGCTGCAGCGCGTGGCCATCGCGAGGGCGCTGCATCAGCAGCCGCTGGCCATGCTGGCCGACGAGCCCGTGGCCAGCGTGGATCCCGCCCGCGCACGCGACACCGTGGAACTGCTCACGCGCATCTGCGCGGAGGAGGGGCTCACCCTGGTGATGAGCCTCCACAATCTCGCGCTCGCCCGCGAGCACTTTCCGCGACTGGTGGGCCTGCGCGCGGGGCGCCTCGCCTTCGACGCACCCGTGGACCAGGTGACCGAAGCGCAGTTCGCCGCGCTCTACACCCTCGACGCGCCTGCGCCGCCCGGCTCCGCCCATGGGGGCTGAGACCCACATCCGGCGCGGCGCGCCGGGAGCCTACGGCGCGCGCCTGATCGTGCTCGCGGCGCTGATGATGGCCGGCCTCGCCTCCCTCGCGGCGCTCGGGCTCTCGCCCGCCGGCCTCAGCCCGGGGCAGGGCGGCCTGCGCGTGGCGGGGGACTTCCTCGGCCGCGCCCTCAGCCCCGCGCTTGACTACCAGGGCGACGTCCCCGCCGGCACGCCGCCAATCCTCCTCAAGGCGCTCGCGGCCGCGCGCACGACGGTGGTCTTCGCCGCCGCGGCCATCGGGCTGTCGGTGCTGGCGGGGCTCCTGCTCGGCTTTCTCGCGTCGAACGCCTGGTGGGACGCGCTGCGCGGCGGTGAGGCCAGCCGCGCGGGACGTCTGCTGCGGCCGCTGATTCCCGTCCTCTACGGCGGCGTGCGCGTGCTCATCGCGCTGATGCGCTCGGTGCACGAGCTGCTCTGGGCGGTGCTCTTCCTCGCGGCCTTCGGGATCAGCAACCTCGCGGCGGTGATCGCCATCGCGATTCCCTACGCCGGCACGCTGGCCAAGGTCTTCGGCGAGATGATCGACGAGGCCGACACGACCGCCGCCGTCGCCCTGCGGCAGGCCGGCGCCAGCGCGCCGCAGGTCTTCGTCTTCGGGCTGCTGCCCCGCGCGCTGCCGGACATCGGCGCCTACGCCTTCTATCGCTTCGAGTGCGCGCTGCGCTCGTCGGCGGTGCTGGGCTTCTTCGGCTTCCCCACGCTGGGCTACTACCTCTCGGCCTCCTTCGAGAACCTCTACTACGGCGAGGTCTGGACCTACCTCTACACGCTCTTCGTCCTCGTGGCGCTGGCGGACCTGTGGAGCGGCGCGCTCAGGCGGAGGCTGCTGACATGAGCGCGCGCGAGGCAAGGGTGCGCGCGCTGTGGCGCGGCCGGGAGCGCAGCCCCTTTCTGCGCTGGAGCGGGATCGCCCTGCTGGCGCTGATCGCGGGCTCCTGGATCGGCGGCGGCTTCAGCGCGCAGGGCTTCCTGGCGCCGCGGCGCGTCGAGAACCTGCATCGCTTCCTGCACGAGCTGCGGCCCTATCCACTGCAGGAGACCGACTGGGACAGCGGCGTCGCCCTGCGCTGGGCGCTCGATCTGCTCGGCAGTCGCGGGCTCGCCGCGGCGGGGATCACGCTGGCGATGGCCGTGGCGGCCATCGCGCTGGCCGCCCTGCTGGGCACGCTGCTCGGGCTGCCCGCCGCCCGCAACCTGGCGACGCCCGCGCCCTTCCTCCCCGCCGCGCACGCTCCCGGGCGCGGCGCCCGCGCGGCCTGGGCGACGCTGCGCGGTGTCGCACGTCTCGCGCTCATCTTCTGTCGCGCGATCCCGGAATACGTCTGGGCCTTTCTCTTTCTCGCGCTGCTGGGGCCGAGCGCCTGGCCGGCGGTGCTGGCCCTGGGTCTGCACAACGCGGGCATCCTGGGCAAGCTGGGCGCGGAGGTGGTGGAGAACCTCGATCGCGGGCCGCTCGGCGCGTTGCGTGGTCTGGGCGCCACCCGCGCTCAACTGGTCACCACAGGGGTTTTTCCGCTCAGCGTGTCGCGCCTGCTGCTCTACTTCTTCTACCGCTGGGAGACCTGCATTCGCGAGGCCACGGTGCTCGGCCTGCTGGGGATCGTCTCGCTGGGTTACTGGATTGCTGACGCGCGCGCGCGCAATCAGTACGACGTGATGGCCTTCTACATCCTCCTCGGCGCGCTGCTGGTCTTGCTCGGCGATCTCGTCTCAGGTTTGATACGCGCCTGGCTGCGGCGGGCCTAGCCGGCTGGACGCGCCCGCGCGCGAAGTGTTACAAGTCGGGACGCCGGGCTGGGTGCACCGCCGGCGAACCGCGGACCCGAACCAAGGAGCGAGTCATGGGTCTCTTCGATTTCGTCAAGGACGCTGGCGAGAAGATCTTCCACACCGAGGCCAAGGCCGCCGAGGCGCGGACCGAGATGGCGCAGCGCCTGGGCTCCCACGTCACGGCCATGGGCTTCGAGGTCGAAGGTCTCGCGGTGGACTTCAACGACAAGGACGTGGCGACCCTGCGCGGCACCGTGGCGTCCCAGAAGGAGATGGAGCAGGTCGTTCTCACCGTTGGCAACGTGAGCGGCGTGGCGTCGGTGGACAATCAGCTGGTGGTGAAGAAGCCCGAGCCCGAGGCCGTGTTCTACACGGTGAAGTCCGGCGACACGCTGGGCGCCATCGCCAAGGCGCATCTCGGCAGCGCGGGCGCCTACATGAAGATCTTCGAGGCGAATCAGCCCATGCTCAAGGACCCGAACAAGATCTACCCGGGTCAGACGCTGCGCATTCCCAAGAGCTGAACCCCGACGAAGGAGAGAACATGAGCATCGTCAAGGTCATCGAGGTCATCGCCTCGTCGAAGAAGGGCTGGGAGGACGCGGCCCGCAACGCGGTCGAAGAGGCCGGCAAGACCGTCAAGAACATCAAGCACTTCTACGTGGAGAGCCAGACGGCCGTGGTGGAGAAGGGCGAGATCAAGGAGTACCGGATCAACGGCAAGATCTCCTTCGTGGTGGACTAGCGAAGCACCATTGCGATGTGGGCCGGGGCTGCGCGCAGCCCCGGCCCGGTCGTATCCAGCGGTGGGTCGTCCCGACTCAGCGGAGCATCACCAGCTTCGCGCCGGCGCTGGCGCCCGCACCCTCGAAGCGCAGGAAGTAGACCCCGCTGCTCATCGCGTGGCCGGCGTCGTCGCGGCCGTCCCACTCGGCGTGATGCTCGCCGGCGGGCAGGGTGGCGTCGAACAGGGTGCGCAGAAGGCGGCCGTCGACACCGTGCACGGTGACGCGGGCGGGGCCGTCGGCCGGCTGGACGAAGCGCACGCGCGTCTTGGGGTTGAAGGGGTTGGGGTAGGCGGTGAGCAGCGCGGGCGCGGGCGTGGCGTCCACCGGCTCCACCGCGGTGATCGCGCCGCAGTTCAGCGGTCCGATGCCCAGCGCATGGGGCGCGGAAGCGTGCCGGTCGCTCGTGACCAGCAGGTCCGGGCCCGCCGCCACCGCGTCCGCCAGGTAGCCGCCGAAGGCGCCGGTGACCCTGGGGTTGGCCGGGTCGGAGATGTCATAGGCGGTGAGGCCGCCCGAGGCGACGTACACGCTGCCGTCCCGCACCGCCAGGTCGTAGTGACCGGAATAGCCGATGCTCACGCTGCCGAGGGACTGCGGAGTGGTGGGATCGCTGATGTCCAGCACGCTCAGGCTGCCGCCGAAGAGATCGTCCCAGTTCCAGGATTTGAGCCGGACCAGCAGGTCGCCCACCACCTCCACGCGGTGAGCGCCCGGCCAGCCATCGGCGAGCGGATCGTAGTTGAGCGGCTGCAGCGCGTTCGGGTCGCTCACATCGACGATCCAGAGGCTCACGCCCTCGGCGCAGTAGAGGATGCCGCCCGCCAGCGCGAGGTCCTGCGCCCACAGGTTCACCGCGGTGGCGTCGAGCAGCACGGGCAGGGTCGGATCGCTCGTGTCCACCGAGACGACGGGGCCGTTCTGGAGCGAGAGGAAGGCGACTCCATCGCCGAGTGCGATGGCGATGGCTTCGTCGGGAAGGACGAGGCCGCCCACCAGCCAGGGGCTGGCCGGATCCGCCACGTTGGCGATCTGGAGTCCTCCATCAAAGGCGGCGATGTAGGCCAGATCGCCCTGCAGCACCAGATCGCGCGCCTCGCCGGGAAGCGCCGTCCGGGAGAGCGTCACCGGGGTCGCGCTGTCGCTGAGATCGGCGATGACCAGATCGTCCGGGCCGGCCGCGAGGTAAGCCGTGCGTCCCTCGATCACGATCTTGTCGGCGGCCGTGTCGAAATCGTGGCTCTCCATGGGCACGAACGTGGGGGCGGCGAAGATCGTCGAAAGCGTGGAGCTCGTGGCGTTGTAAGCGCTGTTGTAGGCGCTCACGAGGGCGTGCTCTCCGTGGAGCCCGATGCCGCGCGACCGCTGCGAAAGGCCGACCGTGCCCAGGTCGACCATCGCCGCCGGATCGGAGACGTCGATCACCGCGACGCCGCCGTTGGCGATCAGCGCGCGGTCCGCCTGCACGACGATGTCGTAGGGCTGGCCGCTGAGTGGCAAGGTCGACAGGACGCTCGGCGCCCCCGGCACGGAGACGTCGACGCTTGCGAGGAAGCCCGTGTTCGCCCAGTAGTAGCCCGTTGCGTAGAGCACGTTGCCCACCAGGTCGAGGGCGCGGGGGTAACTCGACATGGCCACGGTGGCCAGGAGCACGGGGGCGAGCGGATCGGTCACGTCCAGTATGCGCACGCCGCCGGCGCCGCCGAGGTAGGCCACGTCGCCCTGCACGAGGATGTCGAAGGCGTCGGGGAAGGCGGTGAGTTCCGCGACGAGCGCCGGGGCGCTGGGGTCGGCCACGTCGTAGACGTTCAGCGAGTGATAGTAGCACGCGAAGAGGTAGTGGCCGCCCACGAGCGCCGTGTGCAAGAGCGTCGACAAGTCCACGATGTCGATCGGAACCTCGCCCAGGAGCACGGGCACTGCCGGGTTGGCGACATTGAAGACCTGCAGCCCGGACGGGGGCATGTAGATGTCGGAAGACCCCGCCGCGTAGGTGACGTAGGCGAGGTCGCCGTCCAGGGTGACCCAGCGGCTGCCCTGGGCGCCGAAGCTGGTCAGGACGACGGGGTGGACCGGATCGCTGACGTCCATGACGAGCATCTGGTCCGTCGTGCCGACGTAGGCGATGTCGCCGTCGACGGTGACGCTCTCGCCCCAGTAAGGGAGGGTCATGTCGCCGACGAGGTTGACGTAGTCGTCGTAGTCGACGCAGTCCAGCGGCGTGGCGGTCGCGCTGGCTGCGGCGAGCAGGAGGGCGAGTGTCAGGGTGGCGAGGCGGTGGCGGCAATTCATGGCGAACTCCTGGGATTGGGGTCCACGATTAGAGTTCAGTGCCCGGCCGCTGAGAAAGGGAGGCGGCGCTCCCGACCACATTAATTGTAGCCATCCCCTCTGATTCCGCGCAAGGGCTTGTCGTATCAAAATCTCCCGGACTGCGATCGCGCTTGAGACGCGCAGCGGGCCGGCTATACTCCCCGGGTGCCCCGACCCTGGAGGAAGCATGAGCCGCCTCGCCGATAGCCGCCGTCTCAGCGCCGAGCAGCTGCGCTGGACCTGCGACGAATCCGCCTTCGACTTCGACAGCACCAAGAGCGTCCCCGCCCTCAAGGAGATCGTGGGCCAGCCGCGGGCCATACAGAGCCTGGAGTTCGGCCTCAAGATCCAGAACCAGGGCTACAACATCTACGTGAGCGGTCTGAGCGGCGTGGGCCGGATGACCCTGATCAAGACCCACCTCGAGGAGCTGGTGAAGTTCGCGCCGCGCCCCGAGGACATCTGCTTCGTGCACAACTTCGAGGACCCGGACGTCCCCAAGGCGCTCATCCTGCCGCCGGGCAAGGGGGCGGACCTGCGCCGCCACGTGAACCAGCTCGTGGACACGCTGCGCGAAGAGGTGCCGCGCGCCTTCGAGAGCAAGGAGTACGAGGGCGAGGTGTCCGCGGTGGCGCAGGCCAGCCAGGCGCGGCAGCAGGAGCTGCTGAGCGGGCTGGAGAGCTACGCCAGCGAACGCGGCTACACGATCGAGTTCACCAAGGTGGGCATCACGCTCCAGCCGGTGAAGGACGGCGAGGCGCTCGACGCCGAGGCGGTGGCGAAACTCGGCGCGGCGGAACGCGAGGCGCTCGACCAGGCCCGCGAGGAGGTGCAGGGCGAGGTCCAGCGCTTCCTCAAGGCCGCCAAGGAGCTGAACAAGGAGACCCGCGAGCGGATCGAGGAGATCAAGAACCGCGTGGGCGTGTTCGTCGTGGGCAGCATCGTGGACATCTACAAGGACAAGTACGGCGAGCACCCGGCGGTGCTGACCTACCTCGACGCCTTCCAGCAGCACGCCGTGGAGCAGCTCAGCGACTTCGGCGAGGACGAGGAGCGCCCGCAGCTGCCGCTCATGGGCGTCAAGCCCGAGCCCGAGGGCGACAAGTTCGCGAAATACCGCATCAACGTGGTGGTGGACAACAGCGCCACCGAAGGCGCGCCGGTGGTGATCGAGACCAGCCCCAGCTACTACAACCTCTTCGGCCGCATCGAGCGCAAGAGCTACATGGGCGCCATGGTCACCAACTTCCAGATGATCAAGGCGGGCAGCATCTTGAAGGCGCGCGGCGGCTACCTCGTGGTGAACGCGCTGGACGTGCTCACCAGCCCCGGCGTCTGGGAGAGCCTGAAGAAGGTGGTGAAGTACGAGCAGGTGCGCATCGAGGACCTGGGCGAGCAGTACAGCCTGGTGCCGCTGGCGGGCATGAAGCCCGAGCCCATTCCCACCACGCTCAAGATCCTCATGATCGGCTCCGCGCGCATCTACCGCCTGCTGCAGAACGTGGACGAGGACTTCCGCAAGATCTTCAAGGTGAAGGTGGACTTCGACAGCCGCATGCCCATGGACATGGCGCGTCAGGACTACCCCGCCTTCATCAGCACGCGGGTGCGCGCGGAGGGACTGCTGCACTTCGACCGCAGCGGTGTGGCCGCGGTGATCGAGGACGCCGCCCGCCAGGTGGACGACCGCGACTACGCGTCCACCCGCTTCGCCGACGCCGCCGACCTGGTGCGCGAGTCGAGCTACTTCGCGCACCAGGAGGGCGCCAAGCTCGTCTCGCGGCAGCACGTGGAGCGCGCGCTGGACGAGAAGCGCTTCCGCTCCAACCTGATCGAGGAGCGCATCCAGCAGCTCTTCGCCGAGGGCACCGTGCTCGTGGACCTGGAGGGCGAGCGCGTCGGCCAGGTGAACGGGCTCGCGGTGCTCGACCTGGGGGACATCCGCTTCGGCAAGCCGAGTCGCATCACCGTGAAGACCTGGATGGGCCGCGCCGGCGTGGTGGACATCGAGCGCGAGGCCAAGCTCGCGGGGCAGATCTACCAGAAGGGCGTGCTGATCCTGTCGGGTTACCTCGGCGCGAAATACGCCCAGGGGCGGCCGCTGGCCCTGTCGGCCAGCATCGCCTTCGAGCAGAGCTACGACGGCGTCGACGGCGACAGCGCCTCCAGCACCGAGCTCTACGCGCTGCTCAGCAGCCTGTCCGGGCTGCCCATCCGCCAGGGAGTCGCGGTGACGGGCAGCGTGAACCAGCACGGCGAGGTGCAGGCCATCGGCGGCGCGAACGAGAAGATCGAGGGCTACTTCGCCGTCTGCAAGCTCAAGGGCCTGACCGGCGAGCAGGGGGTGATGCTCCCCGCCAGCAACCGTCGCCATCTCATGCTGAGTCCGGAAGTGCGGGACGCGGTGGAGGCCGGGCGCTTCCACGTGTGGAGCGTGGAGTCCATCGACCAGGGCATCGAGATCCTGACGGGCGTGCCGGCCGGCGAGGCCGATGCCGAGGGCGTCTTCCCCGAGGGCACGGTGCACCGCGCCGTGCAGGATCGTCTCGACGGCTTCATGGAGGGGCTGCGGAGCGCGAAGGACGACGGCGCGGCGCCCTCCGTCAAGAGCGACGACAAGAACGGGAGCTAGGGAGTGGGCGACGGGTGGACGTGGGCCCCACGGCAGCGAGGAGCGCCATGGCCAGCGTGAGCGTGAGCGGAGCGCAGCTCGACGTCGTCGAGCGCGGCCAGGGCACGCCGCTGCTCTTCGTCCACGGCTCCGCCAGCGATCGCCGCAGCTGGCAAGGCCAGCTCGACGCCTTCGGCGCCCGGTATCGCGCCATCGCCTACAGCCGCCGCTGGCACTGGCCGAACGCGCCGATCGGTCCCGGCGAGGACTACGCGATGCTCCGGCACGTGGACGATCTGCGCGAGGTCATCCTGGGACTGGACGCCGCGCCGGCCCACCTCGTGGGCCACTCCTACGGCGCCTTCGTCTGCCTGCTGCTGGCCTTGCGCGAGCCGGCCTTGGTCCGGTCGCTGGTGCTGGCCGAGCCGCCGGCCATCACGCTCTTCGCGAGCAGTCCCCCGCGTCCGCCCGAACTGCTGCGCCTGCTCGTGACGCGGCCACGCGCCGCGACGGCCCTGCTGAAGTTCGGGCTGGGCGGCGTCGCGCCGGCCGTGAAGGCCTTCCGGCGCGGGGACGATCAGCACGCCGTGCGGCTGTTCGGGCGGGCTGTCTTCGGCCCCGTCGGCTACGATCGCATGAATCCCGGGCGCCGCGGCCAGATCCAGGACAATCTGAGCAACGTGAAGGCGGAGCTCACTGGCTCGGGCTTCGCCGCCCTGGACTGCGAGCAGCTGCGGCAGCTCAGGCTGCCCGTGCTGCTGCTGGAGGGGGAGCGGAGCATTCCCCTCTTCGGTCAGGTGATGGACCGCCTGGCCGAGCTGCTGCCCTCCGCCAGGCGCGTCCGGCTCGCGGGCGCGACGCACATGCTGCACGGCGACAACCCCGACGACTTCCGCGCGGCGGTGCTGGATTTCCTGGCGGGAACTGGGGCATCCTGATCCCGTCGAGCGCGGGGCTACAGCGGAAGGGAGACCGCCGATGGACTTTCACGAACTGGTGGACGGACTGGAGCGCAGCGGGGCGCTGCTCGCGGGCGCCTTCGAGGGCGTCACCGACGAGGCCATGCGCTGGAAGCCGGCGCCCGAGCGCTGGAGCCTGCTGGAGATCCTCGGGCACCTCTGCGACGAGGAGGCCGCCGACTTCAGCGTGAGGCTGCGGCTCATCGTGGAGTCCCCGGAGGCGGACTGGCCGCCCATCGACCCGGAGGGCTGGGTGCGCGAACGGCAGCACAACGAGGGCGACCCCGGCGAGCTGGTACGGCGCTTTCGACTGGCGCGGGCCGGCAATCTCCTGTGGCTGCGCGGCCTCGACCCGGCGGCGCTCGAGACCGTGCACACCCATCCCCGGTTCGGGTCCATGCGCGCCGGCGACATGTTCGCCGCCTGGTGTGCCCACGATCTGCTGCACCTGGCCCAGGTCGCGCGCACGAATCTCGATCGGGTGCGCAAGCTGGGCAAGCCCTACGACACGGGTTACGCGGGGTAGCGCGTGACCGCGACCGGCGCCAAGCCCACCTTCTTCGCGACGCCGGCGGCCTGGCGCCGCTGGCTGGCCGCGAACCATGCGAAAGCGGACGCGCTGCTCGTCGGCTTCTGGAAACGCGACGCGGGCAAGCCCAGCATCACCTGGCCCGAGTCCGTCGACGAGGCGCTCTGCTACGGGTGGATCGACGGCGTGCGCCGCCGCATCGACGAGGCGAGCTACTCGATCCGCTTCACGCCGCGCAAGCCGGGGAGCACGTGGAGCCGCACCAACATCGCGCGGATGGAGGCGCTGAGCGCCGAGGGGCGCGTGAAGCCTGCCGGACACGCGGCCTACGCCGCGCGGCGGGAGGCGAAGTCCGTCATCTATTCCTACGAGCAGGGGGCCGTCGAGATGCCGGCGGCCTTCCTCGCCGCGTTCAAGAGGCGGCGGGTCGCGTGGCGCTTCTTCGACGAACAGCCCGCGTCCTATCGCAAGATGGCGACCTGGTGGGTGGCGAGCGCCAAGCGCGAGGAGACGCGGCAACGGCGATTCGACGCGCTCGTCGAGGCCTCCTCACGCGCCGAGCGCCTGCCGCAGTTCGACGGCCGCAAGCCCAGGGGGTAGTCATGGCCGAACAGAAGCAGCCCTACGTGCAGCACATGGACGTCCTCCACGGCGCGCTTTCGCGCATCGACGTGGCGGCCCTCGTGGCGAGCTGCACCGACCCCTGGTACAACCAGACGCTCTGCCGCGTGAACGACAGCGTGGTGCGCCTGGGCATCCTGCAGGGCGAGTACCACTGGCACCGCCACCCGGACGAGGACGAGTTCTTCTTCACCCTGCGGGGCACGCTCCTGATCGACGTGGAGGACGCCGACACCGTGGCGCTCGGCCCGCTGCAGGGCTACGTCGTGCCGCGGGGCGTGCTGCACCGCACGCGCGCGCCGGAGAAGGTGGTCATCCTGATGGTGGAGACGGCCGCCATCGATCCGATCGGCGAGGAGTAGGTGGTGGCCGCAGGCGACGGACCCCTGCACCCCGCCGCGGCGCCCCGCGTGAGCGAGCTGCTGCGTCTGCTGCGGGCGCACGACGTGCGCTTCGTGCTGGCGGGCTCTGCGGCGGTACGCGCGCACGGGGTCGCTCTGGAACCCGGCGACCTCGACGTCGTCCCCGACCCCTCGCGCGAAAACTTGCGGCGGGTGGCCACGGCCATCGAGGCGGTTGGCGGCCGGCCGGCGGGACCCTTCGGCGACTGGGTCGAACTGCCGAACGGCGAGAAGAAGTGGGAGGCGCGCCCCACCAGCCAGGCGGAGATCGACGCGTGGGCGCCGGATCCGGAGGACGTCGCCAGCTTCGACCACAAGCTGCGCACACGGCTGGGCGATCTCGACCTGGTGCCGACGCTGGCCGGCGGCTATGCGGAACTCGCGGCGCGCGCCGTGACGCTGTCGGTGGAGGGCGTCGACGTGCCCGTGGCGAGCATCGCCGATCTGCTCGCGAAGATGACCGTGCCGCGACGGGAGAAGGACGTCCCGCGCGTCGCCGCCCTGCGCTCGATCCAGCGGGGGGAGTCGCCATGAAGCTTCTGACCTACGATCAGGTGGATCCGCTCGGCGTCCTCCATCTCAACCTACTCTGTCTCGGCTATCCACTTACGCCGGAGCTCGCGGCTCGACTGCGGCGGGACGACCCGCGGGTGATGGAGGGCCTCGGGGTCTACCTGGAGGCAGACGGCATCGTGGTGGGGCAGGTCCTGCTCTACCGTCTGCCCGTGGTCGCGACCGACGGCCCCGGCGAGGTCGGCGGCATCTGCGCCGTCTGCACGCATCCGGCCTTCCAGCGCCGCGGGATCGCCGCGCGCCTCATGGATGCCGCCCACGCGCGCATGCGCGATGCGGGGCTGACCGTCTCCACGCTCGGCACGACACGCTACCGGGTAGCGCATCGGCTCTACCTGCGGGCCGGCTACGAGGACGCCGTCGACTCCCTCTCGACCCTGGTCCGGCGGGAGCAGCTCCCCCCGAACGGCTTCCTGCGCGCTCTGCGCGCCACGGAGGCCTCGCTCGGCGACTGCGACGCCGTCTTCGATCGCGCGGCTCGCGGGCGGCTGGGCTTCGCGAGACGGCACCCGGGTTTCTTCGCGCTCTCCGCGGCCGCCGGCGAGATCGACGTCGGCGCGCTCTGGCTCCTCCACCGGGGCGCCGAGCCGGTCGGCTACGCCACGACCAGCGGGGGCGGCGGCCTGCTGCGCGTGCGCATGCTCCTGCTGGAGGAGCGCGCCGATGCTCCGGCGGCCATCGCGGCGCTGTCGGCGGCCGGCGCGGCGGAGCGAATCGAGCTGCGGGTGGACGAACCCGCCGTCGCGGAGGCGCTGATCGGGGCGGGGTTCCCGCCGCCGCGGCGCGACTGGAATACCTTCATGCTCAGGCCGCTGCGCGAGGGGCTCCCGATCGAGGCCGCCCGCCGCTGGCTCGGCATCGACTCGGGGCGCTTCCTCATCTCGCCGATCGATCAGACCTAGAGGCGTCGCCCGCCCTTGCCGAAGCCCCTCCGAATACCGACATTGCACTCCGAAAACACGCCCCCGGGGGCGACTTCCCCGGGCCAAGGAGGCGCGATGCCCAGCACCACCGAGAATCTCAAGGAAGCCTTCGCCGGCGAGAGCCAGGCCTACCAGAAGTACATGGCCTTTGCGGCCCAGGCCGAGAAGGAGGGCTACGCCAACGTGGCGCGGCTCTTCCGCGTGACGGCCGAGGCCGAGCGCCTGCACGCGACCGGCCACCTGCAGGCCCTCGACGGGCTCGGCAACACGGCCGAGAACCTCGAGGAGGCCATCGGCGGCGAGACTCACGAGTATCGTGAGATGTACCCGCCCATGCTGGAGCAGGCCGAGATGGAAGGCCACCGCGCCAAGCGCATGTTCGGCTACGCGGTCAAGGCCGAGGCCGTCCACGCCAAGCTCTACGCGCTGGCGCTGCGCGCCGTGAAGAACGGCGACGACCTGGCCGAGACGCGCTTTTACCTGTGCCCGGTCTGCGGACACATCGAGATGGACGCCGCCCCCGACCGCTGCCCGATCTGCCAGGCGCCGGCGGCGCGCTTCCAGCGGCTGTAGCAAGGAGGATCCGATGCGCCTCTGCATCCCTGCCGCGGACGCTCGCGGCCTCGACGCCCGCGCCCACGGGCATTTCGGCAGCGCGCCCTGCTTCGTCCTCGTGGACACGGAGAGCGGCGCGTTCAGCACCCTCGACAACCGGCGCGCCGAGCATCGGCACGGGCACTGCGATCCCGCGGGCGCGATCGCGGGCGCCGCGGTGGACGCGGTGCTCTGTCACGGCATGGGCCGGCGCGCGCTGGAGATGCTGAGCGCGGCGGGCATCGAGGTGTTCACGGCCGAGGGCGACGACGTGGCGGGCATGCTGCAGGCGTTTCGGAGCGGCGCGGCACAGCGTCTCGCCGCCGACGACGCCTGCGCCGGGCACGGCCACTAGACTCTAGCCGCCGGGACCCACGAGACTGCGATAGACGTCCCAGGTGCGCTCGGCCACCTGGTCCCAGTTGTAGTGGCGCACCGCGTGCTCGCGGCCGGCCTCGCCGGCGGCGCGCGTGCGCTCGGGGTCCGCGAGCAGGGCGGCGAGCTGGGCGCGGAGGTCGTCCACGTCCTGGCTGCGGAAGCGGAAGCCAACGTCGGCCACCAGCTCCAGGTTCTCGGGGATGTCCGAGGCCAGCACGCAGCGCCCGAAGCTCATCGCCTCCAGCAGCGCGATGGACAGCCCCTCGATCTCGCTGGGCTGGCAGTAGAGCGTGGCGTTGCTGAAGAGCTCCTCGAGCAGCTCGCCGCCGACGAAACCCGTGAACAGCACACGGGGGTCGCCCTTGGCGAGGCGGTGCAGCTCGGCGACGTAGCGGTCCTCGTGGAGAGCGTCGCCCGCGATCACCAGCCGCTTGTCGGTGTCGAGCTCGCGCCAGGCGCGGATCAGGTGGTGCGCGCCCTTCTCGGGCGTGAGCCGGGCGATGAAGAAGACGTAGTCGTCCCCCGCCAGTCCCCACTTCTCGCGGATCGCGGCCGGCTCGCGCCGTGTGGGGGGCACGATGCCGTTGGGAATCGCGTGCACCTCGCGGCCGAACTTCTCGCGGTAGTAGACCTTCAGCACCTCGCTCACCACGATGGTCGCGTTGGGGAAGCGCACGCTGAAGCCCTCGCAGGCCTGCAGGTAGCGGCGGGCGAGACGTCCCCACTTCGCGCGCTGCCAGTCGAGACCGTGCACGGTCACCACCGTCTTGTGGCCGAAGAGCCGCGGCAGCCAGGCGAAGACGCTCGGCCCCAGCGCGTGGAAGTGCACGATGCCGCGGGGGCGAAAGAGCACGTCGAGGCTCGCCAGCAGCGCGTAGAAGATCGTGTCCAGGTGCTTGGTCTGCAGCGTGTGCAGGCGCCGCACGCGGACGCCCTTGTACTCGCGGATCCTGGGCAGATAGTAGCTGCGCCCGTAGACGGTGATCGCCGCGCGGCTCGCCAGGCGGGGGGCGATCTCCTCGATGTGCCGCTCGATCCCGCCCTGGCTGGTGGGTATGCCGCGCGTGCCGATGTGGTATACCTTCATGGGCGGGGGCGCCTCTCGGGGACGGTCGGCCGGCGGATTGCTGACCTTTCATCCTAGGCGGGGCCCCGGAGACTGTCAACCTCGGCTCCCGGAGCGCAGGGTGAGGGAACTGGTCGTCGGCATCGCGGGCGCGGGCAAGACCCGTCACTGCCTCGAACGCTGCCGCCGCGCGCTGGACGCCGGCGAGCGCGTGCTCTATCTCGTGCCCAACCGCGACGAGGCCGCCCTGGTCCGCCGCCGGCTCCTCGGCGCCGCGGGCGCGGGCGCCCCGCCCGCCGGCGTGGCCGCGCTGCTGCCCGGCATCCTCACGCCGCGGCTGCTCGCGCGCCGCCTCCTCGACGACTGGCTCCCCGGCTGGGCCGAGCGCTCCCCGGTGCGCCGCCATCAGCAGCTTCGCGCGCTCGTCGAGACGCGGCGCGGACGCCTGGGGCCGCTGGAGGCCAGCGCGCGCACCCCCGGCTTCGTGGCCGCGCTGGACGCGCTGCTCGCCGAGCTGGAGGGGGCGAACATCCCGCCGACGGCCTTCCCCCCCCTGATCGCCGCGGCGCCCAGCGCCGCCGACGCGGGCCGGCTCGACAGTCTGCAGACGCTCTACCGGGACTTCCTGAGCGGGCGCGACGACCCCAAGCTCCTCGATCCACCCTCCGTGCTGCTCCGCGCGGCGGCGCTCGCCGCCGCGGACCCCGCGCGCGCGGCCGGCGGGGCCCAGCTCCTCGTGCTCGACGGCTTCAGCCATCTCGGCCCGCTCGAGCTGGCCCTGGTGGACGCACTGCTCGCCGGCGTGCCCGCCGCCGCCGTCTCGCTCTGCCTCGACCCCGCCGACCTCGAGCGCGGCCCCGCGCCGCCCTTCGAGGGCCTGCACGCGCTGGCCCGCCACTTCCTCGACGCCGGCTGCGCGCTCACTCCCCTCGGCGCTTCCCGGCGCAGCGCCGCGCCCCTGCTCGGCGCCGCGGCCGCGGGCCTCTTTCGCGACGACGCGCCGGCCGCCCCCGGGGGCGAGTCGCTGCGGCTGCTGATCGGCGGCACGCCGCGGGACGAGGCCGAGGGTGTGCTGCGCGAGGTCCGTCGCCTGCTGGCGGCGGGCACGCCGCCGGCCTCCATCGCCGTGCTCTATCGCCAGGAGCGCTACGGCGACCTGCTGGCGGAGCTGATGGACGCGGCCGGCGTGCCCTTCCGCGCGGAGCGTCGCCGGCCGCTGGTCCTCGCGGCGGGGGTGGACCTCGCGCTGACGCTGCTCGACTGGGCCGCGGGCGCGAGCGTGCGCGACCTGCCGCAGCGGCTGCGGGGCTTCGTCGACACGGACGACGCCCTGCTCGCCGAACTCGCCGCGCTCGGCCGCGGCCGCGGCCTGCCGGCGACGGGGACCTGGGAAGCGCTGCTCGGCGACGCGCGGGAGCGCGAGCCGGATCACGACTGGGCCTGGCTCGACTGGCGACTGCAGGTGGAGGACGTCCCGCAGGACGGCCGCGCCTTCGTCGACCGGACCCTGCACCCGCTGCTGGCCCTGCTCGCCGGTCCCCTCGGCCGCCGGCTCGAAGCGGCGCTGCTCGCCCCCGGGGGCGGGGCGGAACTGGGAGATCTCGCCGCGGACGCGCGGGCGCTGGAACGTCTCGGCGCGCTGGGCGCCGAGCTGGCCGCCGCGCTCCCCGGCCTGCGCGGCCCGGCCGCCTGGAGCGAGCTGCTGCGCCGCGAGGCCGAGCTGGACGAACCCCGCGAAACGCTGGGCGGCGAGACCGGCGGCGTGCTGCTCGGCAACCCCTTCGCGCTGCGGCTGCCCGAGCTGGAGACGGTCTTCGTCTGCGGGCTCAACGAGGGCGCCTTCCCGCCGCCGGCCCGCGAGGATCCGCTGCTGCGCGACGCAGAACGCCGCGCCCTCGGCCCCGCCCTGCCGGACCGCGCGCAGCGCCAGGCCCGCGAGCGCTACCTGTTCTACGTGGCGGCGACGCGACCGTCGCGCACGCTCTGGCTGAGCCACGCGGAGCGCGACGCGACCGGCCGCCCCCTGGCTCCCAGCCTGTTCCTCGCCGAGCTGAAGCGACTCTCGACGGACTGGCCCGCGCCCGTCCGCCTGCCGGCGCTGGCCACCGCCGAGAAGCTGCGCGATCCCGTCAGCCTGCGGGCGCTGCTCAGGGACCGCCTGCTGGCCGAGGCGCGTCGCGAGGCCACGGCGCTGGCGGCGCAGGCGGAGGCCTGGCTCGCGGCGGCGGGGGAGTCCGCGCGGCTGGTCGCGGCACGGGACAGGCGACCGGAGCCGCGCCTCGCCAGCCAGCCCGCGCTGACGTCGCATCTCGGCGCGGCGAGCGCCGGCGGCCTGCGCCTCAGCGCGAGCCGGCTGGAGGCCTTCGCCGAGTGCCCCTACCGCTTCCTCGGCGTGAACCTCCTGGGCCTGGAAGCCGAGGAGGACTTCGAGCCCGGCGTGCGCGAGGAGGGCCGCCTGCTGCACGCGGTGCTCGAGCGCGTCTACCGCGATCCCACCGACGACAGCACTCTCGCCGAGCACTACGCGGCGGCCCTGGAGGAACTCGCCGACGACGACCTCCCCGGCCTCCGCTCGCCGCGCTTCCGCGCCGGGGACCTGCGGCGCCTGGCCCTGCTCGAGGGCTTCCTGCGCCGCGACGGCGACCGCCTCGCCGCCAGCGGCTTCGCGCCGCGCCCCGGGAGCCTGGAGTCCCGCTTCGCGCTGCCTCTCGACGCGCCGTCGGGGGGCGTCACCCTGAGCGGCATCGTGGACCGCGTGGACGTGGACGCGGACGGCCGCGAGTTCGTCCTTGATTACAAGCGCGGTGAAAAGGTGATCGAAGCTCCGGGCAGCGAGTCGGCCACGCTCTTCCAGCTCGCGCTCTACGCCATCGCCAGGGGCCGCGAGGCGACGGTGGCCGGCGCGGCCTACGCGAACCTGCGGGGCGAGAAGCCCCTGCGTGGCTACTTCCGCGACGACCTGGCGGCCACGCTCGAGCCCTTCGCCGTGCGTGGCAACCACGGCGCCGCCTGGCTCGATCTCGACGCGTGGCAGGCCTGGCTGGACGGCGTGGCCGAGCGGCTGCGCGCGGTCGTCGCCGAGATTCGCGGCGGCCGGCTCGAGCCCGCGCCGCGCGAGGGCATCGACACCTGCGAGCGCTGCGCGATCCGGCCCATCTGCCGCTGGCCAGAGGACGAGGGCGCGGGCGCCGCGGAGGACGACCATGAGTGAGCTCCGCCTGGCCGACGAGCAGCGGCATCCGGTCGAGCGCCACGACGAGCACTGCCTGCTGGCTGCGGGCGCCGGCTCGGGCAAGACGCGCGTGCTCGTGGAGCGCTATCTGCGCATCCTCGCCGACGCCGGCTGGGACCCGCGCCTGCCCGCGCGCATCCTCGCCGTGACCTTCACGGACAAGGCGGCGCTGGAGATGCGCGGGCGCATCCTCGGCCGTCTGCAGGAGGAGGAAGCGGCGGCGACGGGCGACGCCCGCGACGCGCTGCGCGCCCTGGGACGCGAGCTGGAGACCGCGCCCATCTCCACGATCCACGGCTTCTGCAGCCGCGTGCTGCGCGAGCACGCCGTGGAGGCCGGCCTCGATCCGCGCTTCAGCGTGCCCGCCGAGATGGAGCAGGCGCGCCTGCGCGAGGAGGTCATGGACGGTCTCCTCGCCGAGAACGACGCCGACCTCGCCCAGCTCACGGCGCGCTTCGAGCTGAAGGACCTCGAGGACGGCCTCGAGGCGCTGCGCGGGCTGCGCCGCAGTCTCGGCCTCGCGCTCGACGAGTCCGCCGCCGCCGCCCTCGCCGCCGCGCAGGACGCCGCGCTCCACGCGCTGCTGGCGACCGCCCTGGTGGCCGATCAGGCCGCGCTGGCCCGGTGGCTCGACGACTTCACCGCCCTGCTCCCCGGCGGCGTCCATCCCCAGCCCGCGGGCCGTGAGAAGCTGGCCGCCGCCCGCGCGCTGCTGGCCACACGCCCCCTCGACGCCCCCTGGCCCGAGCTTCCCGCGGCGCTCAAGGCGTCGCTCGGTGGACTGCGCTGCAAGGGCAAGGACCTCGACGAGGCCGCCGGCGGCCCCCTCGCCACGTCCTTCGACGGATTCAAGCGCGCCGCCGACGATGCCACCGCCCTCGCCGACGCCTGGCGCATCTCCGCCCCCGGCGCGCCGGAGGCCGCGGAGTTCCAGGCGCTGCGCGCGGCCGCCTTCCGCGTGGCGGCCCGCCTCGACCAGCGCCTGCGCGCGCGCATGCGTGCCCGCGCGTGGCTCGACTTCGAGGATCTGCAGCTCGAGACCCTGCGCCTGCTGCGCGAGAACGAGGGCGTGCGGCGGCGTCTGCGCGAGCTCTACAGCCACGTCCTCGTGGACGAACTCCAGGACACCAACCGCCTCCAGATGGAGCTGCTGCGGCTGCTGGTGCCGGAGGACACGCCCGCCTCCCGCTGCTCGCTCTTCCTGGTGGGCGACGCGCGGCAGAGCATCTACGGCTTCCGCAACGCGGACGTGGAGATCTTTCGCGGCGAGCGCCGGCGCATGGGTGCGCGCAACGAGGCGCACAGCCTGCGACTGAACCACCGCAGCCATCCGGCGCTGCTCGCGGCGCTGAACGGCGTCTTCACCGGGGACGACTTCGCGCCGCTGGACTCGCTCGAGCCGGAGCGGGCCGCGGAGGGGCCGCGCGTGCTGGTCCAGATCGCGCCTCGGGGGCCGGGCGAGCGGAAGGCCGAGAGCCGTCTCGGCGCGGCCGAGGCGCTGGTGGCGACGCTGCGCGAGGCGCGCGACGGCGGGCTCGAGGTGGGGCGCGGCGATCGGCGTCGGCCGATCGACTGGGGCGACATGGCCATTCTCCTGCGCAGCGGGGCCAGCGCGCGGCCGCTGCTGCGCGCGCTCGCCGCCGCCGAGGTGCCTTACGCCGCCGACGCGGGCCGCGAGTACTTCATGCGCCGCGAGCTGCGCGACCTCGAGTGGCTGGTGGCCGCGCTCGACGATCCCTACCAGCCCTTCGCGCTGCTCAGCGGCCTGCGCGGCGACCTGCTCGGCATGCGCCGCGCCGATCTGCTCGCGCTGCTGCCGCCCCTGGCCGAGCGCCGCGATCCCGACCGCCCGCTGCCCGACCGCGACCGCGGCGAGCTGCTGGCCCGCCTCGAGCGCGCGGCGGCGGGGGAGCTGGGGCTCAGCGACCACGGACGCGCCTCGGCGGCGCGCTTCCTCTCCCTGCGCGCGCGCTTCGGGGGACGTCTCCATCGCCTGCCCCTGGCCGAGCTGCTGCCGGCGCTGGTGGAGGCCACCGACTACGACCTGCGCGCGGCGCTCGCGCCGCAGGGCCTGCGCGCGCTGCGCAACCTGCGCCAGCTGGCGGAGATCCTCGGCGACATGGAGAGCGGGCGGCGGCTCACGCTGCGCGAGTTCGTCGACGGCATGAGCCGCTTCCGCGTGCACGCCACCCGCCAGCAGGAGGCCTGGGTGCCGGAGGAGGGCGGCAGCCTGCTGCGGGTGATGACCATCCACGGCGCCAAGGGGCTGGAGTTCCCCCTGGTGGCGCTCTTCGACCTGGACCGCGAGCTGCGTCCCGGCCAGAAGAACGGCGATCTCTGCAGCCTGCACGAAGCGCTGGCGGACGGGCCCGCGGCGCTGCTGGGCCTGCGCCTCAAGGACCCAGGCCGGCCGAAGGACGACGGCCGCGAGGACGCCGCGCGCCGCTGGATCGTGCGCGAGCGGAAGCGTCGCGAGATCGCCGAGAACCTGCGCCTGCTCTACGTGGCCATGACGCGCGCCGAGGACCATCTGATACTGGCGGGTGGCGTCGATGCGGAGCTCGCCGCGAACTGGCCCGAGGCGTTCCTGTCGCAGCCCGCGAAGCCCGAGCGAGACTTCCTGGAGCTGATTCGCGAGGCGCTGGCCGGGAGCGACGACCTGCGGGGGCGGGTCCGTCTCGCGCTGGCGGGAGAGGGCGACACCCTGCCGGGGCCGCGTCTCGGCGCCGTCACGCCTGGCGTCGCACCCGGCGCCGGGTCCGGGGACGCGCCGGGCGCGAACTGGTCGACGCTCGCCGCGGCCCTGCCCGCCGGCGAGTCGCCGCTCGAGCTGCCCGTCACGGGTCTGACGCTCCTCGGCAGCTGTCCGCTGCGCTGGCTGTTCGAGCGCAGGCTGCGGCTGGGCCGGCTGTTCCGGCCGGAGAGCGAGCCCTGGGTGCCGCAGCAGCGGGAACGTCTGGAGAGCGAGGGCGTCGGGGGCGTCGCGCTGGGCAGCGCGCTCCACGCGCTGCTCGAGCGCTGGGACTTCCGCCGTCCCTTCGCCGAGGCCTGGTCCGCCGCCTGTCCGCCGGGGCTGCCGGCAACCTTGCGCGAGGAGGCCCGCGCGTTGCTCGCGGAGTTCTTCGCGGGCAAGCAGCCGTGGCTCGAGCGTCTGGCCCAGGCGGAGGAGCTGCGTCGCGAAGAGCCTTTCGTCCACGCCATGGAGGGCGTGCTGCTCACGGGGCAGACGGACCTCGTCTTCCGCTGGCGGGACCAGAGCGTCCTGATCGACTGGAAGAGCGACCGCGTGCAGGGACGGGAGCGCCTGTTGCGGCGTCTGGGACATCACAGCTTCCAGGTGCTGCTCTACGCGCTGGCGCTCGAGGCCGCGGGGCGTCCGGTGGATCAGGCGCTGGTGGTCTTCCTGCGCGCGGGAGAGGACGGGGGCTTCCGGCAGGTCAAGCTCGAGCCCTTCGACCTGGAGTGGGCGCGCAATCGCGCGCGCAATCTCGCCACGCTGGCCCTCGATCTGACGCGCCTGGAAGCGGACGGGCCGGACGGCGTGCCCCTGGACCGCGTCCCCCGCGCCCAGGATCCACCCTGCCAGGACTGCCCCTTCCGGGACGGTCCCTGTCCGCGAAGCTATCGCCAGGCCTCCCACGGCCTGAGAGACCTGCCTGCGCCGGGCGGATCGCGCTAGGCCGCGCCCGGCCTTCAATAACAATACTGAAACGATTGGCAGATTGCGAACAGGGCCCGCCCTTCCGGCCCTTTCTCGCCCTTCGCGGAAGCACCCGGCGCATGGTCCGTTTTCTGCACATTGGGCGCGGGGATGGCAGTGGACCATCCGGGCAGCATGAGCAAGGACGAGAAAGGACGAGGGACATGGCGGTCGCCCCACGGATCACCGCGCGCGCCCTGCGGAGCGAGACCAGCGTCTCGCGGGCCGGATTCACCCTGGTTGAGCTGATGGCGGCGGTGGCCGTCTTCGGCATTCTGCTCTCCATCGCCGTGCCGTCGGTCTATCACAGCATGGACAGCATGGAGAGCCGGCAGAATGCCGAGTCGCTCAGCGGCAGGCTGCGGCTCGCGCGCTCGCAGGCGTTGAGCAGCTACAGCGACGTGGTCGTCTACTTCAACCGCGACGGCGCCGGCACCTACACGGTGCACGTGGACAACGGCGGCGGCACGGGCACGCCCGACGACCCGGACTTCGATCCGGCCAACAAGAACAACGGCGTGGTGGACGACGAGGAGCGCGTCTTCACGCCGGTGTCCCTGCCGGCCCGCTGCGTGTTCGGCTACGTGCCGGGCGCGACCACGGGCGACGGCGTCTTCCTCGACACGGCCATCAGCTTCGCGGGAGCGCCCAAGCGGGTCACCTTCCGCGCGGACGGCACCTGCGACGCCAGCGGCTGGATCTCGGTGATGCCGCTGGAGGACTTCCTCGACCAGGAGCCGGGCCGCGACTACCTGGTCGAACTCACCTCGACCACCGGCGAAGTCCGCGTGGAACGCGCGCAGCACTAGGCAAGGAGACGGACATGAACCGACAGGGGTACAGCATCCTCGAAGCTGTGGTCGCCATGACGATCTTCGCCATCGGCATGCTCGCGCTGTCCCAGTCCTACTTCGGAGTCGTGCGCTCCCAGGTCAACGCGAGCAACCACGAGCTGGCCACGCAGTGCGCGCGCGACCGCATCGAGGAGATGGTGAACTCGGTGCGCTACGCCGACATCACGTCGGCCAACTTCCCCAGCGAGGCCTACGGCGCCGTCAACGGGGGCGACCCCAAGTACGAGCAGTTCCAGCGCAACGTGGCCATCGTCGACTCACTCAATGCCATCAACCAGAGCGTCCTCAAGGAGATCACGGTGCGGGTCCAGTGGCAGACCGCCGCGGGAGCGCGAAACGTGAGCCTCAACACCGTCGTCGCTCGCTACCAGGACATCCAGCTATGACCGACAGCCGCAGACAGCAGTATGCCGCCCGCAGCCGTTCCGGCTTCACCCTGGTGGAGCTCGTCATCGGTACGCTGGTGGCGAGCATCGTGATCGTCGTGGCCTTCCAGGTGCTGGTGGGTGAGCAGCGGTCCGCCGAGGCCCGGCGCAACGAGATGAACGCGCAGCAGAACCTGCGCGTGGCCATCGACCGGCTCGGGCGGGACGTCCGCATGGCGGGCTTCGGCGTCGACCAGTTCGACGACCAGCCGCGCATGGTGGACGCGGGGCCCTGGCAGCTGGCCTTCAACGGCGACATCTCCACGGGCGTGGGCGGCGACCCCGCCATGGACGCCGGCATGCAGATCAAGCTCTCCAGCGGCGCGGCCTACAGCCCCGGCGACTACCCCGGCGAGAACCTGGGCGGGCTGCCGCGCTACAGCGGCGGCGCGGAGACGATCGTGCTGGGCCTGGACTCCAACTTCGACGGCCTGATCGACGACGACGACCTCTACGACGACAGCCAGTGCCCGGCCGACTACGCGCTCTACCGCGGCGTGAACGGCCTGCGCACCGAGCAGCTGGCCTTCGGCATCCGCGGGCCCACGGCCTACCCGGACGGCACGCTGCCCCCGCCGCTCTTCCGCTACTGGGGCCAGTTCGCGGGCGGCAACCTGAGCCTCTGGGGCGACGGCGACGGCGACGGCGAACTCAGCCAGACCGAGATCGCCGACCTCGATCCGGTCAGCGTGGGCGAGCTGGAGAACATCCTCTACGTGGACGTGAACCTGGCCACCTACTCGGCCAGCCCCGTGGCGGCCATGCCCCACGAGCACGGCACCTCCGACGAGCCCTTCCGCTACGTCGAGCGCGAGACGGGCACCCGCATCCGCCCGCGCAACCTCGGCGTGAACCCCGCGGACCTGTCGGCCTGCGGCGATCCGCCCACGCGCCCGGGCGGCATCTGGGTGGCGGACACGCCCAACGACGCCGGCTCGAGCATCGACGTCCACTTCAACGCCTCGGTGGACGAGTACGCCGGCGAAGAGGACGTGACCCACTACTTCATCTACCGGCGCCAGGCGGGCGGCACCTACGGCGGCGCGATCGCGTCGGTGCCGGCCGCGGGGCTGAGCAGCTACGTCTACGCGAACGACCTGCACACGCCCGACGACGACAACGTGCCGGTGGACGGCGTGGAGTACTACTACCGCGTCAGCGCCTGGGACTGCGCGCCGCAGGAGAGCCCGATGTCCTACGAGGTCGGGCCGGTGTCGAGCACGCCCAACGGTTCGGCGCCGCCGGTGCTGGTGCAGGCCTACGACACGCCCTGCGACTCGGGCGAGGAGATCACCCTGGTCTTCAATCAGAGTCCGGACGAGGGCTCGGGCACGGTCAGCGGCTACCGGGTCTTCCGCGGCCCCTCGGGCGGCGACTTCCTGGCCAAGACGCTCATCGGCTACCTGCCGTCCAACGGCTCCATGAGCTACACCTACCACGACAACGCGGCGAACAACGTCGCCGGCGCGCCGCCGGTGGACGGCCAGGACTACTGGTACACCGTGCGCGCCGTGAACGACACGATCGTGTCGGTGGACTCGAACGAGCTGGGGCCGGTGGACTCCAACGACGGTCTCAGCGCCGCGCTGCTGCAGCCGGTCCAGGACGTCCCCTTCGACGACGGCACGCGCCTCAACCTCAGCTGGCTGCGCTCCGAGAGCGAGACCTGCTCGCCCAACCCCGTGATGGGCTACAAGCTCCAGCGGAAGGGCCCCGTGGACGGCGCCTTCCTGGACGCCGGCTACTACCCGCTGACCGGCGATCCGTCCTACGCGGTGGTGGACAGCAACCTGCTGGCGGGGCAGCCCTACGAGTACCGTGTGATGACGGTCAGCATCGACGAGGAGCGCCCGAGCAACACCATGTCGGGCGTGCCCACCAACAACGTCGACCTGATGCCGCCCACGAACCTCGCGGCCGGCACCGTGCCCTGCGACGCCAGCGGCTCGATCGCGCTCACCTGGGACCGCTCCTATCACGACAACGGCAGCGGCGACGTGGAGTGGTACCGCATCTGGCGGCGGGTGCAGTTCACGATGCTCTGGGGTGAGCTGGACCGCGTGGCGGCCACGGCCTCGTCGCACTACTCGTACACCGACAACGACGCGGGGCCGAACCCGCCCGTGCTCGGCACGACCTACGAGTACGTGGTCACGGCCTACAACGACAGCAACGGCCACGAGTCCGGGTACTCGAACATGGCCAGCTGCACGTCGGCCAGCGTGCCGGGACCGCCCTACCTGTTCCAGGCGATCGACACGCCTGGGGACCACGGCGGCTCGATCACGCTCAAGTTCATCCGCAGCCAGGACGACGGCAGCTGCACCGACACGGTGCAGTCCTACAACGTCTACCGGAACACCGACTGGGGTGGCTTCGCCGACGAGCACATCGTCGGCGAGGTGACCGCCACCGACACGAACGTCTACACCTTCGTGGACAACGGCAGCGGTCCCGGGGACGCCCCGATCGACGGCACCGGCTACTACTACATGATCCGCGCCTACGACGGCACGCAGTACTCGGTGAACAGCAACGTGCGCGGACCCGTGCTCGCCGCGGACGACGCCGTCGTCGCTGCGACGCTGTTCGAGGACGGCTTCGAGACCGACCTGGGCTGGACCCACGGCGGCGCCCAGGACGACTGGCAGCGCGGCGACCCCGTCGCGCGCGCCCAGACCTACGGCGAGGCGGACCCGGACAACGCCTACCTGGGCGCCTGCGTCTACGGCACGGACATCGGCGCCAGCGGCTGGAACGGCACCTACCGCTCCTACGCGGACTCCTGGCTGATGAGTCCGGCCATCGACTGCTCGGGGTCGACGAACATCCACCTGAGCTTCCGTCGCTGGCTGAACGTGGAGCAGCCGATCTACGACCGCGCCATCGTGGAGGTCAGCGGCAGCGGCAGCGGCGGCCCCTGGGTGGCGATCTGGGGCAACTCGGTGGAGATCACCGACACGGCCTGGAGTGAGTGGGACTTCGACATCACCTCGGTTGCCGAGGATCGAGCGGATGTGCGCATCCGCTTCCGCCTCGAGTCCGACAGCAGCTGGGAGTACGCGGGATGGAACATCGATGAAGTGCACGTCATTGGCGACCAGTGATGTTCGCCGCAGCGGCCTGACGGACAACCGGGGCAACGCCCTGGTGGTCACGCTGCTCGTCACCCTGGCCCTGTCGGGCCTGGTGATGGGGGCCCTGCTTGCGACGCAGACCGAGACGCGCCTGAGCAGCAACAGCAGCCTGCAGCAGCAGGCGTTCTACCTGACCGAGCGCGGCATGGAGGAGTCCATCGCCTTCCTCTCGCAGCTCGGGCAGCCCATCCAGGGCTCGGGTGCGGGCGGCGGTCCGGTGGTGCTGTTCAGCGACGTGGCGGTGGGGGACGGCCGCTACACGGCCTGGGCCGACCCCATGGACAGCAACTCGGGCCGGGCCACGCGCTTCATCGCGGTGACCGTCCGCGGCACGCTGAACGGGACGGGCATCAGCCGCTCCATGCAGGTGCGGCTGGGGCAGCAGAACTTCTCGCGCTACGCCTACTTCACGGACATCGAGACGTCCGCCAGCGGCGGCACCATCTGGTTCACGAGCAACGACGAGTTCTTCGGCCCGGTGCACACCAATGACCAGATGCACATCGCCGGCGATCCGATCTTCCACGAGGAGGCCAGCAGCGGCGACTCCTCCGTGGACTACTACAACGGCGGCCCGCCGTCGGACAACCCGACCTTCGAGCAGGGGCTGACGCTGAACGCGGGGAACATCGCCCTGCCGCCCAACACCGACCTCCTGCGCGCGAAGGGCCAGGCCGCCGACGGTCTCGCCTTCGTGGGCACCGCGGCCATCGAGATGAAGGTGGATCCCGGCACCGGTCTCGGCTACCTGGCCGTCAAGCTGAACGGTGGCGCCACGGTCAACTACCCGCTGCCGGCCAATGGCGTCTGCTACGTCACGGGCAAGGTCGAGATGAAGGGCCGGCTGAAGGGCCAGCTCACCATCGCCTGCGACGGCGACATCGAGATCATGGACAACTGCATCTACGACACCGACCCGCGCGTCGATCCCACGAGCACGGACCTGCTGGGCATCGTGGCCGACGGTGACGTCTACATGGACGGCAATCCCTACGGCGCCAACGTGGACACCGCCGACGAGACGGTGATGGCCGCGATCATGGCCCTCGACGAGAGCTTCACCGTCGAGAACTACAGTAGCGGCTCGCCGCGCGGGAACCTGGTGATCTACGGCGGGCTGATCCAGTACCGCCGCGGACCGGTGGGCACCTTCAACGGCAGCACGGGCCAGATCGTCACGGGCTACGGCAAGGACTACTCCTACGATCCGCGGCTCATGGACAACCCGCCGCCGGCCTTCCCGACCACGGGCGACGTGGAGAAGCTGAGCTGGCAGGAGCTGGATCCGAGCGACGACATCACCGCCAACTACTGGTAGTCGGCGGCGGAAAGACCGCTTTGCCCGTTCGGCGGGCTGGCCTATAGTGACCCGGCCCGGAGCGCGACGCGTCCCGGGCCGTGTCGCGTGAACCCGGAGGATCGACGCTTGCTGGCATCGCTCAGGCAAAGCCCCGGACGACTGCGTCCCGCCGCGCTGGCGCTCGCCGCCCTGCTGCTCTTGACGTCCCTCCTGGTCGGCGCGCCCGCCCGCGCCGCGCGCGAGTACGTGTCCGCCCTGCTCATGGAGGCCGAGAGCGGGCAGATCCTCGTGGCCGACAACATCGACCGCGAGTGGATCCCCGCCAGCGTGGTCAAGCTGATGCTGCTGCTCCTGGCCCAGGAGGCGATCGAGGATGGCCGCGCCACGCCGGACGACCTCGTCACCGCCACGCGCCGCGCGCAGCGGCAGGGCGGCAGCCAGATCTTCCTGGGCGACGGCGAGCAGGCCACCCTGGAGAAGCTCCTGGAGGCGGTGGCCGTGGGCTCGGCCAACGACGCCGCCGTGGCCGTGGCCGTGCACCTCTACGGCTCGGCGGACGAGGCCGTCAAGGCGATGAACGCGCGGGCCGCCTCGCTGGGCATGGCGCACACGCACTACGTCAACGTCACCGGCCTGCCGGAGCGCGGACCGGAGAACCACAGCACCGCGCGGGACCTGTCGCAGCTGGCGCGCGTGATCGTCACCGAGCACCCGGGCGTGCTTGGCTGGACCAGCCGCACCTGGACCCGTTTCCGCCAGGGCCTGGTGATTCCCTGCACGAACGTCCTGCTCAAGGAGTTCGAGGGCATGGACGGCCTCAAGACCGGCTATCACCACAAGGCCCACTCCAACATCGTGGCCACGGCCCAGCGCGACGGTCGCCGCCTCATCGCGGTGGTCCTCGGCAGTCCCAGCGCCGGCACGCGCAACCGGGTTGCCTCGCGCCTGCTCGAGCGCGGCTTCAGGGACTGGGAGCTCGTGCACGCCCTGGCGGCGGGGGAGGGCTTCGGCGACGAGTTTCCCGTCGACCACGGCTGGAAGGCCACGGTGCCCGTGCTGGCGGGCCGCCCGCTGGCGGTGGCCGTTCCCCGCGGCAAGGGGGGCGACGTGCGCGTCCGCCTGGGCGCTGACGCCACGCTCGAGGCGCCGCTGGACAAGGGGCAGGTCCTCGGGCGCATCCAGGCCGTGCTCGACGGCCGCGTGCTGGCCAGCGTGCCCGCCCTCGCCGGGCGGACGGTGTCCCGAAGCTGGATCTCGCTGCCCTTCGGCAAGGAGGCGCGCGTCTGGCCCGAGCTGCCGTCCGTCGAGGCCTCCGGCATGGGCGGGCGATAGCCACCTTGTGCCGCCGAAAATGTGGCTGCGCGCTGCCGGACGCGGTTTCGTCCTCGGGCCCACGGAATGTTGGGTGACAACGATGGTCACACCCCCAGGTCTTGGGCGGGCGGCGTACAGGTACATTCTCGGCGGCACAAGGAAACGGCTGGCGGATCCCCGACCCATCTCCTACTCTCAACCCAGTCTACCCACCCTCGGACCGGAGGCCCGCCATGCGCCGTCTCTTCCCGCTCGCCCTGATCGCGATCCTGTCTCTCGGCGCCCTGTCCTGCGGGGGCAAGGGCGAGAGCGAGACGGAAACCGCCGCCGCCTCCGCCCCCGACAGCGTTCTCACCGCCACGGAGATTCCTGCCGAGGGCGTCGTGTGGATGAGCTTCGCCGAGGGGCAGGCCCGCGCGGCCGCCGAGGGCAAGCCCATGGTGGTGGACTTCTGGACCACCTGGTGCCACTGGTGCAAGGTGATGGACAAGGATACCTACAGCGACGCGACGATCCAGCGCCGGCTGGCGGAAGGCTTCATCGCCGTCAAGGTGAACGCCGAGAGTCCGGAGGTGCAGGGGGGTGAGGGCGCGCCGACCGGTGTCGATCTGGCCCGTAGCTTCCAGGTGAACAGCTACCCCACCACCTGGTTCGTGGACAGCAAGGGCGAGAAGATCGCCCCGCTGCCGGGCTTCGTGCCCCCCGACCGCTTCGCCCTCGTCCTCGACTACATTTCCAGCGCGGCCTACAAGACCCAGAGCTTCCAGGAGTATCAGGCTGGGCTCGAAGGTTAGCCCCTGGGCTTATTTTCCTGTGAATAAGTTGACAGGCTTATGTATTGCTAGATAAGCTCCAGTGTGAGGAGGTCGCCATGATCGCCGTGCTCACTGGAGACATCGTCGCCTCGTCGCGGGTCCCGGAGGACCAGCGCGCCGCCATGCTCGACCGCCTGGACCGGGCGATGGGCAGCTTGTCGCCGCTGGCCCAGCAGATCTTCCGCGGCGACGCCTTCCAGGCCGCGCTCGCCGAGCCCGCCCGCTGCCTGGACGCCGCCCTGCAGCTGCAGCTTCGCATGGAGGACCCGGACTTCGCCGATGGCCCGTCCCGCGAGCTTCGCCTGGGACTGGGACTGGGGGAGGCCACGGCGCCCCCCGGCGAGCCCATCGGCCGCTGGAGCGGCCGGGCGTTCGTGCAGGCGGCCGGCGCGCTGAGCGGCCTGGAGGGGGCCGCCGGGGGACGTCGGCTGGCCCTGCGCAGCCCCTGGCCCAGCCTCGACGCCGAGCTGGCCGTGGAGCTGGCGCTCCTGGACGCCCTCCGCCGCCGCTGGACCCCCGAACAGCGGGCGGCGGTGCTCGGGGCGCTCTCCGGCCAGACCCAGGCCGAGCAGGCGGCGGCGCTGGGGGTCACGCAGCCGGCCGTCTCGCAACGTCTGCGCGCCGCCGGCTGGGACGCCCTGCAGCGCCTGCGCGAGCGCGTCCACACGCAGGTCGCCGCGGGACTGGACGGACAGCTCTTCGAGGAGGGGGACCTGTGAACCAGCCCTGGCTGCTCGATCTCGCCCGCGGGTTCCTCGCCCGCCTCGACCTGCTGCTGCCCCTGCTGGCCGCGCACCTCCTGGCGGACTTCCCCCTGCAGCCGAGCCGCTGGGCCGCCCGCAAGCGCGCGCGCCGGCTCTCGCCCGTGCTGCTTCCTCACGCGGGGGTGGCGGCGCTCCTGGGCTACGCGTTCCTCGCGCGCTGGGACGCGTGGTGGCTGCTGCTCTACCTGGGCGTTGGACACGCGCTCATCGACGCGCTGAAACCCCGCCGGGACGGCGCGGCGGTCTTCCTGGCGGATCAGGCGCTCCATCTCGTCCACCAGCTTGGCGCGGCGCTGCTGCTGGCTCCGGGCGCCCCCAAGGCCTGGCCCTGGCTGCCGGGGGACGTCTGGCTGCTGCTGGTGGCGGTGCTCGTCAACTGGTCCTTCGCGGGCGTGCTGCTGGAGCAGGCCACCGCGCGCTGGCGTGGCGAGCTGGGCGCCGGGGAAGGCCTGAGCCGCGCGGGCCTCTGGATCGGACGGCTCGAACGCCTGCTGGCGCTGGTGATGGTGCTGGTGGGGCGGCTGGAGGCGGTGGCGCTGCTGGTGACGGCCAAGTCGATCTTCCGCTTCGGCAGCGAATCGGGCCGCAAGGCGCCCGAGTACGTGCTCGTGGGCACGCTGGCCAGCCTGGCGATCGCGATCCTCAGCGGGCTGGCCGCGGCGGCGCTGCTCGCGCGCGTCTAGCCGCCCAGCACCTCGAGGCGCACGGGGGCCACGCCGTCGCCGAGGAAGCCGAGTTCGCGGGCGGCGCGGCGGGAGACGTCCACGATGCGTCCGGCCACGAAGGGCCCGCGGTCATTGATCCGCAGGACGAGGCTCCGGCCATTCTTCAGATTGGTCACGCGCACCTGGGTGCCGAAGGGCAGCGCGCGGTGGGCGGCGGTCAGTGCTTCCTGGTCGTAGATCTCGCCGCTGGCCGTCTGGCGGCCGTGGTAGGGCGCGCCGTACCAGGAGGCCAGGCCCTCCTGCGCGGCGCCGCGTTCGGGCGGCGGGCCGAGGGTCTTGGGGCTGCAACCGGAACCAAGGGCCAGGGCGAGGCCCAGGGCGGCGATGCGGGCAAAGCGGCTGGCGCGTCGGATGGCGGACTCCCCTCGTCGGGTCCCCATCCTAATCGGACGGACGCCGCCCTGTCTTGAACGAAGTCCGTCAGGCGCCGGCCAGGGCCCGGCCGCGCTGGAAGGCGCCCCAGTTGCCCTCCTCCGTGCCGCGCGGGACGCGTCCGAAGATCACCTTGCGCCAGAGCGCTTCCTCGAAGGGCAGGCTGGGGGCGACTGCGCCGAGGAAGAGCACGCTGACCATCTTCTCGTTGCCCAGCGCGCGGCACTCGGCCTGGGCGTCGAAGCTCACCAGATCCTTGCAGCGGGCGCCGAGCTGCGCGAGGGCGTCGTCGGGGTAGCTGAACTGCTTGCCGGCGGCGATGGGCGGGATGATCCGCTGCGTGCTCACCAGGGCGCGTCCGCCGGGGGTGAGGTCGTGGACGGCCCGCAGCCCCTCCGCCAGCTCGAAGGCCATGAGCAGGTCCGCGCCGCCCTCGGGGATCATCGGACTCCAGACCTTCTCGCCGAAGCGCACGTGGCTGGAGACGGTCCCGCCCCGCTGGCTCATGCCGTGGACCTCGCTCTTCTTCGCGTCGAGGCCGGCCTCCATCGCCACCTGGGCGAGGACGTCGCTGGCCAGGATGATCCCCTGACCGCCCACACCCACCAGCAGCACGCCGGTGGTCCTGGTCGCGGTGGCCGTCATGCCGGCACCTCCTCGTTCACGAGCACGATGGCCGCGTCGTTGCAGGTCTGGGGACAGAGGCCGCAGCCCGTGCAGGTGTCCGTGTCGATCACCGCGCGGGTGCGCCCCTCCGGGGTGAGGCTGCCCGTGAGGCTGATGCTGGGGCAGCCGGTCTGCAGGCAGCGCAGGCAGCCGGTGCAGTTCTCCTCGACGATCTGGAACGGCGTGTCGCGCAGCTTGCGCGGCATGAGCGCGCAGGGGCTGTCGGCGATGATCACGCTCACGCCCTCGAAGTCCTCGGCGTCTTCCAGGGCCGCGTGGACGTCCTCCAGGTCGTGGTTCATCACGCGCTGCACGTGCTCCACGCCCAGCGCGCGCGCGAGCACCTCGAAGTCCACCTGCTTGGCCTCCGCGCCCATCAGGGTGTGCCCGGTGTGGGGGTGCTCCTGGCCGCCGGTCATGGCGGTGACGCGGTTGTCGAGGATGATCACGGTGATGTTCGCGCGGTTGTAGACCGCGTCGAGCAGGCCCGTCATGCCCGAGTGCAGGAAGGTGCTGTCGCCGATGGTGGCGTAGACGGGCTTCTTGCCGTCCGAGACCTTGCTCGCGCCGATGGCGTTGCTGATGGACGCGCCCATGTCCAGGCAGGTGTCCATGGCGTTCAGGGGCGGCAGCGCGCCCAGCGTATAGCAGCCGATGTCGCCGAAGACGTTCCCGCGCTGCTTCTTCAGTTCGAAGAACACGCTGCGGTGGGGGCAGCCCGCGCAGAGCACCGGCGGCCGGGGCAGCACCGGCACGGGATCGGCGGCGGCCGCCCCCGGCTCGGCGAGCCCGGCGCGGTGAAGGCCGGCGCGCAGGCGTCCCGGGGTGAGCTCGCCGAGGAGTCCGGTGATGGTCTTGCCCTCGCAGGGGATGCCGGCGGCCTTGAGCTGCTCCTCGGTGAAGGCGTCGAGCTCCTCCACGATGATCACGCGTTGCACGGCGCGTGCGAAGTCGCGGATCTTCTCCAGCGGGAGCGGATAGCTGAGGCCGAGCTTGAGGAAGCTGGCGTCGGGCAGCAGCTCGCGCGCCTGCACGTAGGCGGCGCCGGCGGCGATGACGCCCACGTCCTTCGAGCCCCACTCCAGGCGGTTGAGCGGCGTCTCCTCGCTGAAGGCGCGCAGGCGCTCCAGGCGCTCCTCCACGTAGGCGTGACGCGGCCGCGCGTGGCCCGGCACCATGACGAACTTCTTCGGGTCCTTCTTGAAGCCGAGGATCTCGGGGCGCTCGATCTCGCCGGCCTCCACGATGCCCTTGCTGTGGCTGATGCGCGTGGTCATGCGCAGGAGGACGGGCACGTCGAAGCGCTCGGAGATCTCCATGCCCGCCTTGACGAAGTCCTTGCAGTCCTGGCTGTCGGCCGGCTCGAGCATGGGGATCTTGGCGAAGCGCGCGTAGTGGCGGTTGTCCTGCTCGTTCTGGCTGCTGTGCAGCTCGGGGTCGTCGGCGCTCACCACCAGCAGGCCGCCCACGACGCCCGTGTAGGCCAGGGTCATGAGCGGGTCGGCGGCCACGTTGAGCCCCACGTGCTTCTGGGTGCTCAGCGCGCGTGCGCCGCTGAAGGCCGCGCCGGCCGCCACCTCGAGGCCCACCTTCTCGTTGGGCGACCACTGGACGTACATCTCCGGCACCATCTTCGCGAGCGTCTCCAGGATCTCCGTGCTCGGGGTGCCGGGGTAGCCCGCGCCCAGGTGGACGCCCGCCTCGCGGCAGCCCAGGGCCACGGCCTCGTTGCCCGACAGCATGTAGCGGACCTGTTCGGTGGGCTTCAGCGACGCTTCCACGTTCGTCCTCCATCGGCTGCGGCCGGCAAAGCGGAGTGCCGGATCCGGTTGCCCTTCCAAGATAGGCAGCCGGGCAGCGGCGTCAATGGGCGGGGCCGGCCCAGGCTCGCCGCGGGACGGAAACGCGGCTATACTCGGGCTAACGGCCTGTACCGCAAGGCTCTGTGATGCTCGGGAGGTGCTGATGTGACATTGCGAATCCTGTCCGTCCTTGCGCTGGCGCTCCTCGTCGCCGGCCCCGCCTCGGCCAACCCGCTGCCCGAGGCCATCGTCCTCACCCACGTCCAGCCCTACGACGGCGCCCCGCCCGCCGCGAGCGACTGCGTGGACATCGTCCAGCACACGACCGCGACCGGCGAACTGGAGTTCGACGTCTACCTGCGGCCCCTCTTCGCCCAGCCGCCCTACGGGCTGATCAGGCTCCAGCTCGAGCTGGAGTGGCCCGAGGACTGGACCTGGCTCGGCTACACGGTGCCCTTCGACGGCGAGGGCGAAGTCAGCGTGGGCAGCGGCCTCGCCTGGCTCGACCTGTACTGGCCGACGCCGCCGCAGAGCGACGACGAGGTGCTCCTCATGTTTCGCTGCCTTCTGGACGTGACCGGCCACGGCGAGCTCGACGCGCGCACCGGCCACGCCGACGTGACCGCCGGCTGCTGGGGCAACTACCCCATGGATGTGTGGATGTACGGCGCCACGGCGGGCGTGACCTGCGCCTGGCTCGACACCGACTGCTGGCTGGACTTCCAGTGCACGCCCTACGCGCAGACCGATGTGCTCGACCTGCAGGTGGTGGAGGGGGGCGAGGTGGTCACCGCCGTCAACTACTACGTGGGCTACGACGGGAGCGGCTTCCCCTGCTCGGTGATCTACAGCGCGTCGGAGGACTGGCTCGGCGTCGAGGTCGAGGTGCTGAGCGAGACCGACCACCGCATCACCCTGACCGCGGACAGCGACGGCCTCGCGCCCGGCAACTACTCGGCCTGGCTGCGAGGGGAGGCGAGCAGCGTCGCCTGCACGCAGGTGAACCTGGAGGTGCTGACCACGGTGGCCACGGAGTCCGTCTCCTTCAGCGCGGTGAAGTCGCTCTACTGACGCGTCGGGCCGCCCGGCGCTTGACAGCGGCCCCCCGGCCGTGAGAACCCCGACGGGCCCCTTCTCCAGCCCGGGAGTTCCCATGCGACTCGCTGTGCCCGCCGCGCTCCTGCTCGTCTCCCTGCTCGCCCTGCCCGCGCGGGCCGCGCTCGACGCCAAGGCGGAGGGCCGCGCCGCCGTCGCCCTGTTCTACGCCGGCGAGCTGGACAGCCTCTACGCCCGCTTCGCGCCGAGCATGGCCTCGGCCATGAGCCTCGAGCAGCTTCGGGACTTCCGCGCGGGCATCGAGATGCAGCTCGGCCCCGAGGCGCAGGTCTACCGCGAGGACGTGGCGCCGGCCGACTCGGTGCAGGTCTACCTGCGCCGCGCGCGCTTCGAGCGGGGACAGGGGATCGTGGACGTCGCCGTGGGCTTCGACGCGGCGGCCCGCATCACCGGCCTGCTCCTCCGCCCCGCGGCCGTGGCCTTTCCCAGCGACTACCTCGACTACGTGCCGAAGACCCGTCTCCACCTGCCCGTCGCGGGCGAGTGGTTCGTGGCCTGGGGCGGCCGCACGCTGGAGGAGAACTACCACGCCTCGACCCGCGACCAGCGCTTCGCGCTCGACCTGCTCGTGATGGACGGCGACGCGACGCACGTCGACGACGGCGCCCACAACAGCGACTACTTCGCCTACGGACGTCCCGTCCTCGCTCCGGCCGCCGGCACGGTCGTGGCCGCGGTGGACAGCGTGCCCGAGAACGCGCCCGGCCAGATGGACGGCGCGTCGCCCCTGGGCAATCACGTGGTGATCGACCACGGCAACGGCGAGTTCTCCTTCCTCGCCCACCTCCAGCCCCGCAGCCTGCGCGTGGCGCCGGGCGACCGCGTCGAGCCCGGCGACACGCTGGGCCTGTGCGGCAACAGCGGCCACTCGAGCGAGCCGCACCTGCACTATCACCTGCAGAACAGCCCGCGCTTCGGGGATGGCGACGGCCTGCCCGCGCCCTTCCTCGCCTACAGCGCCGACGGCAGGCCGGTGGATCGCGGGGAGCCCGTGCGCGGGCAGCTCATCGCGGCGCGGGACTAGTCCGGCGCCTCAGGGCGCCGGGCGCTGGCAGTCGCGCACCGAGCACTCCACGAAGGCCCGCAGGACGAACATCTCCTCGCCGCTCAGACCCTGGCCGATGAAGGCCGCCCCGTAGATGAAGGCGATCAGCGCGGCGGCGGCGGGCGCGGCCCACATGGGCCAGAGCGGACCGTCCACGGCCATCTGCGCCAGGCCGTAGATCAACCCCGCCAGTCCGCACATCGCCAGCGCGAAGAAGAGCCCCATGAACCCGGTCCAGACGTTGGGGTGCGGCGAGAAGCGGCCGATCAGCACCGTGCCGGACTCCCCCTGGCGCAGCTCGAGGTTGAGGTGGGGGGACAGCAGGCTGCGCCGATCGTCCGGCAGGCGGACGAAGGCGTGGGGCGGCCGCACCTGGCCCACGAGCTGGGCGCCCGGCTCGCGCAGGCGTTCGCCGAGCAGGGCGAGGAGCGCGCTGCCGTCGCCCGGGACGGGCAACTCGAAGGTGGGGCGCATGCGGGGTGGGCGGGTCATGCGTCCAGTATGTCCGATGCCCTGGGGGATTTCAAACCGGTGGGGTGCCCGAAAGGGCTGGCCATGGGCAGGCCAAGTGGGCACAGTGGCCGGGTCCCCAGCGGGAGGCTTCCGGCATGATTCCCTACATCGACATCCCCGCGCTGCATCTGGTGGGCTCGCTCAGGGTCCAGCCCTTCGGCGTGCTGGTGGCGCTGGGTCTCGTCACCGGCTACGCCGTGGCGCGCCGCGAGGCCCGCCGGCGCGGCCTGGATGAGGCGCGCATCGGCGACCTGGTTCTCTGGACCGTGGTCGGGGGTTTCGTGCTCGCGCATCTCGTGTCGGCGATCTTCTACTTCCCCGACGAGGTGGCGCGCAATCCCTGGGAGCTGCTCAAGGTCTGGGACAGCCTCAGCTCCTACGGCGGCTTCGCCGGCGGGGCGCTGGGCGCGCTCATCGCGATCCGCCGCTACCGCCTCCCGCTCTGGCCCACGGTGGACACCCTGGCCGCCGCGCTCATCGCCGGCTGGTTCTTCGGGCGGCTGGGCTGCACGGTGGTGCACGATCACCCGGGACGGCTCAGCGACTTCTTCCTGGCCGTGAACTACCCGGGCGGCGCGCGCCACGACCTCGGCTTCGACGAGTGGCTCTTCACCATCGGGCTCAACGTGACGGTCTTCCTCATGCTGCGCCGCGACCCGCCGCCGGGCAGCGTGCTGGCGCTGCTCATGATCGCCTACGCCCCCGTGCGCTTCGGACTCGACTTCCTGCGCACCGCGGACCGCCACTACCTCGGCCTGACGCCGGGGCAGTACTTCTCCGTCGCGCTCCTGATCGGGGGACTGCTGGTGCTGCGCCGGGTGCGCTCCCGGCGCGAGCTTCAGCCGAAATAGGGACGGTGCTTGCGCCGGGCGATCTCCTGCTCGTCGTGCAGGGTGCCCAGGGCCAGGCTCAGCAGCTTGATCTCCGCGCTGTCGCTGCGCGAGAGCAGCACGATGGGCGCGGCAGCGCCGAGCACCAGCCCGGCCACCTTGGCGCCCGCCAGCAGGATCAGGCTCTTCACGACGAAGTTCACCGCGCTGATGTTCGGCCCCAGGAAGATGTCCGCGCGCCCGGCCACGCGGCTGGGGATGCCCTTGAGCTGCGCGGCCTCGCGGCTCAGGGCCACGTCGATGGCCAGCGGCCCCTCGATGATCAGGTTCCCCAGCGGGCCGCCGCCCGCCCAGCGCATGAGCTCGCTCATGTCCAGGGTCTCGGGCAGCTTGGGGTTCTCCTTCTCCACGAGCGCCATGCAGGCCACGTGGGGATGGTCGTTCTCCAGGCAGCGCGCCAGCTCCACCGCGTTCGCGAGGATGTCCTTCCGCGTCGCCAGGTCCTGGTGCAGGTTGATGCCCCCGTCGGTGTGCAGCATCAGGCGCGGATAGCTGGGCAGCTCCGCCACGGCCACGTGGCTGAGGACGCGTCCGCTGCGCAGGCCGTGCGCGCGGTCCAGCACCGCCTTGAGCAGGCGCTCGGTGGAAACGCTGCCCTTCATCAGCAGGTCCGCGCGGCCTTCCTTCACCTCGGCGACGGCCCGCACGCTGAGAGCGGCTTCGTCGTCCGGGGTGTCGATCAGCGAGAACGGGGCGATGTCGAAGTCCAGCCGCTCGGCCAGCTCGCGGATTCGCGGCGCGGGCCCCAGCAGCACGGGCTCCACCAGCTCGCGGCGCACCGCCGCCGCGAGGGCCTCCAGCACGGGCGTCTTCGCGGCGCCCGCCACGGCCACGCGCTTGCTGGGCGCACCGGCGACCTTGGCCAGCACCTGATCGAAGTGCCGGATCACCGCGGGCTCCTGTCCGACACGCGGGCGTAGTCGCGCAGCTGCTCCTCGCCGGCGAGCACGCGCAGCGCGCCCGCGGCCAGGGCCTCCATCTCCCGTTCGCCGGGATAGACGAGGAAGGGCCCCAGCCCGCCGACCCGCTCCTCGAGCCGCGCCACGAGACGTTCGCTGCGGCTCATGCCGCCAGTCAGGATCACGGCGTGCACGTCGAGGCCCAGTGCCGCGGCCACGGCGCCCAGCTCCTTGGCGATCTGGTAGACCATAGCCTCCCAGACCTCGCTGGCGCGGCCGTCGCCGGCGTCCATGCGGGCTTCCACCTCGCGCAGATCGCCGGTGCCCAGGTAGGCGAAGAGGCCGCTCTCGGCGCGGAGATGCCGTTCAACCTGGCCCCTGGCAGGCACCCTGGCCCCCTCCGGGGACGACGCCGTGCCGCTGCCGTAGACCAGGTCCAGCACGCCGCGCAGGGGCAGCGCGCCGGCGCGGAAAGGCGTGAAGGGCCCCATGCCGAGGAGCGCGTCGTTGACGTCCACGATGCGCCCGCCCCGCATCGCCGCCACGCTGATGCCGCCGCCCATGTGCGCGGCCGCGAAGCGCGACCCCGCGAGCGGCAGCGCCAGCTCGGCCGCCGCCAGCCGGCTGACGGCCTTCAGGCTGAGCGCGTGGCTGCGCCCGAGCCGCGTGATCTCGGGCACGCCGCTGAGGCGCGCCACGGCGTCCAGTTCGTCCACGGAGACGGGATCCACCACCAGCGCCGGCACGCCGCGCGCCTCGCCCAGCGAGCGCGCCATCAGCCCGCCCAGCAGGCTCGCGTGCTCGCCCCAGCGGGCGCTGGCGAGGTCGTCGGCCATGGCGTCGTCCACGCGGTAGCAGCCGCCCTCCAGGGGGCGCAGGGGACCGCCGCGACCCACGACGGCGTGGAGCGCGGGGTCGTCCGCCGCCGCGAGAAAGCGACGGGTGGCCGCCAGGCGCGCGGGGAGCTGGTCGCGCAGCACGGGCGTGGCGGCGAGTTCCTCGGCCGTGTGGTGGATCTCCTCCTGGCGGAGGCAGCCGGTCTCGTCGAAGAGGGCCAGCTTCGTGCTCGTGGAGCCCGGATTGATGGCCAGGACGGTGGGCACGCTCACCTCGACGGGCCGGCGGTGGAGAAATCGGACGGGTCGGTCACAATGTACGCGGCCTGGCGGCGGCGTCAATGTGAGTTGGGCGCCCTGGGAGCGCTAGGGCAGCGTGCGGTGGAGCGACTCGGGGGCGTCGTTCTCGTCCTCGCCCGCGGGCGACGCGAACTCCTCCTCGGGCGACTCGAGCAGATCGCCGATGAACATGCTCGCGTTGCGCACGAAGAAGACCACGGGCAGCTCGCCGGCCAGCGCCTCCATGCGTTCGGCCACCTCCGCCTCGTGGCCGGGCGGCGGGCTGGCCAGGCCGAGGAAGACGACCTCCGCCTCGGCGCTCTCGCGCTGGATCAGGGTGGCCACGGGGACGTCGCGCGGCTTGACCAGCACGTTCACGTCCACCTCCATGCGGATGTTCGGCAGCAGCTGCGACAGGCGGCGGTCGGTCTGGGCCTTGGCCGTCTCGCTGGAGGCGATGCTGAGCACCTTCACGTGGGCGCCGCTCCACTCGTGGTTGTGCTGGAGCAGGTAGGCGAGCAGCAGCATGAGATCGCTGTTGCGCTCGAGGCCGCCCCACCAGACGTGGATCTCGCGCCGCTCGCGGGCGAACTGGCGGCGGGGGCGGATGCGTCCCAGGATGACCGACTTGCGCAGGATCTCCAGCTTGCGCACCACGCGCAGGAACTCCGCGCGCAGCTCGGGGTGGCTGGGCCAGCCCAGCAGGATGCTGTTGGAGGACAGCCCCGCCATGCCGTTGGCCTGGGCGACGTCCACGATGCCTTCCACGAGATCGTGGACCACGTCCACCTCGGCGAAGACGACGAGCTTCTCGCCGTCGAGCACCTCCTGCACCGCCTGCCGCTCCTCGCGCTGCTGTTCGCTGTAGGCGGTGAGGTCGCCCACGAGCAGCTTGCAGACGGTCACCACGCCACGCCCCTGGCTGAACCAGTTGCCGTAGCGCACGAGGTCGAGCTCGCGCACGGGCTCGTCGACGAAGACCAGCACGTGCGGCCGCCAGTTGCGTGCGCTGAGCGGGCGCTGGGCCAGCTTGATCAGCGCCCAGCGGATGAGGTTCTCGTAGAGGCCGCGGCGCGCGTCGCCCCAGCGCGCCTGCCGCGCGCGGCGGGACAGCAGCTGCCAGAGCCCGATCTCGGCGATGATCGCCACCGCGCCGGCCATCGGACTGATGAGCACCATGCAGGCCAGACAGCCCAGACCGCCGGCGAGGTAGATGGCCCAGTGCACGTGGATCCGCGGCCGCCACGAGGGGTCGCCGCTCAGCACCTCGAAGGCCGCCACCAGGTTCACCGTGCCGTAGACGGTGAGGAAGAACATGGAGACCACCGTCGCCACCGTGTTCAGGTTGCCCAGCAGCACGGCGGAGAGCGCGAGCGCCACGGAGACCACCAGGCCGGGCAGGATGTCCGGCAGGTTTCCCGGCGGGCGGAGCAGGAGGCGGGGGGCGATGCCGTCGCGCGAGAGCGCCTGCAGGGTGCGCGGGGCCGCGAGGATCGATCCCACCGCCGACGAGAAGATCGCCGCCCACAGCCCCGGCAGGATCAGGATCGGCCCCAGCGGCGCGATGCGCGCCCAGATCAGCGGGTCCTCGCGCAGCGCCGCCGGACTCGCGCCCAGGGCGAGCAGCACGGGCACCACGAGGTAGACCACGAAGCCCGTGGCCACCGCCGCGATCGAGCCCAGCGGGATGGCGCGGCCCGGGTCCTCCAGATCACCCGACAGCCCCAGTCCCGCCATCACGCCGGTGACGGCCGGAAAGAACACGGCGAAGCCCGCCCAGAAGGCCAGCTCGCGGCCCGGCGGATTCAGCAGGATGCTCCGCCCCTCGGTCTGGTGCAGCGCGCCGATGGCCAGCGCCACCAGCGACAGGGCCACCAGCGCCATCAGCACGACCTGCGCGCGCAGCGCCTTGTCCGCCCCGGCCACGGCCAGCGCGCCCACGGCGAGGATCACGCCCACCGTCACCGGCGCGAGCGGCAGCGACGGCCAGACGATGCGGAAGGACTCGGCGAGACCGTAGGCGTAGAGCGTCACCGAGAGCACCTGGCTGAGAAAGAGCGGCACGCCGATCGCACCGCCCAGCTCCCAGCCCAGGCTGCGCGAGATGATGAAGTAGGCCCCGCCCGGCCCCACGCGCGTGTTGGTGGCCACGGCCGAGAAGGCCAGCGTGGTGACCGCGGTGATCGAGTTGGCGAGCACGACGACCATCAGCACGCGCAGCAGGCCGAGCTGTCCCACCAGCCAGCCGAAGCGCAGGTACATGATGACGCCGAGGATGGTCAGGATCGTCGGCGTGTAGACGCCGATGAAGGTGCCGAGCTTCTTCATGCCTCACCGCCGTGGGCGGCCGCGCGGGCGCCCGCCTTGCCCTCGCTCACGTTGTCGTAGTAGCGGACGGTGGGGTAGGCGAAGTCGATGTCGTCGTGCTGGGCGAAGACGGTGAGGATCTCCTCCCAGAGCTTCTCCTCGCCGCCGCGGCGCCGCCTCGGTTCGGTGATGTAGCGCACGGTGAGGGTGACGCCCACGTCCACCACGCGGGTCCAGACGATGGGCGTGAGATGCTGGAAGTGGATCATGTAGTCGCGGGCCGCGCGGCGCACCTGCGCCTGGGCCGCCTCGCTGGCCAGCAGGCTCTGGCGCTCGGCGATCTCGGCCAGGATCCCCTTCGCCTTCTTCCAGTCGCTCTCGAAGGTCACGGTGACTGGCAGCTCGTTCCAGATGAAGTTGAAGCCCTTCGTGTAGTTGGCCGTGCTCTGCTTGAAGACCCAGCCGTTGGGGATGTGGATGATGCGCCCGGTGCTCTGATCCGCGTCCACCCAGTTGCCCACCTCCATCAGCGAGAACTGGAAGAGGCGCATGTCGATGACGTCCCCGCGGTGATCGCCGATCTGGATGCGGTCGCCCACCACGAAGGGCTTGCGGACGGAGAGGAAGACCCAGCCGGCGAGGTTCGTCACCGGGTCCTGCAGGGCGATGGCGAGACCGGCGGACACGATGCCCAGGTAGGCCGCCCAGCCGGTGACGTTGCCGAACCACACCACCAGCAGCGCCATCGCCAGGCTGAAGCCCAGCAGGTACTGGACGGTCTTGCCCACCACGTAGCGGCGGGTGACGTCGGCCACGCGGCGGTGCAGCAGCGCGCCGATCAGCATGCGCAGGGCCAGGTAGCCCAGCCAGACGAGCAGGCTGAACACGAGCTTGTGCAGCAGCCCCTCGGAGATGCCGAGGGCGCCCGTGATCGCGTCGCTCAGTCGCTGGAGGATCGGTTCCATCGCACCCCCGCGGGGCGCTCGCCCCGACGGGAGAGACTAGGGCCAGAGGCGGCGGAGGTTCAAGGGGAACGGGGCTAGCCCAGGTGCTTCACCGGCGTCGGCGCCTCGGCGGCGGGGAACTCGACCTCGAGGATCTCGTCCGGCGCCGGCGTGGGGGGCGCGCCGCCGTCGCCGGCGGGGCCGGCCAGCGGCAGCCAGATCGTGAAGGTGCTGCCCTCGCCGTAGACGCTCTCCACGCCGATCCGTCCGTCGTGGAGGCTGAGGTAGTGGCGCGCGATGTCCAGGCCCAGGCCCGCGCCGCCTTCCAGCATGGCCAGGGCGTCGCCCGTCTGGTGGAAGCTCTCGAAGATCAGCTCCTGGTTCTCGGGCTGGATGCCGATGCCGTCGTCGGTCACGTCGATGCAGAGCTCATCGTCCTCGATGTGCGCGCTGATGCGCACGGTGCCGCCCGGCTCGTTGTACTTCACGCCGTTGGTGAGCAGGTTCCAGATCACCTGCTGGATGCGGAAGGCGTCCATGCGGACGCGCGGCAGCTCGGGCAGCTCGTCGAGCACGATGGCGATCTGCTTCTTGTCCGCGCGCACCTTCACGGTGCCGATGGCCTCCTGGATCACGGTGACCGGATCGGCCCAGCTCAGGTTGAGGCGGGTGCGGTCGTTGTGGAAGCGGCTGAGCTCCATCAGGTCCTCGATCAGCTGCAGCAGCTTGCTGCTCTGGTCGTGAACCACCTTGCTGAACTCCGCGCGCACGGCGAGGGACAGCTCCTCGTCCTCGAGCTGCTCGGAGTAGGCGATCACGCTGGTCAGCGGCGTCTTGAGCTCGTGGCTCACCTTGGCCAGGAACTCCAGCTTGCGCTTGGTGCTCTCCATGAGCTTCGCGTTGGACTTGCGCAGCTCCTCCACCGCGTGGTCGCGCTGGGTCATGTAGTTGGCGGCGATGCCGTCCTTGCCCTTGCTCAGGATCGAGATCAGGCGGCCCAGGTTCTCGCCCAGGTGCTCCGGCTCGCTCTGGGACACGGTGAGCTCCCAGAGCGTCTCGCTGACCATGTTGAGCGTGAGCAGGCTGTCCTCGATGGGCACGCCCGCGGCCACGTTCTGCTCGCTGGCGTAGTCGAGAAAGAAGGTGAAGAGGTAGTCGTCCTCGTAGCGCAGCGACTGGAGGATGGGATCGATGTGCCGCCAGGCCAGGGCGCGCAGGCCGTCGAAGTCGAACTGGTCGAAGGAGCAGCGTCCAGAATTGCGAAAGCGCCGCGCCACCGCCTCCTGCAGCGGCTCGGCGTTGCTCTCGATGATCTGCAACAAGCTCTTGCCGGGTTCCATCCTGCGTCGCTCCCTGGCTGCCGCGATCACCCTGGACGTCGTCGTCGCATCCGGCGACGGCGCGTGCTACCCTTCGCTTTCCCGGGACGGCGGCGGCGGCGCCGGCCTCCCGAGCCTGCGGGGGGCTTTTGCATCCCGCGTACCGAAACGACCTGTGAGGACGCCCATGGCCGAACTCTCGCACACGGGGCCCGGCGGCGAGGCCCGCATGGTGGACGTCTCCGGCAAGCCCAGCTCGCGCCGAAGCGCCGTGGCGGAGGCGAGAATGCGCCTCGGCGACGAAGCCTGGGCGGCGCTCGCCGGGAACCGGGCGGCCAAGGGGGACGTCCTCGCCGCCGCCCGCCTGGCCGGCATCGGCGCCGCGAAGCGCACGGGCAGCCTGATCCCGCTCTGCCATCCCCTGGGGCTCGATCATGCCGCGGTGGACTTCGCGCTGGACGATGCGTCCCGGGAGCTCCGCATCACGGCGACCGCAACTTGCACGGGTCCCACCGGCGTCGAGATGGAGGCCCTCACGGCGGCCAGCGTGGCGGCGCTCACGGTCTACGACATGCTGAAGGCCGTCGAGCGGGGCATCGTGATCGGGCCGATCCGACTGCTGGAGAAGAGCGGCGGCGCCAGCGGCCACTGGCGCGCGGACTCGACGGAATGAAGACCTTCGTGAGCGTGGCCGAGGCCAAGGCCCTGGTCGCCGAGGGCCTGCCGGCGCCGCGCCTCGCGCGGCTGTCCCTGGCGCGCGCGGCCGGCCACGTGCTGGCCCGCGATCTCGTGGCCCGCGAGTCCCTGCCCGCCTTCGCGAACAGCGCCATGGACGGCTACGCCGTCCGCGCCGCCGACGTCGCCGGCGCCACGCCGGAGCGCCCCCGCACGCTGCCCCTCGCCGGCGAGATCGCCGCGGGGGCGGCCCCGGGCGCGGCGTGGCCGGCCGGGAGCGTCCTGCGCATCATGACGGGCGCGCCGGTGCCGGACGCCTGCGACGGCGTGATCCCCGTGGAGCGCACCGAGGAGGCGGACGGCGCCGTGCGCTTTCTCGCCGATCTGGGCGCCACCGGGCCCAACCTGCGTCCGGCGGGGGAGGACGTCACCGCCGGCGCCCCTCTGCTCGCCGCCGGCACGCGCCTCACGCCCGCTGCGCTCGCCCTGCTCGCGGCGCAGGGTTTCGCGCGCGTGCCCGTGTGGCGCCGCCCGCGCGTGGCGCTGCTGGCCACGGGCGACGAGCTGCGCCCCGTGGGCGCGTCGCTCGAGCCCGGGCAGATCCGCAACAGCAACGTGCCGATGGCCGTGGCGCTGCTCGCCGAGAGCGGCTTCACGGCGCTGGACCTGGGCGTCGCCCCGGACGCCCCCGGCCCCCTGCGCGCGCTGCTGGCGCGCGGCCTGGCCGAGGCGGACGTCCTCGTGAGCTCCGGAGGCGTCTCCATGGGACGCTACGACCTGGTGGGCACGCTGCTCGCGGAGATGGGCGCGACCTGGGTCTTCCACAAGGTGCGGCAGCAGCCCGGCGGGCCGCTGGCGCTGCTGCGCTGGGAGGGCAGGCCCGTGTTCGGCCTGCCGGGCAATCCCGTCTCCACTTTCATGACGCTCTGGTACTACGTGCTGCCCGCGCTGCGGCGCATGGCCGGCGACCCCGAGACCGAGCCGCGCGTCGTGAGGGCGCGCCTGGCGGAGGCGATCGCGGGGCGTCCGGTGAAGCAGTTCTTCGCGCGGGCGGCTCTGCGGCGCGTGGAGGACGGCTGGGAGGCCACGCCGCGGCCGCCCCACGGCAGCCACGTGCTGAGCAGCCTCGCCGCGTCGAACGCGTTCCTGCTGCTGCCGCCGGACTGCGGACGCCTGGAGGCGGGGGTGGAAGTGGATGCGGCGCTGCTGGCGCCCTGCTGAACGCGGCCGGACCCGGGCCCGCTAGGTCGCGGCCTCGGTGCCGGGGAGCGGCGTGGCCGCACGCAGTCCCCGGCGCTCGGCGCGGAGGCGGCTGAGGCTCAGCACGGCCTCGAGGATCAGCCACAGGTCGAGGCCGAGGATCACCAGGCCGGTGCCCACCAGCGGCCAGCTCACCGTGGTCGCGTGCATGAAGCGCCAGAGGCTGTAGGGCAGCGCGATCAGCGTGACGGCCATCATGAAGGTCATGGGCAGCAGCAGGTAGAAGAAGGGCCGGCCGGCGCGGTAGAACCAGAGGGTCATCACCAGGAAGCCCAGCGCGCCCAGCAGCTGGTTCGAGATGCCGAAGAGCGCCCAGAGCGTGATGCCCGCGGGCTTGCCGTCGACGCGGATCACCGCGAAGTAGCCGATGGCCAGCACCGCCACCAGGGCCGCGCCCCAGCGGCGCGCCGTGAGCACGCCCAGGGGACGGAAGTGGCTGCCCAGCTCCTCCAGGTTGTAGCGGAGCAGGCGGGTGCCGCTGTCGAGCGTGGTCATCGCGAAGCCCACCACCACGACGGCGATGAAGATGGCCATCAGCTCGGGGTTCAGACCGAGACCGGCGCAGAGATTCGCGCCGCCCTGGACGAAGGCCTGCAGCTTGGGGCCGAGGCCGTCGGCGCTGGCCCAGGACGCGTAGTGCGCGCTCCACTCGGCCCGGCTCGCGAAGCCCGCGCTGGTGGCCAGGATCGCCAGCACGGCCAGCATGCCCTCGGTGAGCATCGCGCCGTAGGCGACGAAGAGGCCGTCACGCTCGCTGGCCAGCTGCTTGGCCGTGGTGCCGCTGCTCACCAGCGAGTGGAAGCCGCTGATGGCCCCGCAGGCGACGGTGATGAAGAGGAAGGGGAAGAGCGGCGGCAGATCGGCGGGCACGTTGTTGAAGGCCGGCGCCACGATGGCCGGGCGGGTCACGAAGAGCCCGGCGAAGAGCAGCGCCATGCCGATGTAGAGCTGGAAGCTGTTCAGGTAGTCCCGCGGCTGCAGGAGCAGCCAGACCGGCAGGATGCTCGCGAGCAGGGCGTAGGCCATGAGGATCCACACCCAGCGGTCCAGGGAGAGGTCGCCCAGGCCAGGGAGGCTCGTCACCGGATGGTCGGCGCCCCACCAGACGGCCGCCAGCATCAGCCCGACGCCGAGCAGGGTGGCCGGCGTGAGCGGCACCCGCCAGCGGTAGACCATGATCCCGATCAGCACGGCGATCCCGATCAGCGCCCAGACGGGGATCACCGCCTGGGGATAGAAGCTGCTGGTGAAGAGGATGCCGATGACGTGGGCGAAGGCGCCCATCGCCAGCGCGAGCAGGAAGAAGGTGAGCACGAGGAAGAGCGTGCGGCCCCGCGGGCCGAGGATGTTGCCGGTGATGTCACCGATGCTCTTGCCCTCGTGACGCAGCGACAGGTAGAGCGCCGCCAGATCGTGCACCGCGCCCATGAAGATGCTGCCGAAGATCACCCAGAGCAGCGCCGGCAACCAGCCCCAGATGACGGCGATCGCCGGACCCATGATCGGCCCCAGCCCGGCGATGGTGGCGAAGTGGTGGCCGAAGAGCACCAGGCGGCGGCTGGGGACGTAGTCCACGCCGTCGGCGTAGCGCTGCGCCGGCGTCGCGCGTTCGGCTTCGAAGCCGAGCAGGCGGCTCGCCACGCGGCGGCCGTAGGTGTAGTAGGCGGCCAGGTAGGCGACGAAGGCGGCGACGGCGATGAGGACTGCGCTCATGCGGCCAGCGTGGCGCAGCGCGCCGCAGGCTGTCAACCGTCGAGCCGGCGGTGGGATTCGCCCTTCGAGCGAGGGCACAAAAAAAACCTGCAGGAGCTCGGCGAATGCAGAGGCCCCCGCAGGAGGGTGAGAGAAAGCTTTACGCTACCAGAAGCCCGGGGGCCTGTCAAGCCCCCCGGGGCCAGTAGAAGATCCGGCCGCAATTCTCGCACTGGAGGATGCGATCCCGGTTCTCGATGGACGTGTAACTCGTTGGAATTATTGCGAAACAGCCCAGGCAGACCTGGCCGGTGATGGGCACCACCGCCCGGCCCAGGCGGCCGATGATCCGCTCGTAGCGGTTCAGGAGGGGCCGGTCGATGCTCTCGGCCAGCTCGGCGCGCGCCTGGCGCAGGTCGTCCACGCCCTCGAGCGGGAAGCCCATGGCCTGCAGCTTCTCGGCGTGGACCTTGTTCTCGGCCTCGTGGATCATCGTGTCGAGATCCTGCAGGGCCACCAGCAGGAGCAGTTGCTCGTTCAGACTCGCCACTAGTCGTCTCCCAGGATGATCGTGCGGAACTCCGCGAAGGACTTCACGGCCATCAGCTTTTCGCGCGTGGCCTCGTCGCGGATCAGCTCCACCACCTGGCCGAGGGCCGGCAGGTAGCGGTTCTCCTTCTCCACGGGCGGGGCGATGAACATGAAGAACAGGTGGACGGGCTTGCCGTCGATGGCGCCGTAGGTGACGCCCTTGGACGAGCGCGCGAAAAAGGCCATCAGCGTGGGGATGGCCAGCGAGCGCCCGTGCGGGAAGGCGACGCCCTGGCCCAGGCCGGTGCTGCCCAGGCTCTCGCGGTTCTTCAGCATGCCGAGGATGACGTCCTGGTCGCGGATCACGCCGGCCGACCCCGCGTGCTCGACCATCTCCTGGAGGACGCCGTCGCGGTCCGTCGCCTTCAGGTCGGCGATGAAGAGTTCCTCGCTGAACAGCGTGATCAGTTCCTCGTGATTCATGGAATCGCTACCTTCCTGGGCCGACGTTCGCGTCGGCGTCGCCTTGTCATCAGCCATGGGCACCCTCGGTCGGACAATACGGACGTAGGGACCTGGAATCCCCGAACACGCTAGCAAATAGTGACGACTGTAACAAGAGGGGAAGGCTGACTTTATGGCCGCGTGGCGCTCTGCTAGACTCCGGGCATGGTCAAGGTGGATTCGCGTGAGGCCGAGCGCCTCGAGGGACGGGTGCTGCGCGCCGAAAGCGGACGCTTCCTGGTGGACGTCGGCGAGCACCGGGTGCCCTGCCGCCTGCGCGGCAGGATCCGCAAGCAGCGGCTGGGGCAGGTGCGGAACGTGGTCGTCGGCGACCGGGTGCTGGTGCAGCTGACCGGGAGCGAGCCCCGCCCGGAGGCCGAGGGCGTGATCGAGGAGCTTCTGCCCCGGGACAATCACCTCAGCCGGGCCAGCGCCGAGCGGTCGAGCCGTCAGCAGGTGCTGATGGCCAATCTCGACCGGGTCTTCGTGGTCATGGCGGCGGCCCAGCCCGACTTCAACGCCCGCCTGCTGGACCGCTTCCTGGTGGCGGTGGCGCACCAGGACCTGGACGGCGTGATCGTCCTCAACAAGTGCGACCTCGCGGACGCCCCCGGCCTCACCGCCATGGTGCTGCCCTACCGGGCCGCCGGCTATCCGGTGATCCTGACCAGCGCCGAGACGGGCGAGGGCGTCGAGCGGCTGGCGCGAAGCATGGCCGGCCGGGTGAGCCTCTTTCTCGGCCCCTCGGGCGCGGGCAAGAGCAGCCTGCTGAGCCGCGTGCAGCCGGGGCTCGAGCTCAGCGTGCGCACCGTGAGCGAGGCGACGGGCAAGGGCCGTCACACCACCAGCGCCACCGAGCTGCACGCGCTGGACCGCGGCGGCTGGGTGGCCGACTCACCCGGCGTGCGCGAATTCGGGCTGTGGGGGATCGACGCGCAGGAGCTCGCGGCCTGCTTCCCGGAGTTCCGTCCCCACCTGGGCGGCTGCCGCTACCCCGACTGCACGCACTCCCACGAGCCCGACTGCGCGCTGCAGGACGCCGTCGAGGAGCGCGCGGTGGACCCGCGGCGCTACGAGAGCTACCTGCGCATCCTGGAGTCCCTGGGGGAGGGGCGCTTCAGCGTCTAGTGGAAGAGGCCGACGATGTGGCCCCAGACCGAGGCGGCCAGCGCGGTCAGGCTGGGGAAGCGGCCCAGCCAGAGGCCCTCGAGCCCCAGCAGTCCCGCGCCCAGCATCAGGATGACGGCCGACTTGCCGTAGCGCTGCTTGAGACGCTGGCGCAGGCTGGGCTTCGTGGCGTCCAGCGTGCTCTTCTTCAGCACCACGCGGTAGTGGTTCGGATCGCTGAGGAACTGCTGCACGCGCTCGTCCGGATGGTGGATGCCCAGCCGCTCCAGCACGGAGTGCAGGTCGGCGATGAGCGCGTTGCCGTTGGAGTAGCGCAGGGAGCGGTCGCGCTGCAGGCAGGTCATCACCAGCGTGTCGACGAAGGCCGGCACCTCTTCCCTGAGCGTCGACGGCGGATCCACGCGGCAGTTGAGGATCTCGCGGAAGACCTCGTCGGAGCTCGTGCCCTGGAAGGGCGTCTGGAAGGTGAGGAGCTGGTAGAGGACGATGCCGAAGGAGAACAGGTCGCTCCGCGCGTCGAGCGTGGCGCCCTGCACCTGCTCCGGCGACATGTAGAGCGGCGTGCCGGCCGGGTGCGAGTGCTTGCCCGCGTTCTTCTGCGTGTCCACGAGCCGCGCCAGGCCGAAGTCGGCCACCTTCACCGCGCCCTCGCGATTGAGCAGGATGTTCGCCGGCTTGATGTCCAGGTGCAGGACGTGGTGGTCGTGCACGTAGGCGAGCCCGCGGGCGGTGAAGTAGGCGATGGACAGCGCCACGTCCAGCGGCAGCACCTCGGCCCGCTCCAGCAGGTCGCGCACCGAGCCGCCGCGCACGAACTCCATCACGAAGTAGTAGAAGCTGTCCTGCTCGCCGAAGTCGATCACCTGGACGATGTTCGGGTGCTCCAGGCGCGCGAGCAGCTTCGCCTCCTCGGCGAAGCGGCGGCGGAACTCCTCCTGCGCGGAGAGCTGCCGGCGGAGCACCTTGATCACCACGTCGCGGTCGAGGCTGTTCTGACGGGCAAGGAAGATGCGCGCGGCGCCGCCCGTGGCCAGGGGCCGCTTCATCGTGTAGTTCTCCCCCAGCTGAACCTGGGGCATCGGCTTGTCGGCAGTTTCGGTGTTCATTCCGGCACGGAGAGTCAAAAGGCGTGCCAGGCAGGATGGCGGCATCAGGAGGCGTCACGGGGAGCGTTGAAACGTCCTGAGGTCGCCTTGACGGCGCAAGTTGCGGCGTGGTATTACCCGCATGTGACCTGATCGTCCGGGCCGGGGCGAGGCGGGCGCGACGCTCAGCCTCATCCCAATCTCAGGGGAGTCTGCCTTGCGTGTTACCGGGAAAGTGAAGTGGTTCGACGACGCCAAGGGCTACGGGTTCATCACGCGCGACGCCGGCGGCGACGTCTTCGTGCACTTCTCCCAGATCCAGGGGGACGGCTTCCGCTCCCTGAGCGAGGGTCAGGCCGTCGAGTTCGAGGTCCAGGAGGGGCCGAAGGGCCCGCTGGCCATCGAGGTCAAGCCCGCCTGATCGGTCCCCTCTCCCGCCACACTCCGAGGTGATCGCGTGGCCGGCGCGGCGTTCGTCCTGATCGGCGACCGGCTCCTGCCCGCGGGCGAGGCCTGCCTGCCGGTGTCGGACCGGGGCTTCCTCTTCGGCGACGCCGTCTACGAGACCCTGCGCGCCTACGCGGGACGTCCCTTCCAGCTCGACGCGCACCTCGAGCGCCTGGCGCGCTCGGCCGCGGCCATCTACCTGGAGCTGCCCTGGAGCGCCGCGACGCTGACCGAGCGGCTGGGCGGCCTGCTGGCGGCGAATCGCATCGACGCGGGGCGCATCCGCATCACCGTGACGCGCGGCCCGGGCGACGTGCGCCGCCGCCTCGACCAGCTCGGCCCGCCCACCCTGGTCATGACCGCCGATCCCTTCACGCCGCTCGAGGAGGCGCGCTACGCGCGGGGCGTGCCGGTGGAGATCGCCCGCCGCCCGCGCAACCTGCCCGGCGCCCTGGACCCCGCGATCAAGAGCGGCAACCTGCTCAACACGCTGCTGGCCCGCTTCGAGATGCGCGACGCGGAGAGCTTCGAGGTGCTGATGCTCAACCACCGCGGCGAGCTGGGCGAGGCGTCGCTGGCCAACCTCTTCCTCGTGGACGCCGCCGGCCGCCTGCGCACGCCGCCGCTCGGCAGCGGCATCCTGCCGGGCATCACGCGCGCGCTGGTGCTCGAGCTGGCGGCGGCCGAGGGGCTCGACCCCGACGAGGGCCCCGTGCTGCCCGAAGAGCTCCTCGCCGCGCGCGAGGCCTTCCTCACCGCGAGCACGCTGGAGGTGCTCGCCATCTCCCACGTGGACGGGACGCCGCTGGCCGCGGCCGCCGGGCCCGTGACGCGGCGCCTGCTGGCGCGCTACCGCGAGCGCGTGGCCGCCGAACTGCACCTGTGAGCAAAGCAAGAAACCCCGCCCTGGGGCGGGGTCTCTCGCGAACGGTACAGCCCGTGTCTGTCGCGGCTAGTGCATCTCGTCGGAGATGATCGGCTCGCCCATGTCGACGACCACGGAAACCGTGGTGGACAGGGCGCTCTCGTTGTCGCTCTCGTCCACCGCGGAGACGCGGTAGGCCAGATCGAGCAGGCCAGACTCGGTGATCGTGTCCACGTAGCGCGGCTGAGCGCAGGCGGACTCGAGCGCCAGGGCGCCGTCGTTCACGCCGCGATAGACGCGGTAGTTGGCCAGATCGATTTCGCTGTTACTCGTCCAGGCGACGGTCACCTGGTCACCCTTCACACTCACGCTCAGGTTGAGCGGCGCGGCGGGCGGAGTCAGGTCCTCGTTTCCAGAGCTGACGGGGGTCGTGCTGTCGCTCGAGCAGCCGGTCGCGGCGAAGACGAGCAGCCCGGCCAGGGCCAGCAGCATCAGGATCCTGTGCATCGTTGCCACTCCTTTGCATCCTTCCATGATGGGCGCGCAGAGATCGAAAACTGAAAGGGCTGCGAGGAAACGGGAGGTCGTGTCAGTGGAAGCAGGTCAGGTTGTCCCCCGCAGCCGAGCCGCCCGGCAGCAAGGCACGTTCCATCGCCGTGCCATGCGGCGAGATGCCCGCAAGCGGATTCAGGACAAGGGTTTGTGAAATGCGTTGCCGGGAGGCGGAGGGCGGGCTCGCAGACTCGGCGCCGTGCGATCTGCAAGGCGTCGGGCGCGCTGCTGCGCGACAGGCCACGGGCCCGCCGGTCCAGCACGCCCTTGACAGCGCCGCGAGCCTTGTTCTAATCTGCTTGAGGTCAATGACTTAAATCGGCGTCCGTCGCCCCGGGAAAAGGAGCTGCCCGATGACCAAGGCCCAGATCGTCGAGGAAATCGTCCAGAAGACCGGCCTCACCAAGAAGGACGTGGCCGATTCGGTGGATCACTTCCTCAAGGCCATCTCCGAGGCGCTCGCGACGGGCAGGCACCTGGAGATCCGCGGCTTCGGGACTTTCAAGGTCAAGCGCCGCAAGTCGCGCATGGCCCGGAATCCGCGCACGGGCGATCCGGTGCCGGTGCCGGAGCGGAACGTCCCCGTGTTCAAGGTCAGCAAGGAACTGAAGGACCTGGTGGCGGCGGCGAACCCCGTGGGCAGCGAGAGCGGGGAAGCGGGCGGCATGTAGGCTACCGGCCGGCTCGACGAGAGGCGGGAGGGACGGCGTCCCTCCCGTTTTGCGTTGGGGCTAGTTGTCGAAGAGGACGGACAGCGTCAGCGCGCCGTCGAAGTGATGCGTCAGGGTGCGATCGTAGTAGGGATCGGCGGGGTCGCTGTCCTTGAGGAAGGCCCCGGTCCAGCCCACGTCGCCGCGCACGTAGAGCGGCCCCACGATGTTGCGCCGGAAGCCCAGCCCCGCCTGCACGCTGGGATCCGAGGTGTAGACGGCCGTCGAGTGCCGGACGAAGGTCCCCAGCCCCGCGAAGCCGTAGAAGAAGATGCCACGGCTGAGCACCAGATCCCGGGTCAGGTTGAACTGGATGCGCTCCACGTAGCTGTTCTTCCCGAAGGGAATGCCCGGAAAGCCCACCGTCGAGCCCGAGATCGCGTAGTTGAACTGGAAGCCCAGCATCTCCATCGTGCGCAGATCCAGGCGGACGCCGAAGTCCAGGTTGCTGGAGTAGTGCGTGAGATTGGAGTCGTAGAGCAGATAGCCCACGTAGGGCGCCACCTCGAGGCTGGGATACTCCTGGAAAGCGAACCCTGGCGACGCCACCGCGGCGAGCAGCGCAAGTCCACAGAGCGATGCGGCGAGCGTTCTCATGACACTCCTTGCATGGGGCCTGGTCATCGGGTTGAGGTGTTCAGCGTGGGGGGCTCGCGGGGAGATTACATAAGCGACGCGGCAAAATCAAGCAAACGGCGGTCTTGCGTCGGCTTGCGGGGCCGCGTCCCGTGGCGTAGACTGGCGCGGCGAGCCGCGGCCGGGGCGCGGCCCGACCGCCACGATCGAGGAGGACGCGTGACCCTGCGCATCGGCCTGGCCCAGCTCGACCCCGCCCTGGGCCTCTTCCCCCGCAACCTGGAGAGCCACCTGGCGAGCGTGGACGCCGCGCGCGACCAGGCGGTGGACCTGCTGCTCTTTCCCGAGCTGAGCCTCACCGGTTACCTGCTCAAGGACCTGGTGCCCGAGATCGCGCGGCCCTGGCCCCATCCCGCTTTCGAGCCCCTGCTCACGGCTTCCCGCCACCTGGATCTGGCCTTCGGCTTCGTGGAGCGGGGCGAGGACGGGCTGAACTACAACTGCCTGGCCTATCTCGCCGAGGGCGAGCTGCGCCACCTCCATCGCAAGGCCTACCTGCCCACCTACGGCATGTTCGACGAACAGCGCTACTTCGCCGCGGGCGGCGCCATGCAGAGCTTCCCGACGCGCTTCGGCCGCCTGGCCATGCTGGTCTGCGAGGACCTCTGGCATCCGTCCATGCCCTACCTGGCCTTTCTCGACGGCGCGCTGGGCCTGCTCGTCGCCAGCGCCAGCCCGGTGCGCGGCCTCGAACGCGCCGGCGACGACGACCTGCCCGCCAACGCCGAGTTCTGGGCCTCGCTGCTGCGCCAGCACGCGCGGCAGTACGCGGGCTTCGTGGCCTTCTGCAACCGCGCGGGCGTGGAGGACGGCAGCAGCTACTGGGGCGGCAGCCGCGTGCTGGGCCCCGACGGCGAGACGCTGGTCGCCGGCCCGCTGCACGAGAGCGCGCTCGTCGTCGCCGACGTCGATCTCGAGCGCGTGGCCCGGCAGCGCCGCGGCTTCTCGCTCCTGCGCGACGAGCGCCCCGAGCTGACCTACCGCGCCCTCGAGCGCATCCTGCGCCGCCGGGCCGCGGGGCCGGGCGACGTCGACGACGACGTCGAGGACGCGCCGTGACCCCGGGCGCCACGCCGGCCGGGCCCTGGCCCGGGGAGACCGTCGACCACGCGCTGCTGCGCAAGATCCTGGTGCAGTTCATCCGCAGCGAGGTGCGCCGCACCGGCCTCGAGCGCGGCGTGCTGGGTCTCTCCGGGGGCCTCGACTCGAGCCTGGTCGCGGCGCTGGCCGCCGAGGCCCTGGGTCCCGAGCGGGTGCTCGGCCTCGCCATGCCCTACCGAAGCAGTTCGCCCGAGAGCCTGGCCCATGCGCGGCTCATCGCCGAACAGACGGGCATCCGCTTCGAGACGCGCGAGATCACGCCCATGGTGGACGCCTACTTCGCCGCCGAGGACGACGCCAGCAGCCTGCGCCGGGGCAACAAGATGGCGCGGGAGCGGATGAGCATCCTCTACGACCGGTCGGCGTCGGAGGGAGCGCTGGTGCTGGGGACGAGCAACAAGAGCGAGATCTTCCTCGGCTACGGCACGGCCTTCGGCGATCTGGCCAGCGCGGTGAATCCCATCGGCGACCTGTACAAGACGCAGGTGCGCGCGCTCAGCCGCTTCCTGGGCCTGCCGGCGGCGATCGTCGACAAGGCGCCCAGCGCCGATCTCTGGGCCGGCCAGAGCGACGAACAGGAGCTCGGCTTCAGCTACGCCGAGGTGGATCCGCTGCTCTACGCGATGCTCGACGAGCGTCTGGACCGCGACGCGCTGCTGGCGCGCGGCTGGGAGGCGGCCTTCGTGGACCGCGTCACCGAGATGATCCGGCGCTCCCAGTTCAAGCGGCGCCTGCCCGTGATCGCCAAGGTTTCCCGGCGCACGGCGGACCGCGACTTCCTCTACCCGCGCGACTGGGGCAGCGGATGAGCGCGAGCGAGGGCCGTCTCGTGCTCGTGCCGACGCCGCTCGGCAATCGCGAGGACCTGTCGCCGCGGGCGCTGCGGACGCTGGCCGAGGCGGACCTGGTGGCCGCCGAGGACACGCGGCACACGGGGCGCCTGCTGAGCGATCTGGGCATCAAGCCGCGCTATCTGGCCTTTCACGAGCACAACGAGGACCGTCAGCTGCCGCGGCTGCTGGAAGCCCTGGCCGAGGGCAAGCGCGTGGCGCTCGTCAGCGACGCCGGCACGCCGGGCATCTGCGATCCCGGCTTTCGCGCCGTGCGCGCGGCGCTGGCCGCGGGGCACGCGGTGGAGGTGCTGCCCGGCCCGGCCGCGGTGATCCCTGCGGTGGTGGGCAGCGGGCTGCCCTGCGATCGCTTCAGCTTCGAGGGCTACCTGCCGCGCAAGCCGGGGGCGCGCCGGGCCGCCTTCGCCGCGCTCGAGGGGGAGACGCGCACGGCCGTCTTCTACGAAACTCCGCACCGGCTCGCGCGCAGTCTGGCCGCGCTGGCCGAGCTGATGCCCGAGCGGCCGGTGGTGGTGGCCCGCGAGCTGAGCAAGCTCCACGAGGAGTACTGGCGCGGGACCGCGGCGGAGCTCGCCGCGTCGCTCGCCGAGCGGCCGCTGAAGGGCGAATACGTCCTGGTGGTGGGCGGTGAAGGCGCCGCCCTGCCGGCACGGCGCTTGCCTTGACAGCACCCCCTGGTGCGTGCTAGCTTGAACCCAAGGTGTAAGCCTTTTTGAATTGGGGAGTTATGGCGATCAACAAGGCCGCGGTGCAGCGCGTCGCACGACGGATCCTCGATCCCGTGGCGGGGCTCATCCTGCGCCTGGGCTTCGGACCCGACGCGCTGACGCTCACCGGCCTCGTGCTCTCCCTCTTCGCCGCCACCTCCGCCGCCCAGGGCCACATGGCCTCGGCCGCGCTGCTGCTCTTCCTCGGCGGCCTCTGCGACATCCTCGACGGCAGCATGGCCCGACGCAGCGGCCGCGCGACCCTGCGCGGCGCCTTCCTCGACTCGACGCTCGACCGGCTCGCGGAGATCGCGGTCTTCGTCGGGCTGGTCGTGCACTATCGCGCGCACCTGAGCCTGCAGCTCATCACGGTGCTCGCGCTCACGGGCTCGCTGATGACCAGCTACGCGCGCGCCCGCGCCGAGGGACTCGGCGTGGACTGCAAGGTCGGCCTGCTGGAGCGCCCGGAGCGGCTGGCCCTGCTCATCCTCGGTCTGCTGCTCTCTCCGCTGCGCGTGGGTGGGGTGGGCGTGCTCGAGCTCGTGCTCACGGTGCTCGCCGTGCTCACCTACCTGACGACGCTGCAGCGCATCCTGCACGTGGTGGGCCGCACGCGCGCGCTCGAGCGGGACGGCGATCTCGGCGACGCGGCCGGGGACGCCTCCCCGCGCCGCCGGCGTCCCGAAGTGGCGGTCGTGCCCTCCGAGCCCGCGCCTGGTCCGTCCGGCGACGGCGAGGTGCTGCGCCGCGGCCGTCGATCCCAGTGAGCAGCCTCCGGCGCCGCGCGGGCGTCCCCGGCTAGACGGTGACGGCTGCCATGGCGCGAAACTTGCCCAAAACCGTGCGTGGGGGCCTCTTCCTCTCCCTGGAAGGCGGGGAGGGCAGCGGCAAGAGCACCCTGCTGGGACGTCTGCGGGATTTCCTGGAACACGAGGGCTACGATGTCCTTATCACCCGGGAGCCCGGGGGACCGCCCATTGCCGAGGCGGTGCGGGGCATCCTGCTCGATCCCGGCAACACGGCGATGGATGCGCTGACGGAGCTCTTCCTCTACCTCGCCTCACGGCGACAGAATCTGGTGGAGCGCATCCTGCCGCAGCTGGCGAAGGGCGGGGTCGTCATCAGCGACCGCTTCGCCGACGCCAGCGTGGCCTACCAGGGTGGAGGACGGGGCCTCGGCCTCGCGCGGGTGGATCGCCTGAATCGCGAAGCGATCGGCGAACACGTGCCGCAACTGACCTTCTTCCTGGACGTAGACCCCGCCCAGGGGCTCGAGCGCGGGCCGGGGGTCACGGCGGTCGACCGCAGCGGCGGCGATCGCATCGAGCGCGAGACGCTCGAGTTTCACGAACGGGTGCGACGCAGCTATCGGGAATGGGCGGCGCTGCACCCCGAGCGCATCAAGGTGATCGACGCCTCCCTCCCACCCGAGGCGGTGGCCGCGGCGGCCCTGAACGCGCTGAGTCGCCTCCTGGCCGCGACGGACTGACCGCCGGCGGCTTTGCCCTCACCGGCGCGGACCCTTAACTTTAGGGGCACCTTCCCTGCCCCGGCCCCAGCCAAGGGAGACAGCGTGCGCATCCTCAAGAAGAAGACCTTCCTCGTCCTCGTGGTCGCCCTGATCAGCTTCGGCGCCGGCGTGCTCACCACCGCCGCCGCGCGGGCCGATCGCGCCGAGACGCTGCGCAACCTGGAGCGCTTCAGCCGCGTGTATCAGAAGATCCTCTCCAGCTACGTCGAGGAGGAGGATTCGAACGAGCTCGTGGACGCGGCCATCCAGGCCATGATCGACAAGCTCGATCCGTTCAGCACCTACATGGACGCCGACATGCTCTCGGACCTCATGGTGAAGACCCATGGCGAGTTCGGCGGGCTCGGCATCATCATCAGCGTGCGCGACGACTTCCCGACGGTGATCAGTCCCATCGAGGACACGCCGGCCGCGCGCCTCGGCATCCGCGGCGGCGACAAGATCGTGGAGATCGAAGGCGAAGGCACCAAGGGCTGGGACGTGCAGGACGCCGTGGACAAGCTGCGCGGCCCGGAGGGCACGCCCGTCACCATCGGCATCAAGCGCTTCGGCGTGGACGAGGTGCTGCCCTACACGATCACGCGCGCGATCATCCCCGTGGTCAGCGTGCCCTATCACTTCGTGCTGGCCGACGACATCGGCTACATCCGCTGCACGCAGTTCGGCGAGCAGACGTCCACCGAGATGCGCGCGGCCCTCGACGACCTGCAGGGCCAGGGCATCAAGGGGCTCATCCTCGACCTGCGCAACAACCCCGGCGGCCTGCTGGAGGCGGCGAAGGACGTCAGCGATCTCTTCCTCGACGCCGGGCAGATCATCGTGAGCACGCGGGGGCGCGACGGCCGCCGCCTGCAGGAGATCTACGCAACCACGGACGATCGTTACGCGAAGAACTACCCGCTCGTGGTGATGATCAACGAGAACTCCGCCAGCGCGAGCGAGATCGTCGCCGGCGCGATCCAGGACTGGGACCGCGGCCTCGTGGTGGGGCAGAACTCCTTCGGCAAGGGCAGCGTGCAGAGCATCTTCCAGATCTCGGACGACGAAGCCCTCAAACTCACGACCGCCAAGTACTACACGCCCAGCGGACGCTGCATCCACAAGGACGAGAACAACCACCGCATCACGCCCGAGGAGATGCTGCAGCACGCCCAGGCGGCGGAGGCCGAGGACGGCGATGACAGCACTCAGCTCCAGCAGGCGCCGGAGATCCCCATCGATCAGAGCGATCTGCCGCTCTACTCCACGCTCAAGCTGCAGCGCCCGGTGCGCGGCGGCGGCGGGATCATGCCCGACATCGTCCTGGCGCCGGACGAAATCTCCGACGCGGCCCTTGACCTCGAAAGACGCTCTGCGTTCTTTAATTTCGCCGTGGAGCTGCTGGCGGATCACCCGGTGACCATCGACTTCAAGGTGGACGCCGCCCTCATGCAGCGCTTCCACGACTGGCTCAAGGACAACGGCATCGAGCTGGAAGACCAGGCGTTCACGGACAACGAGGACTACATCCGCATGGCCCTCCGGCGGGAAGTCCTCTACAAGCAGTTCGGCAACGTGGAGGCCTACCGCTCGACGCTCGGCATGGATCGCGTGTTGCAGGAGACCCTCAACCTGCTGAAGGGCCAGCGAGACCTCGACGCGCTCCTCGCCCGCAGCGGCGAGGACGACTCCGCCACGTCAAAGACGCAGCAGTAAGACCGCGCCGTCCGGGCGCGGCGCCCGGACGGTCGCATGTACAAGGCCACGCTCATCTGTGACGCCGACACCGGAGTCCTCGCCGTGCGCGAGGACGACCATCCGGCCAACGAGCTGGCCCTGCGCGCCTGGAAGCAATGGCGCGGCCGCGGCTGCAGTTCGGCGGGCTTCGAGCAGCTCGACATGGACGTGGTCGACGACTACATCCACACCCAGTCGGTCGAGCCCTACTTCCAGGACTTCCACGATTTCGTCTACGAGCACCAGATCCTCTTCGGCGTGGTCACCCAGCGCATGGGCCGCATCGTGGAGACGATCCTGCGCCGCGAGGGGCTCGAGCGCATCCCCGTCTTCGCGAACCAGATCGAGGTGGAGCCCTTCACGATCCGCCTGCGCTTTCCCTACTTCAACGTGCTGGGCTGCGGCGACTGTCCGAGCTGCAACCTGCACCACCTGAAGCGCTTCCGCCGGCCCGGCGTGCCGCTGATCTTCGTGGGGGAGAAGGGGCAGGACGTCTGCGCCGCCGCCGCGGCCGATCTGGTGTTCGCGCGCGGGGAGCTGCGCAAGCAGTGCGAGGCGAACGCCGTCACCCACATCCCGATCAAGAACCTGCGGGACGTGGAGCGCATCCTCGAACGCATGATCCTCAAGGGCGAGCTGGAGACCCTGCCGCGCAAGGAGGGTCAGGAGGTCACGCCGTTTCGACCCGGCGCAGATGGGACCCGAGGCGCGCAAGGATCTCGTAGTTGATCGTGCCGGCCTGCTCGGCCAGCTGTTCGGCGCTCACCCTCTCGTCCCCCTGACTCCCGATCAGCACCGCCTCGTCGCCGCGCTCCGCTTCCGGCACGTGGCCCAGATCCACCAGCGTGAGGTTCATCATCACGCGCCCGCGCACCGGCGCGCGGCGTCCGCGCACCAGCACGTGCGCGCCGCCGAGGCCGCGGTCGTAGCCGTCGTAGTAGCCCACCGGCAGCACGCCGATTCGCGTGGGCGCCTCGGCCTTCCAGGTGCAGCCGTAGCCCACGTAGGCGCCGGTGTCGACGTGCTTGATCTGGACGATCCGCGCCTTCCAGGTCAGCGCGGGCCGGAGGTCCAGCCGATTGCGCCCCGCCGCCTGTGCGCTGACGCGCGTCTCGCGACTCGGCCAGTGGCCGTAGAGGCTGATGCCGAGCCGCAGCAGGTCGTGGTGCGTCTCGGGAAAGAGGATCGCCGCGGCCGAGCAGGACGCGTGCGCGAGCCGCGGCGTGTGGCCCAGCTCCGCCAGTCGCGCGCGCATGGCGGCGAAGCGCTCCATTTGAGCACGGGCGTACGAATGGTCCGTGGTGTCCTCGATGTTCGCGAAGTGCGAATGCAGTCCCTCGAGCGCGAGGCGCGGCGAACGGTCGAGCAGCCCGGCCGCGGCCTCCAGCTCCTCGGCGCGCAGGCCCTGCCGATTCACGCCGGTCTCGAGCTTCAGGTGGACGGGCACGTCGATCCCCGCCGCCTCCGCCGCTCCCGCCGCCTCTTCCAGACCCGGCAGGTCGATCACCGTGAGACGCACCCCGCCGGCCACCAGCGCGGGAATCCGATCCGCGGGCACAGCCGAGAGCACGAGAATGCGCGGATCGGCAAGGTCCGGCAGCGCGATGAGCGCCTCGGCCTCCTCGGCCGAGTGCACGCCGAACCAGCGCTGACCCTCGCCGGCGAGAATCCGCGCCACCAGCTCCAGCCCGTGGCCGTAGGCGTTGGCCTTGAGCACGGGCAGCAGCACGCGCTCGGGCCCCGCCTGTAGCGCGAAGAGGCGCCAGTTGTGGAGCAGCGCCTCGCGGGAGACCTCGATCCAGCTGAGGGGTCCGATCACGGTGGTGGAGCCTCCGGTTCGCTCGGTTCGACGGGCATGCTAGCCCAGTTCCGTCCAGCTGAGAAGCGCTCGCTGCGGAGCCCGGCCCGTGAAGATTTCGACCCGGCGCAGCCAGATAGTGCGTTTTCGGGTGCGAATGGCGTATAATTATTGTGGGCACCGAACCGGGAGGTCCCCCATGCGCGCGCTCGTGATGCTTCTCGTCCTCTGCTGTGCGGTCGCCGCCCAGGCTGCCGTGCTCGACGTTCCCGCGGACTACGCCACCTTCGCCGACGCCGTCGCCGCCGGCGCGGCCGGCGACACGGTGCGCGTCGCCGCCGGCACCTACAGCGACAGCAGCGTCCCGCTGTTCTACGGCGGTCTCGTCTTCATCGCGGACGGCGAGGTGGTGATGAACGGCGCCACCGGCAGCGAGTACGAACCGGTGTTCTATGTCTCCTACGATGTGGAGGGCGATCCGCCGACGCAGTTCCAGGGCTTCCGCTTCGAGGGCAACTCGGTCGCGTTCAATCTGGACATGGATGCGGCGCTGGACTTCGTCGACTGCAGCTTCGTCGACAACGACCATGTCCTGTTCGGCTGCGCCGGCTCCACCGTCACTCTGCTGCGCTGCAGCTTCGAGGGCAACCACTCGCCCTACTTCGGCGCCGCGCTCTACCCCTGCCTCTGGCGCATCCTGGCCGAGGACTGCGTCTTCACGGGCAACAGCGCCGGCATGCAGGGCGGTGCGGTCTACCTCGACGTGAATCCCGTCGACGGCCCGCACCAGTTCGAGCGCTGTCTCTTCGTCGGCAACGTGTCGCCGGGGGGCGCGGCCGTCTATGTGGACGGCGGCGACGCCGTCTTCCGGAACTGCGTGTTCTGGGGCAACTCGGACGGCCCGACCATCGAGATGGAAGCCAACAACGCGCTCAGCTTCGAGAACTGCATCGTGGCGGGTAACGGCGACAAGGCCTTCGCCTGCCCGGGGGATCTGGACTTGGCGGTGAGCTGCACGGTCGTGCATGGCAACGCGGGCGGCGACTGGACCGACTGCGCCGCGGGTCTCTTGGGCGTGGACGGCAACGCCGACGTCTCGCCGCAGTTCTGCGATCCGGAGGGCGGCGACTTCCAGGTGTACTTCGGCTCCTACTGCCTGCCGGAGAACAACCCCTGCGGAGAGCTCATCGGGCTCTACGGCTGGGGCTGCGGCACCACGGGCACCGAGGAGAGCAGCTGGAGCCAGGTGAAGTCGCTCTACTAGCGCGGATCCCGTTCGTAGGCGGGTAGCCGCCGGCTGACTGGGCGGCCGGCGGCGTCCTGCATCGCGAACTCCCAGTAGGGGACCCAGGCCAGCTCGCAGTAGTCCACGCGCACGTCGCTGCGCCGCGGCTTGACGCGCCGCGTCTCGACGCTCTCCGCCGTGGCCTCCCAGCGCGCGGCGATCGCAGCGCTCTCGCGCTCGAAGTCCTCGCGCATGCTCTCGATCTCCGCTTCGAGACGCGTGATCTCCGCCTCCGACTCGGCGATGTCCAGCTTCGCCTTGCCCGTCATGCGGTGCTTGGTGACGCTCCCGGACAGGCTGCGCCGACTCTTCCGCCCGAAGAGGCCGAGCATGCCCACCAGCGTTTCACCCACCGAGAGCAGCTCTTCGCGCTTGCGCGAGGAGTACTCCATGCGGTCCTCCTCGAGCTCGCGCCGCTCGCGGTCGAGGCGCGTCTGCAGGCGGTCGAGCTGCGTGTTGAGCTTGTCGCGGAGCTTGGCCACCTCGGCGTCGCGCGCCTCGCGCTGCGCCTGGCGGACGCGACCGCGGAAGGCGGCCTCCTCCTCGCCGGGCTCGGCCTGCAGCTTGAGCGGAGGGCAGGTGAGCAGGTCGAGGCCCTGCTCGCGGTAGAGCCAGTCCTTGAAGTCGCGCTCGAGTCGCTTGATCTCGGTGGCCTTTGCGAGTTCCGCGGGCACCGTGCCGAAGCGGGCGGGCGCGGGTTCGCCGTCGAGGTCGGCGACGGCGAGGCGGGGCGTGTCGCCGGCCGCCCAGTCGAGGCCGACGCCCAGGTCGGCCGCGGCGACGAGCCGGGCGACGGGGCGGGTTTCGTCCACGCCGCGACGGCTGTCCACGAAGGACACGGCGCCGAGGGCCAGCAGTGCGGGCTCGTAGACGAGCTGCGGCGGCGCGTCCTCACGCGTGGCGGGGGCGCGCAGCGCGGCTTCGGCCTCGCGCGCGGAGACGCGCACGGGCAGGTAGGCCTGCGCGCGGCCCGGGGCGAGGGCCGGCGCGAGGCTATCGTAGGTGGTGGGCGCGGCGGCGGCCGGCGCGCTGGTCGGGGGAGCGGGGACGTCCGCCGGCTTCGCGTCCGCCGGCTTGAGCCGTGCGATCTGCTCGCGCGTCAGCGGCCCGCGCAGGTAGCTCATGGCCCAGCGCGTACGGAAGAGCAGCGGGCCGTCGGCGTGCACGTTGTGGAGCAGGAAGACGCGCGAGCCCAGCCCGCCGATCAGCGCGTCGGCGCGCGCGCGGTCCCAGCCGGCGCCTGCGGCGCCTTCGAGGCCGTCGAGGACGCGCTGCTTGTCGCGGTCGGTCTGCAGCTTGCCGATCATCCAGGTGCCGGCGTTGGACAGCGCCTTGTAGTCCAGGTCCACCGGGTTCTGCGTGGTGAGCACCACACCCAGACCCGACGCGCGCGCCTGCTTGAGCAGGGTGAGCAGCGGCGTCTTGCTGGGCGGGTTGGCCACGGGCGGCAGGTAGCCGAAGACCTCGTCGATGTAGAGCAGCGCGCGCAGGCTGGTGGTGCCCGGCTGGCGGCGCACCCAGGCCAGCACCTGCTCGAGCAGCAGGGTGACGAAGAACATCCGCTCGCTTTCACCGAGATGCGCGATGGAGAAGATGCTGTGCCGGGGACGCCCGTCGGGGGCGGTGAGGAGCGCGTCGACGTCCAGCGGCTCGCCCGTGAGCCAGGCGCCGAAGGCGGGCGAGGCCACGAGGTTGTTGAAGGCCATGGCGAGGCCAAAGCGGTCCTTGGCGGGGAAGACCGTCTCCAGGTCGAAGACGCCCAGCTTGCGCAGCGGCGGCTCCTGGATCGACGTGATCAGGCGGGCCAGATCGAGGTCCTCGCCCGCGGTCCACGCGCGCTCCATGATCTGCGACAGCAGGATGTGCTCGCGGCTCTGCAGCGGATCGGCCTCCACGCCCACCAGGCCCAGCAGCGCGCTCACCGTGCCGCGCACCTGGTCGCGCAGGGCCTCGCTGCCGGCGGTGGCGCCAGCGGGCGCGCGTAGCGACGCGAGAATTGAAACGGGCAGCCCGGCCTCCGAGCCCGGCGTCAGCAGGCGGAACTCGGCCGCGTCCCTGAGCCGCTGGATGCGCTCGGGCCCCTGGCCCCAGTCCGCGAGCCCCTGCTTCCAGGTGGCGGCCATCTTGGCGGCGTAGTCGGCGACGGAGAGGTCCTTGCGTCGGGCGTCGTCCAGATTGACCCAGGGCTCGAAGTCCGCGGGGCGCAGCTCGGGGAAGGTCAGGAGCAGATTGCCGATGTCGCCCTTGGGATCGATGAGGATCGCCGGCACCTTGTCCAGCGCCGCCTCTTCGAGCAGGTCGATGCAGAGACCCGTCTTGCCGGAGCCGGTCATGCCCACGCAGACCGCGTGGGTGGTGAGGTCGCGGGCGTCGTAGGAGATCAGCGCCTCGGGCGCGCGGTCCTCGCCCGTGTCGGGATCCACCTCGCGACCCAGATAGAACGCGCCCAGTTTCTCGGGGACTTGCACGGGACCTCCCTTTGCGCCAGTCTGCGGCGACTCTAACCGGAGGATCCTAGCCCATGTCCGTTCGCTTGAGAAGTCCGGGACGAGGTCGCCTGGTCCTGTTCGCCCTGATCCTGCTCGCGGTCTGGGCCTGGCAGCGCATGAACGGCGGGCCGGCCACGGATCCCACGCCCACGTCCAGCACCGTGGACGAGGCCCAGGCCACCCTTCAGGGCGGACAGATCTTCGAGGCCGAAGGCACGGTGGACCGCCTCCTCGACGACGACGACGAGGGCAGCCGCCACCAGCGCTTCATCCTGCGCCTGGCGTCCGGCCGGACGCTCCTCGTGGCCCACAACATCGACCTCGCGCCCCGCGTGCCGCTGTCGCGCGGTGACCGCGTCACCGTGCGCGGCGAGTACGCATCCAACGCCCAGGGTGGCGTGATCCACTGGACCCACCACGACCCCGCGGGGCGCCACCCGGGCGGCTGGATCGAGGCCGGCGGCAAGCGCTACGAATAGCTCGCCCCCGGGGGCGGGCGCGGGCGCTGCAGTTGGAAGTGTAGCGGAAACAACGGCTTGGGAAATGTTCACGTGAACATTGCGCGCCGCGCTCGCAATCAGTGTTGAGACGGGTTAGACTTGTGGTCGTGAACTCCCGGGAGGTGTGATGTGACCCGTCTGCCCGCGGTCCCGATCCTGCTGGCGCTCGCAAGCTCGGCCAGCGCGGCGACGCTCCATGTCCCCGCCGATCTCCCCGCCATCGCGGGTGCGCTGGCTGTAGCAAGCTCCGGCGACACGGTGCTCGTCTCGCCCGGCACCTACCTCGAGCACGATCTCGTGCTGCCCTCCGGCGTCGTGCTACTCGGCGACGCGGCGACCCCGGAACACGTAGTGATCGACGCGGCCGGCCAGGGCCGCGTCCTCTTTGGCGACGGCCTCGCGGCCGGCACCGAGATCGGCATGCTCACCCTACAGGGCGGCGCGACGTCCGGCAACGGCGGCGGCGCGATTCTCTCCGGCAGTTTTCTGCTGAGGGACTGCGTGATCGAGGACTGCAGCGCAGATGGCCTGGGCGGCGGCCTGCGCTTGCAGCGCGGCGAGGTTCGTCGCTGCGACTTTCGCGACAATCACGCGGGGGCCGGCGGCGGGCTTGCGATCGGCAACAGCGACACAGCGCATGTAGAGGACTGCGTCTTCGCCGGGAACACCGCCACGATCGGGGGTGCGGCAGCCTCCACCGGCTTCCTGACCCTCGTCCACTGCACGCTGGCCTTCAATACAGCAGATCGCGGGGGAGCGGTGTTCTACGGCGGTGACTCGGAGATCCAGGCTAGGACTCTCCTCGATCGCTGCCTCGTCGCCTTCAACATGGCCGCCAGCAGCAGCGGCGGTATCGACGGTTGGTACAGCGTAGGAGAAGCGCCTCACATCGACTTCGACTGCAGCGATGTCTTCGGCAACACACCGACAGAAATCGTCGGCGGCTTCCCGATGGCAGATCTCATCTATTCCGACCCCCAGTTCTGCCCCGGCGCCGGCGAGGGCCGCTACCCCATCGCCGACGGCTCGCCCTGCGCGCCGGCGAACAGCCCCTGCGGCGAGCGGATCGGCGCCTTCGACCCGGCCTGCGCGAGTACGGCCGTGGAGCGTCGCAGCTGGGGCGCGGTGAAGTCGCTCTACTGATCGCGCCGCCGGCGGCAACGAAAAAGGCGGGGGAGAGCCCCCGCCTTTCGCGTTTCAGTCGTGACCCGCGCTCAGCCCGCGGTCTTGATGCGCACGTCGATGCGGCGGTTCATCGCGCGGCCGGCCTCCGTCTCGTTGCTGGCGATGGGCTTCGACTCGCCGAATCCCACCGCGCTGAAGCGGCTGAGCACGCCGCCCATGTTGGCCTGCAGATAGTCCTGCACAGCGGTGGCGCGGCGCAGGCTGAGGGCCTGGTTGACGTCGTCGTTGCCCCGCGCGTCCGTATGGCCCTCGATCGCCACGGGGGCGTTCGGGTACACCCGCAGCGCCTGCTGCAGCTTGGTGAGCAGCTGGAAGTTCTCCGGGCGGATCTCCGACGAGCCCGTCGGGAAGGACAGCCCGTGCATGCGGATGATGAGATCGCTGCCATCCTGCAGGACCTGCGCCTCCGCGGGTTCGAACAGCCCGCGCACCTTCTCCAGCGCCTGCTGGCGCTCCTGCTCGGCCTGCATCGCCGCGGTGGTGCTGCGCTGGCGCTGCTCGAGCGCCGCCAGCTGCGCGTCGAGGGAGTCGATCGTGGCGGCGGACTGCGCGAGGCGCGCGGTCTGGTCGGACAGCTCGGACTGCAGGTTGCCGCGATCCGAGTAGAGGCTGCCCAGGGCGCTCACCACGGCGTCGGACACGGCCTTCGGTCCCTGGCTGAAGTCCGGCGCGATCTTGAGCGACTCGCAAATGGCTCCCAGGCTCTGCTCGTAGTCCAGCACGAGCGACTCCACCGTGCCCGTGTTGCGCTCGCCCGCCGCATCGGAGCGGCCGGCGATGATGCTCGCGCGCAGATAACCCCGCGACGCCTCGCGCGCCTGCTCCTTGGCCGTGGCGCGCTGGTAGCGGTCGCCGCGCAGGACGTCCTCGGCGCCGTTCAGCATGGCGTCGGCGGCGGCGAAGGTCTTGGGCGCCTTCTTGTCGGCGCCCGCGGTCAGCGCGGCCTCGCGTGAGGCATGGGCCGTGCCCAGCAGGTCCGTGCGGATGGCCTCCAGCTCGGCGCTGCGGTAGAGGTCCTGGGCGACCTCGGCCTTGCTGCGCGTCTTGTTCTGGTCGCCCTTCTCCACCTCGCGGCCGGCCTCTTCGATGGCCGCCTCGGCCGACTCCCACTGCTTGGCGGCGTACTGCGGGGCGTCGGCGGCGAGGGCGTCCGCCCGGGCTTCCAGGGCGCCGCGAAGCAGCAGCTTGCCCATCTCCTCGAGCCGCGCCACGGCGTCGAGCTTCTGGGTGGCCTCCTTGAGCTTGGCGCGGATGTCCTCGATCTTGCCGCCCTTGCCGAACTTCTGCTTGGCCTCGGCGAGCTTCTGCTGCGCCTCGGCGAACTGCTTCGGCGCGATCTGCGCCCAGTTGGCCGCCTGGCCCTCGGCCGCGCGGGTCTCCACCGCCGCGATCTCGCCCTCGATGCCCTGGGGCTGGGCCGCCGCCGGACCGGCCAGGGTGGCGGCGGCGAGGAGCGCGCCGGCGACAAAGCGGATGAATCTGCGGGGAACGAACATTCCATGACCTCCCGATGCTGGAAATGTCGCGACCGCAGAAGGTAGCAGGGTCCCCCAGGATTGCAAGATCCGCCCGTCCACGCCCGGCTTTGCGGAGCTAAATGACTTGATCTCTGTTACTTGCGCAGCGATTGGGCAGCGGCTATCCTGGGGGTCCGTCCGAAGGAGCGCCGTGACGACATCGTCCGACAAGCTGCAGCGCATCGAGCGCCTGCGCGCGGTGGTCCGCGCCGGGGGCGCGGCCTGCGCGCCCATGGCCGGCGTCACGGACCGGCCCTTCCGGCGGATCTGCCGGCGCATGGGGTCGATCTACGTCACCACCGAGTTCATCAGCAGCGTCGGGCTGGCGCGGGGGCGCGAGAAGGTTCGCGCGATGGCGGCCTACGACGAGGAGGAGCGCCCGCTGGGCATCCAGCTCTTCGGGGCGGACCCCAAGGGCATGGCGGCCGGCGCGCGGGCCGCGGCCGCGATGGGGCCGGACTTCATCGACATCAACTTCGGCTGCCCGGTGAAGAAGGTCGTGCGCACCAACGGCGGCAGCTCCTGCATGAAGGACCTCGGCCTGATGGAGACGATCATCCGCGCCGTGGACGAGGCCGTGGACCTGCCCGTCACCGTGAAGATGCGCGCGGGCTGGGATCACGACTCGCGCAACGCGCCCGAGGCCGCGCGGATGGCCGAGGCCGCGGGCGTCGCCTGGGTGGCCGTGCACGGACGCACGCGCGCGCAGCTCTACAGCGGGCGGGCCGACCTCGACATCATTCGCGAAGTGAAGGAGGCCGTGTCGATCCCGGTGATCGGCAACGGCGACGTGGTGGACGCCGCCAGCTATCAGCGCATGGTGGACGCGACCGGCGTCGACGCCGTGGTGATCGGCCGCGGCGCCATCGGCAATCCGTGGATCTTCGACGAGATCGCCGCGCACCGCGCGGGCCGGCCCTGGAGTCCGCCCTCGCTGGAGGATCGCGTCGAGCTGCTCATGGAGCACATGCTGTCCAAGGTGGACGAGCAGGGCGCCTGGCGTGGCGTCGTGGCCTTCCGCACGCAGATGGCCCAGTACCTGCGCGGGCTACCCGGCGCCGCGGCGCTCCGCAAGGAGCTCTTCGGCCTGGACGACCCCGCCGACGTGCGCGCTCGGCTGCTGGAGTACTGCCGCCGGCAGGCCGCCTAGCCGCCCGCGCAAGGAGCGCCGTGGAAGAATCCCGCATTCGCGAGCTGCTGGAAGCGCTCGCCGCCAATCGTCTCAGCGTGGACGAGGCCGTCAAGGGCCTGGCCGGCCTCAGCGTCGAGACGCTCGGCCACAGCCGCATCGACCACCACCGCGCCGTGCGCACGGGCTTCCCCGAAGTGATCTTCTGCCAGGGCAAGACGCCCGCCCAGGTGGCCGAGATCGCCGCGGCCCTGGACGCCGCCGGCAGCCGCATCCTCGCCACGCGCTGCGAGCCCGCGCACTTCGAGGCCGCGGCGGCGCGCGTCGCCGATCTCACGCATCAACCGCTGTCGCGCCTGTTCTACAAGGGCCTGCCCGTGCGCGACGAGGCCGCCGGACGCGTGCTCGTGGTGAGCGCGGGCACCAGCGACATCCCCGTGGCCGACGAGGCCGTCTGGACCGCGCGCATGGTGGGCGCGCACGTGGAGACGCTCTTCGACGCCGGCGTCGCCGGCATCCACCGCCTCACCAGCCAGCGCGAGCTGCTCGACTGGGCCGACGCCATCGTGGTCGCCGCGGGCATGGAGGGCGCCCTCGCCAGCGTGGTGGGCGGCCTGGTGCGCGTGCCGGTGATCGCGGTGCCCACGAGCGTGGGCTATGGCGCGTCCTTCGGCGGGCTCGCGGCGCTGCTCGGCATGCTGAACTCCTGCGCGGTGGGCGTGAGCGTGATGAACATCGACAACGGCTTCGGCGCGGGCCTCGCCGCGGCGCGCTTCGCGCGGGGCGTGGGCGAGGCCGTCAAGCGGGACCGGGAGTCCAGGTGAGCCGCGCGGAGGACAGCTTGCGTACCCACGTACTCCTAATTGACGCTCCCACCGGCATCGCCGGCGACATGTTCCTCGCCGGCCTCGCCGGCCTCGGCTTCGACCTCCTGTCGCTGCAGCAGGCGTTCGCGCGCGCGGGCGTCCAGCTCACGCTGGGCGCCGAGCCGGTGAAGCGCCACGGTCTCGCGGGTCTGCGCCTCGCGGCGGAGCTGCCGCACGAGCACGTCCACCGGCATCTGTCGGACTGCCTCGCGATCCTCGACCGCCTCGAACTGCCCGCTGCCGCGCGCGCGCTGGCCGGCCGCTGCTTCGAGCGTCTGGCGCGCGTGGAGGGCGAGCGGCACGGCGTGGCGCCGGAGGCCGTCCACTTCCACGAGGTGGGGGCGATGGACTCGCTGCTCGACATCGCCGGCGCCGCCCTCGGCCTCACGACTCTCGGCGTCACGCAGGTCGTCCTGCGCGATCTCGCCGTCGGGCACGGCACGGCGACGATGGCCCACGGCGCGCTGCCCCTGCCCGCGCCGGCGACGCTCGCCCTGCTCGAGGGCTTCCCCGTGCGCGAGGCGGGCTTCGAGGGCGAGCTGGTGACGCCCACCGGCGCGCTCATCCTGGCCGAGACCGCGACGCCCGCGGTCCCCGGCCTGCGCTGGCGTCCGCTGCGCACGGCCTACGGCGCCGGCACGCGCGAGCTCGCCGACCGGCCCAACCTGCTGCGGCTCACGCTGGCCGAGGCGCTGCCGGCGGCGGCGGACGGGCTCGTCCACCGCGAGTTGCCCGTGCTGCGCTGCACCGTGGACGACATGAGCGCCGAGCGCTGCGGCTTTCTCATGGAGCGGCTCTTCGAGGCGGGCGCGCTGGACGTCCACTTTCGCCCGCTGCAGATGAAGAAGAACCGCCCCGGGCTGGAGATCGAGGTGCTCTCGCCGGAGGATCGCCTCCTCGCGCTGCAGACCCTCGTGCTCACCGAGACGAGCACGCTCGGCCTGCGCATCGCGCGCGAGGAGCGCGTGGAGCTGCCCCGGGCCTTCGAGCCGGTGGAGACGCCCTTCGGAGAGGTCACGATGAAGGTGGCCACGCTTCCCGACGGCAGCCTGCGGGCCGCGCCCGAGTACGAGGACTGCGCGCGCCTCGCCCGTGCGACGGGCCGTCCGCTGGCCGACATCGAAGAGGCCGCGCGCCTGGCCTGGCGGCAGCGTCGGGACGCCAGGTGAAGCGCCCCCCGCGCCGCCGGATCGCGCGGGGCGCGCTGCTCGCCGCCCTCGCGCTGGCCCTCGCGCTGCAGGGCTGCTCGAGCCGCAAGCGCGACGCGCACAGCCCCTACGCCCTCCCCGAGGAGATGACGGGCCGCGAACCGGGCATCCGCGCCACGCTGGACGAGACCACCACCTGGGAAGCGCTCGCCGAGGCCTACTACGGCGACCGCGGCCGCGCGCGCGGACTCCGCCGCGCCAACCGCGCGCTGGGGGACACGCCCGCGGCGGGCGACCGCGTCTTCGTCCCCATGGACGAGCGCGAGCGCGCGGCCTTCGAGGAGCGCGCCACGGCCCGCGCGCCCTACAATCGCGGACTGGAGTCGGCGCGGCGCGGGGACTATCCCGCGGCGATCCTGCAGTTCCAGGAGGCGCTGCGCATCGACCCGCGCCTGGCGCGGGCGCAGTACAACCTGGGGCTCGTCTATCTGCGCGCGGGGCGTCCCGCCGAGGCCGCCGACGCGCTCGAGCGCGCCGCGGACATGCAGTCCAGCGCCGACACCCACTACGCCCTCGGCAGCGCCCGACTCGAACAGGGCGACCCGCGCCGGGCCGAGCGCGCCTTCCGCAAGGCGGTCGACGTCGACCCCTGGCACCTGCCCAGCCTCTACGCCCTCGCCCGCCTCGTGCAGAGCGACGACCCGCGCGAAGCCGCCGAACTCTGGCGCCGCGTGCTGGCGCTCGATCCCCACGGACCGCGCGGCGAGGAGGCGGCGCGGGCGCTGGGGCTCGCCCCGTGACTCCGCGCGCGCTCGTGGAAGCGCGCGGCGTGACGCTGCGCCGCGGCGAGCGTGTTCTGCTCGAGGACGTCACCGTCGGCCTCGCCGCCGGCGAGCGCTGGGTGCTCTGGGGCGCCAACGGCGCGGGCAAGAGCAGCCTCGCGCGGCTGCTGGCGGGGCTCGAGGCGCCGAGCGCCGGCGGCGTGCTGTTCGCCGCCGGGGTCGACGCGCCGCTGCCGCTGCTCGTCCCCGATCCCGACGCCCAGCTCGCCGCCGCCAGCGTGCGCGACGAGATCGCCCTCGGCGCACGCCGCCCCGGCGAGCCGCGCCTCGATCGCGCGGGCCGTGGGCCGGCCGCCGCGCGGATCGACGCCGCGCTGGCCGAGTACCGACTCGGCGCGCTGGCCCGGCGCAATCCGCACGCGCTGTCGGGGGGCGAGAAGCGCCGGCTGGCGATCGCGGCGCTGAGCGTGCTCGACAGCCCCGTCCTCCTGCTGGACGAACCCGAGCTCCACCTCGATCCGCCCTCCTGGCGCGAGACCTGCGCGCACCTGGACGCCTGGCTGGCCGGCGGCGAGCGGGCCGTGCTCGAGATCAGCCGCGATCCCGCGCGGCTCGCGGGGGCGGCCGGCCTCGCGGTGCTGCACGACGGGCGACTGATCGCGGCCGGGCCGCCGGAGCGCGTGCGCGAGGCCCTGGCGGGGCGTCCCGAGCTGGCGCTGCCCTGGCCGGGCGAGACGCCGGCCGCCGCGCCCGCTCCGCCGCCGCCGGGCGACGCGGTCCTGCGCGCCGAGGGGCTGCGCCTGGACCGTCCCAGCGGGGGCACTCCCGTGCTGGCGGGCCTCGATCTCACGCTCCACGCCGGCGAACGCGTGCTGCTCGTGGGGGATAACGGCAGTGGGAAGAGCGTCCTGCTGCTGCTCCTGGCCGGCCTGGCCGATCCGGACGCCGGCCGCCTTTGGCGCGCCCCGGACTCCGGCGAGCCCGCGCTGGCCTTTCAGGAGCCCGAGCGGGTATGCTTCGCCGAGCGGGTGGACGCGGAAGTGGCCTTCGGCCTCGAACGCCGCCTCGGCCTGCGGGGCGCGGCCCTCGCCGCGCGCGTGGAGACGGCGCTGGCGGCCGTGGGGCTGCCGGCCGCGACGTTCGCGTCGCGGGATCCGTTCCGCCTCTCCACCGGGGAGCAACGGCGGCTGGCGCTGGCCAGCATCCTGGCCCTGGAGCCGCCGCTGCTGCTGCTGGACGAACCCGCCGCCGCCCTCGATCCCGCGGGCCGCGCGGCGCTGCTGGCGGCCGTGGACGCCTGGCCCGGTGCGCTGCTCTGGGCCGACTGCCGGCCGGAGGCCGGCGAGGGCGTCCGCTGGCACCGCCGACTGCGGCTGGCGGATGGACATCTGTCGGAGGAGTGAGGGGTGAAGCGACGCCTGGGGCAAGCGCGGCGCTACCTGGTCTGGCTCTGGCGCGAGTACCAGCACGACCGCTGCGGGCAGGCCGCGGCGTCGCTGGCCTTCGGCACGCTGCTCAGCCTCGTGCCCCTGGTGGCGCTGCTGGCCTGGCTCACGCGGCCCTTCCATCGCTACATCAGCAACCCCCTGGAGTCGATGGCGCCCTTCTTCACGCCGACGCCGCGGCTGCAGGAGATCATCCAGGCCAACGTGTCCCGCTACGCCGACAACGCGGGCAAGCTGGGCGTGGTGGGGCTGGTCTTCTTCCTCTTCGTGGCCTGGGGGATGCTCGGCGCGATCGAGAGCGTGATCAACGACATCTGGCACGTGAGCCAGCGCCGCGGGCAGATGCGTCGCCTCCTGCGCTTCTGGGTGGCCATCGCGGCCGTGCCCGTGCTCTTCATCGCCAGCGCCGCGCTGAATCAGGCGCTGGAGCGCGCGGTCATCCTCAAGGGCCTCATGCAGCAGGGGTTCTACAACTGGTTGCTGGCGGACCTGCTGCCCTTCCTGCTGCTGACGGCCTCGGCGTCCATCGCCTACTGGGTGCTGCCGGCTGTTCCCGTGCGCGCGCGCGCGGCGCTGACCGGCGGCCTGGTGACGGGCGCGCTCTACAACCTGGTGCGCTGGCTCTTCGGCCTCTACGTCTCGAGCATCGGCACCTACGACAGGATCTACGGGCTGCTGGGGGTGATTCCGGCCTTTCTCATCTGGCTCGTCATCGTGTGGTCGGTGGTGCTCCTCGGCGCCGAGGTGGCCTACAGCGTGCAGCGGCCGTGGGACGAGGTGTTGCCGCCCTGAGCCGCTACTTGCCGGCCTGCAGTTCTCCGAGAACTGCCCGCAGGACGCTCGGGAACCGCGACGGCATGGGACACACAACCTCGAGGTGCACCATGAACTCCGGCGTGGTGCTGCCGTAGGGTCCGAAGACGCGCACGCGAAGCTCCGACAGCGGCACGTCGCCCGGGCGCATGCTGGGCGGGTAGATCCGCGTGGTGCCGCTAACGGGGTAGAAAATCCAGTCGCCGTCCTCGTCCACGGGGGCGAACTGGTGCAGTTCCCCCTCGTAGGTATAGCCAAAGATGGGCTGCAGCTGGATGTTCGCGCCGTTCGTGTAGGCCTGGATGGCCACCTCGGGCAGATCCTGCCACGCCTCGAGACCACTGAGATCCGGCGAGACGTAGTCGAAGCGCCAGAGCGCATCGGGCTGATCGGCGTACAGATCGCCGGTGAGGACGACCAGCCCCGGCACGTCCACCGGAACGTCGAGCTCCATGCGCGCGAAGTAGGGCTGGCTCGATCCGGTCGCGGGGGCCCCCGAGGCGACGTCGACGATGCCGCTGAAGGTCCAGCCGGCGGTGCCTTCGCTGGCGTCGGCCCAGGTCGCGCAGGGTTCCGCGGCCTTGACGAAGAACGCCTGGTGGTCCCGCAGCGTGCTGACGGTCGGCTCCGGCTGGTTCAGCCCGGGCTGGGGCAGGAAGTCGGCCTCGACGCAGGCCTCGTAGGGGCCGAAGTTGAGCTGGTACAAGCTGCGCTCGTAGCGGTTGTAGCTCGTCTTCTCCATCGCGAGGGCGGGGCCGAATGCAAGGTCCGGCTCGCGGGTGGAACGCACGCGCACGCGGGCCCCGTGGCTGATCTTGCCCGACGCGCCGGGCACGCGCACGTCTGCGGCGATGCCCACCACGGCGCCATGTGTGGCGTTGCTGGCATCGATCTCCTCAATCGACGGATTCAGGGAGAGCGGCTCCCCCTTGTGCGGATTGTTCACGACGCACTCGTTCGTGGTCGCGCACGCGGACAGAAGGACTGTCAATCCGAGGGGAAGCAGCGCAAGCCGAAGGGCCGTCATTTGATCACCACCTGGTCTGAGCGAGGGTCTGGGCTATCGCGCCGGGAGCCGTGTCGTCAAAGTTGTATATACCTCGACGTTCCGTGACAAGAGATTCCTGGCAATCGATCAACATCGTATAGCGCGCGCGAAGCCCTCAGCCGGACGGGCTTCTAGGCCCCAGGGGGCCGCTGGATCGTTCGGTCGGCCTGTGCTAGTCTCGCGCCTTGGCCCAGCCACGGAGGACGCCCCATGGACAAGGTGATCGCCGCGATCCGCGCCGCCGCCGACCGGCAGCGCGCGGAGCTCTTCGAACTGCTCAGCATCCCCAGCATCAGCGCCGATCCCGCGCACAAGCCGGACGTCCAGCGCGCGGCCCAGTGGCTCCTGGCCAAGCTGCAGGGGATGGGCATCCGCAGCGAGGTGGTGCCGACGCCGGGGCACGGGATCGTCTATGGCGAGCATCTCGCGACCGAGGGCGCGCCCACGGTGCTGCTCTACGGCCACTACGACGTGCAGCCCGTGGACCCGCTGAACCTGTGGACCACGCCGCCCTTCGAGCCCACGATCCGCGACGGCAAGGTGTTCGCGCGGGGCTCGTCCGACGACAAGGGCCAGGTGCTCTGCCACCTGCTCGCGATCGAGGCCTTCATGGAAGCGACCGGTGGCCTGCCGGTGAACCTGAAGATCGTCATCGAGGGCGAGGAGGAGGTGGGCAGCCCCAACCTCACGCCCTTCGTGGAGGCCAGCCGCGAGCGCCTGGCCTGCGACGCCGTGATGGTGAGCGACAGCGCGTTCTTCGCCAAGGGCGTGCCGAGCATCGTCTACGGCCTGCGCGGGCTGGCCTACATGGAGGTCATCGCCCACGGGCCGAACCGCGACCTGCACAGCGGCAGCTACGGCGGGGCGGTGGCGAATCCGGCCGACGCGCTCGCGGGCATGATCGCGGCGCTGCACGACGAGGACCGCCGCATCGCGGTGCCCGGGTTCTACGACAAGGTCCGCCAGCTCACGCCTGCCGAGCGCGAGGAGTACACGAGGCTGCCCCACGACGAGGAAGCCTACATGGCCGACCTGGGCGTGGACGGCCTGCAGGGCGAGGCAGGCTTCAGCACGCTCGAGCGCCTGTCGGCGCGGCCGACCCTCGAGGTCAACGGCATCTGGGGCGGCTACATGGGCGAGGGCGCGAAGACCGTGCTGCCCGCCTACGCCGGCGCCAAGATCAGCTGCCGTCTGGTGCCCGATCAGGATCCCGACGACATCGCCGCGCGCGTGGAGAAGCGCCTGCGCGAGCTGGCGCCCGCGGGCATCCGGCTGGAGTTCGTCCGACACCACGGCGGCCGGCCCTATCTCGCCGCGCCGGACAGCCCCTTCGTCGAGGCCGGCAAGGGGGCGCTGGAGGCGGCCTTCGGCAAGCGGCCCGTGATGACGCGCGAGGGCGGGAGCATCCCCGTGGTGGAGGCCTTCGGACGCCTGCTCGGCGCCCCGGCCGTGCTCATGGGCCTGGGCCTGCCGGACGACAACCTGCACTCTCCCAACGAGAAACTGGACCTGGAGCAATTCCACAAAGGCATCGAGGCGGCGGCGCAGTTCATGGCGCTGGCGGGAAAGGTGGGACGATGAGTACCTTGGAGTCGGCCATCGGCCAGGGGGAGACCATGCTCAACTTCCAGCTCAACGAGCAGCAGCAGATGATCCGCGACATGATCCGCGACTTCGCGGTGAAGGAAGTGGAGCCCATCGCCGCCGAGATCGACGAGACCATGGAGTTCCCCGAGGCGAACATCGACAAGCTCGCCCAGCTCGGGATCCTCGGCATGACGGTCCCGCCCGAGTACGGCGGCCAGGGCATGGACCACCTGAGCTACACGCTGGTGGTGGAGGAGCTGAGCCGGGTCTGCGCGTCGACGGGCATCACCGTGGCCGCTGCCATCAGCCTGGGCATCGGGCCCATCCTCGCCAACGGCAGCGAGGAGCAGAAGCGCAAGTGGCTGCCCGACCTCGCGGCGGGCAAGTTCCTCGGCGCCTTCGGCCTCACCGAGCCCGGCGCGGGCTCGGACGCGGGCAGCCCCCGCACCACGGCCATCCTCCAGGGCAACGAGTGGGTGATCAACGGCACCAAGCAGTTCATCACGAACGCGGGGCACGCCGGGCTGATCACGATCACGGCGAAGACGGATCCGTCGGCCGGGCGCGGCAAGGGCATCAGCGCGATCGTGGTGCCGGCCGACACGCCGGGCTTCAAGCTGGGCACCAAGGAGAACAAGCTGGGCATCCGCGCCAGCGAGACCTGGGAGCTCATCTTCGAGGACTGCCGCGTGCCCGCCAGCAACCTGATCGGCGAGCTGAACACGGGCTTCGCGACCTTCATGCGGACGCTCGAGGGCGGGCGCATCTCCATCGGCGCCATGGCGCTCGGCATCGCGCAGGGCGCGCTGGACAAGGCCGTGCCCTACGCGCTGGCGCGGGAGCAGTTCGGCAAGCCCATCGCCAAGCACCAGGCCGTGGGCAACATGATCGCCGACATGGCGACCGAGGTCGAGGCGGCGCGCCACCTGGTCTACAACGCGGCGCGGCTCAAGGATGCGGGCAAGCCCTACGGCAAGGAGGCGGCCATGGCCAAGCTCTTCGCCAGCGAAGTGGCCACCCGCGTGGCGAGCAAGGCCATCCAGATCCACGGCGGCTACGGCTACACCAAGGAGTACCCCGTGGAGCGCTACTACCGCGACGCCAAGCTCACCGAGATCGGCGAGGGGACGAGCGAGATCCAGCGCATCGTGATCGCGCGACGCGTCCTCGAGGAGTACGGCAAGTGATCCTCGAGCTGATCGGCGTGCTGGCGGCGTTCTGGCTGCTGCGCGTCCTGCTGAACCGCTGCGGCCTCGGCGGCGGCTGAAGGAGCTAGTCGCCGCGGTGGCGGCGATCGGCGTTCCCTTGCCGCATCGGAGTCGACAGCGCTGCCAGCCGGCGGACGCGTGGCCGTTCGGCAGGCCATCGTCGGAGCGCCCAGTCTGAGCGGTAACCTCGACAGCTCATCCGTCCACTTCTTCCGATTCCACGGTCGGGCGAACTGACCTGAAGAGGGGGACGCTGATGAAACGAAGAACCTCACTGGCAGCTGCCGCGCTCCTGCTCCTTTCTCTCGGGATGGCCCGAGAGGCTGGGGCCGTCTACCTCGAGGCCGAACCCACGGTCGCCCTTCAGCCCGACGGAAGCGCAGTCAAGGCGCTGATCGTGGGAGACGAGTATTACTCCAGGCTCGAGACCGAGGACGGCCACACGATCGTCCGGGATGGCAGCTCCGGCTACTACTGCTACGCGGAGCTGAGCGTGGACGCCTCCGAGTTGCTCAGCACGGGCATCCGCGCGGGAAGTGCGGCCCCGCTGCGGCTCGACAAGCACCTGGATCTGGCCCCGGCGGCCATGGCCAAGACCGCGGCCGACGTGCGCGCGTCGCTGGACGACGGCCCCGGCGACCGCTGGCGTCCCAGCTACGGGGCGCCGCACACGGGGACCGTGGTCGGTGTCACCGTTCTCGTGGACTTCGCGGACCTGGACTACCACGTTGAGCGGGACTACATCGAGCGCTTCTTCAACGAGCCGGGCTTCGACGGCAACGGCACGAACGGCTCGGTCAGGGACTTCTTCCTGCACGTATCCGGGGGGCACCTGGACTACAGCAACGTCGTGAGTCCCGGGTACATCCAGGCCGACGAAGGCTGGGGCTACTGGAGCACGCATTCCATCTCCTCCGCGGGACAGCTGGTGACGGAGGTGCTTCAGAAGCTCGACAGCCAGGGCTTCGACTTCAGCGCCTTCGACGCCGACGGCGACGGCCGCATCGACGCCATCAACATCCTCACCGAGGGGCCGCCGATGGGCAACTCCGCCCTTCATCCCCACGCCGACGACAACATCAACGTGTCCTTGGACGGCCTCATCGCCGACTACTATCAGATTCACAACATCGGGCCCAACATTCCCTATCTGGGCGGGGTCGTCCACGAAAACGGGCACATGCTCTGTGACTGGCCGGACCTCTACTTCACGGGCTCAGAGGAAGGCCGCCTGGGGACCTTCTGTCTCATGGGCCGTGGCGGCGGTGGCTACTACAACGGCCGGCAGCCGAATGCGTATCTCAAGTACGACGCCGGTTGGCTGAGCCCGATCGTCCTCGGGTCGAGTCTGAGGACCTACCAGGCGCCGGCCGACGCCAACGTGGCGTTCAGGATCGACCACCCGGACCGCAACCGACCGGAAGAGTTCTACATCATCGAGAACCGCCAGTCGTCGGGTTACGATGAGGGCATTCCCGACTCGGGTCTGGCGATCTATCACATCGACGAGAGCCGCTATACCTCCGGCCTGTACGTCATCGACCTGGTCGAGGCCGACGGTGAGTGGACCATCAACGGCGATGACGGCGACCTCTGGAGTTCGCCCGAAGCCACGGCCTTCAACTTCAGCACGGACGTGGCGGCCACCTGGTACGACGGGGAAGTGCCGGGCATCAACCTGAGCAACGTCGGGCCTTCGCAGGCCACGATGAGCTTCAGCTTCCAGCGCTGGGACCGCTATGCCGTGGCAGTGGATCCCCAGCCCAACGAGATCATCGCGCCGTGGTCGCTGACTGGGCCCGGAAGCTTCTCGATGGAGGGCGGGGGGTACACTGAGCTCGCGCTCCCCAGTCCGTTCAGCTACACCGTGGACTTCTTCCCCTCGCCCCTCTACGGCGCGCCGGTTCCCGCCAGCGTCTCGAAGCTGCTGTGGACGCAGCCTACTCAGCCCATCTACTTCACGAGCAACTATGCGCTTCCCTTCGGGCTGATCACCGGCGGTGGTCTGGCCGACACGGGCAGCGTGTCCTGCGCGAACGCGGTGGATGTCGACGGCGACGGCGTGGCCGAGGTCTACGTCGGCAATCTCGATGGGGCGGGTCAGCTGCTCGAGCACCAGGGCAACGGGACCTTCACGGACATTGCCCCCTCGAGCCTGAGCAGCGTCACGGGCGTGAAGAACGCCGCGTGGGCCGACGTCGACAACGACGGCGATTCCGACGTCTTCCTGGTGCGCGGCTCGAATCAGCACGCGCTGCTGGTCAATGGCGGCAGCGGGTTCACGGAGGCCACCGGCAACACGCCGGAGTTCGCTCAGATGGGCGATGCGCAGACCGCGAGCTGGGCCGACATCGACGCGGATGGACTGCTGGACCTCTTCATCACCCGCTTCAACGACGCCAACCTGCGCTTCGACGCGGCGGGCGGCAACCGCTTCGTTCCCGGCAACGCCGGCTGGGCGACGCTGGACTCCAACACGCAAGGGTGCCGCTGGGGTGACTACAACCTGGACGGCTACCTGGATCTGTTCGTCACGGGGATCGGCGCGGGGACGTATTGCCGCGGGATCACCTTGAACAACGCCGGTACGTTGAGCCATCCCGGCGCCGCCTGGGTCCTGGCCTACAACGCCAAGGACGCCTGCTGGTCGGACTTCAACAACGACGGCCTCGTGGATGTCCTGAAGCTGGCGCCCGACTCATCGCACAATTTCTTCATGCAGTGGGCGGACCCCTTCGACTTCGAGGCGGTGCCCTCGCTCGGCCTGGTGCTGGACGATGGCGCCACGGCCACGTCAGTCCTCGCCGATGACTTCGACAACGACGGCTTCGTCGACCTCTTCGTCACGTGCACCGGCGGGCGGGACTTCCTGGCGATCAACAGGGGAGACCATGACGAACAGACGGCCTACTTCGACCAGGTCTACGTTGGCCTGACGGAGGCCTCGGGGCCGAGCATGGCCGCGGTAGCCTGCGACTTCGACGGCGACGGCGGCATGGACATCTTCGTCGGTAGGGACGGCGTGGACAACTACGTCCTGCGCAACGAGGTCCCCGACCGCGGCCACTGGCTGAACGTGAGCCTCGCCGGCAGCGAATCGAACGCGAGCGCCATCGGCGCCACCGTCGAGGTCTATGCCGGGGAGGAGCACATGCTGCGGCAGGTGACGGCGGGCGGCGGCCCGGCCCAGCGGTCGACCAATCTGCACTTCGGGCTGGGCAGCGCGCAGGTCGCGACGCTCGTGGCGATCACCTGGCCCGGCGGTGGCACTCCCACCTACTTGAGCAACGTCACGGCGGATCAACAGATCGCCGTGACGCAGCCGACGGGTGGCAAGCGCGAGGCGCCCGGCGAAGCGCCGGCGACGGCCTTCGAGCCGGCCTACCCGAACCCCTTCAACCCCAAGACCACCCTCAGCTTCTCCCTCGAGAGCGCCGCGCAGGTGAGCGTGGCGATCTACTCGGTGGACGGCCGCCAGGTCGTCGAACTGGTGAACGAGCGGCTGGAGGCCGGCGAGTACAGCGTCACCTGGACAGGTCGCGACGCCGCCGGGCGCAGGGTGTCGTCGGGAGCCTATCTCTGCAGGGTCAAGGCGGGTGACAAGGAGTTCACCAGCCGCCTGACGCTTCTCAAGTAGTACGTGGATACCGATTCGAACGCACGACACAGCGGCCCGGGCCATTCGGCTCGGGCCGTTGCGTGACGCGTACGGCGACGAACGCTAGACGCAGGGCAGGCAGTCCTCGACCTCGACGTGCGCCGTCTCGCCGGCCTTGACCGTGAAGGGCTCGTCGACGTAGAGCAACCCCGGCCCACCGGCGTTGATCTCGTAGGCGCGCAAGGTGTAACCGCCCGCGGGTAGCGCGAAACGCGCCATCCCGTTCGCGTCCGTGATCTTTTCCACCCCGAGCTCGAGCACTTCGACGCGCTTGCCGGCGATGCCCGCGTCGTCCCAGTGGACGAGCACTTCGAGCGTGGCGTCAGCCGCGGGCGACTCCGGCGTGTCGCCGCCGCAGGAGACGCCCAGGGCGCCTGCGGCGACGATCGCCAGGGCCATGATGACCTGCTTCACGCTGCACCTCCTGCTGTTGCGGGGTCCCGGGGCCCCGGCGGGAAGATGCCGGGAACCCCGGGGAGATGCAAGTCGCGGCGTCCGCTAGGGGCCCTCGCCGCCGTCGTCCGGCCGTGGCGAATGGATCTCCAGGTAGCACTTCCACCTGCCCTCGGCATCGGGCCGCCAGAGCGTGACGTAACGTCCGGGCCGGCTGGCCACGCCCTTGGCGTCGATCCACTCGTAGGTCCCGACGATGTAGCCGAAGTCGCCGGATGCCGAGGCCACGATCTCAAGCGGCTTGGACCGCGGCGCGATGCCAAGGTCCCGCCGGTTGTGCGCGACGTACTCCCGCACGGCGGCGATGCCCCGCACCGGCGCCTCGTCGACGGGGTAGATCACCGCGTCGTCGGTCCAGAAGGAGAAGATGCGCGGCAGATCGCCCTGCGCGATGGCCTGGCTCCAGGCCTCGCGGGCGGCCACGAGTTCCTGGCGATGGGTTTCGGCGTTGGCGTTGCCGGCGCCGCCGGCCGACGCGCTGCCGACCGCCGCGAGCAGACCGAGTCCCGCGAGCGCGAGCGTGAGGAAGTACTGCATGGCTGCGTCCTTTGGAAGGGGTTCGATTACCCCTGCTTGGACGCGAGAGGGGACGGGTCCGTCACAGCGCCATGGTGAAATCGGCGCTAGTGCCACGAGCCCCAGTTCTTCTCGCCGGCCAGCACGGCGACGGACAGGGTGTTGCCCTCCGGCGGCAGGGGGCAGGTGGCGTAGGGACTGAATGCGCAGGGCGGGTTGACGGCGCGATTGAAGTCCAGGGTCACGTGGCCGTCGGCGTCCGGCGCCGGCGCGCTGAGGAAGCGGCCGCCGCCGTAGGTGCTGTCGCCGGTGCTCGCGTCGGCGAAGACGAGGAACAGCTCCTCACCCGCCTCGGCGATGGGCCAGAGCGAGCAGGGCGCGCCGTCCAGCGTGAAGACGAGCCGGCCCGGGCACGGCGCGTCGTCGAGCTGGCCGAGCACGTTGGGGATGGCGATGCTGCGCGCGCTGTCGGCCTCCAGGCGCGCCTCCACCCGCCAGCGCGTGTCCACGGGAAAGCGGTCGACGCCCGTGAAGTGGAGCCGGGCCGGTGCCTCGCGGTCCTTCACGCGCAGGAAGAACGCGCCCCCGCGCTCGATCGCATAGAAGCGCAGCGTGCCGAGCGAGACCTCGGTGGGCTCGCCGTCGCTGTCCGGGACCAGGGAGATCGGGCCGTTGAGGACGTCGTCCCCCACGCGCAGCGGCACGCCGGGCGCGGGTTCGAGCCCGAGTCCGCCGGCGTCGTTCAGCGTGATCGTCCCCACGCGCGGCGGAGCCGGCGCGGGAAGGCGCAGCTCGGCGTCCGGGGCCGAGCCGAGCGTTCGCGCCCCCTGCTCGATGGGCAGCAGCGCGACGAGGCTCAGCCAGCCGTCCTCGGCAGCCAGCGCCGCTTCACGCTGGGCGTGCCAGGCGTCGATCGTGGCGACGTAGTCCGCGTCCTGCGCGCCCGATCCACAGGCGCCGAGGATCAGCGCGAGGGTGACGATGACGACGGCCTTCTTCATGCTCTGCCTCCTGTGCTCGCGAACCAGTCCAGCACGCGCAGCGCGCGCAGGGTGATCCAGCGGCTGGCGTGCCCTTTGCCGGCTTCCATCGCCAGGTCCACGGGGTCGGCGTGGACCGTCCCCAGCGGCCAGCGCTCGTTCTGATGCCGCCGCGTGCGCACCACCTCGACGGCCTCGCCGAGTCGCTTGTCCGGGGCGCCGCCCGCGCGGCGGAAGTAGTCCAGGCCGCGCAGCACGTCGTAGTGCCAGGTCGTGGGAAAGGCGAAGCGCGTCCACTGCTGGTCGATGACCCTGCCGGTGGAGAGGCGGCGCATCAGATCACGCCGCAGCAGGTACTCCTCCCCGAGCCGCCGCGCTTTCGTGAGCGCGGGCGTCGCGCCCCGGGCGTGTTCGTAGGCCAGCAGGCCCTCGAGGACGCAGAGCGTCGTGTGGAAGGACGAGCGCACCGAGCCGCGCTCCGCCTCGCAGTTCCAGCCGCCGTCGTCGAGCTGTTCGGAGAGCAGGCGCTTCATCAACCGTTCGCTGGGCACGCCGAAGTAGGCGCCCAGGGCCAGCGTGTGGCCGTTGATGCACGGCTCCACCTCGCCCTCGAAAAAGGGCGAGTCGCCGAACTCGGGACCCCAGGTGAACCGCTCGCCGAGGCGCTTCGCCGCCGCGCGGGCGGGCGAGGAATCCGGGTCGAGGCCGAACTCGCGGAGCAGGAGCATCGTGAAGAGCGTCGGCTCCCAGCGGCGGGGGCTGCCCGGGTCGCCCCAGCTTCCATCGGGATTCTGGCGGGCGAGCAGCGTGGCGCCCCAGCCCTCGCTGGCGACCCGCGCGCGCTCGGCGGCGACGGCGCGTGCGGGTTCGTCCGCGAGGTCGCGCATGACCTGCCAGCGGATCGCCGGGTCGCCGTCCAGCAGCCAGCGCAGGACGGCGGGACGGATCGCGACCCTACTCACGCGCAGTCTTCGGGAGCGAGTAGCTGAACGCGTAGGCGTGCTTGCCGTCCGCGATGATGATCTCGAACGCGCCCGTGATGCCGGCCAGCTCGCCGGTGCCGGAGTCGGGCACCACGACCACGGAGAGGCTGGGCTCGCCGCGCGCCATGAGTCCCGTGTGCATCAGCACGAAGCTGCCGTGCCTGCCGTGAAGCGTGCCGGTGACCTGCTCGATGGCGACGTAACCGGCCGACCCCTTGGTGGCGGTGCCGGCGCTCAGCATCTGGCCGCGGGTCGTGGCGTCGAGATCCCCCGTGATCCGCTTGTCGATGCTCAGGCGGCCGAGGGGCGCTTCGGCGTCCACGCCCTCGAACTCGAGGGGCGCGAGCGCGACCGTGAACTCGCCCTTGGCGATCTGCGTCATTCGAACCTCCCTGGGAGAGGGCGCACACTATCGCGGCGCGGTGCCTGGATCAAGGGCTCTCAGAGCTTCGTCGCGCGCGCCCGCCGCACGCGCTTGACCACCAGCCAGTTGTGCTTGCCGAGCTGGCGAACCCGCCGGAAGCCCTGGCCCTCGAACATCGCCAGCCTGCTGTTGTGGAGAAACGAGCCCGACACCGTGCGGCCTTCGACGTCCTCGGGGAAGCTCTCGACCAGCCCACCACCGAGGCGCGCGATCTCCTTCAGGGCTCCGGTCAGGGCCGCAGACGCCACGCCCTTTCCACGGTAGGCCTTGTCCACGAAGAAGCAGGTGATTCGCCAGTCGGGGGGATCTCCGGGCTCGGCGTCGTAGGCACGGCGGCGCTTGATCCGTGGCAGCTCTTCGGGCGAACCGAACTGGCACCAGCCGACGCACCGATCACCGTCGTAGACGAGAGCGGCATGGGCCGTGCCGGCGCGCACGTGGGCCTCCTTGGCCGCGCGCCGGTGCGGACCGCGCGCCTTCCCGTCCGCGTGGAACTCGAGGCACCAGCAGCCACCCCAGACGCCGTCGTGTCTCTCCACGAGAGCGGCGAAGTCGCTCCATGTCGCGGGGGCGAGGGGCTTCACCGTGTACTTGGGCATGCGGGCCTCCAGGGTCATCCGCCGCGCAGGTTGACGGCGAACAGCACGCCCTCGCCGCCCGTGAACGCCACCCCGCAGAACTCGGGTCCGCGCGCGATCTCCGCAAAGCCGAAGCCGGCGTGAAGGGCGATGCTCGCGCGGTTGCGCGCGTTGGCGAAGTAGTAAGCCCAGTCGCTCTGGCGCGCGATCCAGGCGAGACGCTGGGCGGTCAGGCGGGCGCCGATGCCCCGGCGGCGGACGCGCGGGTCGACGATCACCCCGGACAGATACCAGCCGTGAGGCGACTCGCCACCGCTCTCGCCCGCGTGGAAGTGCGCCTTGCCGTAGGCCACGAGCGCGTCGTCGAGCGTCGCGACCAGCACGAGCGCCGCGCCGCGCTCGGGGTCGGCTTCCAGCGCGCGGCGGAACGCCTCGACGTGACGCCCCGCCGGGCCGCCGTCGCGTTCGGCCGCGAGGCGGCCGAGGCCGGCGAGGTCCTCGAGATGCGCGGGTCGCAGCGCCAGCTGGCCCGGCGCGTCCTCCCGCGGCTCGCCCTGAGGCCGCTCGCGATACTCGGCGAAGAGGCTGCTTCCACCCATCGCCTAGCGCCCGGTCATCCGTTCGAGCGGCTCCGGATAGCGGTCGCCGTGTACGGCCGCCATGAAGGCGCGCAGCGCCGTTTCGTCGAGCCTGCCGTCCCGGCGGACGCCCGAACAGACGTCGACGCCGAACGGCCCAACCTCCTCGATCGCCGGCGCCACGTTCTCGGGGCGCAGGCCGCCGGCGAGGTAGACCGGGCGCGGCAGCTCGCGGACGATGCGCCGGCTCACGCGCCAGTCGTGCGTGCGCCCCGTGCCGCCGAGCTCGGGCGTGGCGGCGGAGGGCCGTCCGGAGTCCAGCAGGATCGCGTCCACGTGCTCGGCCACGCGTTCGGCCTGGGCCAGCGCCGCCTCGCCTTCGACGTGGATGACCTGCACGATCCCCACCGTCGGCGTCTCCTGCCGCAGCGCCGTGTAGACGTCGAGGCCCACCGGGGCGACGAGCTGGACCACCGTCGTGCCGCAGTCGCGGACGTGCTCGACCACCAACGCGGGCTCACTGCGGCTGGTCAGCAGGAAGGTGTCGATCTCGGCGGGCACCGAGGCGGCGATCTCACGGATCAGGCCGTCGGGGATCGGCCCCGGACCGCTGGGCATGGCGGCGACCAGACCGACCGCGTCCGCCCCGAGGCCGACGGCGAGCGCCGCCTCCGCGGGCGTCGCGATGCAGCAGATCTTCACGCGGGTGCGCATGCGGTTTCGCCTCAAGCCGCGGCCGGCGCGTCCGCCGGGCGATAGTGGTGGTCCACGAAGCGGTTCCAGCCCTTCTTCGTCTTCGACTCCACGGCCCAGTGAAAGCCGCCGTCGTCGGCGGGCCAGTAGACCATCCGGGCGAGACCGGCGGGCATCTGCGCCTCGAAGCCCACGGCCTCGGGGTGGACGTCGGTGACGTCCGCGAGCCGCCCTTCCGAGCGCTTGCCGTCCGACGTGAACGACCAGAAGGCGAGGGCGCCGTCGTCGCCGGCGCCGATCACGGCGTGCTCCTCGTAGGACTTGCCCTCGGCGCCGGGGCCGAACTGCCAGTGGACGTCCAGCAGCAGATACTTGCCGCCAAGGGCCAGCGTCAGCCTGCGCGTGCAGCGCAGCGGGCCCATCGGCGAGTCGCTCTCGGCGATCCAGGAGCCGATCAGGGGGGCGAGGGGCCCGAGCTTGCCGCGCCCCTTCTTCCAGAGTGCGCTCACTTGCGATCCTCCCAGATCACGGTGATGGACTTCTTCAGATCCGGCAGCGGCAGCGCGGCGGCCTCCGCTTCCGTCTCAGCGCGTTTCGCCTTGGTCAGCGTGCGCCAGGGGCGGATCGACACCCTCTCCTGCGACCGCCGCCAGGTGCCGACCAGCTCGCCATCCACCAGCAGCCCGCCGGGCCACACCGTCGCCGGCGGCCAGAGCTCACGCCCCCGCGCCGCGTCGGCGACGAGCAGCTCGCGATCGCCGGCCAGCAGGTAGGCGTCGCCGCTGGGCAGGAAGCGCGTGCCCGTGGCGAGCGTCCGGGCGGCGCGAAACGCGGGTTCGTCCGCGCGGAGTATCCATGCCTCGCCCTGCGGGGTCCGCACTGGCGCGAGGGACCGTCGCAACGCCTTGAACACGGCCTCTCCTCGGGACCGAATTCCCGCCCAGCGGCCAAAGGCCTCGGGGGTCGTCGGCCCCAGGATGTGCAGGTGCCGCTTCGCCAGCTCGCGACACGCCCGGTCCGGATCGACATGGGGAGCCGGCACGATCCAGAGCTCTGGCGCGCGGGCGCCATCCCAGCGGATGAGCACGCGGCCCGTCAGCGCGCTGTAGCGCAGCAGATTGGAATCGACCCCCAGAGCCTCGCCGATCTCGCGGTCGCGCAGCCTGCCGCCGCCGAGGAGCGCCTCGAGTCGCGCGAAGATCGTCTCCGCGCGCTCCCTGGCGGCGCCGCTCTCGGGCAATCGCGCCACGGTGAACAGCCCGCGATCTTCTGTCGCCACGGCGTAGACGCTGAATCGCGGTCCCCAGACCTGGACCAGGGCGGGATCTTCCCACGAGGACGAGCTCGCGCCGCGAATCCGCGCATGGATGGAGAGCAGCGCCGCCCGCGGCACGCTGTCCTGAAGCCCGCACCAGGCGATCCGGCGCAGCGAGCGCTTTCCGCAGGGAAGCCGCTCGGCCAGCGCACCCACCTGCTGGCGGTAGGCGAGAATCGAGCGGCGGTCGAGTTCGAGCGGGGCCTTCACCGCCGCGACCTCCGGGCGACGCGCCATTCGGCGCCGTTGGGGACAGGCCGTCGAGTCTAGCATTGCCTGGGGCGGGTGTCACGGCGGGCGAAGGGTCTCAGCCCATGTCGCCCAGCACGCCGAGGGTGCGCTCGAGTTGCCGCAGGTGTACCTGCTCGTGGTTCGCCAGCATCTCGCCGTAGCTGTGTACGCTGAGCGTCTTCGGTCGGCTGAAGCCGGTGACGGTGGCGCTGCGCGCCCAGTCCGCCTCGTCCAGCGAGCGGAGTAGCGCCACCAGGTTCACCCGCTGCCTCGTGAAGGCGACGAACGACGCCGCGAAGTCCTGCGCGGCGAAGTCGGTACGCTTCACCCAGGTCCTCGGACTCATCGCCCGGTAACGGGGCGCGTCCTCGTCGAGTATGCGCTGGATGTACCCGCCCCACACGTCGCAACAGGCGCGCAGGTGCGCGAGGATCTGCAGGGGGGACCAGGCGTCGGCGGCGGGCGACGCCGCGAGGCGCGCGGCGGGCAGACCGTTCGTGAGTTGCGCCAGCTGGTCGGGCGCCGCACTCAGAAGCGCGAGAATCTGCTCGTGAGTGAGCGGCGCATGCGGCACGGCGAATCCTCCAGCGCGGTGACGACGATCAGCCCAGCATCCGCCAGACCAAGGCCACCGCGGCGCAGACGACCACGCCGATGCCCAGGGGGATGAGGGCGGACAGCGCGGTCCACCTGGCGCTGCCGGTCTCCTTGTAGATCGTGTAGAGCGTGGTGCTGCAGGGGTTGTGCAGCAGGCTGAAGAGCATGAGGTTCACGGCGGTCAGCGTCGTCCAGCCGCCGGCCGTGAGCAGCGCATGGACGGCGCTCTCGGAATCGAGCTCGAACATCACGCCGGCGCCGCCGCCCACGCCGTGCGCGCCGGTGACCATGGCGGTGAGCATGAGGACGGTGGGGATGACGATCTCGTTCGCCGGGATCGCGATGATGTAGGCCAGCAGGATCACACCGTTCAGCCCCAGGAAGACGCCCGCAGGGTTGGTGAAGCGGATGAACTGCCCGGCCAGGCTGTCGCCGCCCACGTGGACGTTCGCGACCAGCCAGATCACCGCGCCCGCCGGCAGCGCGAAGACCACCGCGCGCCAGAGCACGAAGAGGGTGCGGTCGATGAGGGAGGTGTAGAGCGTCCGCCAGAAGCGCGGCGGACGGTAGGGCGGCAGCTCGAGGCTGAAGGTGCTGACCTCGCCCTTGAGTGCCGTGCGCGAGAGCGCCCAGTTGACGTTGAAGGTCATCACCACGCCGAGCAGCGCGACGCCGGTCACCGCCGCCGCCGAGACCACGCCCGCCAGCGCCGCGGGCACCAGCGAGCCGAGGAAGACGGTCGCGATGAGGAATTGCGTCGGCCAGCGTCCGTTGCAGAGCGCGAAGTTGTTGGTGAGGATCGCCAGCAGGCGCTCGCGCGGGCTGTCGATGATCCGCGTCGCCACCACGCCGGCGGCGTTGCAGCCGAAGCCCATCATCGTGGTCATGGCCTGCTTGCCGTGGCCGCCCGAGGTCTTGAAGAGGCGGTCCAGGTTGAACGCCACGCGCGGCAGGTAGCCGAAGTCCTCGAGCAGGGTGAACAGGGGAAAGAAGATCGCCATGGGAGGCAGCATCACGCTGATCACCCAGGCCGTCGCCAGGTAGATGCCGTCCGCCACGAAGCCCGTGAGCCACCAGGGCGCGCCCATGGAGACGAAGAGCCCGCGCAGCCAGGGATGGCCGTGGTCGATCAGGAGCGACGACAGCCAGCCCGACGGCACGTTCGCGCCCGTGATCGTGATCCAGAGCATGACCGCGAAGAGCAGGATCATGATCGGGAAGCCCCAGAGCTTGCTGGTGAGGATGTGGTCCAGCGTGCGGTCCAGGGTCGGGCGCGCGGCGTGATCCGGGGTCGAGACGGCGCGGCCGGCGATGTGCGCCGCCTGCGCGTAGATGGCCTCCACCACGTGCTCGTGCAGATCGCCGGAGATGTCCCGCCGCCACCGCTGCGCCGCGGCGATGATGGACTCGGCCTGTCCCGTGGGCTCGATCGGTTGCTGGCTCATCGCGTCGCCACTTCCGGCGCGGGACCGCTGTTCGCGGCGTGGAGGGTGGCGAGCTGGCCATTGCGAACGGCCTCCATCATGGAGTCGTCGCCGCCGAGCAGACGCAGCGCCACCCAGCGCGGGTTGGGCAGGTCGGGGTAGCTGTCCCGGAGCTTGCCCACCAGGTCGTCCAGCGCGGCCTTGATCGCGGGGGGCTCGGTGTTCAGCCGCTGGGGACGGCAGACGAAGGTGCCGGTGGCCACGTCGCTGATGGCCTGCAGCAGCTCGGGCAACCCGCGGCCATAGCGGGCCGACGTGGGGATGACGGGCACGCCGAGATCGCGGGCGAGCTGGCGTTCGTCCACGACGATGCCGTGGCGGCGGGCCTCGTCCATGAGGTTGAGGCAGACCACGGCGCGGTCGGTGATCTCGAGGATCTGCAGGACGAGGTTGAGATTGCGTTCGAGGCGGGTCGCGTCCGCGACGACCACGGTCACCTCCGGCTGGCCAAAGAGGATGAAGTCGCGCGCGATCTGCTCGTCGAGGCTGGTGGAGAGCAGCGAGTAGGTGCCGGGCAGGTCCACCAGCTTGAAGCGCTTGTCGCCGTGCGCGTAGCCGCCTTCGGCGCGCGCGACCGTCTTGCCCGGCCAGTTGCCCGTGTGCTGCCTGAGTCCCGTGAGCGAGTTGAAGACCGTGCTCTTGCCGGTGTTCGGGTTGCCGGCGAGCGCGACGACGTAGTCCCACTGCTCCATGGAGACGCCGAGCTTCTTGAGGTTCGCGGCGCGGTGCACGCTGCAGTTCTCGCAGGCCTCGTTCATTGGCTGGCCGCCTTTCGGGTGTCGCTCGAGGGCTCGACGCGGATGAGTCCGGCCTGCTCGCGGCGCAGCGCCACCACGGTTCCGCGCAGGCGGTAGGCCGTGGGATCGCCCGCGGGGCTGACGCGGTCCACCACCACCTCGGTGCCGGGCACGAAGCCGAGATCGAGAAGGCGCCGTCGCTCCTGCCCGCGGCAGGCGGGCGACAGATCGAGCACCCGCGCGCTGTCGCCGGGCTTGAGATTCGAGAGGTACTCCTCGTCCACCAGGTCCGCGGTCTGGTACTCGGGCAGGAGGTCCACGGTCACGCTCTCGGCCAGCACGGGCGCGAGGACGTGCTCGTCGCCGTCGGCCCAGAACCGGATGCGCGCGGGCGTCTGCTCGATGACGAAGACCCGCATGCCGCGCCGCAAACCCTGCGCGATCAGCTGCCGGTAGACCGCCTCGGGTTCGTCCTCGATGTGGGTGATCATGACGGGCGTGTCCGGCGGCACGCTGTTCAGCGAGCGGCCGATCTCGCTCTCCAGCGCGCCGTCGAGCGCGGGGATCTGGTCGCCGTGGGGGTCGTGCGTGGGATGGCCGAGCCGGGCGGCGAGCGCGTCGGCCTGCTCCGGCGTGAGCAGATGCTCCTGGTGCTCCGCCAGCGGGTGCCACTGGCTCTCGGCGATGCCCGTGTGCTCGGCGAGGTAGCTTTCCCAGAGGCGATGTGCGCGCACGATGTGCAGCGCCATCTCGCGGCCGGCCGTCCGCAGCCGCAGCTGCCCTCCCTCGACGGCCAGCAGCTCGTGCGCCTGGAGCTCCTCGAGTACCCGGGCGGCACGCGCCGTGCTGATCTGAAGCGCGCCGGCGAGGCTGCTGATCGTGGGCGTGCGACCGTTGGCCTGGCTCTTGAGGATGTGCTTGAGCGCGTCTTCCCGGCGGATGCGGCAGGCGAGCCCCTGGGCCCGCCGCCAGCGCGCCCAGAGGCCGTGGCGAGGCCAGAACGCGAGCACCGCGGCGGCCGAGGCGACGATCAGTACCGTGCCGGCGTTCATGCGAGATCCTCCCTTTGGCCTCTCTAACACAGTCATCGGAGTTTGACTAGTCAAACTTTAAGTCAAGTTGCACACAAAGTCAAACATGGGTAGGCGAAAAAGTGCCATGTTCGAGCTATGGAAGTTCACGGTCGGCCGGGATTCTGCTACCGTGAGTTGTCGCATGCAATCCCCGTGCGCGCGGACCGGAGGGCCGATGGCGATGGTGACGGAAGCCGTCGAGGACTATCTCAAGGCGATCTACACGCTGAGCAAGGAATCGCCGACGGGCGAGGCCGGCATGAGCAGGGTGGCGGCGGTGGTGGGGGTGACCACCGGGACGGCCACGGCCATGGCCAAGAAGCTGGCCGTCGCCAAGCTCGCGCGCTATCAGCGCTTCGGGGGCGTTTCGCTCACGGCCAAGGGGACGCGCGCGGCGGTGGACATCATCCGGCGCCACCGGCTGATCGAGACCTTCCTCGTGCAGACGCTCAAGCTCGACTGGTCCGTGGTCCACGAGGAGGCCGAGCGCGTGGAGCACGCCGTGTCGCCGCGGGTGCTCGAAGCGCTGGACGCGTTCCTCGGCCGCCCCGAGGTGGATCCCCACGGCGACCCCATTCCGGACGCCGATGGCCGCTTCCGCGAGACGCGCGCCCTTCCACTGCGCGATCTGCAGGCCGGCGCGAGCGTGCGCATCGTGCGCATCGTCGACCAGGACGAGCGCTTCCTGCTCTTCGCCGCCGAGCACGGGCTCAGGCCCGGGGCGCAGCTGATGGTGCTGGCCGCCGACGCCGTCGCGCAGTCGATCACGGTGCAGGCGGACGGTGCGCCCGTTACGCTTGCGCTCGCCGCGGCCGAGAAGATCCTGGTGGGCGCGCGCTAGGCGCGGAGCCGCCACCACGGGGCCTGTGCTATACTCCGGAGCGCTCGACCGGAACCGCCACCCCTCACGGAAGGTCAGCCCCATGTCTGCACGCTTCCGCGCGCTCGTCCCCGCGCTCGCACTCCTTTGCGCCGCCACGCCTCCCGCGCTCGCCCAGTGGACGCGCATGAACGGCCCCACGCCGCCGCCCGCGTCGGCACTCGCGCCGCACGCGGGGCGATGGTTCATGGGCACCGACTACGCGGATCAGGGGGACGTGTTCGTCTCCGACGACGACGGCGCCACCTGGACCGACGCCGGCCTGCCCAACGGCGGAGTCGCGTGCATGCTGTCGCACGGCGGCACGCTCTTCGTGGGCACCTACCTGGGCGGGCTGCAGCGCAGCGACGACGCGGGCGCCAGCTGGACCCCCGTCGGCGCCCCGCTCAACTCGGCGACCGTGGAGGCCGTGCTCCCGGTGAACGCCAGCACGCTCATCGCCGGTGTGGATCCCTTCTTTCCCGCGCCGCTCTACCGCTCCGACGACGCCGGCGCCACCTGGGCCGCAATCCCGGGCGGTCCGATGCTGCGCTGCTGGGATCTGGCGCAGGTGGGCGGCGTGCAGCTGGCCGGCGGCGAGGACGCCGGGGTCTACCGCTCGGCGAATGGCGGCGTCACCTGGACGCCGGCGAATGTCGGCCTGCCGGCCAGCTGCGATGCGCAGCGCTTCGCCGTGGACGGCGGTACTGTCTACCTGGCCGCGGAGAACGTGGGGATCGCGATGGCCGTCTACCGCTCGGACGATCTCGGCCTCAGCTGGACGACGGTGAGCGCGGACCTGCCGACGAGCATCGGCGATCAGGCGACGCAGCTCGTCGCGAACGGCGGCGCGCTCTACCTCGCCACCGACGGCACCTTCGGCGCCCGTGGGCTCTACCGCTCGGTGGACGGGGGCGTCCACTGGACGCTGCTCACGGCGACGCTGCCCTCCGGCGCGCCGGGCGTGCGCGCGCTGGCCTTCGTGGACGGCGATCTGGTGGTGGGGACCTTCGATGGCGTCTTCCGCAGCGGCGACGACGGCGCCACCTGGACCGCCAGCTGGCAGGGCAGCTCGGGCATCTGCGGCGGCCAGGCGGCGCTGTGGACGGGCGCGCGCCTGCTGGTGGGCAACGACGTGTCGGCGCTCACGAACGACAACGTGCAGTCCACCGCCGACGGCGGCCTGACCTGGCAGGGGGCCACGGGCCCGGCGGCCACGGCCACGGCGCGGGACTTCCTGCTGCGCGACGGGATCGTCTACGCGGCGCTCTACGGGGCGACGCGCGGCGTGTCGGCCTCCTTCGACGGCGGACTCAGCTTCGCGTCCGTTGGCGTCGGCATGGCCTCCGGCACGGTGCTGCAATGTCTGCACGCTTCGGGCGACGCGCTGCTCGCCGGCGATTTCGACGGCCTCTATCGCTCGGAGGACGACGGCGCGACCTGGCAGTTCCAGTCCACGCCCGGTCCCGTGAGCGACCTGGCGACGCACGACGGGCGGCTCTACGCGTCGCTCTACCCGGGCGGCGTGGCGGTGTCGGACGACGACGGCGTCAGCTGGACTCCCGTGGGCAGCCTGCCGGGGCTCCACGTCAACGCGGTGGCGAGCTTCGGCGGGTCGGTCTACGCCGCGCTGAACTCGAGCACCGGAGTGCAGCGCTGGGACGGCAGCGCCTGGGTCGGCACGGGCTGTCCCGCGGACTTTCCCGACGCGCTGCTGGTGGTGGACGGCGCGCTGGTCGTGGGCTCGGCCTTCGGCGAACTGTACGTCAGCACGGATGGCGCAACCTGGGACGACTGGACCGCGAACTACACGGGCGGGCTCATCGAGAGTCTGGCGGCGACGGCGGACGACGTGCTCGTCGCGTCCCGCAGCCGCGGCTTCTGGACGCGCCCGCGCAGCGACCTGCCCGGCGCCACGGCTGTGGAAGCGGCCGCGCCCACGCCGGCCCTCGCGCTCGGCGCCGCGCCGAATCCCTTCAACCCCTCGACCACGCTGCGCCTGCAGCTCGAGCGCGCCGGCCACCTGCGTCTCGACATCGTGGACGTGAACGGCCGCCGCGTGCGCCGCCTGCTGGATCGCGCGGTCGACGCCGGGCCGCTCGCCGTGGACTGGGACGGCCGCGACGACGCGGGACAGACCGTCGCCACCGGCGTCTACCTGGCGCGAGCGCGCACGGCCGCCGCCGGCGTCTCGGTGAAGCTGGTGCTGCTGCAGTAGCGGCCGATATTCCGACTAGGACGTCCGCTTCAAGGGATCGCCAGTTTACTCGACATGTAATCTGGGCTACACTTGGACGTCACCCACTCCTCTAGGATGACTTCACCCCAAGCGCCGGCGCTGGCAGGGAAGGGGGCGGCTGGGATTCGGGGTCCGGCAGTGGCGCGATCACTCCGGAGGACCCAGATGCCAGAACGAGAACGCCGACCCTCGCCACGCCCGTTGCGACTCCTGCCACTCGCCTGCCTTCTCCTCGCTCTTCTCGCACCCCAGACAATCCCGGCCGCGGTCGACGAAGACGGAACGAGCATCCTCCGTCTCGACGAGGCCATGGACGCGCTGCGCGCGGGCGGGAGCATCGCCCCGCGCAGCGCGCTGCCCGCGGACACACCCGTGCTCTTGACCGGCAGCCTCGATGCGCTCGGCCCCAAGGGCGTCGCCGCGGCGCTGATCCTGAGCGGACTCAGTCTGCGGGCGAACGGCGAGATCGTCCGGGCCCATTCCTCGAGCGAACGCGAGCGCGCCGAGACGCGGCGGCTTCCGCACTTCGTCACGGCCCCCCGGAGCGGGGGCATCGAGACCGGCGCCGTCGCGCTCTACGGCGAGCTCACGCCGCCGCCCTACGCGGTGGAGGTGATGGGCGACGAGATTCGCATCAACGGCGTGACGGTCTACCCCTCCCCGGGTCCCGCCGTGATGCCGCCCTCGCCCAGCGCGGAGCAGGTCTCCCGCCAGCAGGACATCGCCGAGGGGGGCGCGGAGTACGCGCGCAGCGTGGCCGCGGGACAGGGCCAGGCCGCGCGCGACGCCTTCGCCCAGCGAATGCTCGCGCGGGAGGAGGTCGCCGCCGCCCGGTGGCTGAGCGACGACACCCTGGAGCTGAGCTACACCGACGGCAGCACCGAGACGCTGGGCTTCGAGCCCGAGGGCCGCGAGGCGGACGCGGCGGATCCCGCCGCCGAGGCCGAGTACCTGGACAGCCTGGCCGAGAGCCTGCGGCAGGTGCTCCGCGCCGATCACACCGTGCTCGCCGGCGCCACCTACCTGCTCACGATCACCGACGCCAGCGCCTCCGGCTTCCGCCGGCGTCTCGACGAGCTGCGTGGTTCGAGCGAGCCGGAGGCGCTGAAGCTGGCGCGCATCCAGGTCCACACCGGTGACCGCAATGCCGCCGCCGATCTGCTCTACAACCCGTAAAGGAGGCCCGCGATGAGTACCAGGACGAACACGCGCGCGGGGCTCCTCCTCGCGGCGATCCTGCTGGCCGGGGCGGCCGGCACGGCGATGGCCGGGGCGAACGAGACGCCCGGCGCCGATCACAAGCCCCACCGCTTCAGCGCTTTCTCCCCCTGCCAGTGGGAGTTCGGCCAGCGGGACATCAACATCTTCCAGGCCTGGGTGGTGGCGCACCAGCACTACACCCAGGGCGCCGTCTACGCCGACGCCACCAACGACGCCAGCACCGGCGGCGCGGGCATCGACAACTTCTTCACCTTCTGCACGAACAAGGCGGCGGACGTGATGCTCGTCGCCTCGCACGGCTGGAACCAGCCGTCAACGGGCATCGCGCAGTTCCCGCCGACGCCGGAGGGCCTGGCGGCGCGCGACTCGATCTTCAACTACTGGAACGGCATCTTCGCGGCCGGCAGCATCAACAAGCACACCTGGCTGCGCCCCAACGGCACCGTGCGCTCCTATCACATCCGCGCCACGCAGACCTTCTACACGACCTACTTCCAGACGCCGCGGGCCCTTGCCTGGTGGGCCACCTGCTGGTCCTCCTTCCTCGGCATGACAGGGGTCGCGGAAGCGCGCTGCTTCCTGGGCTACGACAACGTCGTGGCGAGCACGAAGTGCTACTGCGACGAGACGAAGGTGCTGAGGCGGATGGACGGCCAGGAGGGCCAGGACAAGCGGCCACTGCAGGCCGCCGCGGCGGGCATCAACGGCTTCTGTCCGCCGGGCGGGGCGCGGCTGCACACCCAGGGGAGACTCAACACCACGCTCTCGCCCTCGGTGACCGGCCATGCGCCGATCGGCATCGTCTGCGCGCAGACTCACGGCTTCGTGACCTTCGACACGTCCCTGGAAACCCGCGTCAACCCGGCGTCTGTGGTGCAGGCCTTCGGTGACGGGTATCTCACGAATCACACCTGGGTCGGCGACGATCGCATCGAGTTCGACGTGATCCCCACCGATCCCTGCCCCCAGATCTTCTACGATGTCTTCGAATCCAGGGCTCGCAGCAACGCTGACCGCGCGCGGCTCGACGGCAATACGAATCCCCAGGTGAACGCGCGCGGCCCCAACCGCGACGACTACGTGTGGCTCACCCACTGCGTCTGCCCGGTGGACTCGGTGCCGTGGATCCCCTACGGGCCCGGCGAGGCCATCGGCCCCGTGGTGCCGGGCGAGCCGGCGCGGATCGGCATCGGCATCGCCGGCGAGGCGGTGGGAGGCGGGACCGTCCAGGCCACGCTCACCGACGCCCTGGGCTGGACGCCGGCGCAGACGCAGGACGTGATCCTGACGGGGCCGGACGACTTCCAGCTCGTGCTCTGGGAGCTGCCGGTGCCCGAGGGCGTGGAGTACGGGACGGTGGACGACGTCGTCATCACCTGCGTCGCGGACGACTTCTTCAACCAGATCTTCGTCACCGTGACTGTGGACGGCGCGGTCGGCTTCCAGCTGCAGGATCCCGCCTACGGACTGCCGGGCGAGCTGCAGACGGCCGGCCTGGTCCTCGAGAACAACACGGACGCTCCGGTGGCACTCAGCGGGCTGACCGTGACCACCAGCGCGCCCGACTGGACCGTGCTCGCACTGGACACCGACACCTGGACCCTGCCCGAGCACTCGAGCACGGAGACCGGGTTCGTCTTCCAGGTGCCCTTCACGGCGCCGCCCGGCGCGACGGCCCCGGTCGAGATCCAGGGCCTGATCGACGGCGCGCCCTTCACCCGGGTGCTCGGCGATCTGCTCGCGGGCGTGCCGCTGCTCGTCAGGGCCGAGGAACCGCAGGACTTCGTCGTGGGCAATCCCAACGCCAGCATCCCGATCCAGATCGAGAGCCTCGCGCTCACGGACCTGCCGCTGAACTGGTCATGCACGGACAGCAACGGCTTCCCCTGCTTCGCCGAGTGTCCGCCGGTGATCTCGCCGGGGGACGTCCTGCCGGGCCAGATCTTCGTGGGGCTGCCGCCGGATCCATCGCTGGTGGGGCAAGAGGGCCTGATCAACGTGACGGCCGAGAGCGACGCCGGCTTCAGCTTCGAGACGGCGTTGAACTACGTCGTCGGACCCTCCCTGAAGGTCGTGACGCTCTTCACCGATCCGCAGCTCTCCGACCCGCTCTACATCGGCAGCGCGGCGCCGCAGAGCTTCGACCTGCCGTTCCTGCTGGGCAATCCGCTGCCGCTCGAGCAGCAGGGCTTCGCCTACCTCTCCCTGCCCGGCCTGACGATCGATCCGCCCGGCGGGCTGCCCTTCATCATCCCGCCCACGGAGCCGGGCCTCGAGCTGCAGTTCCAGGCGCTCGTGTCGCCGGGCACGCCGACTGGCCTCTACGAGGGCGAACTGCAGATCGTCACCACCGAAGGCGGCGGTGACCGCGGCCTGGGCGATCAGCTCATCCCGGTCGAGGTCGAGGTCTTCAACCCGGTGGTGGTGGACGTCAACGAGCGCGGCATCAGCGGCGAAGCGGGGGACATCCTGGTACTCGGCGGCACGCTCCACAATCTCCGTCAAGATGCGCCCATGAGCGGCAACTACTCCTGGACGGACGCGAAGGGCTGGCTCCTCAGCGACGTGATCGAAGCCTACACGCTGGGACCCGGCGAGCGGGACTCCGTCTCGGTGGAGATCGAGTTGCCGACCGGGGTCGTCGCCTACGCGGACTCCGACTCGGTGGCTCTGAACGTCGACATGCTCCTCGACACGGGCGAGGGTGCGATCGGCAACGCCGGCCTCTGGGTCTACGTCCTCGACACGGGGGGGACGGGCGTCGACGACGGCGCGCCGGCCTTCGACGACCTCGCGGGCATCTACCCCAATCCCTTCAACCCGACGGCGATGCTCCGCTTCACGCTGGCCCGGGACCAGGACATCACGCTCAGCGTCCACGACATCACGGGACGCCGGCTCAACGTCCTCGCCTCGGGACGCTGGGAGGCGGGTACCCACGAGCTGCGCTGGGACGGACGCGACGAAGCGGCCCGCGCCCTGCCGAGCGGCGTCTACCTCGTCCGCCTGCGGACGGACGAGGGCGTGCAGAGCGAGAAGGCGATCCTGCTGAGGTAGGGGGCCGCCGAAAGAACCGTTCGCGACTCGAGCCCGCGCCCGTGGCGGGCTCTTTTCGTGGGGCGAAGCTTGCGCTCCTAGCCGAGGACGACCGCGTCGCCCAGGGCCACGCGCCCCGGCCGCACGGTCGATCCATACACGCCGAGGCAGCCTTCGCGCGTCTGGGCGACGGCGCGCAGGATCGCGGGGTCGGGCGCGCCCGTCGCCGGATCCACGGTGATCACCACGCAGCGTCCATCGCGCTTGTCGACGCGGATCTCCGCGTCTCCGATCCGCAGGGTCGCGCCGACCCAGTCGTCCTCGGGATGGGCCGCGTCGCCCGTCGCTTCGATCAGTAGGTTGGGACGGAAGCGAAGGACGTCGAGATTGGTCCCGAGCGCGGCGCCGAGGGAGGCGACAGTTTGCGTGCTGATGACCGACACCGGGAACACGTCGAAGGCGCCGCGATTCTGACGGATCACGCGCGCGTCGTGCCCCAGCTCGGCGGCCAGCGCGGGGTCCGTCACGTCGAGTTCGCGGCCGTCCGGCGTGTGCACGTGGGTGGCGGAGCTCTCCGGCTTGCCTGGCTCGAGGAAGCGCGGCCGGTAGTGCCAGAGCTCCGGAAGCTGTCGGATCGTGAGCCAGGGGAAGTTGCTCTTCTCCATGCCGCCGCGGACGAAGGCCCAGCGGCGGTCGCCGGCCAGCCCTTGCCAGGAGAGCTCGACCTCTTGCAGCGGCTCGGCTGCCATCGACTTGATCGGATAGCGCCAGAGGCCGACGACGCGGCCGAGGGTGTTCATCGTTCGCATGCTTGCTCCTGTCGCCGGGGCGATCACTCTAGGACGTGCGCGAGTCGAAGGCAATCCCTGCCAGGAACGTTGGGTCGTCGAGCCAGCGCGGCCGACGTCTGCGCGTCCAGCGCGCGATGTTCAGGTCCAGCACGAAGATGTCCATCGCCCCGGCGACGCCTGCTTCTCCGCCGTCCACACGGCGAGGAACTCGCGGCCAAGCGAGTGGGTGCGGCCCTGGAGCTTTCCGTCGACGAGCACGCCGGACGTGTTGTAGGCCCCCGAGCCATCCGCGGTGGTGAACGCGAAGTGGAGCTGTCCCCAGTCCGTGTTGACGCGTGCGTTCTCGATGGCGGTGCCGTAGAAGGTGCCGGTGAAGCGCTTTCCGTCCACAGCTGTCACGACGAACTCCTGATAGTAGGCCTCGGCGTCCGGGGTCGGCCTGAGGTCGACGGTCCAGGTGCCCAGCAGTTCGGTGGCCTCGGGCGCCGACGCAAGCTGGGCGCGCGGCGCGCAGCCGAGGGATAGTAGCAGCGTCAGGGCGGTGGCCGACTCGATCAGACGTCGCATGTCGCCTCCTAGGGCTGGCCCAAATGCGGCGCCACGACCTCGCGCGTCCGCGTGCTGGGCACCACCGGGCAGATCTCGAAGGTCACGCCGAGGCCTCTCCACTGTAGCACCCACTCCTGCAGCAGCGCCGCATCCGAGCACTCCATGAGCTGGAAGCAGCGGCCGAAGCTCGGTTCGATCCAGCTGTCGACGTACACGAGGCCGTCCGGCAGCTGGCGCCCGCCTTCGCGCAGGCGTTCGTAGACCGGAATCATGTCGTTGTCGCGGAATCGCTCGATGACCATAAATAGCATGGGCACTCCAGCTCGGGGTGTGGTTGTGGGCGATCGAGGGTCGTCAGCGCGGCTGTCCCGGCCCGCTGGCCGGATCGAAGCCGATGCTCACCGAATCGTTCCAGTTCGGATGATCGTGATCCCTGAGGTCGGGCCCGCCCGCCAGGAGGGACCGCAGGTTCGTCAGGAAGTAGATCCAGCAGCTGCGGCAGTTGACGTGCTGCCAGGCGCGCTCGGGATCGGTGGTCGCGCAGCGGGTCTGGTGGAGGTCCACCTCGGTGGCGTCGCCGAGGTCGCGGAAGCGGACTTCCACCCGCATGGTGCCGAATGTGAAACGCACCCGGCGATCTGGCTCCACCTGTTCGAAGCTGCCGCCGTGGCCGAAGTCGTGAACGTAGGTCCAGTCGTAGCGGTCGCCCGACTGGACGAGCTCGTTCGACGCGCGGACCGTGCCGTCCGCGGCGGTGTGCGTCGCCTTGTGGATGAAGAAGGACTCGAGGCCCTCGGCCGTCGCGAAGCGCCGGAACACGTCGCCGAGCGGCGCGAGGTAGTACATCCGGACGTGGAACTCGGACCAGTCGTAGGTTTCCATGGCGCGCCTCCTCGGCCCGCGACTTCCCGCGCGCGAGCACCACGAACTATCGCGGAAACGAGCCCTGGCCGCAATCGCCCCCGGGACGGTACGTCGGCGCGCAATGCGACGGACCCTCGCGGCTAGTCGATCTGCACGAGCACCTTGCCCCGCGCGTGGCCACCTTCGACGTAGCGAACCGCGTCGGCCGCCTCGGCCAACGGGTAGCTGCGGTCGATGATTGGGCGCAGCGCGCCCTCATCGACGAGCCGCGCCAGCTCGACGAGATCCTCCCTGCTGCGCTTTGCCTCGAGGCCCATCAGCTTCTGCTTCACGAAAGGCGACATCAGCGGGGCCTGCATGAATCGCCCCAGGGGTCCGATCCACGCGCCCTCGGAGTCGCCGCTGCAGAGCACCAGCCTGCCCCGCTGCGTCAGCGCCCTGCGGCAGCGGACCGGCGAGTCCATGCCGCCCAGCTGAAAGACGACGTCGAACTTCTCTGCCGTGGCCGTGAAGTCCTCGCGCGTGTAGTCGATGACCGCGTTCGCGCCGAGGGCCTTGACGCCGTCGAGGTTCCCCGTGCTGCAGACGCCCGTCACCCGTGCGCCCAGGTGCTCGGCGATCTGCACCGCGAAAGTGCCGACGCCGCCGGACGCCCCGATGATCAGCACGCGCTCGCCGGCTTGCAGCCGCGCGCTGTTCCGCAGGCCCTGCAGCGCCGTGAGACCGGCGAGGGGAATCGCGGCCGCGAGCGAGAAGTCCAGCATCCGCGGCTTGGGCGCGACGCTGCTCTCGGGGGCGCAGAGGTACTGGGCGAAGGCGCCGGTCTGCATGCCGTAGACCTCGTCGCCCACCTTCACCGTGGTGACCTCCGGCCCCACCGCCTCGACCACGCCCGCGAAGTCCACGCCGAGGCGATCGCGCTTCGGGGCCCTGAGGCCGGAGACCAGCCGCAGGAAGTAGGGCTTGCCCCGCATGAAGTGCCAGTCGTAGGGATTGACGGCGGCCCCGCGAACGCGCACCAGCACCTGTCCCGGTGCCGCGACTGGCTTTTCCACCTCGACCAGCCGCAGGACGTCCGGCGGACCATAGCGATCATAGACGATGGCTTTCACATCAACCCCTCCACACCGAGTGAGAATCGCTTTCGCCCCCTCGGTTCACTATCATAAAACTGCGCCCCGCGCGTAAACATCCTTCCGGCGCCGTCCGTCAGGGGGTCGAGACGAGGAGATGCGACGGTGACCACAGACAGCGAACATAGGCAAGACCTCGAACGGGCACAGCGAGCCTTCGCGGGGGACGAGCAGGCCTGGCGGGCCATCTACGACGACACCTGCCAGAGCCTTTTCAACCTGCTGGCCTTTCAGGTGGGCGACCGGGACGCGGCGATGGACCTGCTCCAGGAGACCTACCTCACGGCCCTCGGCAAGCTGGACCGCTACCGCGGCCAGGGTCCCCTGGGCGCCTGGCTCCGGCGAATCGCCCTGCGCAAGGCTCTCGACTGGCGGCGCGGCCTGGCCCGCCGCCTTCGCGGGAACCAGCGCCTGGCGCGCGAGGCCGACGACACCGCCCCGGAAGCCGCCAGCCCCCGCTTCGACAGCGAGCGCGCGGCCTTCCAGGCGGCCCTGAACCGCCTCTCGCCGAAGCAGCGCGCCGCGCTGATCCTCCGGGAGGTGGAAGGCCTCGACTTCGACGCGATCGCCGCCGAGCTGGGCTGCCGCGAAGCCACCGTCCGCGTGCATCTGCACCGCGCACGGGAGGGCCTGCGCCGCCTCCTGAGCACCGCCGAGACGCCGCTGTTCGCCGAGGAACTGGAAGGATGGCAGCCATGAAGAGCCTCTTCGACAAGCACGCGCATCGCCTCTCCAAGGGCGAACAGGAGCTGATCTGGCGGCAGATCTCCGCCGGCAGCCAGCAGGAGCGCCGCCGGCGGCGGCAGTTCGTCACCGCGCTGTCGGGCGCGGGGGCGCTCGTGGCCGCCGGCCTGATCCTGACCGTGATGATGCTGGATCCCAATCCGGCGAAGCGCGTCGAGACGCTGAGTGCGCCGTCGACGCGAACCGTGACGCCGGGCACCGACGCCCTCGCCGGCCGCGCCGTGGCCGATGCCGCGCCCGAGGCGCTCGACGAGGTCGCGTCGCGCGAGATGAAGAAGGACGAGGCGCCGGCGCAGCCCGCCGAGGAGGCGCCCGCCACAACGCAGAAGGTCGCGGCCCCGGCGGCCCAGGAACACAACCCCACCGTCGTGTCTTCCGAAGCGGGCCGCCGGGACGCCGCGGCCGACATGGGCAAGGCCGCGCGCGAGGAGTTGTCCGCGGCGCCCTTGGTCGCGGAGTACAGCGCCGCCCATCCCCAGCCGGAGGTGGAGCCGGACAGCACCACGTCCTGGGTGCGGACCGCGAGCGTTGCCGGCGACGTGATGCGGGTCTACGGACATGTGGTCGACAGCCAGACCGGTGACCCGCTGGCCTACGCCAACGTCACCGTCAAGGGAACAAACTTCGGTACGATGACGAAGGTGGATGGAAGCTTCGAGTTCACGATGCCCAAGGGTGAGTACACGGTGATCGTCTCATCCCTGGGCTACGATAGCGCGCAGCTGGCGGATGTCTCGCTCGAGCGCGAAGTGCTGAAGCCGTTGACGCGATTCGCCATGGTTTCGAACTCCGCCATCGCCTACATGGTGGAGGGCGAAGCGCCGGAGGTCGACGTCAAGTCCTCCTCGGAGCATCGACGGAAGGAGCAGGATCTCAGCGCCTTCGCCGTGGACAACCTCCAGGAGGCCATGGCCCTCGAGGCCGGCATCACCATGAAGGGCGGCGACCTCTACGTCCGCGGCGGGCGCACCGGCGAGGTCAGCATGCAGATGGACGGCGTGCCCGTGAAGGACCCCGGCGTCGCCCTGCCCTCCGGCGTGAAACAGCCCGAGGCGAAGGAAGAGGCCGCCAAGACCAACGACCCGCGGCCGTCCACGCTGGCGGGGCAGACGCAGCCCGCGCGGGACTCCCGTCAGGATCGCGACGAGGAGGATGCCTACGTCCGGGCCCGTCGCCTCGAACGCGAGCGCCAGCAGGCCTACTACCGGCGCTGCTGGTGGACGCCGCCCGACTACAACAACCCCAACGGCGAGCCCTTCGACGCCATGTACTTCCGCGACTACGGGACGAACCCCTTCGTCGTCACGGAAGAGGACGCGCTCTCCACCTTCGCGGTGGACGTCGACCGCGCCAGCTACAACATCGTGCGGCGCTACCTCGACGAGCGGCATCTGCCGCCCAAGGAGGCCGTGCGCGTGGAGGAGTTCGTCAACGCAATGGATCCGGGCTACGGCCGCGTGCGCCAGGGCGACTTCGCGCTTCACGCCGACGGCATGCCCTCGCCCTATCGCGACGGCTACCAGCTGCTCCGTCTGGGCGTGCAGGCCCGCGAGGCGGAGCGCGGCGAGCGCCGGCGCGCGAACCTGGTCTTCGTCATCGACACGTCGGGCTCCATGGCGCGCGAGGATCGCCTGGGCCTGGTGAAGCGCTCCCTCGGCGTGCTGCTGGATGGCCTGGGCGCCGACGACACCGTGGGCATCGTGGAGTACGGTTCCACGGGCCGCGTGGTACTTCCGCCGACGAGCGTGGAGGACCGCCGTACGATCGAGCGGGCCATCGAGTCGCTGCACACCAACGGCAGCACGAACGCCGAGCAGGGCCTCGACCTTGGCTACACGATGGCGAGTCGCGTCTACGATGCGAAGGCCATCAACCGCCTCGTGCTCTGCTCCGACGGCGTGGCCAACACGGGCGAGACCGACGCCGAGCGCATCCTCGACAAGGTGCGCTACCAGTCCGACCGCGGCATCTACCTGAGCACGGTGGGCTTCGGCATGGGCAACTACAACGACGTCCTCATGGAGACGCTCGCCGACAAGGGCGACGGCAACTACTACTACGTCGACAGCTTCGACGAAGCGCGCCGCCTCTTCGGCGACACGCTCGCCGGCACGCTGATGGTCCTGGGCCGCGACGCGAAGATCCAGGTGGAGTTCGATCCCGAGTCGGTGCTGCGCTGGCGCCTGCTGGGCTACGAGAACCGCGACGTGGCCGACGAGGACTTCCGCAACGACAGCGTCGACGCGGGCGAGATCGGCCCGGGCCACACCGTCGTGGCGCTCTACGAGCTGAAGCTCAGCGACGAGGCGGCGCGGGCCATCGGCAAGCGCGGCTCCGCCCCGCTGGGCACGCTACGCCTGCGCTACGAGCATCCCGAGTCCGAGCGGGACGCCGGCGAGGTGGAGGAGCTGTCCAAGCGCTTCGGCACCGCCGACCTGCTGGACAGCGCCAGCCGCGCGGACCTCAACCTGCGCCTCACGGCCCTGGCCGCCCAGTTCGCCGAGGTGCTGCGGGGCAGCTACTGGGCCCGGGACCTCCGTCTGACGGACCTCGAGGACACGGCCCGGGATCTGGACCGGGCGCTGGGGCGGGACGACACGGCCGACCCCGAGATCCGCGACTTCCTGCGCTCCGTGGAGCGCGCCGCCCGGCTGGGCGAGCGCTAGCGACGAGCGGCGAGCGGCGAGGCGCGTCGCGAGGCCGGTCCCGGCGCTGCCGGGGCCGGCCTCTTGCGCAGGGTTGAAACTTGTCCTGCTCTGACGCGAATATCACCCCTGTGTGCCGGTAGCACAGGCAGCGCCCCCGCGCTCGCCGGCCCGCCCGGCGCACCTCAACTCAAGGAAGGACGGCTCCCATGTTCGAACTCGGCCTGCTGCTTCTCCTGCTGGTGGGTGGTGGCCTGGTGCTCTCCCTGGCCTTCACGCTGCTGGGCGTGGTCTTCAAGCTCATCCTCCTGCCCTTCCACGTGGCCTTCTGGCTCCTGCGCGGGGTGCTGGGCTTCGCCCTCGGACTCGTCGGCCTGATCCTCTTCCTGCCGGTGCTGGGAGTGGCCCTGCCGGCGCTGATCCTGGTCTTCGGCCTGCCGCTGGCCGTGATCGGGCTGATCGTCTGGCTGGTCAAGCGCAGCACGGTGCACAGCGCGTGAGCGGCGCCGAACCCAAGCGCTGCGCGTGGGCGGGCAGCGACCCGCTTTACCAGGCCTATCACGACGGCGAGTGGGGCGTGCCCGTCCACGACGACCGCCTGCTCTTCGAGTTCCTCATCCTCGAAGGCGCGCAGGCAGGGCTCAGCTGGATCACGATTCTCAAGAAGCGCGACCGCTATCGCGAGATCTTCGCGAACTTCGACCCGGCCAAGGTGGCGCGCTTCACGCCGGCGCGCGTGGAGAAGCTGCTGGCCGATCCGGGCATCGTGCGGAACCGTCTCAAGGTAGAGGGCGCGGTGAAGAACGCCCGCGCCTTCCTCGCCGTGCGGAAGGAGTTCGGCAGCTTCGACGCCTACCTCTGGGGCTTCGTGGAGGGCAGGCCGATCCAGAACCGCTGGCGCGCGATGGGTGACATACCCGCCGAAACGCCGCTCTCCCGCGAGATGAGCCGCGACCTCAAGCGCCGCGGCTTCACCTTCGTCGGCCCCACGATCTGCTATGCCTTCATGCAGGCCGTCGGCCTGGTCAACGACCACGTGACGGACTGCTTCCGCCACGGCGAACTCACTCCCAAGCGCTAGGACGTCCCATGCACCTGCTCGTGATCGGCGGCGGCCAGTTCCTCGGCAAGCACTTCGTGGAGGCCGCGCTGGCGGCCGGCCACCGCGTCACCACCTTCAACCGCGGCCGCACGAACCCCGAGCTGTTCGCGGGGCGCGCGGGCTTGACAGCGATCCACGGCGACCGCGACGGCGGCCTCGACGCCCTCGGCGGCGGGCCCTGGGACGCCGTCGTCGACACCTGCGGCTATCTGCCGCGGGTGGTGGGGGCCAGCGCCGACGCGCTCGCCGCGCGCTGCGGGCGCTACCTCTTCGTGTCGACGATCTCCGTCTACGCCGATCCGCCGCCGGCAGGCGTGGACGAGGACAGCCCCCTGGCACAGCTCGCCGATCCCACGACCGAGACGGTCGACGGCGCCACCTACGGCGGCCTCAAGGTGCTCTGCGAGCAGGCGGTGACGCGGGCGCTGGGCTCCCGTGGGCTGATCGTGCGGCCCGGGCTGATCGTGGGGCCGGACGACCCCACGGATCGCTTCAGCTACTGGCCGCTGCGCGCGGCCCGCGGCGGCGACATCCTGGCGCCGGTCGGCGCGGATGCGCCGACCCAGCTGGTGGACGTCCGCGACCTCGGCGCCTGGATGCTCGCCCTGCTGGAGGGGGAGGCCGAGGGCGTCTACAATGCCACGGGGCCGGCCGAGCCCATCGGCATGGGGCGGCTGATCGACGCCTGCCTCGCCTCCGCTAGCACCGAGGGTACACCTGTGTGGATAACTGAGGAATTCGTTGCGGAGAAGGAGCTTACGCCGTTCGGCGACCTGCCTTGCTGGGTGCCGGCCGCCGGGGCGGGGCTCCTGCGCACCCGGATCGACCGCGCGCTGGCCCGGGGGCTGCGCTTTCGTCCGCTGGAGGAGACGGCCCGGGACACCCTGGCCTGGCGTCAACCCCTTGTGGCGCAACGCCCTCTGCGCGCCGGGCTCTCGCCGGAGCGGGAGGCCGAGCTCCTTGCGGCCTGGCGCGCCCGTTGAAGCGCGCGGGCATATCTGATAGAATCTCAGCGGTTCCCCACGGGCGCCCTACGACCCCCAGGCCAAGCGCTGACGCGCGGCTCTCCCCATGGGCCAGGCTGTCGATGGCAAGCTGCCCTGCACACCGACATCAGAGGAGGACAGAATGAAGAGAATGCTGACGATCCTCGCCCTGCTGGCGCTCACCGCCGGCTCGGCCCTGGCTCAGGACATCAGCGGCAGCACAGTGACCGTCGATCCGACCGAGTCGGAGAACGGCGTCGTCTTCCTGTGCTTCACCGTGACGAACTCCAGCCTCGACTTCGAGTGGATTGCGGACATCACGCTGACCCTGCCGGCCTGCATGACCATCCTGGACGTGCCCCCGGCATCGGCCGATCCCGCGGTCGGCTCCGATCCCTTCAACCCGGATGCCCCCATCGCCTTCACCGGCTACGGCACCAACGTGGCCAACTGGTCCGGCACCGACAGCTTCGGCTTCGGCTTCCTGACCGGTGAGAACGCCGGCGTGTTCTGCGTCAGCGTCGAAGTGAACTGCGCGTGCGACAACGTGTATCCCATCGTCTGGGATCTCGCGGGCGACGGCTTCGGCGGCGACCCCCACGTGCTCAACGGCACGCTGGACTTCTCGGTGCTCTGCAGCACGCCCACCGAGGACAGCAGCTGGGGCGACGTCAAGGCCCTGTACTAGATCCGGTAAGCCGGCCTCGCGCCGGCATTCGCTTCCAGAACCCGAGTCGTTCGCGCGGCTCGGGTTTTTGTTGCTGGCGGCGGCCGCCCCGCCTTGTCAGGAGCGCTCCCAAGTGTCATAATTAAGGATGCCGGGGTCCCGTACCGCGGCGATTGCCCCATGCTGGCCTTGGTCGGGCCGATCTCGGGCACCGATGCGATGCCCAGGCCTCGCATCCAGCCCTTCGTCGCAAGGAGGGAACATGAAAACGTTGCTCGCCGCCGCACTCTTGCTCGTGGCATTCAGCGGCATTGCCGTCGCGCAGTACCAACCGTTCATCGGCATCTACGACGACCCGGAGAACGCGCACTGCCAGGCCGACATCGCGCTGTACACGAGCGTCACCGTCTACTTCCTGGCCTACCTGCCGCCGCCGATCCAGGCGATGACGGCCGCCGAGTTTCGCGTCAGCAACCTGCCCGGCGCCGACATGGCCGTCATGACGCCCTTCTGGGGCACCGAACTCGTGATCGGCGATTTGGGCTACGGGCTCGCGCTGGCCTGGTCGCCGCCGCTGCCCGGACCCGTGGCGCAGATGGGGAGCGTCAGCTTCTTCTCGATCCAGGACTTCGGCGACGACTACCGCATCACGGTCATGCCGAGCATCAGCAGCGGCAACCTGCTCATCGTGGACGAGAACTACGAAGAGATCGCCTGCAGCGAGATGCCCACGTGGTTCACCTTCAATTGCACCGGCTCCCTGCAGGGCGGCTGCTGGTGCCCGCTCTCGATTCCCGTCGCCGTGGACGACGCGAGCTGGGGACAGATCAAGGCGCTCTACTAGGCGTTCAGCCCGCGAGCCATCAGCCCGAGCCGCGGTCGCGGCTCGGGCTTCTCATTCCGTGGGGGAGCGCCAGAGGGCACGGCCTTCCGTGTCGATGACGAGCAGGCGCCCGCCATCGACCACCAGCGCCACGCCGTGCTCGAAGGGCGTGCCCGCGGTGTAGCGCGTGGGCAGGCGCTCGGCGCCCGTGGCGTCCACGTAGCCCACGCGGCCGGCGCTCGCCACCGCGGCGAGCCCTTCGCTGAAGGGCATTCCCTCCTCGTAGCGGCAGGGGATCACCAGTTCGCCAGCGCGATTCAGGTAGCCCACGCGGCCGTTCCGGGTGACGGGCGCGAGGCCGTCCGCGAAGTCGCCGGCGTACTGCCAGCGGGGCGGCAGGACGAACTCGCCGCTGCGGTCCACGAAGCCCACGGCGCGGCCGTCGACCGTGGCGGCGGCCAGGCCCTCGCTGAAGCGCCCGCTCCAGGTGAAGCGCGGCGGGATCACCCACTCGCCCGCCCGGTCGATGTACCCGCCGAGCGAGTCCGTCACCGCCATGCAGAGGCCCTCGCTGAAGGCGTCCACGCCGCGGAAGCGCGGGGGAATGGCGAAGGCGCCGGTGCTGTCGATGAAGCCGATGGCCACGCTGTCCCGGCTCGCCGCGGCCAGGCCTTCGCTGAAGGCGTCGGCCCAGGTCCAGCGCGGCGGCGTGAGCTCGCGGCCCGCCGCGTCCAGGTAGCCCCAGCGGCCGCCCTGCGCGTAGGGGCGCCGTCCATCGCGCAGCGCGCCCAGCGCCTGGTAGCGCTGCGGACTCGCCGGCTCGCCGCCGAGGGTGACGAGGCGCCAGGCGCCGTCGTCGTCCTGCACCGGCAGCGGCGCCACCGCCTCGGCGAGCTCCGGCGGCGGGGCGGCGGTGTCGAGGAGCAGGGGATAGCGGTGGAGGCGGCCGTCGCCCAGGGCCTGCACCCGCGCGGGGAGCGCCGCGTAGACGTCCATGGCCTGCCGCGGCGGCAGCTCGCGACGGGCGAGCAGGAGCGCCCCGAGGGTGGCCGCGTCGGCGCGCGCGAGGCGGAGGCTGTCCGGGCCGGCGGGCAGGGCCTCGAGGAAGGCGTCGGCCTCGAGCACCGAGACCTGCCAGCCCTGCAGGAGCGGGTCGCCGCGGCGGGCGTCCGCCCCCGGGGGCGGGCCGTCCAGCGCGAACAGCGCGAAGCGGTTCTCGCCGGCGAGCAGCAGCTCGGGGCCGGGAGCGAGCCGGCCCGCGGCCACGGCCGCGGCGAGGGAGGCGTGGACTCCGAGGAGCGCACCGGTTCGCACCCGTCGCTCGCCGGCCAACTCGAGAACCTCGACGCCGACGAGTCCCGCCAGGCTCGCCGCCTCCCAGTCCTCCACGGGACGGCCGGACGGATCCCAGAGCAGCTCGCCCCGGCGGTTGACCAGGTTGGGACCCAGCTCCGTCTCCACCTCGGCCCACTCGCCGCGGAAGGACCCGGCCCAGACGAAGCGCGGCGCGATGGCCAGGCGGCCCGCCGCGTCGATGTAGCCCCAGCGCTGCTCCGGGAGCACCGGGGCGAGGGGCTGGGGGCCGTCGTCGAAGTCGCCCGCCTGACGGAAGACGGCCGGCACGCGCAGGGCGCCCGCGGCGTCGAGGTAGCCGAAGCGCGCGGCGCCGGCGGGCTTGACCCGGGCCAGGCCGCCGTGGAAGTCGCCGGCGAAGTCGAACTCCTGCGCGAAGGCGGGGCGGCCGTCGCGGTCCAGGTAGCGATAGCGCTCGCCGTCGCTGGAGAAGGTGGTGACGCGCCCGTCGCCCACGCGTTCGCCCAGGCGCTCCTTGCTGGCGAAGCGCTCGCGGCCGCGCCGGTCGATGACGCGGCTGTCCAGGGGGCTGTAGACGACCACGGCCAGCCCCTCCGCGAACGCGCCCAGCTCCCGGGCCGCGCGCGGCAGCGCGATGACCCACGCCCCCGCGGGGTCGATGTAGCCGCTCGCGGCGTCCTGGCCGCCGGGCTCCCGCACGCCGGCCAGGCCCTCGCTGAAGTCCGTCGCCAGGACGTAGCGCGCGGGGATGACCACGGCGCCGGTCGCGTCCAGGAAGCCGTAGCGGGGGCCCGCCGGAGTGTCGAGGCGGAAGCGGGCGCGGCCGCCGGCGTAGTCGCCCAGCTCTGCGTAGCGGGGAGGGACGAGCGCGCGGCCATCCGCGTCGATGACCCCGTAGAGCCGCGGGCCCTCGGCCGGGTCCTCGGCCACCACCGCCCGCCCCTCGCTGAAGCGCCGGGCGTCGGCGTAGCGGAAGGGCAGGGCCGGCGCGCCGCCGGGCGTCAGGTAGCCGGAGCGCCCGGCCAGGTGCGCGGGGAGCAGCGGCTCGGGCGCGGGGGCCGAATCGCGCTGCCGTGGGCCGCAGCCGGCGAGCAGGGCGAGGGCGAGGAGGAGGGCGAGGAGTCGGCGCATGATCGCGGGAGTATAGGCGGGGTGGGCGGACCTGTCAGCCCGGACTTGCCAAGTCGCGTCCCGTTGGGTACTGACTGGAGGACCCGCGACCCCGGAGGAGCCTTGAAGTTCACGCCGATGCGCATCCCGGACCTCGTCCTCGTCGAGCCCAGGGTCTTCCTCGAGGAGCGCGGCTTCTTCATGGAGACCTGGCAGGCGCGCGCCTTCGCCGAGGCCGGCCTCGACCTCCGCTTCGTGCAGGACAACCACAGCCGCAGCCGCCAGGGGGTGCTGCGGGGCCTGCACTACCAGGTGCGCCAGACCCAGGGCAAGCTGGTCCGGGTTGTGCATGGTGAGGTCTACGACGTGGCCGTGGACCTGCGCCGGGGCTCCCCGACGCTGGGGCAGTGGGTGGGCGTCACCCTCTCGGCCGAGAACAAGCGCCAGCTCTGGGTGCCGCCGGGCTTCGCCCACGGCTTCTACGTGACCAGCGAGGACGCGGAGTTCGTCTACAAGTGCACGGACTTCTACGCCCCCGAGCACGAGCGGAGCCTGCGCTGGGACGACCCGGCGCTGGCCATCGACTGGCCACTGGTGGACGGCAAGGCGCCACTGCTGTCGGCCAAGGACGCGGCCGGCGTGGCCTTTGCGGAGGCCGAGCTGCTGGACTAGCACTTGTGGCGGGGGCGTTTTTGGGCTAGCCTGCCGCGCTATCGAGGCATCCTCCTGGAGGCATCCCGCATGAGACGATTCGGGCCGCTCGCGCTCGCCGCTGCCCTGGCCTGTCTGTGGCCGGGCGGCGCGGTCGCCGCCGACACCACCACGCCCACGCCCGAGCAGATCGAGCTCTTCAAGCAGCTGCCGCCCGACCAGCAGCAGCGGCTGATGGAGCAGTACGGCCTGGACGCCACCCAGCTCGAGACCGGTGCCCCGCCCACGCGGGACGTCAGCAGTCCCGAGCTGGTGCAGCCGCGCACGCCGGTCTTCGGCGACAGTACCGCCATGCAGATGCCCGACTCCGCGCTGGTCGCGCAGGGTCCCGCCGCGAGCGCCATGCCGGGGGAGAAGCTGCACTTCGCCGCCGAGGACGTGGAGGTCCGGCAGGCCTTCAGCAACTTCCTCGAGGAGGGCGCCCCGCTCGCGGTCAACACCGAGCTGCAGCCCTTCGGCTACGACCTCTTCGCGGGCTCGCCCACGACCTTCGCCCCCGCCACCGACGTGCCCGTGGGGCCGGACTACGTCATCGGACCGGGCGACGAGATCCACGTGCAGCTCTACGGCAAGACCAGCCTCAGCGTGGATCTCACGGTGGACCGCGACGGCCTCATCGCCTTCCCCGAACTCGGCCCCATCGCGGTGGCGGGGCAGAGCTTCGCCGAGCTGCGCGAGTCGCTGCTGCGCGAGGTGGACAAGCGCATGATCGGCGTCGAGGCGAGCATCACGCTGGGGCGTCTGCGCTCCATCCGCATCTTCGCGCTGGGCGAGGTCTTCCGCCCCGGCAGCTACACGGTGAGCGGGCTGTCCACGCTGACCAACGCGCTCTTCGCGGCCGGCGGCGTGAAGGAGATCGGCAGCCTGCGGCGCATCCAGCTCAAGCGCGAAGGACAGCTCGTCTCCACGCTGGATCTCTACGACCTGCTGATGAAGGGCGACACGTCGGGCGACGCGCGCCTGCTGCCCGGCGACGTGATCTTCGTTCCCCCGGTGGGCCCGCGGGTCGGCGTGGCCGGCGAGGTGAAGCGCCCGGCCCGCTACGAGCTGGTGGGCAAGGTCACCGCCACCGAGATCCTCGATCTGGCCGGCGGCCTCACGGCCCGCGCCTACACGCCGCTGCTCCAGCTCGACCGCTACCAGGGCGACCGCCGCGTCAGCGAGGACTTCCCGCTCGCCGAGGCCGGCAAGTGGAGTCTCCGCGACGGCGACCTGCTCAAGGTGTTCCCGGTGACGGGGCAGGAGGAGGGCGTCGTCTGGCTGGACGGCAACGTGCGCCGGCCGGGCAAGCGCCAGTTCGCCCGCGGCATGCGCCTCCTGGATCTCGTGGGCAACATCGACGACCTGCTGCCCGAGACCCACTTCGCCTACGGCCTGATCGAGCGCGAGAGCCCGGTGAACCGCGAGACGGAGTACCTGGCCTTCGACCTGGGCGCCGCGCTGCTCGACGGCGACGCCACCGCGAACATCGCGCTGCAGGACCGCGACAAGGTCTTCGTCTTCCACCGCGCCTACTTCCGCGAGCAGCCCAAGGTGAAGGTGCGCGGGCGCGTGCAGGAGCAGGGCGAGTACGCCTTCCGCAAGGACATGCACGTGATGGACCTGATCCTCGCGGCCGGCGGCCTGCTGCGCGACTCGTGGCTGCAGGAGGCCGAGCTCTTCCGCACGGATCCGCTCACGCTGGACGTCACCAAGATCCCCCTCGATCTGCGGCGCGTGATGGACGCGGATCCGCGGCAGAACATCGCGCTGCAGGACCTGGACGACCTGATGGTCCACTCGATCTGGGAGTTCAAGGATCCCCAGCGGGTGGAGATCCTGGGCGAGATCAACTACCCCGGCGTCTATCCGCGCTTCGAGGGGATGCGTGTGAGCGACCTGATCTTCGCGGGCGGCAGCCTGCGCGAGGAGGCCTTCCGCGAGCGCGCCGAGCTCACCCGCTACGCGATCATCGACGGCGAGCGCCGCGAGCTGCAGCACGTGAGCCTGGACCTGCGCAGCATCCTCGCCGGCGAGCCCGAGGCGGACGTCTTCCTGAAGCCCTACGACCGCGTGCTCATCCGCCGCATCAGCAACTGGCGCACGGACGAGGTGGTCAAGGTGGAGGGCGAGGTCACCTTCCCCGGCAGCTATCCCATCGAAGAGGGCGAACGCCTTTCGGGTCTGATCGAGCGCTTCGGCGGCTTCCTGGAGCGCGCCTACCTGCCGGCGGTGGTCTTCACCCGCGAGGACGTGCGCCTGCTCCAGCAGGAGCAGTTCGACCGCATGGCCGATCAGCTCGAGGCAGATTTGGCGCGCATGGCCATCCAGGTGACGCCGCGTGAGAATACGCAGGAGAGCACCAAGCGGCAGGTCGCGCTCGAGAGCGGCCAGCGCCTGGCGACGGCCCTGCGCACGGCGCAGGCGACGGGGCGTCTCGTCATCCACCTCTCGGATCTCGAGAAGCAGTCGGGCTCGGACTGGGATCTGGTGCTGAAGGACGGCGACCGGCTCATCGTGCCCAAGAAGCCGAACTACGTCATGGTGATCGGCGAGGTGCACAACCCCACCGCCTTCCAGTTCCACGACGACATGAAGGCGAAGGACCTCGTCAAGCAGGCCGGCGGCGAGACGCGCTTCGCCGACACCAAGCGCGCCTACGTCGTGCGCGCCGACGGCTCCGTGACCCGCGGCCTCGGCACGCGCATGAATCCCGGCGACGTGGTGGTGGTGCCCGAGACCCTCGAGCGCTTCAGCGGCATGCAGTTCATGCTGGACGTCAGCCAGGTGCTCTACCAGCTCGGCCTCGCCGCAGCGAGCGCCAAGACCGTGGGGGCGTTCTAGTGAAGATCGATTGGCGGTCCGCCAAGCGCACCCTGACGAGTCCCCAGGCCAGCATTCAATTGGCCTGGCGCAATCGTCGCGGGGTTCTCCTCTGGGCCGTTGTAGCCGCGGCGATTGGAGTCGTAGTTGCGCTGCTCTGGCCGCAGACCTGGGATGGGGTTGCACGCTTTCAGATCCAAGTGCGCGACTTCGACGAAGAGTATCGGAACAGCACTACGGCGCTGCCTTCGTTCGCACGTCTCGTCGGCGTGCTCGATTTCGAGACCCCCGGGTCTGAGTTTCTGAGTGTCTTCGACAACATGGGTTTCGTTCTCCACCTGTCGGAGTCCACCGATTTCTTTGATCGAGTGCCAGATGGAGTACGACTTCCGGCTCCCCCGTGGCAAGAGGGCGGAAAGGCCAATGCCCCGGAATTGCTGCGGGCCAAGTTCCAGAGGTACGTGAAGTTCGAAGTGGAACCGAAGTCGGGCCTAGTCCGCCTGCGTGTACGGATGGCGAAAGCAGCAGAGGCGGCGCGATGGGCCGATGGGTTGGTCTCAATCGCTAACGAGTACCTACGTAACCAGGCCATCTTGCGGCACCAGCGTAATGTGGATGTGTTGGCAGCAGAACTTGCGAAGGAGACGCGGAGCGAGGTTCACAAGGCGATGGGCGACCTGATGGTCAAGGAATCCCAGCGCCTCGCGTTCGCTCAAACTCAGCCTGACTATGCTTTCGTGGTGGTTGATCCAGCTTGGGTGCCCAGCATGCGGAGCGCCCCCCGCCGCAAGCTGATTGTGATTGCGTTCTTCCTTGTGGGCGCAGGCTTGAGATTCACCCAGATTGTCTTGCGCGGTGACTAGGGCTAGACCTGCCGGAGCGCTTCTCCTTTTCCTGGGTGCAAGCGCGGTGCTCGGTGAGGTCGTTCTGTGGATGCTGCTTCCCGTGCTTCTGTGGTATGCGGTTCGCGATCTGCGCTGGGGGGTCGCCTTCGGTGTCCTGGGAACCTACTATCTGTCATTGCTTAGCTTCCCGATCAGCGGGATCCTATTCACCGACGCGATTGTCCTAGCCTCACTCTGGATAGCGCAAGACAAGCGGCTAGGCCGGCACGGACTCGTCGTGCTTCTGTGCTACCTCCTATGGTTGGGCTATCTGGCGGCAAGAGCGGGATCCCCTGAGGGGTGGGACAAGTGGCAGAAGATCGCGGGGAGAGGGGTTGTGCCGCTTGCGGGGGTGTTGGCACTCCGCGGGACTGGCCGCATCGATCGTTTGCTATCACCGCTTCTCATCTTGTCTGGAGCGATGACTCTATACCTTGCGGCTAGATGGGTAGTTGGCGCGTCGGCGAGTCCCGACCGACTTCAGCTCGTGCGCCTTGGCCCCATCCATGTCGGTCGTGCAGCAGGCCTTGCCCTCCTTCTTCTGGTCTGGAAGGGGGGGGATTTGCTTCGCTCACGTGGTTTGGTGGCTTTGGCTGCCGCCATTGCCGGGCTAGTGCTTCTGCTGTCCGGTTCAAGAGGGCCACTGCTTGGGCTTGTCGTATGTCTCCCCTTCCTTGTGCCCTGGCGGCGCCTCAGACGGGGACATGTGTGGTCCGCCCTGGCAGTGGTTGCCGCCGGTTTCGTGATCTGGCAGTTCGTTCTGGGCGCTCAGACTCGCGCTCGGCTGACAATAACACCTGATGCGCTACTGAGCAGCCAAGTTCGGATCATACTCTGGCAGGACGCGCTGGAGGTGTGGCGATCCGCGCGAGTCTGGGGGCAGGGGCTAGGGAGTTTCGCCAGTCGATACAGCTGGGCAGGTCTGAACATCTACCCTCACAGTCTCGTCTTCGAGGTTCTGTCTGAGTTGGGGATCGTTGGTGCAGGTCTGCTCCTGGCCTACTTCGTTGCCACTCTGGTTCCACGATTCAGGGGCGGATCCCTCTCGATTCCCTTCCTTGCACTCGTTGTGTTCTTCGTGCTCCAGGCCCTAGTTAGCGGGGATCTCACGGCGAACATAGAGCTCTTCGTACTTGCTCCGCTTCTGGTTGTAGACGCACCTACCTTGGAACCGGGCAAACATGCAACCCAACCGTGATCAAGGGCTGCTCAGCAGCGTTTCGGCAACTCAAGCCTCCAATGTAGTGCGCGCGATTAGCGGCGTGGTCAAGGTCTGGTTGCTGGTGCCGTTCTTTGGGAGGGATCTCTACGGGTTGTGGGCAACCATGAGTTCATGGCTCATTGTTATCGCCATGATAGACCTCGGCGTTGGCGCAGGGCTACAAAACCAGATCTCACGCGAGGCTGAGCCTTCAAGGCGCAAGGCATTGATTCAGGGAACGGGGCTCCTGTACCTAGTCATGGTCGCCCTCCTTGCGCTTTGCTACTTGGCGATTCGCGAAAGAGTGCTCGGTTGGGGGGTGAGCCACCTTTCGCTGAGCGCTCTTAGTCGGGGCTACTTCCGCTCCTCCTGTGACTTGCTAGTGGCTTTGGCTATCTCGCAGCTGTTGGTTGAGCCATTGCGCCGGAGCGTTCTAGGCTGGCGACAGGTCGCGTCCTTCTATTGGGCGATGACGGGTGCGGACTTGGCGCAGCTTGGGTTGATGGCCTGGGGCGTGAATTCAGGCTGGCCGATTCAGGCGTTCCTCGTCGTTCTGGGCCTAACTCCTGTCTCAGCGGCGTTTGTCGCATTCATGCTGGCAATGAAGCGGGGAATCGGCTCTGGCTGGTTCCGCTGGGAAGGCTCCATCGGTGGCAGTCTCCGGATACTAGCCAAGGGCATTCCCTTCGGATTTGTCCGGTTGTTGGGCCTACTCAATCTTCAGTCGATACCCACTCTCTTGCTTTGGATCATCTCTGATGCCGCCGTGTCAGAGTTTTCGATCCCCATGCGTCTGGCGGCTGTGTCGGTCCAGGCCCTCTATGGGATAGGAAACGTGTACTGGCCTCGCCTGGCTGCCCATGGGAATGATCGGGACGAGTTCGCGCGCTGTCTCGGACTGGTACTATTCGTTGGGGTACTGGGCGCTGTTGCACTGGCCGCCGCTCTGCCGTTGGTCGTCCACCTTCTATCGCACGCGGAAGTCGGGGCAACCTACCTTCAGTCGACCGGCTTTGCACTTTGGATGCTGTTCGCCGGCGTCGGGTTCGCTTTCACCGTCAGGGCCTACGCTGCCGATGCGTTCCTGCTGGTTCTCTTCGCTGTGCTTTGCCAGGTAGTTGTACAGCTTGGGGCGACACTGATCCTATTGCACCATGGTTCGCCTGCCTCTCTCGGTTGGTCCTTGTTGATTGGGGAGTTGGCAAAGTGGCCGCTCTTCGCCGTGTTCCTTCGCACGACCGGAAGAGAGTCCCTCTCCGCCGCATTCGCCGGCGGCTTCAGGGAGTCACTCATTGCCCTCGGGCGAATCAGACGGCGGATGCGCGGGGGGAGGTGAAACTTGAAGCTCCTGTACCTCACGGTACCATTGCATCTGAGCCGACCTTCCTCTGCGCAGTATCTCCATGTGACGAAGATCGTTGAGTCCTGGCGCAAACGTCATTCGGTGGAACTCTGGCACCCGCGTGGTACTATGGCCAAGCTGTTCCCCCTGACTGCAATGCTACGCGTCCTGAAGGCAAGAGCCCATGGGGCCGATCTCTGCTATGTCCGTAGTACCCCCCGCTGTTTCCTGGCTGTCGCGGCAGCGGTTGCTGTCGGCCTACCCGTAGTGCTGGAGATCAACTCGACTATCGCGGTGGAGCGGATGACATGGGGTGGCGGTAGATCTATCAGGAACCTTGTCCTCTCCTGGCTGGAGGGTGTAGTCGCGAGGTGGGCTTGGCGCGTCGTGACGATAAGTGGGGTCATGGCGCGGCACATTGCGGCGATGGGAGTTGCGCGTTCCTGCATCACCGTGGAACACAATGGGGCGGATCTCTGTGCGGACCAAGCCAAATACAAGCCGCCTCAGGATGACGAGCGGCTTCGAGTGGGGTATCTGGGGGCCAGCCACCCTTGGCATCGGGTAGAGAGCCTAGTGGACCTAGTCTTGGTGGCGACAAAGTCGGGTCTTGATGTTGAGGTGCATCTTGCCGGAGAAGGGCACGAGCGATTCAGGGATCGGTTGCCGGCCGAGCTTCAAGATCGGTGGCAGCCTCAGGGTGTGCTAGGTCGCGACGAAGTCCGTGGGTTCTTGGCAGGGAATCATGTCAACGTGATGCCCCACACCAATGAGTACGGGTCTCCAATCAAGCTGTTCGAGTATCTTGAGGTCGGTGTTCCCGTGGCAATGCCTGACTTGCCCGTCATTCGTGAGGTAGTCGACGATAGCACCGCCCTCCTTTTCAAGAACGGCGACATGGCAGAGTTGAGCGCCAAGATTACATCGCTGTTCGGGACGCCAGGAGCGCCAGAAGAGATGGGTGCAAAAGGCCGAGACCTGATCGTTTCGCGGCATAGCTGGTCGGCTGCGGGCTCAAGGGTGGTGACGGCGATAGAGAAAGCGTGGTCCTCCTCGCGGGCCTAGCTTCTGGCGCGATTAGAGACCTACTTCGTGAGCTGCTGCCTGTACAGATACTCCCAAGTGGATGCCACGGCTTCTAGTTCGAAGTGCTCTTGTACATGGTTCCGGCCAGCCTGGCCCATCCTCAACCGCTCCGCGAGCGGCAGCTCCATGACCTTGACCATCGAGGCTGCGAGACCCGCCGAGTCTCGCGGCTCACAGAGCAGGCCGCTGGATCCTGCTGCGATGGCGTCCTCGCTCCCCGCTACCCTGGTCGCGACAATCGGCAGTGCGCTTGCCCCGGCTTCCAGGAGAACTATCGGGAGGCCCTCCCAGTCCGAGGACATCACAAAGCCGTCTGCGGCCTGCATGAGCTTGGGGATGTCTCGGCGGATGCCGAGAAGGCGGAGGGGGCCCTGCAACCCGCGCGACTCGACCTCTTGCTGCAGCTGCTCCTCGAGGGGGCCCTTTCCGGCAATGACGAGGCGGGCGTCAGGATGTGACTCCAGCACCCTGGCAAATGCGGCGAACATGTTTGGGTAGTTCTTCTGTTCGGCCAGCCGCCCCACCGCCAGCCAGAGGAAACCGTCTTGGACGTCGAGTTCACGGCGCAGTCTCGCCCTGGCTTCCTCGTCGGCGGCGTAGTCTGCCGTGACCAATCCGTTGGGAACGAAGAGGATACTATCCGGGGCGGCAGCTCGCTTCTGCGTCGCCTCGGCTACGGCGATGCGGCTCACCGCCGTAGTCAGGCTGGATAGGCGATCGGTCAGTCGATACGCCGCATAGCGCCACCTACCGCCTTCGTCTTGGCAGTGGATGGTGCTGATGACCGCCTTGGTGTCCACAAGCAGCTTGGAGACGCGCGCCAGCAGATTCGCGTGTACCATGTGCCCATGTAGGACGTCCGGCTGCCAGCCCTTGAGGACTGCTCGCAGCCGCAGGAGCGCCCTGGGGTCGGGGATCCCCCGTCGCATGCTAAGGGCAACTGTGCGAATGCCCATGCTCTCGAGATCGGCGAAGGGTACATCGATAGTCTGCATGGAGATGAGCCCAACTCCCCACCCTCGCCTCTGGAAGGCAAGGGCGAGGTGCCTCACCTCGAACTCCGCTCCGCCGAGGCCGCTACCCGTAATGAGGAAGGCAACGCTGGGGGCGCCAGGGGTAGGGGCCAAGACCCCGCCCTGGGCTTCGTGCTGGCGGGCTGCGGCTTGCATGCTCATCTCCTAGTCCGCGGGACTGCTGGTCCCAAGGCCGACTGTGCTTCTGAACTTGCCATTCGGTCCGCGCTCGATGGCGGGTACCGACTCAAACTCGACATCAGATTCGTAGCCCAGGACGCGGGCAAAGATCTGCTGAGTCTGGCGCTGGACCTCATCCTCGGGCCGTGTGCCGTCGAGGGCGTACCTGACCCGGAATGAAGACTCCGTGAGCTGGATGATCTGGGCTTCGCGGTATCCCTGGACGTGCTTCAGCGTTCTGTAGCTGAACATTCCGATCTTGCGACCATCCGGGGTTAGCACAAGATCCTCGACCCTACCCAGTACACCTTCGATGGTCGGAAGGGTCCGACCACAGGGGCAGAGCTGGTTGGCTACCGCGGAAATCGCTAGGTCGCCTGTTCGGTATCTGATCAAGGGCATCTGCCACTGGACGAAGCTGGTGACCACGAGCTCCCCAGGCTGCCCAGGTGCGCAGGGGGCGTCATTCTCATCTAGGATCTCGAAGGCTCCGGAGTCGAGTCGAAGGTGGTACCGCCCGTGCTCGCACTGCTGAATCAGAGGGACACCTTCGCTGGCGGCGTAGTAGTCAAGCACCTGCACTCCCAGGCCACTCTCGATCTCCGCCCTCAGGGTCGGATCCAACGTCTCGGCAGTAGTGATGACTCCCCGTAGGGCTCCAAGCACGCCGCCTGACGTTCGCATCGCGCTGGCGATCTGGGCGATTGCTGTAGGGTAGCCGTCGATGACCTCGGGATCGTAGCTGAGTATCTTGTCGAGGATGGCCGGCAGTGCGGATGTGTTCAAGTGGTAGGTCGAGACCAGTAGCTGGTTCTCGAAGGGATTCGCCACCCAGAATGGGGGGCGCGACTGCGAAGCTGGAACGATTTCGCGTCCCGATAGACGCAGGGTCCGCGCTCGTGGCCGAAGCCCGAGCCACCGGCGATGATGATGGATGAACGCCATTCGGCGTTCCATCGAGTACCGGTCAAACTGAACAGTCAGTGGGGATCCCGTCGAACCGCTGGTCGAGCTGCTGACCGCCGCCTTCCTCGAGGAGTTCAAGAAGCTCGAAGGTCTTGCCTTGAGCGTGGACTTCGCGAGGAACGGAACGGAACCAAGCTCCCGTCGCCTTGCAATCTCCTGGAGATGTTGAGCCGAGAAGGGGGCGAGTGCTTCGGTGTAGTAGGCGACGTGAGCCTTCGCCTCGGCGAGCAAGAGCCCTAGCTGGCCGGAAACGTAGGCCTCAGCCTCGGACTTCGTCCAAGCGTCCGCCGAGAGGGCGAGCTCAAGCGTTTCCCGGTAGTTGCGGCCATATCGAAGCGCCCTGTTATAGGCGGACACCCCATAGATGATCCCCTGCCGGATGGGTGCCGGCAGTGATAGGTAGATGTCCTGCTTCGTCTTCGACAAGGGCGAGATCCAGTCCGTTGGCTTGTCGAGTGTCAGCGCGCAGAGGGCACGTCCGCGCGCTGACCCCAATGCGCCTTGCAGTATCGGTGTTCCGCTGGGTCTTGTCGACTACATCATCCGGCAATGGCGGATGCTGCTTGGCCCGGCGCAGCGGGATAGCAGTTGAGAGTCGAGCTGACGACCTGTTCAACCGAGAACTCCCGCTCCACCAGTGCACGCGCCGCCTTCCCAAGTTCCCGCCGCCGCTTCGCCGACTCCACAAGGACGGCCATGGCGTCAGCAAGGGCTTCTGAATCGCGAGGGGGCACCAATAGACCAGTCACACCATGCGCCACGACTTCGCGACAGCCCGGGACGTCGGCCGCCAGCAAGGGCAGGCCGACAGCGGCTCCCTCGAGTAGAGACTTCGGCACCCCTTCCCGGTACGACGGCAAGACGGCGACATCCGCCGCCTGGTAGTTCGACAAGACATCTTCGGCGTAGCCGACCCACTCAAGCTGTGTCCGGGACTCACACGCAGCCCGCAGCCATGATTCTGGGACGTGATCCGGCGTACCAGGGTCGGACGCGCCGAGCAGGCGGAATCGAGCTTCCGGGTGGCGCTGGTGCACCTGATCGCTTGCGTCCACGAACTCCCGGACACCCTTTGCCCAAAGCATCCGGCAGGCCATGAGAAAGGTGACGGGGTGCTCGCTGTCTCGCGCAGCGATTGGTGAGAAACGGGAGAGATCCACCCCCGAACCCCGAATGATCACGGAGTTGCGCTGATCCACTAGACCGGCTCGCTCAAGTTCTGCCTGATCCTCTCGATTCTGGAAGACCACGATGCAGCGTGCCCCGATTGCCAGCCTATAGCCGAAGAGCGCTGCTTGCCGGAGCGTAGACCGTCTGGCAAATGCCAACCCCAGTCCCGTTATCGCCTGGATAACGCGAGGAATCCGGAGGATTCTTGCGGCGATGCCGCCGATGATCACGGGCTTGATCGTGAAGTGGTGGACGCACGTCGGTCGCAGGCTTCGATAGAGGCTGAAAAGCGACGCGAATGTCCTAAGTACAGCGATGGGAGAGACACTTGCCCGATCCATCGCGATCGTGTGAGACTCTGCGCCTAGAGCACGCAATTGGGGAAAGTGCGAGTCGTCTGGGGCGGCGACAGCAACTCGCCATCCTCGTTCGATGAGTGCGGCAACAAGCTCTTTGCGGAAGTTGTAGAGATACCAAGAAGTGTTTGCGCAGAGCAAGGCCAGCGGCGTGTTCTCTCGGGCCTCAGGCATTCATCACTCGCGGCGCTACCGGTTAATCGCGTTGAGCGGTTCCACCGCCGATGCTGGCTCCATGTTGGCCGCCTGGCCCTCCGAACCCGGGACTGGCGTGATGCTTCGAATGGAGGACCCGCCGCCCCCAGCTGCGGCTTTCACCGCGTTGTGGCTGTGAAGGGGAATAACTTTCGAAGGTGCGGGCTGGAACCTAACCAGACGAGTGGCGGCGATGATGCACACCGTCATGGGAAGAACCAGGTGAACCAGTGCGAGAGGAGCCGCCCCGTAGAACGGCAGCGCCACGGCGAAGACCGCCAGGCCCGACAGCCCGTGCAGGCTGGCGAGCGTCCATTTCGGCCCGAGCCCCGCCCGCAGAAGGCGGTGGTGGAAGTGGTGGGTGTCCGGTCGGAAGGGGCTGACCCCGTCACGGCGACGCCGCACGATCGAGGTCAGCACGTCGAGGATGCCCACGACGTAGGCGGCCAGCGCGAAGGCCAGCGGCGCCCAGCTCAGCGCGGCGCCCGGCTGGCGCGCCATGGCGAGCGCGAAGGTGCCCACCGTGAGGCCGAGGCTCAGGCTTCCGGAATCGCCCAGGAAGACCTTGCCCCGCCCGCGGAGGTTGCAGACCAGGTAGGGGACCACCAGGCCGGCGGCGAACATCGCCAGCGCGCCCACGCCGCTGCCGATGAACAGCCCGAAGGTGCCCAGCGCCAGCAGGGCGAGCAGGTTCATGCCGCCGGAGAGGCCGTCCATGCCGTCCATGAGATTGCTCGTGTTCATGAAGCCCATGAACCAGAGCAGGGTGAGCGGCAGCGAGAAGAGGCCGAGCTGCAGCGTCCAGCCGCCGAAGGCGATGGCGTCCAGACGGAAGCCGCCCGCCCAGAGCAGCAGGCCCGCGGTGGCCTGGATCACCAGGCGCCGGCGAGCGGAGAGGCCGCGGAGGTCGTCCACGAGGCCGGTGGTGAAGATCAGCGTGAAGGCCAGGCCTAGCGACAGGGCCGCGCCCATGGCCTGCCCCGGAGAGCCGGCCGCCAGCCAGACGAGATAGCCCAGCAGGAGAGGCACGAACAGGCCCGGCCCCCCGGACAGGGGCACCGGCTGCAGATGGATCTTGCGGGGATTCGGGAGGTCGAGGAGGCCGATGGACGTGGCGACGCTACGGCTCAGCTCCTGGGCGACCCAGCCCAGCAGGAGCACCAAAGGCAAGAGCATGTACCACGGTAGACCGATCCACTCGGAGATCAGGGACATGGTGGGGAAAGCCTCCCTGAATCGCTGCGACGACCTGGTGCGAGGGTGGATGATCGGGATCATCCACGGTCCGCGTCAATGGGCCGAAGCGTTTTTCACAGTTTCTTGTCGCATGATGCGATGAACGCTCGAGGCATCCGTTCGCAATCTTGCAAGTTTGCAAAAGACGGGCCGTCTTTCGGCGCCGTGATCCACGTCCCCCTCCGTGGGCCGGGCTCGGGCAAGAGCCTGTGCCGCCTTGGCTTGCGGCACTGTCATACCTGCGAGACCGACGGACCTTCCGCGCCGGGTGGCAGATTACCCGGCAAAACCGGTCAGGTTCGTATCAAATAGCTTGCCTGGGTGGAGCCCCGGCCCGGTGCCGGGGCTCCTCGCAGGAACTTCGCTCGTTCTCTACTTCAGCAGGGTGAGCTTGGTCAGCTCGCTCTGCCGTCCACCGATGCTCAGCATGGCGAAGTAGACGCCGCTCGCCAGGGGCTGGCCCGCGTCGTCCTTGCCGTCGAAGACCACCGTGTGCTCGCCGGCGCCCTGCAGCTCGCCCGCCAGCAGCGTGCGGTGCACCCGCCCCATGGGCGAGACCACCGCCAGCGTGACGTGCGCGTCCGCGGCCAGGTCGAAACGGATGTTGGTCTTCGGGTTGAAGGGATTCGGGTAGGCCGGATGCAGGCGCATGGCCGGCGTGCCCTCGGGCGTGACGTCCGTCGAGACGTCCTCGGTCAGCGTGTAGCTGAAGGACTTGTAACCGCCCGAGATGCTGCAGTGCGGGAAGCTGATGCCCAGCTCGCTGATCTGGCTGAAGGGCACCGTGAGGGTGACCTCGCCGTCGTCGTTCGCGCCCATCACCACGGAGTCGAACTGCAGCGTGCCGTCCAGCTTCTTGATGATGACCTGCGGACGGAAGTCCGCGGTGTCGTCACCGTTGAAGGTGATCTTGGGGTAGTCGCTCAGGCCGCTCACCGACAGGTGACGCGCGTAGCGCGCGCCCATGTCCTCGCAGGTGGTGCTGGGCGGCGTGCCCAGGCCGCTCACCGTGTAGAAGACGTTGCAGCTGTAGAGCTCGTGCGCGTCGGGGTAGCCGCCCTCGCCGTCGGGGTTGTCGTCCCAGGCGTCGGAGGCCTTGAAGCCGGTGAGGTAGTTCCAGCGCGTCCACTCGGCCATGAGCGCCGCGCGGCTCGAGCCGACGGTGGCCAGGTGATTGTCGTAGCTCGTGAGCATCGGCCAGCTCGGGAAGCTCGCGCGCAGCTGCCACAGGTCGACGATGAACTGCATGCCCCACTTCTCGCTCATGATGGTCTGCCAGATGCAGTCCTCGTAGCTGCCGCTGCCGCCCGAATCCAGGCTCTGCTGGGGCGTGTAGAGCGGGCTGCCGGTGTAGGCGATGTAGTTGTGGTAGTCGTTCGTGGCCGGGTAGACCTGATCTTCCATCCAGGTCGCGTCCAGCTCGACCCAGCCGCCCTCGCTCCAGTTGCTCGTGGGGTACTGGCTGGCGTGCTTGAACTCGTGGCCCGCGGTCACCTTGGCGGCGCCGAGCTGGTCGCCGTCGGGGTCGTCGTTGGCCGGGAAGCCGATGAAGTTGCGGTGCAGCTCGATGCGCGTGCGACCGCTGCCCAGCGGGTAGGTCACGCCGTAGTAGGCGAAGTTCTTGAAGCTCACCTGGTAGTCGACGCCGGCCAGGATGGTGGGCGCCTCGAAGCCGATGGTGTCGATCTCGTACTGCCACGACCAGTCCATGTACTCGGCGCAGCGCTCGACGAAGTCGGGGATGCCGTTGGCCGGGTTGGTGTCCGTGGTGGGCACGGCGTCGGTGCCGGTGGTGAAGTAGGTGAGACGGAAGATGCCCGACGGCGAGATGTAGAGGGCGCGGTCGCCGGTCGCGGGCGGGTTCAGCGCGTAGTCGCGCAGGACGTCCTTCACGGACTCGCTCACGGCCTCGTCGGCGAGGATGCCGGCGAGCATCGCGGTGGCGCACTTGCCGGGCTGGCCGGCGCGATCGATGAAGCGGGCGTCCACCTTCTCTGGAGCGATGACGTCGTAGATCTTGTTGAGGGCGGCCTCGTCGTGGCTGATCTGCCCCGCGGCCTCGGCGGCCTCGATGTTCAGGATGGTCTGGGGCACGCCCGGACGGGCAAAGGCGCCTCCGGCCAGCAGGATCAGCGAGCTGGCCGCGAGGAGACGGACGGTGAGCAAGCGCATACTTCCCCTCCCCCTTCGTGGGTAATCAACAGGCACGCAATGGAACGGGGCGGCCTTCTGCGTAAGACCGCCCGAACCCGCGATGCCGGCGATTATAGCACGAGAGCCGCCGATGACACAATGCGGTGACGTCCTGCCTAGCCCCGCCGAAAGCGCCCGGCATAGCGCCGGTGCTGGCGCCAGATCAGCTTGCGCAGGGCCTCCCGGCGGCCCGGCTGGGGGCCCGCCGCCGTCAGGGCGGCGAGGAGCTTTAGCATGCCCTCGGCGTCGGCCCGGCTGACCCACTCGGCGGCGGCGCCGCGCGGTCCCATGTTGTGATAGTTGGCCAGGGCCACCGCCAGGGCGCAGGTGGGACGTCCCTCGAGCTGGTAGAGGCTCGCCTCGCAGGCGCCGCCGGGCATGAGGGCACGCTGGAACTGGAATTCCTTGTCCTGCTTGGCCAGGCCCTCGGCGGTCTCGGTCAGCCAGCGGGTGAGCTCGTCGTCGTAGATGCTGAGGCGGTCGCCCACCCGGATCACCGGCCCGCGGCCGATCTTGAAGCCCGGCAGCTCGCGGCTCGTCTCCATTACGACCATGGGGACCTTCTTCGGCAACATGGGGCTGCGCATCAGCTCCATGGCGCCCACGAAGCCCACCTCTTCGGCGCTGGTGAAGACGCCGTAGACGTGCGCGCGCCGCCCGGCGGCGCTGAAGTCGTCCAGCAGCTTCAGGATCAGCGCGGCGCTCAGCACGTTGTCGATGGCCTTGGAGCGGATCTTCCCGCCGGCCAGCGAGAGGCGGACCAGATCGAAGTGCCCCCAGTCGCCCTCGGCCACCGGCGACGCGCTGCGGACGCGGAGGGTGGTGTCGTCCTTGCGGCGGTCGGCGGCCATCGTGACGCCGAGCACCTCGGCCTTGACCCTTCCGCCCGGCGTGACCAGGACGATGCGGCTGTTGCGGAGGGTGGGTTCGTCCACCCCGCCCAGGAGACGCAGCGTGGCCTGCCGGCCGCGGGCGCGGATCACCTCGAAGCCGGGGTGATCGGTGTGGCAGGTGAAGGCCACCGGCGCCTGACCCCTGCGGGGGTTGCGGTACTCCAGCACCAGGTTGCCGGCGCGGTCCTCCTTGAGGCCCAGCCCGCGCTCGCGGGCGAAGGCCTTCACGCGGGCGGTCACCTGCTGCTCGTGGAACGGCGCCGTGGGCAGGGTGAGGATCTCGCGGAGCCAGTAGTCCAGGGGGCGCGCGCCGGTCTTCTTCATGGGCTTCCTTCCGACAAAGCGAAACTTCGTCAAAATGGCGCGCCCCTTTTGGAACCCGCCATCCATCAGCGTATCTTACTCTCGACGACAGGGCTCGGCCCGCTTCCAGCCCCGAGAGTCGCCGGAGAGGGCCGGGAACGTCTCCAGAACCTGGAGACGCCAGAAAGGGGGCCCTCATGGCTGACCAGAAGCGTTGCGAGCGCCGATTCCTCGCCGAGATCGAACCCGGACACAGGCACTTCAGTCCTCTGCGCGCGGCGCTGGCCCTCAGCCAGGCCGCCGAGCCCGGGCGGCTCCCCAGCCAGGTCCTCCTGCCACTTCTCCAGGGCCTGCCGGCGCTGGACGAACGTCTCGCCGGGATGGGCAAACCCTACCAGAAGTTCGAGGCTCTCAGCAGCTACTTCTTCGGCGAGCTGGGCTTCCTGGCCGCCGGTCCCGCGGAGAACGGCCTGGCGGTGACCGAGCTGCACGCGGTGGTCACCCGTCGCCGCGGCCGCGCGCTGAGCCTGGCCCTGCTCTACTACGACCTGGCCCGCCGCCTCGCCTTCCCGCTGCGCGCCCTGGCCCAGCCCGGCGGCGTGCTGCTCGGCAGCCACTGGCTGCCCCGCGGCCACGTGCTCGACCCGGCCGACGGCGCGGTCCTGCCGCTGGACGCCGCGCGGCACCGGGTGGAGCTGCTCATCAGCGGACGCCGCCTGGCCTTCCAGCCCCAGCGGCTGAATCCGCTCTCGTCCCGGCAGCTGCTGGAGCGCTACCTGGTGGCCATGCGGATCGTCTACCAGGCCGAGGGGCTGGCGGAGGAAGCCCTGCGCGCCGCCGACTGGCGCGTGCGGCTCATGCCCCGCTCCCGCGCGGCCCGCTGGGATCGCGGCCTCCTGCTCTACTCGCAGGATCGCTACGAGGACGCGGACCGCGACCTCGGCGGCCTGCTGGGCCGGACGGGCCGTACACGGGATGACACGCCCGAGCGGCCAGCGTCGACGGCCAAGGAGGCGCGCGAGAACCGCGCCGCCGTCAACCACCTGCTGGCGAGCCTGAGCGGGGAGGTGGACGCCTAGGCCTCTTGAAATCCCCGCCGGAAAGGCGTAGGATGTGCTCGGTCCACTCGAAGGGCCGTCCTTTAATTCGATCCCGTGAGGTCGAGAAGGGGAAGGCGATGAGCCCCGCGGCAACGACTGAGACGCCCTGCGCCACCGGCCGGGGTCTTTTTTTTGCCCAGACTCGCCGCGCACCCCGCTAGAACCGAGCGGCGGAGGTCCCATGGAAGCCAATCCCGTGCGCGCCTTCAACCAGAAGGCCGTGCTGATGAACGACGAGCAGATGCTCCGGGCCATCAAGCGCATGACCCACGAGATCCTGGAGCGCAACGAGTCCAGCAGCGACCTGATCATCATGGGCATCGCCCGGCGCGGCGTGCCCATGGCCGAGCGCCTCGCCGCCTACATGCAGAAGGTGGAGGGACGTCCGGTGGACGTGGGCAGCCTGGACATCACCTTCTATCGCGACGACCTGCGCACCATCGGCCCGCAGCCGCGCGTGGGCGAGACGCGGATCCCCGGCGACATCCAGGACCGCGTGATCGTCCTCGTGGACGACGTGCTCTACACGGGCCGCACCGTGCGCTCGGCCATGGACGAGCTCATGGACTACGGACGCCCCGCCGCGATCCAGCTCGCGGTGATGATCGACCGCGGGCATCGCGAGCTGCCCGTGCGCGCGGACTACGTGGGCAAGAACGTACCCACCTCGCGGCGCGAAGTGGTGAAGGTGCGCTTCACGGAGATCGACGGCGTCGACGACGTCCTGCTCGGGGAGGTCGAGCAGTGAGCTACACGCGCAAGGACCTGCTCGATCTCGAGAGCCTGAGCGCCGAGGAGATCACGCTCTTCCTCGACACCGCCGAGAAGTTCCGCGAGGTCAGCGAGCGCGAGGTCAAGAAGGTGCCGACCCTGCGGGGCTACACCGTCTGCAACCTGTTCTTCGAGAACAGCACGCGCACGCGCATCAGCTTCGAGCTGGCCGAGAAGCGCCTCAGCGCCGACATCGTGAACTTCTCCGCGTCCACCAGCAGCGTGGCCAAGGGCGAAACCTTGCTGGACACGGCAGAGAACCTCTTGGCCATGAAGATGGACATGTTCGTCATGCGCCACGGCGCCAGCGGCGCGCCGCACTTCCTGGCCGCGCGCGTGCCGGCCAGCGTGATCAACGCCGGCGACGGCACGCACGAGCACCCCACCCAGGGCCTGCTGGACATGCTCACCATGCGCCAGCACCTGGGGGAGCTCGCGGGGCGCAAGGTCGTGATCGTGGGGGACATCCTCCACAGCCGCGTGGCGCGCAGCAACCTGCACGGGCTGACCAAGCTCGGCGCGGAGGTCACGCTCTGCGGACCGCCCACCCTGCTGCCGCGGGAGCTGGGCACTCTGGGCGTCACCCTGGAGTACGACCTCGAGCGCGCGCTGGCCGGCGCCGAGGTCGTGAACATCCTGCGCATCCAGCGCGAGCGACAGGAGGGCGGCCTGCTGCCGAGCCTGCGCGCCTATGCGCGTGACTGGCAGGTGCGTCCCGAGCACTTGAAGCTGATGGCGCCGAACGGCATCGTGATGCACCCGGGGCCGATGAATCGCGACGTGGAGATCGCCCAGGAGGTGGCCAACGGCCCGCGGGCGGTGATCCTCGAGCAGGTCACCAACGGCGTGGCGGTGCGCATGGCCGTCCTCTACCTGCTCAGCGAGGCGCGTCGCCGCATGGAGGGCTCGGCGCCGGCCGGCGGGACGAGCCCCGGCGCGAGCGAGGACACGCTCATCGCCCAGGCCGACGCCTAGCGCGGCCGTCACTGGACTCGGAAGGGAATCGCAAAGGAGCGAGCATGGACTGGATCGAGCGCTGCCTGGACGACCGCGGCGGCAACTTCTGGATCGACGGCGCGCGGCTCATCGACCCCGTGGCCGGCACCGAGACCAAGGGCGCCGTGCACGTGGAGGGCGGCAGGATCCGCGCGATCGCGGCCAAGGCGCCGGCGGCGGGCGGCGTGCCCGTGCTCGACGCGGGCGGCCTCTGCCTCGCGCCGGGCCTGGTGGACATGCACGTCCACCTGCGCGAGCCCGGCTTCGAGGACAAGGAGACGGTGGCCACGGGCTCGGCCTCGGCCGCGCGCGGCGGCGTGACGGCCATGGCCTGCATGCCCAACACGAAGCCCATCTGCGACGACGCGGCCATCGTGGAGCTGATCCGCGAGCGCGCGGCGACGGCCGGGCTCTGCCGCGTGCATCCCATCGGCGCGATCACCCAGGGCGCGGCCAGCGAGCAGCTCGCCGACATGGGCGAGATGCTGGCCGCCGGGGCCATCGGCTTCTCCGACGACGGCTGGCCCGTGCGCAGCGCCGGCCTCCTGCGCAACGCCCTGGAGCTGTCGCTGCGCTGGGACGCGCTGCTCATCAGCCACGCGGAGGAGCCGTCGCTCAGCCAGGGCGGCGTGATGAACGAGAGCGCGGTGTCGCACCGGCTGGGGCTGAAGGGGATTCCGCGGGAGGCGGAGGACATCGGCACCGACCGCGACGTCCGGCTGGCCGGCCTCACGGGGGCGCGCCTGCACATCGCCCACGTCTCCAGCAGGAACAGCGTGGAGATCGTGCGCCGCGCCAAGGCCGACGGTCTGCGCGTCACGGCCGAGACCGCGCCGCACTACCTGCTCCTCGACGACACGGCCCTCGAGGGCTACGACTCCCACAAGAAGATGAACCCGCCCCTGCGCGAGAAGAGCGATCAGGAGGCGCTGGTGGCGGCCCTCGTGGACGGCACGCTCGATTGCGTGGCCACCGATCACGCGCCGCACACCGAGGCGGAGAAGCAGCGCGAGCTCGCCTACGCGCCCTTCGGTGTGACGGGCCTCGAGACCTCGCTCGCCGCCGTCCTGACCCGCCTCGTGCACACGGGCCTGATGAAGCTGCCCGCGGCGCTCGCGCTGCTCACGAGCCGGCCCGCGGCGATCCTCGGCCTCGAGGGCGGCCGCCTGGAGGCTGGCGCGCCGGCCGACCTGGTGCTCTTCGATCCCGAGGAGGCCTGGACCGTGCGCGGGGCCGAGATGGCGTCGAAGGGCCGCAACACGGCCTTCGAGGGGATGTCCCTCACCGGCCGCGTGCGGGCCACCGTGCTGGGTGGACAGGTGGTCTACGCGCGCGAGGGCGAGGCCGAGCGCTTCAGTCCCCGGCCGTGGCGTGCGGTCGCGTCCCATGCGTAGCGCCCCGGCGACGCTGCGGCGGCTGGCGCGGCTGTGGCCGCTGCTCGCGCTCGTCCTGTTCGCGCTGGGGGCGGGCGGCGGCTGCGCCTACTTCAACACCTACAGCAACGCCAGGCGCTACTTCAAGCAGGCCGAGAACATGCAGCGCACGCCGGACGGCAAGATCACGCCCAACGCGCGCAAGGCCTACGACGACTCCATCGAGAAGTGCAAGAAGCTGATGGAGCTCTATCCCGACAGCAAGTACGTGGACGACGCGCTCTTTCTCATGAGCCGCGCCTACTTCGAGAAGAGCGAGTACGGCAGCTGCCTGCGCCGCCTCGACGAGCTGGAGGAGCGCTTCCCCGACCACGAGTGGCGCGAGCAGGCGCTCTACATGCGCGGCGTCTGCGACCTGGAGAACGGCGACGAGTCCCGGGCCATCGCGGATCTCGACCGCCTGCAGGAGGAGTTCCCCAAGAGCAAGCACCTCGCCGAGGGCATGTTCCGCCGCGCCGAGGCGGAGTACCGCCTGGGCAACTGGGACGACGCCATCGGCGCCTACCAGCGGCTGCTGGAGAGCTTCAAGCAGAGCGAGTTCAACGACGAGGCGCGCCTCAAGATCGCCCTCACGCAGCGCGAGCTGGGGCAGGACTCGCTGGCCGTGGAGACGGTGGCCGTCCTCGCCGAGAAGGGACGCAACCGCCGCACCGTCTTCGAGGGGCAGCTCGCGGCGGCGGAGATCCTCTTCGACCAGCACCGCTACGCGGAGTGCGGCGCGCTGCTCGGCGAGCTCGAGCCGGTGGCCGAGAACTTCCAGTCCCGCGGGCCCGTGCTCCTGCTCCAGGCCAGGCTGGTGGAGGCCGACGGCGACCTGGAGAAGGCCGCCACCCAGTTCGAGAACGTGGCGACGGAGTTCCCCCGCAGCAACAGCGCCGCCGAGGCGTGGTATCGCATCGGGCTGATCCGGCAGAACCGCGAGCACGATCTGGAGCAGGCCATCGTCGCCTACGACAATGCGCGCAAGGAGGTGCCGCGTTCGCTCTTCGCCGACCTCGCTGGCACCAAGAGCAAGGCCGTGCAGGAGGTGATCGACTTCCGCGCGCAGTCGGGGGAGGAGGCGCCGGACTCGTCGGCGGCGCAGCTGCAGTTCCGTCTCGCGGAGAATCAGCTGCTGCGCCTGGAGGACCCCGAGGCCGCGCTCGCCGAGTACGGCAAGGTGCTGGAGGACTACCCCGACAGCCCGCTGGCCTCGCAGGCGGCCTACGCGCTGGCCTACATCAACCGCTACAGCCTGGCGGACACCCTCGCGGCGAGACGCGCGGTGGCGCTGCTGCTCGAGCGCTATCCCGAGAGCGATTCCGCCCGCTACGTGGAGGGCTGGCTCGACGCCCTGGGGCCGGCGCAGTGAGCGCGGCGGGCGGCGACACGCCTCGTCCCGCGGCGCTCGCGGCCGTCTGGCGCCGCGTCCGCGTGAGCGACCTGCGCGCCGACGGCGCGCTCTACTGGGACCTGCGCGTGGAGGGCGACGACCTCCCCGCCGGCGCGCCGGGGCAGTTCTCGCTGCTGTCGCCGGGTGCCGATGGAGCGAGCCGCGGCGCCGATCCCTTTCTCCTGCGCCCGCTCAGCCTGCTCGACGCGGGTCCGGGCTGGCAGCGCTTCCTCTTCAAGGTCTTCGGGCGGGGGAGCGCGGCGCTCGCCGCCCTCACGCCCGGGGCGACGCTCGACCTGCTCGGCCCGCTGGGCCACCCCTTCGCGCCGGCGGCCTCGCCCGCCCCGCTGCTGGTCGGCGGGGGCGTGGGCATTCCGCCGCTGCACATGCTCTCCCGGCGTCTCGCGGCGGCGGGCGCGCCGCACCGGGTGCTCTTCGGCTTCAACACGGCCGCGGACATCCCCGAGCGCCTGCTGGCCGAGTTGGCAGTCGCGGTGCAAGTGAGCACCCTCGACGGCTCCGCCGGCCGCCGCGGGCACCCCGTGGCGCAGCTGCTCGACGAACGCGCCGACGACCCCGCGCCGCAGCAGATCCTCGCCTGCGGTCCCATCCCCATGCTCGAGGCGCTGCGGCGCGCGGCGCGTCCCCAGGATCGCGTGCTGCTCTCGCTGGAGGAGCGCATGGCCTGCGGCGTGGGCGTCTGCCGCGGCTGCGTGGTGCCCGTGCGTGACGGAGACGACTGGCGCTACGCCACGGTGTGCCGGGAAGGTCCCGTCTTCGAGGTGGGGCAGCTGGCCACGGCGGAGGCGCTTGCCGAGGAGGTGGGGCATGCCTGAGCGTCACGCCACCGTCGACCTTGGCGCCCGCGTGGGCGAGCTGCGGCTCGCCAACCCTCTGCTCGCGGCCTCGGGCTGCTTCGGCTACGGCCTCGACTACGACCCGCTGCTGCCGCCGGAGGTCTTCGGCGCCGTGGTGACCAAGACCATCACGCCGTTGCCGCGCAAGGGCAACCCCGTGCCGCGGCTCATGGAGACGCCGGCGGGCATGCTCAACTCCATCGGGCTGGAGAACGTGGGGCTCGACGCCTTCGTCGAGACCAAGCTGCCCGCGCTGGCGGCGCGCGGCCTCAGCCCGGTGGTCTCGCTGTCTGCGGGCTCCGCGGACGCCTTCGCCGCCATGGCCCGTCGACTTGCCGACGCGCCCACACTTGCCATTGAGCTGAACCTCAGCTGCCCCAACGTGGCCGAGCACGGCGCGAACTTCGCCACCGACCCGGCTGCGGTGGAGGCCATCACGCGCGCGGTGAAGCGCGACTTCACCGTGGCGCCGGTCTGGGTGAAGCTCAGCCCCAACGTCACCGACATCGGCCTCGTGGCTCGCGCAGCCGAGAACGCCGGCGCCGACGGCATCTGCGCCATCAACACGCTGCTCGGCATGGACATCGACCTCGCCACCGGCCGCAGCCCCTTCGCGCGCGTGACGGCCGGGCTCTCCGGCCCCGCGATCTTCCCCGTCGCGCTGGCCGCGGTGCACCGCGTCGCGAGCCAGGTGACGATCCCGGTCATCGCCATCGGCGGCGCCGCGAGCGCGGCCGACGTGCTCAAGTTCATCGCCGCGGGCGCCAGCGCCGTGCAGCTCGGCACCGCCCTCTTCTCGGATCCCGGCCTGCCCGCGCGGGTGCTGGACGGCCTCGCCGCCTTCCTTGCCGAGCGCGACTGCGCCAGCCTCGACGCCCTGCGCGAACACTGGAAGGAGCGCGCCTCGTGAGCCCAGCGAACGACGAACCCCTCGGCCACCGCCTCTACATCGCCCTCGACCTGCCCGACGCTCTCGCCGCCGAAGCGCTGGCCGCCGCGCTGGCGCCCCTCGATGTGGGCCTCAAGGTCGGCCTCGAGCTCTTCGGCGCCGAGGGTCCGGCCCTGGTGCGGCGGCTCGCCGCGGCGGCGCCCGTCTTCCTCGATCTCAAGTTCCACGACATTCCCGCCACCGTGGCCCGCGCCGTGGCCGCGGCCACGCGCCTCGGCGTGCGGCTCGCCAACCTGCACGTGAGCACGGGCGAGGCCGCGGTGCGCGAGGCCGTCGCCGCGCGAGACGAGGCCGCCGAGGAGGCGGGCGTCACGCCGCCCGCGCTCATCGGGGTCACGGTGCTCACCAGTCTCGACGGCGACGACCTGCGCGCCGTCTGGGGCCCCAGCGTTGCCGGCACCCGCGATCCCTCGGCCGAGGCGCTGCGCCTGGCCGAGCACGCGCGGGACTGGGGCCTGGACGGCGTCGTGGCCTCGGCCCGCGAGGCGGCCGCCATCCGCGCCGCCTGCGGGGACGACTTCCTCATCGTGACCCCGGGCATCCGTCCCGCGGGCGCGGAACTGGGTGACCAGAAGCGCGTGCTCACGCCGGCGGCGGCGCTGGAGGCCGGGGCGAGCCATCTGGTGGTGGGGCGGCCCGTCACGCGGGCGGACGATCCCGCCGCCGCCTGCCGCGAACTGCTGGCGGCCATGGCCGCGGCGAAGGTGTGAAGGAGGGGACGTGGAGCGCATCGTGAGCACCGGCGACGGCGGCCTGCAGCTCGTGCAGGCGCAGCTGTCCGACATCGGCCTGCGCCGCAAGACCAACGAGGACGCGCTGGGCTTCTTCGTCCACGAGGACAGTCCGCCCACCCAGCTCGCCGTGATCTGCGACGGCGTCGGCGGCAACGCGGCGGGCGAGGTGGCCAGCCAGCTCGCGGTGGAGACGGTGGAGCGCAGCTTCTTCGGCGCCGGCAACCCGGTGGATCCCGTGGCGGCGCTCAGGCGGGCCATCCAGGCCGCGAACGCCGAGATCCAGGTGCAGGCGTCCCGCGACCCCGGCCTGACGAGCATGGCGACCACCTGCACGGCGGTGGCGTTTCGCGGCGACAGCTTCCACGTGGCCCACGTGGGCGACTGCCGGGCCTACCTGCTGCGCGACGGCGAGATCACCCAGCTCACCGAGGACCACTCCCTCGCCGAGGAGTACCAGCGGCGGGGCGAGCCGCTGCCGGCGAGCCAGCAGGCGCTGGCGAACGTCCTCACGCGCTGCCTGGGCATCGAGCCCTCGGTGGCCGTGGACACGGTGGGTCCGGTGCGCTACGGCGCGGGGGACGTGCTCGTCCTCTGCAGCGACGGCCTCACCAAGGTCGTCACGCCCCCCGAGATCCTGAAGCAGGCGACGCTCTTCGCGCCCGGCGAGGCGTGCCGCGCGCTGGTCATCCTCGCGCGGGAACGCGGCGGGCCGGACAACATCTCCCTGCAGGTGCTGCGCGCGCGCGAGGGAAAGGCCTTGTGATCGCGTAGACAGTGTCCGAGAATCCCGAACGACCCCGAACCCCGGAGCGGCGACGATGACCCCCGAGCACGTGATGGAGCGCCTCCGCGAGACCGAGGCGATCCTCGACGGCCACTTCTCGCTGAGCAGCGGGCGCCACAGCGACCGCTACGTCCAGTGCGCGCGGCTGCTGGCCGCGACGCCCGTGGCCGCCGAGATGGGCGCCGCGCTGGCGGCGCTGCTGCCCGCGGACGTCGACCTGGTGGTGAGCCCGGCCATGGGCGGGTTGATCATCGGCCACGAGGTCGCCCGCGCCCGGCAGCTGCCCTTCCTCTTCACCGAGCGCGAGGACGGCGCCATGGTCTTTCGCCGCGGCTTCGCCGTGCCGCCTGGCGCGCGCACAGTCGTGGTGGAGGACGTGGTCACCTCCGGCGGCAGCCTGCTGGAAGCGGCGGCCGCGCTGCGGGCGGCCGGCGGCACGCTGGTCGCGGCGGCGGCCATCGTGGACCGCAGCGGCGGCGCCAAGCCCGACTTCGGCGTGCCCTTCCACTCGCTGATCGCCCTCGAGGTCAAGACCTGGAGCCCGCAGGACTGCCCGCTCTGCGCCGCCGGCGGCACGGCCGTCAAACCCGGGAGCCGGCACCTGGGCAAGACGCGGGCCTGAGCGGCCATGCCCGTCGCCGATCTCGTCATCCTGATCCTCGGACTCGCGCTGCTCGTGGGCGGCGGCGAGGTGCTCGTGCGCGGGGCGACGGCCCTGGCGCGCAGCCTCGGCGTCTCGCCGCTGGTGATCGGACTCACGGTGGTGGCCTTCGGCACCAGCGCACCCGAGCTGGCGGTGAACATCACGGCGGCGCTGCGCGGGCAGGGCGGGATCAGCTTCGGCAACGTGGTCGGCTCGAACATCGCGAACATCGGCCTGATCCTCGGCATCTCGGCGCTCGTGCGGCCGCTGGCCGTGCAGCGGAGCCTGGCGCGACGTGAACTGCCCTTCATGCTGGCGGCCTCGCTGGGGGCCACGCTGCTCGCGCTGGAGACCGTGGCGGACCGCCCCGGCGGACTCGGCCCAGTGGACGGCGTGCTGCTGCTCGCGGGCTTCGTCGTCTTCCTGGTGGCGATGCTCCGCGCCGCGCGGCGCGATCGCGCGCGCGATCCCTTCCTGCGCGGCGCCGAGGAGCGCGCGGGCGAGGGCGGCGCCATGGGCCTGCCCCTGGCGAGCCTGCTGACCCTGGCCGGCCTGGCCGGCGTGATCGGTGGCGGGCACTGGACCGTGGAGGGCGCGACGGCCATCGCCCGGCACCTGGGGATCAGCGAGGCGGTGATCGGCCTCAGCATCGTGGCCATCGGGACGAGCCTGCCCGAGCTGGTGACGAGCCTCGTCGCCGCGCGGCACGGCGAATCCGATCTCGCGGTCGGGAACGTTGTCGGCTCCAATATCTTCAACCTGCTGCTCGTGCTGGGGCCGACGGCCATGATCCGCCGCATCGCCGTGCCCGCGGGCGGAGTCGTCGATCTCGCGGTGATGTGCGCGCTCTCGCTGGCGCTCCTGCCGCTGGGCTTCGCCTTCGGCAACCGGATCAACCGCGCCGAGGGCGCGATCCTGCTGGCGGCCTACACGGGCTACATCGCGTGGAGGGTGCTGGGCTAGGACAGGGAGGCGAGGATGATGAAACGTCGACTGCTGGCAACCACGATGCTGCTTCTCGGCTCGAATGTGGCGGCGGAGGTCCCCCGCGTCGACAACCCCGCCGAGGCGCCCGCCGCCCGCACGGTCGAGCTCGAAAAGCTCTGGGAAGTGGGCGGCTTCTCGGACACGCCAGGGGAGTTCTTCGGCAAGCTCTACACCCTGGACGTGGACAGCCAGGGGCGGGTCTACCTACTCGACGTCCAGCTCAAGGAAGTCCGCGTCTTCTCGCCGGACGGGCGCTACCTGCGGACCACGAGCCACGAGGGCGAGGGGCCGGGCGAGCTGCTGCGTCCAAGCGGCCTGACGATGCTTCCCGGCGACACGCTCTGCGTGCTCCAGACCAGCCCGCCCCGGCGCAGCCTCTTCGACGCGGACGGCGACTACACCGGCGAGCTGCCCCTGCCTGGGTCACTCTTCGAAGACGCACAGCGCGTGACCAGCGTCCGCTTCGGAGGGGGGCGACTGGTCGTGGGCACCTTCGCCTACGGTGCGGGACCCGGCTACGTCGACAGCACGACGCGGGTGTACTCCCTCGCGCCCGGCGACAGCACGGCCGCGCCGTTCGCAGAGTTCACCTACCACAACGAGTTCAGCGAGCACGTGGTGAAGGAGGCCGCCACGAACCCTCTGCGCTGGTCGGTGGGCCGCGACGGTCGCTGCGCGCTCACCCGGGGGTACGACTACGCCATCGAGATCTGGTCCCCCGCGGGCAGGCTGGAGCGTGTGATCACCCGCGACATCGAGCACCGCATGCGGAGCAAGGCCGAGCGGGACTCGGTCGTCGCCGCCTATCGGCGCGGAGGAGGGACCGAGGGCCTCGACATCGAGGTGATGGACCATGTCCGCGACGTGGAGTGGATGGCACTCCGCGAGGACGGTGGCCTCTGGGTGCTGAGCAGTCGCGGCGTGCAGGCCGGTCTCGATCCCGGATGTCTGGGTACCTTCGATTGCTACGACGCAAAGGGACGCCTCGTGGAGGAGCTCAGGCTTCTCGGCGAGGGCAGCCTGGGGGCGGATCGCTACTTCCTCGCCGGCGACCGCCTCTACGTCCTGCGGCGCTACGCGGAGGCGTTCTCCACGGTGCCCGAGCCGGCGGAGGAGTCCTCGGACGAGGAGCCCGAGCCCATGAGCGTGATCTGCTACCGGCTGCCGGAGTCGCCGACGGGCCGTTGACGGCGCGGGCTTTCCTGCCTAGGATGAGCCGTCCCCACGCCCGACCCGCCCACCAGGAACACAAGAGGCGCAATGAAGGTCCTGATCACCGGCATCACCGGCTTCGCCGGGAGCCATCTGGCCGACCATCTTCTGGCCACCCAACCGGACGCGGAGGTCGCCGGCCTCTACCGCTGGCGCAGCCGCACCGAGAACGTGGAGCACCTCGTCGGGCGGGTGCGCATGGTGGAGTGCGACATCCGCGACGCCACGGCCACGCGCGAGGCGATCGAGGCCTTCCGTCCCGACTACATCTTTCACCTGGCGGCGCAGAGCTTCGTGCCCTCGAGCTGGCGCGCGCCCCAGGAGACCCTGAGCACGAACCTGCTCGGGCAGCTGAACGTCTTCGAGGCGGTGCGGAAGAGCGGGCTCGAATGCCGCATCCAGATCGCGGGCTCGAGCGAGGAGTACGGGCTCGTCCACGAGAGCGAGCTGCCCATCACCGAGGACCAGCCCCTGCGCCCGCTCTCGCCCTACGCGGTGAGCAAGGTGGGGCAGGACGCGCTGGCCTACCAGTACTTCATGAGCTATGGGATGCAGATCATCCGCACGCGGGGCTTCAACCACACGGGGCCGCGGCGGCCGAGCGTCTTCGTCTGCAGCGACTTCGCGCGGCAGGTGGTGGAGATCGAGCGGGGGATGCGCGCGCCGTCCCTGCGCGTGGGCAACCTCGATGCGCGGCGCGACTTCACCGACGTCCGCGATACCGTCCGCGGCTACTGGCTGGCCCTGACCAAGGGCAAGCCGGGTGAGGTCTACAACGTGGCCACGGGCCGGAGCTGGGCGATCCGCGAGGTGCTGGACATGCTCGTGGACTTCGCGGGCGTGAAGGTGGAAATCGGCGAGGACCCGGAGCGGCTGCGGCCGTCGGACGTCCCGCGCCTGGAGGGCGACGCCACCCGCCTCCGTGAAGCCACCGGCTGGGCGCCCACGATTCCCTTCGAGCAAACCCTGCGCGACCTCCTCGACTACTGGCGCGAGCGCCTGGCGTAGCGGCGTGCGCAGTCTCGTCACCGGCATCACGGGCTTCGTGGGCAGGCACATCGCGCCGCGCCTGGTGGCGGCCGGCGACGAGGTGCTCGGCCTCGCCTACGACCCCGACGGCCCCGGCGCCGCCCTGCCGGCCGACGTCCGCGTGCTGCGGCAGGATCTGGCGAACCCCAAGGGCCTCGTCGAGCAGGTGGCGGCCTTCCGCCCCGAGCGCGTGCTCCACCTGGCGGCGCTCAGTGCCCAGGGCGCGGCGCTGCGCGATCCGCTGCCGACCTTTCGCGTCAACGCGCTCGGCACGCTGAACCTGCTCGAAGCGCTGCGGGCGGGCGCACCCGAGGCGCGGCTGCTGCACGTCTCGTCGGCTGAGGTCTACGGCAATCCCGGCGACGACTGGGTGGACGAGGACCGCCCCATCGCCCCGGTGAATCCCTACGGCGCCAGCAAGGCGGCCGCCGAGCTGCTGGTCCACGCCGCGGTGAAGAGCTGGGGGTTGGACGCGGTCGTCGCCCGCAGCTTTCCCCACGCGGGGCCCGGCCAGCGGGCGGAGTTCGCCCTGCCGGCCTTCGCGCGGCAGATCGCCGAGATCGAGGCAGGCCGCCAGGAGCCCTGCCTGCGGGTGGGCAACCTGGAGGCGCGCCGCGACTTCCTCGACGTGGAGGACGTGGTCGAGGCCTATCTCTTGCTCCTGGACCCCGGCAAGGGGGAGCGCGGCGAGACCTACAACGTCTGCGCCGGCGAGACCCACAGCATTCGCGAGGGGCTGGACCTCATGCTGGCCATGAGCCCCAGTCCCATCCGCGTGGAGACGGATCCCGCCCTCCTGCGCCCGGCCGACCAGCCGGTGCTGCGCGGGCGGCCCCGCAAGCTCATGGCGGCCACGGGCTGGTCGCCCCGGCATTCTTTTCCCTCGACCCTGGAGCGCGTGCTGGCGGACTGGCGGCGGCGGAGCTCCGAGGAGGCGGCGTGACGCGAATCCTGATGATCGGCACGGGCTACGTTGGCCTGGTCTCCGGCGCCTGCATGGCCGACTTCGGCAATCACGTGATCTGCTACGACATCGACCAGGGCAAGATCGACACCCTGAGCCGCGGGGCGATCCCCTTCTACGAGCCGGGGCTCAAGGAGCTGGTGGAGCGCAACCGCGACGCCGGCCGCCTCCGCTTCAGCACGGACCTCGACAGCGCCATGGCCGAGAGCAACGTCGTCGTGATCGCGGTGGGCACGCCCGAGCTGCCCGACGGCAGCGCCGACCTCAGCGCCGTCTACGCGGTGGCCAAGGCCATCGGCGAGCGGATGAACGGCTACAAGGTCGTCGTGCAGAAGAGCACCGTCCCCGTGGGGACGAACCGCCGCATCCGCGCCAGCATCGCCGAGGCGGCCGGCGCCGGCGCGGAGTTCGACATGGTCGCCAACCCGGAGTTCCTGCGCGAGGGCTCGGCCATCGGCGACTTCATGCGCCCGGACCGCGTCGTGATCGGCGCGGACAGCGAGCGCGCCCAGCGCCTCATGCGCGAGGTCTACCGGCCGCTCTACCTCAACGAAACCCCTGTGTTGTCAACGGACATCGAGACCGCCGAGATGATCAAGTACGCCGCCAACGCCTTCCTGGCGACGAAGATCTCCTTCATCAACGAGGTGGCCGAGCTCTGCGAGCGCGTGGGCGCGGACGTGCAGGTGGTGGCGCGGGGCCTGGGCCTCGACGGGCGCATCGGCTCGAAGTTCCTGCACGCGGGCGCGGGCTTCGGCGGCTCCTGCTTCCCCAAGGACACGAAGGCGCTGCTGCAGATCGGCCGCTCGCACGGCGTGCCGATGGGCCTGGTGGCCGCGACCATCGACGCCAACGAGCGCCAGCCCCGCCGCGCGGTGGAGAAGCTCGAGGCGCTGGCGGGTGGCTCGGTGAAGGGGATGCACGTGGCCATCCTCGGGCTGAGCTTCAAGCCCAACACCGACGACGTGCGCGAGGCCGCGGCGCTCAAGATCATCAAGCTGCTGGGCGAGCGCGGCGCCACCGTGCGCGCCTTCGATCCCGTGGCGGGCGAGAACGCCAAGCGCGCGATGCCCGAGCTCGATCTCGCCGCCGGCACCTACGAGTGCCTGGAGGGGGCGGATGCGCTGATCATCGTCACCGAGTGGAACGAGTTCCGCGTGCTGGACCTGGAGCGCGTGGCCGGCATGCTGAAGCGCAAGCTGGTGGTGGACTGCCGCAACATCTTCAAGGCCGGCCCCATGGCGGAGGCGGGCCTTCGCTACGCCAGCTTCGGCCGGCAGTCGGAGGAGAGCGCATGAGAATCCTCGGCGTGGTGGGCGCCCGGCCCAACTTCATGAAGATGGCGCCCATCGTGCGGGCCGCGGCGGGCAGCGACATCACGCTGCGCCTCTGCCACACCGGCCAGCACTACGACGACAACATGTCCAAGGTCTTCTTCGAGGACCTGGAGCTGCCGCGCCCGGACGTCTACCTGGGCGTGGGCTCGGGCTCGCACGCGGCGCAGACGGCCGTGATCATGACCGAGTTCGAGAAGGTGCTGGCGGACGAGCAGCCCGACCTGGTGATGGTGGTGGGGGACGTCAACAGCACCCTCGCCTGCAGCCTGGTCTGCGCGAAGCTGCTCGTGCCCGTGGCCCACGTGGAGGCGGGCCTGCGCAGCTTCGACCGGGAGATGCCCGAGGAGATCAACCGCATGGTGACGGACATCCTCTCGGACCTGCTCTTCACCACCAGCGCCGAGGCCGAGCCCAACCTGCTGCGCGAGGGCGTGGCCGCCGAGAAGATCCACTTCGTCGGCAACGTGATGATCGACTCCCTCGACTTCTACCTGCCCAAGGCCGAGTCCCTGGACGTGCTGGATCGCCTCGGCCTCACGCCCGGAGCTTACGGCCTTGTAACGCTGCACCGCCCCAGCAACGTGGACGACCCGGACACCTTCCGCGGCATCCTCGAGGCCATGGGCGAGGCGGGCCGCCGCGTGCCGCTGCTCTGGCCCGTGCACCCGCGCACCGCCAAGATGATCCAGACCTTCGGGCTCGACACGGAGGCCTACGGCCTGCGCCTGGTGGAGCCCCAGGGCTATCTCGACTTCCTGCGCCTCATGAAGGACGCCCGCCTGGTCCTCACCGACAGCGGCGGCATCCAGGAGGAGACGACGGTGCTCGGCGTGCCCTGCCTGACCCTGCGCGAGAACACCGAGCGCCCCGTCACCTGCGAGGTCGGCACCAACGTGCTGGTGGGCACCAACCCGGAGCGCATCCGCGAGGCCATCCGCGGCGCCTTCGAGGGGAGCAGCCGCGCCCACCAGGTGCCGCCGCTCTGGGACGGCCACGCGGCCGAGCGCATCCTGCAGATCTGCGGGGACTGGTGGCGGTCGCGATAGGTCGACGGCGATGCCTGGATCTCCGCGGACGGGATCGGCGCCTCTGAATAACTCTCTCGCCTAAGCGGCCCCGTCGGTCTATAATTGGATTGCCAGCCGAACCGAGCGCGGCCTGTTCTCCCTGGAGGCAGCAGTGCCGAGTCAGGGCGTGCGGTTCATCTCCACCGTGGGGCAAGGGTGACATGAAGCCGTCAGCAGCCGTCCGATGGGCGATCGTCGGCATTGTCCTTGGCGCGGGGTTCCAGGCACGGGACGCTCGAGCGACCCTGCACCACTACCCTGGCGGCTTTGCCTCGCTACAGGAGGCCTTCAACACCTGTGAAGAGGGGGACACGCTGCTCATCGCGCCAGGCGTCTACAGCCAGCCGCAGCACCGCCGCGTGGACTACTCGGGGCCAGGGTTCACGGTGCTTTCTGAAGCCGGTCCGGAGGACACGGTGTTCGACTGCGGTTTCGCCGACTACTGGCTACAGCTGAGCGGCGCTGGATCTGCGTCCCAGCGCATGGTGCTTGCCGGGATCACCGTGAGAAACTACCGCGACTTTGAGGTCATCGCGTCCCTTGCATGCACCGAGACGGTGCTGACCCTGGACACCATGGTGTTCAGGGACAACCCAGACAACTATTTTGGGACTGGAGCTAGCTTCAGTGATGGGGACATCCAATGCATTGGTTGTGTCTTCCGGGAGTGCAATGAGGTCGGTCTAATTCTTGTGCGCAGCACGTACGACGTTTCCGGCTGCCTCTTCATGAACAACAGCGGCGGCTCAAGCGGGGGGGGGGCGGAGTTCAGCAACTGCACAGGAGCGGTAAGGGATTCGCAGTTTATTGACAACGTGGCCACCAGGGGTGGTGGACTCGCTCTCAAGCTTGGCGGGTCTGCGGAATTGGATGGGCTCTTATTCGGCGGGAATCAGTCTGGAACATGGGGAGGAGGACTAGAAGCGAGTCTGTACGGAGAGGTGACCCTTCGCAACAGCGTCTTTGTGGACAACCGGGCATGGTATTGGGGAGGGGGCGTGGCCTTCCTCGGTTCCTGGGACGTCGACGATCGACTGATCGTCGAGAACTGCGACTTCGTCGACAATTGGGCACAGCGCTGGGGCTCGGCGATCACCGCTTACAGCAGCGCGGAATTGCATGTGACCGACTGCAGTTTCGTGGGCAACGAGACTGAGGACACCTTTCCGAACATCGGGGCAGCCATCCTGTGCGCGCTCTGGTCTCCATTCTACATGGAGCGGACCATCGTGGCGGACACCAGGCGGGGCGTCGGGATCCGCATCGGGGATCCTGACACGGTCTCAATCCAGTGCTCCAATGTCTGGGGCAACGCGGACGGCAACTTCGACAACATCGACGACCCGACCGGGCTCGACGGCAACATCTCGCTCGACCCGCTCTTCTGCGGCACAGTGGGCGGTGACAGCCTGGCACTCATGAACACCTCGCCCTGCTTGCCGGCGAACAACGCCTGCGGGGTGCTGATGGGCAACCACGGCCAGGGCTGCGAGACCGTGCGGACGGAGAGCCGGAGCTGGGGCAGCATCAAGTCGCTCTACTGAGGGCACCGGCTTCACTTGACCCCAACCGGGGGGCGGGATAGGATCCCGCCATGCACCACTTGCGCATCGGCATCAACAACAGCCGCGTCTCGCTGTTCGCGGCCCAGCGAATCCGCGAGCAGCTCGAGGCCGCCCACGACGGGCTCAAGGTCGAGTTCGAGACCTACGAGACCGCCCTCGGGCCCACGCCCGGCGATCCCGAAGCCCACGTCCGCGCGCTCGAAGAGCCGCTGGAGAAGGGCCGGGTGGACGTGATCGTCCACCAGCTCAAGGAGATCCCCGTGCGCCTGCCGGCGCAGATCCGCCTGGTGGGGGTGACCGAGCGGCTGACGCCCTTTGACGCCTTCGTCTCCGAGCGCTACCAGCTCATCGACGAGCTGCCCGAGGGCGCGCGCCTGGGCTACACGCACCTGCGCCAGCGCGCGCAGCTGCAGATCCAGCTGCGCCACCTGCAGCTCGAGCTGATCCAGGTGCTGGGTTCGGCCGAGGAGCGGCTGCGCCAGCTCGGCGAGCAGAACCTCGACGGGCTGATCATCAGCGCCGACAGTCTGGAGCTGGTGGGCCGCCAGGAGAGCGTGAGCGAGGTGCTGGGCGAGAGCATGCTCCTGCCCCGGCCGGGCGCCGGTTGCCTGGGCTTCATCACCCGCCGCGAGGACCCCGAGATCGAGGAGCTGCTGAAGCCTGTCGAGGACCGCACCAGCCGCCTCGAGACCATGGCCGAGCGCGCCTTCCTGGACACCCTGGGCGGCGACCCCGAGCTGGCCCTGGGCGCGCGCGCGGCGCTGGACTCGCAGTCCATGATCGTGGAGGGCATCCTCAGCAACACGGACGGCACGGTGTACATCCGCGACGCCATCCAGGGCCCCTCCCACCTGGCCGAGGAGCTGGGCCGCAACCTGGCCAAGCTGCTCCTGGCCCTGGGCGACGAAGAGCTGCACGGCCTGATCCCGGCCCCGTCCCAGTGACGCATTAGTTTCCAAACCTTGGCTGCCCCCCGCCACGGTGCTAGACTCCGCCGCCGAGCGCCCGCACCGGAGGATCCCGCATGCTCGATCGCAAGTTCATCCGCCAGAACCCCGACGCCGTGCGCGACGCGCTCACGGCCAAGAACGAGAGCGGCGACCTGGACGCCTGGCTCGCCCTGGACACCGAGCACCTGGACCTGCTGCGCGAAGTCGAGGAGCTGAAGGCGCGGCGCAACCAGGCCAGCGAGTCCATCAACCGCATGAAGCAGGCGGGCGAGGACGCGAGCGCCGCCATCACCGAGACGCGGGAGCTGGCCCAGCGCATCAAGGAGCTCGACGCGCGGCGCGGCGAGCTCGAGGCCGCGCTGCACAGCGAGCAGCTGCGCCTGCCCAACCTGCCGCACGCGTCGGTGCCCGTGGGCGGCGAGGACGCCAACCAGATCGTCAAGACCTGGGGCGACCCGGACGCGCTGCCTGTCTTCGAACGCCAGGCCCACTGGGACATCGGCGAGACGCTCGGCATCATGGACATGCCCCGGGGCGCGAAGGTGGCCGGCAGCGGCTTCCCGCTCCTCATGGGCGACGGCGCCCGCCTCCAGCGCGCGCTGGTGAACTTCATGCTCGACCTGCACCGCGAGGCCGGCTTCACCGAGGTGAGCCCGCCGCTGCTGGTGAACAGCGACACGGCCACCGGCACGGGCCAGCTGCCCAAGAGCGCCGAGCAGATGTACCACTGCGAGATCGACGACCTCTGGCTGCTGCCCACGGCCGAGGTGCCGGTGACGAACATCTACCGCGACGAGTTGCTCGAGGCCGACGACCTGCCCCGCCGCCTCGTGGCCTACACGCCCTGCTTCCGCCGCGAGGCGGGCGCCCACGGCAAGGACACGCGCGGACTGCTGCGCGTGCACCAGTTCGACAAGGTGGAGCTGGTCAAGTTCGTGGCGCCCGAGACCAGCTACGACGAGCTGGAGAGCCTGCTGGCCCAGGCCGAGAAGGTGCTGCAGACGCTCGAGCTGCCCTACCGCGTGCTGGTGCTGGCCACCGGCGACCTCTCCTTCGCGGCGGCGAAGTGCTACGACATCGAGATCTGGTCGGCGGGCGTGGGCCGCTGGCTCGAGGTGTCGAGCGTGAGCAACTTCGAGGACTTCCAGGCGCGGCGCGCGAACATCCGCTTCCGGCCGGCGCCGGGCGAGAAGCCGCAGTTCGTCCACACGCTGAACGGCAGCGGCACGGCGCTCGCGCGGCTCATGGCGGCGCTGCTGGAGAACGGCCAGACGCCGACGGGCAAGGTGCGCCTGCCCGAGGCCCTGCGGCCCTACCTGGGCGGCCAGGAGTACCTGCAGCGCTAGGAGGTGCGCCCTGTCCCGACGCTTCTCCCTGTCCAGCGAGCGGATGCGCTTCCTGCTGCAGCTCTACGTCTTCATCGCCAGCCTCGTGGTGCTCTTGATGGCCGTGCTCTACGTGCGGCATCTCAACGAGCGCGCGCGGCACGAGTCGAACTTCAGCACGGGCATCATCAGCCGGATGCTGGGCCTCTACCTGGAGACCGAGGAGATCCAGCGGAACACGCAGCGGATCCGTCAGATCATGGACGAGATCTCGGTCAACGCCCCCTTTCCCATCATCATCGTGGACAAGGACGGCCGCCCCACCTGGTGGAAGGTCACGGGCTATCCCAGCTACAAGGAGTACGGCTTCGAGAAGCTGATCAGCTTCGACCCCGCCGAGCCGCCGGACGACAACATCGCCGAGCTGATGCGCATGGCCGCGCGCTTCAAGGGCGAGGACAACGCGGTGGTGTTCTACTACCCCGGCACGCCGACGCGGGTGCAGGGGCTCATCTGCTACGGGCAGAGCGATCTGGCCAGGAACCTGGGCAAGGCCATCGCCATACAGCTCATGATGCTGCTGGTCTTCTCCACCGTGGGGGTGCTGGGCTTCTTCGTCATGAAGCGCTTCGAGCAGGAGTCGATCTGGGTGGGTCTCGCCAAGGAGACGGCCCACCAGATGGGCACGCCACTCACCAGCCTGCTGGGCTGGATCCAGCTCGGCGAGTCGCGCCTGGAGACGGCCTCGCTGCCTCCGGCCACGGCCGACGCCTTCCGCGACGCCTTCGGTGAGATGTCCAGCGACGTCGAGCGCCTGCAGAAGGTCTCCGCGCGCTTCAACAACATCGGCGGCACGCCCGCGCTCAAGCGCGGCGACCTGCGGCCGGTGGTGGAGCGCACGGTGCTCTACTTCCGCCGGCGCCTGCCCCAGCACAAGGTGCAGGTGGAGATCCGCGACCAGTACGACGAGGTGCCCATGGTCCGCTTCCACGCCGAGCTGATGGAGTGGGTGGTGGAGAACCTGGTGAAGAACGGCCTCGACGCCCTGGACAAGGACAAGGGCCTCATCACGGTCACGCTGAGCTACAACGGCACCGAGGGCACCGTGGACCTGCACGTGCGCGACAACGGCCGCGGCATGAGCCCGTCGGTGCGCCGGCGCATCTTCCGGCCGGGCTACTCGTCGAAGAAGGGCGGCTGGGGCCTCGGCCTCACGCTGAGCCGGCGGGTGGTGGAGGAATACCACGGCGGGCGGCTGCAGCTCCTGGACAGCCACCCCGGCCACGGGACATGTTTCGTGGTGCGCCTGCCCGTCTAGGCGCCCCGACCGCCGCCAGAAAGGACCCGTGTGAACACGCCCGCCCGACAGCGCATCCTCTGGGCCGACGACCAGATCGATCTGCTCAAGCCGCACATCATCTTCCTGCAGGAAAAGGGCTACGTGGTCACGGGCGTGCCCAACGGCGACGACGCCCTCGCCCTGCTGGAGCAGGAGCAGTACGACCTGGTGCTGCTTGACGAGATGATGCCCGGCAAGAACGGCCTCGAGACGCTCCAGGAGCTGCGGCGTTTCCGCGCGGACATCCCCGTGATCATGATCACCAAGAGCGAGGAAGAGGGCCTGATGAACCAGGCCCTGGGCCAGCAGGTGCAGGACTTTCTCGTCAAGCCGGTGAACCCGGTGCAGATCTTCTCGGCGATCAAGCGGCTCTTCGAGGGCCGGCGCATCCAGGAGGGGCAGCTCACCCAGGACTACATCGCCGAGTACGGCAAGGTCAGCGGCGAGGACATGGAGAAGGCCGACTGGCAGCGCTGGCTCGAGGTGAACCGCTTCCTCTGCGACTGGGACCTGCGCCTGGACCAGTTCCCCGGCACCGGCCTCGAACAGACGCACCAGGACCTGCGCCGCGACCTCAACCTCGCCTTCTGCCGCTGGTACGAGCAGCACTATCCCGGCTGGATGAAGCAGGGCGAAGGCGAGCGGCCGCTGTTCAGCCCCGAGGTCTTCCGCCACTTCGCCGCGCCCTTCGTGGAGGAGGGTCGGCAGGTGTTCTTCATCGTGATCGACTGCATGCGCCTCGACCAGTGGCAGGTGGTCGAGGAGATGCTCCGCGAGTTCTACACGATCCAGCGCGAGGAGTACTTCGCGCTCCTGCCCACCGCCACGCCCTACGCGCGCAACGCGATCTTCGCGGGGCTGTGGCCGGACGACATCGCGCGCCGGCACCCGCGCTACTGGACCGAGAACCCGCGCGAGGAGCTGAGCCTCAACCGCTTCGAGAAGGAGCTGCTGGCCGCGCAGCTGAAGCGGCTGGGCCTGGAGGACCGCGGCCTCAAGTACGCGAAGATCTCGAAGATCAACGAGGCCAACGAACTCTACCGGCAGATCGGCAGCTTCCAGGGCATCCCCGTGGTGGCGCTGGTCTTCAACTTCCTCGACATCCTGGCCCACGGCCGCTCGCAGTCGGAGATCCTGCAGGAGATCGCGCCGGACGAGTCCGCCTTCCGCACGCTGATGGGCTCCTGGTTCCGCCACTCGGCGCTCTTCGACATCCTCAAGGTGCTCGCCAAGCAGGAGGCCGCGGTGGTGGTGACCAGCGACCACGGCTCCGTGCTCTGCCGCCGCTCGAGCCTGGTGCATGGCAACCGCGACACCAGCAGCGGCATCCGCTACAAGTACGGCGACAACCTTGGCTGCGACGACAAGCAGGCCATCAAGGTGCAGAAGCCCGAGGCCTGGCGCCTGCCGCCGGGCAGCCGCACGAAGAACTACGTCTTCGCGCGGGAGAACTACTACTTCGTCTACCCGACCAACTTCCACGAGTTCGAGCAGCGCTACCTCGGCAGCTTCCAGCATGGGGGCGTGTCGCTGGAGGAGGTGATCGTCCCCTGCGCGGTCCTGGAACCGAAGCGCTGACGCTCCTCGCGCCCACGCCCGAGGCCACCGCGGCCATCGCCGCGGCGCTGGCCGGTGCGGTCGGGCTGGGGGACGTCCTCGCCCTCGACGGCCCGCTCGGGGCCGGCAAGACCTTCTTCACCGCCGCCCTCTGCGCGGCGCTGGGCGTGGATCGCGCGGCGGTGGACTCGCCCAGCTTCGTGCTGCTGAACGAGTACGAGGGCGAACGCGACGGCGCGCCGCTGCCCATCCACCACTTCGACGCCTATCGGCTGCGCGGCGAGGCCGACGAACTCGCCGAGGCGGGCTTCCTGGATGAGCGCCAGCGTGAGAGCGTGAGCATCGTGGAGTGGGCGGAGCGCATCGCCGCCTTCCTGCCGCGCGGCGCGCTGCGCATCCGCTTCGAGATCCTGAGCGAGACCGGCCGCCGGCTCACCCTGGCCGGCTGGCCCGCCGAACGCCTGAGCGCCCTCGCCCCCTGGCGCGAGCCGCGGCCATGAGCCTGCGCGATCCGCGCGCGCAGGTCTTCGTCCTCGCCTTCCTCGCGCTCGCCATCTTCCTGGGACGTCCCCGCGGGCACGGCCTGCCCAGCTTCGACGACGCCTACTACGCCCAGAAGGCCGTCGAGCAACTGGAGTCGGGCGGCTCCTGGGTGAGCACGCATGGCGGCCATCCCCGCTACGACAACCCGCCCCTGCACTTCTGGGTCACGGCCGGCCTCTACTGCCTCTTCGGCGTGTCGCGCGCCACGGCCGTCCTGGCCACGGGCCTCTTCGCCACGGGCACCGTGCTGCTCACCCTCGCCTTCGGCCGCGCGCTCTTCGGCGCCGGGCCCACGGGCGCGGTGGCGGGGCTGATCCTCGTCCTGCCGGGCTTCTTCATGGACTACGCCCGCCGCGGCATGCTGGACCAGACGCTGGTCTTCTTCACGACGCTGGCGCTGCTCGCGCTGTGGCGCGCGGGGGATCGCGGGCTTTCGCGCTGGCATCTCGTCTGGGGACTGGCGCTGGGCGCGGCGCTGCTGACGAAGAGCGTCATCGGCGCGCTGGCGATGCCGGTGGCGGGACTCGCGCTGCTGACCGGCCGCCCGCGCCGCCTGCTCGCGCCCGGCTTCTGGCTGGGCGTCCTGCTCGGCCTCGGGCTCTTCGGCCTCTGGGTGCTGCAGAACGCGCGCTTCGGCGGCCGCGCCTTCTGGGACGAGCACTTCGCCTGGCTCATCCTCTCGCGGGCGGTGCACGACGCGGGCGCCGAGGGCTACGGCTATCTGCTCGGTTACCTGCGCCTGCTCTGGGGCAACTTCTGGCCCTGGCTGCCGTTCGCCGCGGGCGGCATCGCGCTCGCCCTGCGCGAGCGCCGCGCGTCGCGCCCGCGCAGCGCGCTCTTGCTCTGCTGGGCGCTGCTGCCGCTGGCGATCATGAGCCTGACGCGCAACCAGTTCCTGCGCTACGTGCTGCTCATCTGGCCGGCGCTCGCGCTGCTGTCCGCGCACGCGCTCACGGCCATGCTTGCCCGCCGCGGCTGGGAGTGGCGCGGGCTGGGCCTGCTGCTGGCCCTGGCGCTCGTGACCGCTGCCGCGGTGGACTTCACGCCCCTCACCCTGCCCGGCGCGATGGGGCTCAGCCGGCACAGCGAGGACGTGATCGCCCTCGCGCCCGCGGTGGAGTCCGAGTGCCCGGCGGGGGACACGCTGCTCAACTTCCGCCTCGCCACCTGGGAGCCGCGCAACGCGCTCCTCTTCGCCACGGGGCGCTGGCTGGGCGATCCCGTCGCGGACGTCCCCGCCCTGGCGGACTCCCTCGCCGCCACGCCCGGCCGCCGGCTCCTCACGAACGGCGCCGGCGCCGCCCGCCTGGACTCCCTCGCCCCCGGCCTCACGCGCGATCTCGCCCGCGCCGGGAACCTGGTGCTGCGCGCCGGGCGTTCCCAGGACTCGCGCTAGCCCCCTGGCACGGACGCGCCGCCTGCGCTACAGTGCCACGATCACCGCTTCGAGGTTCACCATGATCCTGGCCATCGACGTGAGCGCCCACCTCGGTCTCGTCAGCCTCGCGCTGGCGGACGGCCGCGTGCTCACGCGCCACGCCGACCGGCCGCGCGAGCACCTGGAGTTCCTGGGCCGCACGCTGTCGGCGCTGCGTGCCGAAGCGGGGCTGGCGGACTGGAGCGCGCTGGAGCGCGTGGCCGTCGCCCTGGGGCCCGGCAGCTTCACGGGCCTGCGCGTGGGGCTGGCCACGGCCAAGGGACTGGTCTTCGGGCGGGAGACGCCCGTCGCCACGCTCGACAGTCTGGCCGTGCCGCGCCTGGCGGCGGACCCGGCGCTGGCGGGGGAGCGGGTCGTCTGCCGCCGCGCCCGCGCGGACGAGTTCTGGGCCGCCCACTTCGCGGCGGGGTGCGCCCGGCCCGATGAGGAAGCGCTTCTCACCGCCGAAGAGCTGGATGCCCGCTGGCCGGGCCTCGCCCGCCTGGGCGACGCCCCCGGCGCCGACCCCGAGCCCGACGCCGAGGCCCAGCTCGTGGCGCTGACACGGCTCGCGCGGGAGAGCGAGACGCTCGTCCGCGGCCTCGAGCTGGATCGTCTCCAGCCGCGCTATCTGCTGGCTCCGGCGATCACGCCGCCGCGGGAGGGTGCCTGATGCGCAAGCCCGCCCCGCGACTCGCCGAGGGCTTCCGCGCCCGCTTCCGCACCTGGGAGCTGCAGGCCGAGCCCTACGGCCCCGAGCACCTGCCCGCCGTGCTCGCGCTCGAGGACGCCTGCTTCGCCGCGCCCTGGAGCGAGCAGCTCCTGCGCGAGGAGGCCCAGCCGCGCAGCCACGCCTGGAACCTGGTCGTGCGCGTCGACGGCGCCGTGCGCGCCTTCCTGTTCAACTGGGTCGTGCTCGACGAGATGCACCTGCTCAACTTCGCCGTCGACCCGCCGCTGCAGGGCCGGGGCATCGGCGGCTTCCTCATGGACTGGATGCTGGCCGAGGCCGCGCGCAACGGCTACCGGCGCGTGAGCCTCGAGGTGCGCGCATCCAACGAATCGGCCATCGCGCTCTACACGTCGCGGGGCTTTCGCCGCGTCTTCGTCCGCAAGGGCTACTACACCGACAACGACGAGGACGCCCTGATCATGGTCTGCGACCTGGAGGCGCCGGATGCGCGCTGAGTTCCGTCTGCCCTCGCCGCTGCCGCCGTCGCTCGCCGCCGCCATGGAGGCCCTGGCCCCGCGCTGGGCGGCGCTCGACATTCCCGCCGGCACCCTGGGCGTGATCCTCGGCAGCGGCCTGGGCCCGGCCGCCGAGGCCTTTCCCGCACGCTGGAGCCGCGGCTTCGAGGAGCTCGGCCTCACGCAGGCCAGCGTGGCCGGCCACGCCGGTCGCCTGCTGCTCGCCGACGGCCCCGGCGCGCCGCTGCTCTTCCTGCAGGGGCGTCTGCACCGCTACGAGGGCCTGGACGACGCGCGCGTCCTCCTGCCCGCCGCAGCGCTCGCGAGCCTGGGCCTGGCGGGGATCCTGATCACCAACGCCGCCGGCGGGCTGGATCCGGCCTTCGCGCCGGGCGACTTCATGCTCATCGACGACATCCTCAGCCTGCAGCTCGACGACCCCCTGCGCGGCCTCGCCCTCGCCGGGGCGCCGCGCCGCCCGCCGCGGCGGCCGCTGTTTACTGGTACGCTCGCGGAAACTCTGGTTGCCGCCGCCGCCGAGGCGGGGGTGACCCTCCACCGCGGCACGCTGACCTGCGCGACGGGGCCGTCCTACGAGACGCGCGCCGAGGTGGCCATGACCCGCGCGCTGGGCGCGCAGGCCGCGAGCATGTCCACCTATCCGGAGTCCATGCTGCTGGCCCACCTGGGGCATCCCGCCGTGGCCATGAGCTGCATCACCAACGCGATTCCGCCGGCGGACGCCGCGGACAGCGCCCCGCTGACCCACGACGAGGTGGTGGACGTGGGCCGCCGCGCCGCCACGGACTTCGGCCGCCTGCTGGCGGCCTGGTCGCGGCGCGTGGGGACGTAAGCAATTACGGGAGAAGGATATCCGGTAGGTGCCCGCGGGAACTCGGGCCGCGCACGGCCCTTGCATGGGGGGTGCTCCTCCCCGGGAGTTCCCCCTTGCTCCCTTCCGGGGCGCGTCCCTATACTGCGTTCACGAGAATTTCACGCCAATCCACGGGGTTTGCCCATGTCCTGGCTGCAGCGCGACAGAAAGGGTCTCAAGACCCAGGTAAAGCAGACGCGCAAGGAGATACCGGACGGGCTGTGGATGAAGTGCCCCAGCTGCGCCGAGATTCTCTTCCGGCAAGAGCTCGAGAAGAACCTCTGGGTCTGCAGCAAGTGCCAGAACCACTTCCGGGTGGGCGCGGACGTCTACCTGGACTTCCTGCTGGACGAGGGCACCTTCCGCGAGACCCACCGCGGCATCACCAGCCTCGACCCGCTGCAGTTCAAGGTCGCCGGCGACCGCTACGTGGACAAGCTCCGCCAGGCCGAGAGCAAGACCCAGCTCGAGGACGCGGTGGTCACCGGCTTCGGCGACGTGAACGCCCAGCCCGTCACCGTCGCCGTCATGGACTTCCGCTTCATGGGCGGCTCCATGGGTTCGGTGGTGGGCGAGAAGATCGGCCGTGCGATCCGCGACAGCATCGAGACGCGCCGGCCGCTCATCATCGTCAGCCAGTCGGGCGGCGCGCGCATGCAGGAGTCCATCCTGTCGCTCATGCAGATGGCCAAGACCAGCGCGCTGCTGGGCAAGCTGCGCAAGCGCGGCGTGCCGTTCATCTCGATCCTGACGCACCCCACCACGGGCGGCGTGACGGCGTCCTTCGCCATGCTGGGCGATCTCATCCTGGCCGAGCCGCGCGCGCTGATCGGCTTCGCCGGGCCGCGCGTGATCCAGCAGACGATCAACGCCGAGCTGCCCGAGGGCTTCCAGACCGCCGAGTTCCTGGAGCAGCACGGCCAGGTGGACCGCGTGGTCGGGCGCCACGAGTTGCGTCGCATCCTGAGCCAGAGCCTCCGCTTCTTCACGGTGGAACGGCGCGCCGGGCAGCGCCCGGTGCATCGCGACGAGGCCGAAGAGGCCAGCCCCGGCCCGCGGCTCCTGCGGCGCGCTGGCGGCGGCGACGTCGTGCACGACGACAGCGCCTAGCTCCATGCCCGCAGACGCCGAGGGCCCGCGCGCCCCGGGCCGCTTCGACTTTCCCGAGTCTCCGACCCTCGCTCCCGCCACCGACACCGAGCGCTGGCTCTACGGCCTGACGCGCTTCGGCATGAAGCCGGGCCTGCGGAACATCGAAGCTCTGGTGACGCGCTTCGGCCACCCCGAGCGCGGCCTGCGCTTCCTCCACGTGGCCGGCACCAACGGTAAGGGCTCGGTCTGCCATCTCCTGGAGCGCCAACTGCGCGCGGCCGGCTTTCGCACCGGCCTCTTCACCAGCCCGCACCTCGTCCACGTGGGCGAGCGCCTGCGCGTGGACGGCGCGCCGCTCGGCGACGACGACATCGCCACCCTCGGGGAGCAGGTGGCGCCCGCGGTGACGGAGCTCGCCGCCACCTTCTTCGAGACGCTCACGCTCATGGCCCTGCTCCACTTCGCCGAGCGCGAGGTGGACTGGGTGCTCTGGGAGACCGGCCTCGGCGGCCGCCTGGACTGCACCCGCGTGGTGGACGCCGACGGGAGCGTCCTCACCGGCGTGTCGCTGGATCACACCAAGTACCTCGGCGCGACGGTCCAGGAGATCGCCCGCGACAAGCTGGGCATCGGCCGGCGCGGCAGGCCGTTGTATTCCGCCCTCGCGGACGCGGGGCTGCGCGCGATCGCCGTGGAGGAGGCCGCTGCCGCGGGCTTCGAGCTCGTCGAACTGGTGGATGTACTGGACTGGCGGCTCGAGGGCGAGTCGCTGCGCATCGCGAACGGGCCGCTCGCAGGCCGCTACCCGCTGCCGGGCTTGCCGGCCGTGCAGGCGGCGAACGCCGCGCTGGCGCTTCACGTGCTCGACGACCTCGGCCGCCGCCGCGGCGAGCGCCTGCTCCCGAACGACCCCGGCGCCGCGCTGGCCGCCACGGCCCTGCCCGCGCGCTTCCACCGCTGGCGAGAAGCACCGCCGCTGGTGATCGACGGCGCCCACAACCCCGAGGCGCTGGCGGGAACGCTGGCCGCGTGGCAGGCCCTGCTGGCCGTGCGCGACATCTCGCCGGACGCGGCGCGGGTCGTCTTCGGCTGCATGGCGGACAAGGAAGTGGCGCCCATGCTGGAGCTCCTCGCCGCGCAGCCCTGCCCGGTGACGCTCACCGCCGCCCGTCAGCCGCGCGCGCTTCCCGTGGCCGAACTGGCCGCGCGGGCGGGCGCGGCGGCCGCCCGCTGGGATGGCGCGCCGACGCTCGACGCGGCGCTGGCCGCCCACGGCGACGGCCCGCTGCTGATCACGGGGTCCTTCTATCTGGCCGGCGAGGCCTACGCGGCCCTCCGCGGCGAGGTGGGCGGGGTCTAGGCGCCGCTCTCTGCCCGGCCCGAAGTCCGGTCGCCGACCCGCCCCCGGGGGCGGGTTCACCCTGTGGGCAAGTCGCCTGCCGCTGCGCGAATCCTTGGCCATGGGCTTGACGCTGAACGGATGATACTATACATGCGAATCATACGCAAGCAAACCGCAACAGATGCTTGGGTTTTCCTGCGAGGGAGAGGCGTCGGGGGTGCGGCGGCGGCTACGCGGGACTGGACTCGGAGGTCCCACCCGCCCCCGGGGGCGGGTGGCCTCATCCATCGGACGCGGTGTGCAACGGCGCCGGCCGCCGGAGATGGCGGCGGCGCCTAGCGCAGCAGGGTGAGCTTGTGCAGCTCCGGGGCGTGGCCCGCGCGCAGCAGGCGCGCGAAGTACTGCCCGCTGGGCAGGGCGCGGCCGGCGTCGTCGCGGCCGTCCCAGTCGATGCTCTGCGCGCCGGCGGGCAGAGCGCCCGTCGCCAGCACGCGCAGGCGGCGGCCCTGGGCGTCGTAGATGGCCAGCTCGACGCGCGCGCTCTCCTCGAGCGCGAAGCGCAGCGTCGTCTTCGGGTTGAAGGGATTGGGGAAGTTGCTGAGCGACGCCACCGGCGGCGTCACGCCGCTGAGGCGGCCGCGCGCCGGGCCGAGGTAGCGGCGGATGGCGCCGTTCTCGTCGAGCATGGCCAGCCAGTACCAGTAGTCGCGGCCGGGGCGGGCGCTGTAGTCGTCGAAGCGGTAGTCGCCGGGGCCTTGGAGGATCTCGTCCATGGCGGCCAGCGGCGCCGACGCGCCGGGTTCGGCGCTCTCGCCGCGCTGCAGGCGGAAGTTCTCGGTCTCGCCCTCGAGGTGCAGCACCCAGCGGAGGGCGAGGTGGTCGCCGGCGTCCGCCACGGTGAAGCTCTGCAGGGTCAGCGGCGTGTCGCCGAAGGTGAGCAGGGGGCCGTCCTCGAGGTAGCCGCCCACCGCGTGGCTGCCGCTGCCCAGCAGACGGCCGAACCAGCCGTTGCTGTCGGTGCCCATGCTGCCCGACTGCTGGCTGCTGAGGTCGTACTCGAGCGTGAGCGTCTGGCTGGAGCTGAGCTCCAGGTCATACTGGCCCGACTCGGGATCCCAGAAGACGAAGTGGTAGGGCACGAGGCCGGCTTCCACGTCGCCGGGGTCGCCCTCGTCGACGTAGAACGCCACCGCGCTCCCACCCACGCGGGCGGTCACGTTGCTCACCTCGACCCAGGCCGGGATCTGCTCGGAGAGGAAGAGGCCGTCCAGCGAACGGCTGACGGGACGCACGGTCCACGTGACGTGGCAGGCGTCCCCGATCTCGATCCCGCCATCCGCGCCCGCGAAGCTGCGGGACACGTTCACCTCGCCGGCTTGAGGCCAGACGCCGGCGAGCACGGGCGGAGCCGAGAAGGCGAGAATCAGAACGGTGGCGATGAGCAGTCGCAGTGAACGCATGACGCTCCTTCCTCCCAGGTTGTCGCGCAGTGCCGAGGGATGGGTGGGGCGCCGGGCGTCGGCAGGGCGGTGGCGCCAACGGCCGATCGGCCAGCCCCATCACCACCCACGCACGTTCCGACCAAGCACACCCTGTACCATGACCGTGGCAATTGCAAGGTAAGATGGACCGCCACGGGGCCGCGCCGGCGGCGGTTGAGGGATTTCGGACCCTGTGCTAAGCTGCCGCCGCCGCCCGGGATAGGGCGCGCCAGAGGGAGAATCCGAACTCCCTGCCCTCAACCGGGAGGCGGCATGCCCGAGACGACCCCACGCCACCGCCTGGCGCCCGAGCGCCTGCGCTGGACCTGCGATCCCGCCACGCTGCCCGCGGTGGGCGAGCGCCTGAAGCCCTCGCTGGAGATCATCGGGCAGGACCGCGCCCTGGACGCCCTGCGCATGGGCCTCGAGATCCGCCGTCCCGGCTACCACATCTTCGTGACGGGCGTGGAGGGCACCGGCCGCACCACGACCATCCGCCGCGTGCTGGAGGAGTCCAAGCGCAAGGGCGAGCAGCCCGGCGACCTCTGCTACGTCCACAACTTCTTGGATCCCGAGCAGCCGTTGCTGCTTCGCTTTCGCGCGGGCGTCGGGCGCGACTTCAAGCTGCGCCTCGAACGCATGACCAGCAGCCTGCGGCGGCACATCCCTCAGTTATATCGCGGAGAGGGCTACCAGCGGCGGGTGGCCGCGCTGGAGCGCCGCTACCGGCAGGCGCAGTCCGAGAGCGTGAAGGCCTTTGCCGAGAAGTCGCGCCAGGCGGGCTTCAATCTGGTCGAGGTGCAGAGCGGGCCGTACATCCGCCCCGAGCTGCACGCCATCGTGGAGGACGAGACCTTCGACGTGAGCGAGCTGGATCAGCTCGTCCAGGAGGGGCGCGTGGACGCCCGCCTGGCCTCGCGGCTGCAGCGCCGCCACCTCGTGCTCTCCGACGAACTCCGCTCCCTCGTCCGCGCCAACGCGCGCCTGGAGGAGTCCTTCCGCGAGGAGCTGGCCGGCATGGAGCAGGCGGTGATCCTGCCGCTCATCCACGACAGCGTGGAGATGCTCAAGGCCCGCTTCGAGGATCCCGCCGTCCACGCCTACCTCTCCCAGGTGGAGCAGGCCCTGGTGGACGAGGACTGGGTCCCCGCGGACGACGACGAGGAGGGCGACGAGGAGGCGGTCGACAGCTTCGGCCGCTTCAGCGTGAACCTGCTGGTGGACAACAGCCAGCGGGACGAGGCGCCGGTGATCATCGAGACCGCGCCCACCTTCCAGAACCTCTTCGGCAACATCGAGCCGGCCGTGACGGCGCGGGGCGTCGCCGGCTTCGACTTCCGCCAGATCAAGCCCGGCGCCCTGGTGCGCGCCCAGGGCGGCACCCTGGTCATCATGGCGCAGGACCTCCTCGAGGAGGCGCCGGTCTGGCCCACGCTCAAGCGCGTGCTGCGCAACCGCAAGCTCGAGATCCAGGCCTACGATCCGCAGAACCGCATGGTGATCAGCCCGCTGAAGCCCGAGCCCATCGATCTGGATCTCAAGGTGATCCTGGTGGGCGACACGCGGCTCTACAACGTGCTGCTCCAGGGCGACCCGGATCTGCAGCGCGTGTTCCGCATCAAGGTGGACTTCGAGACGGACATGCCGCGCAACCGCGCCAACATGCGCCGCTACCTGAACTTCATCGCCAAGGTCTGCCACCAGGACGAGCTCCTGCCGCTCTCGCCCCGCGCCCGCGCCGCGGTGCTGGAGCAGGGCGCGCGGCTGGCGGGGCGGCAGGACCGTCTCTCGACGCGCTTCAGCAGCATCGTGGACCTGCTCATCGAGAGCGACTACTTCGCCCGCAAGGAGAAGCGGCGCAACATCCACGTGGAGCACGTGGACCTGGCCCTGGCCGAGCGCATGCGCCGCCTGGGGCAGGTGGAGCAGCACTTCCAGAAGCTGGTCAAGGAGAAGGCGCTGCTCATCGACACCGAGGGCAGCGCGGTGGGGCAGGTGAACGGCCTCTTCATCATGGAGCAGTGGGACTACGCCTTCGGGCAGCCGGTGCGCATCACGGCGAGCGCTTCGCTGGGGGACGGGGACATCCTCAGCATCGAGCGCGAGGTGGAGATGAGCGGCGCGGCCTTCGACAAGGGGCACATGATCCTGGAGGGCTTCCTGCGCCACCGCTTCGCCCAGGACAAGCCGCTCTGCCTGCACGCCACGCTCTCCTGCGAGCAGAACTACGTGGGCGTGGACGGCGACAGCGCCAGCGTCGCCGAGATCTTCGCGCTCATGAGCGCGCTGTCGGGCGTGCCGCTCAAGCAGTCCATGGCGGTGACGGGCTCGGTCAACCAGTTCGGCCAGGTGCAGCCGGTGGGGGGCGTCATCGCCAAGATCGAGGGCTTCTATCGCATCTGCCGCGACCGGGGGTTGACGGGCGAGCAGGGCGTGGTCATCCCCGCCTCCAACGTGAACGACCTCATGCTCAGCAAGGAGATCCAGGCCGACAGCCGGCGTGGGCGCTTCCACGTCTGGGCGATCCGCAACGTGGACGAGGGACTCGAGCTGCTCACCGGCGTGCCCGCCGGGCGGCGGCGGGGCGAGGGGCCCTGGCCGGGCGGGAGCGTCAACGGGCGGGTGGACGCCCGGCTGCTGGAGATGGCGATGGTGCTGCGGCAGTTCAACGGGGAGAGCGCCGAGACGGCGCCGCCCCCGGCGCCCGCCGCGACCCCCCGCGCGGCGCGCCGCCGGGGCGCTTGACAGCCCCCCTGGACGCCTCTACAACGGCAAGCTGGCCTACTACGAGGACGGGACATGGCCGAAGTCATCCTGCGGGACGTGTGGAAGATCTTCGACGGCGACGTCGTGGCCGCCCAGGACATCAACCTGGAGATCGCGGACAAGGAGTTCATGGTGCTCGTGGGGCCGAGCGGCTGCGGCAAGAGCACCACGCTGCGCATGGTCGCCGGGCTCGAGGAGATCACGCGGGGCACGATCAGCATCGGCGGCCGGGTGGTGAACGACGTCCTGCCCAAGGACCGCGACATCGCCATGGTCTTCCAGAACTACGCGCTCTACCCGCACATGACCGTCTTCGACAACATGGCCTTCGGCCTCAAACTCCGGAAGTACCCCAAGCGTGAGATCGCCGAGCGGGTGAACGAGGCGGCCGAGATCCTGGGCATCACGCCCCTGCTCGAGCGCAAGCCCAAGGCGCTCTCGGGCGGGCAGCGGCAGCGCGTGGCCGTGGGGCGCGCGATCGTGCGGCGGCCGGCGGTCTTCCTCTTCGACGAGCCGCTCTCCAACCTCGACGCCAAGCTCCGCGTCCAGATGCGCGCCGAGATCAGCCGCCTGCACAACCGCATCCAGGCCACCATGATCTACGTCACCCACGACCAGGTGGAGGCGATGACCATGGGCGACCGCATCACGGTGATGAAGGACGGCCTGATCCAGCAGGTGGACACGCCGCTGTCGCTCTACGACCGGCCGGACAACCGCTTCGTGGCGGGCTTCATCGGCTCGCCGGCCATGAACTTCCTGCGCGGGCGGCTGGAACGCGGGGGCGCCGGCGACGGCCTCGTCTTCGCGGGTGGGGCGAACCGCCTCACCCTGCCCGCCGAGCGCGCCGCGGCCCTGCGCGAGCACGCCGGCCGCGAGGTGATGCTGGGCATCCGCCCCGAGCACATCTACGGGCCCGCCTTCGGCCCCGACCTGCCCGCGGGCGAGACCCTCAGCGCCGAGGTGGACGTGATCGAGCCCATGGGCAACGAGCTCTTCCTCTATCTGAAGGGCGGCGACGGTCAGCTCGTCGCGCGCGTGGACCCGCGGCAGCAGGCGCGCGTGGGCGAGACGCTCCCCGTGACCCTGGACCTCAGCAAGGCCCACTTCTTCGACGCGCAGAGCGACGCCGCGATCGCCTGACGCCCACGGGAGACCGCATGCGCATCCTCCTGGGCCTGGACGTGGGCGGCACCAACGTGAAGGCGGTGCTCGCCACGGCCGACGGCCGCGCGCTCCGCCGCGCGCGCTGGCGCACCGCGGAGCTGGGCGACACGCCCGCCGCCGCGCTGGACGGCCTCGCCGCCCGCGTCGACCGGCTGCTCGCTGCGGCGCCCCTCGCGCCCGCCGCCCTCGGCGGGCTGGGCCTGGCCTGCGCCGGGCTCATCGACGGGGAGAGCGGACGCATTCTCGACGCCCCCAATCTTCGCCACTGGGAAGGCGCGCCGCTGGGCGAATGGCTCGCCGGCCGCTTTCCCTGCGCCGTGGCGGTGGAGAACGACGTCAACGCCCTGGCCTACGGCGAGTGGCGGCTGGGCGCCGGGCGCGGGACGCGGCACCTGGCCTGCCTCGCCCTGGGCACCGGCGTGGGGGGCGGGCTCATCCTCGACGGGGCGCTCTACCGCGGGCGCAGGGGTCTCGCGGCCGAGCTGGGTCACCTGGTGATCGACCGGGAGGGGCGGCGCTGTCCCTGCGGGAATCGCGGCTGCCTCGAGGCCTATGCCGGCGCGCGGGCGCTGGAGGCGGCGGCGCGGCGCGCGCTGGCTCGTCGGCGGGCCGGTCACGCGGCGTTGATGCGGGCCCTCGGGGGCGGCGCGCCCGACCCTCGGGCTCTCGCCGCGGCGGCGCGGGGCGGATCCGCGCTGGCGCGGGAACTCCTGGCCGAGGCCGGACGTGCGCTGGGCGTGGCCGTGACGAGCATCATCAACGCCTTCGCGCCCGAGCGCGTGATCCTGGCCGGCGGAGTGGCCGCGGCCGGGGCGCTGGTGCTGGGGCCGGCCCGCGCGGAGGCGCGCGCGCGCCTGATGAACCCGCGGGTCCAGCGGCTGGATCTGCGCCTGCGCGCCCTCGGCAACGACGGCGCCGCCCTCGGCGCCGCACTGCTCGCCGCGGAGCGCCGCGGATGAGGCGCCTCGTCGCCGTGCTGCTCGTCCTCGCCTCGGCGGCGGTCGCCTCGGGTCAGCAGGAGACCGGCCGCGCGCGCGTCTTCAACTGGCGCGGCGGCGGCCAGCTCGACTACTCCCGGGTGGACAGTCTGAGCGTCACGCGCCTCGAGAAGTTCTGGTGCCAGTCGGACAGCATGGAGGTCACGGCCGACCTCGCCGAGCGGCGCGTGAACGAGCGCAGGGGGTCGGACGAGTTCTTCCTGCGGGGCAACGTCGTGGCCACCGAAGGGGCGACGCGGATCGTCGGCGACCGCGGCCACTACGACCGCAACCTGGACCAGGCCACCGTCAGCGGGAACGTCAGCATCGACGACGCCGAGACGGTGATCCACTGCGACCGGGCCGTCTACGATCACGGCGCGCAGATCATCCACCTCGAAGGGCACGTGGACGTGCTGCAGACCGGCAGCCGCCTGCGCGCCGAACGCGTGAGCTACCACCGCGAGACGGGCTTCACCGAGGCCTTCGGCGCCGTGGAGATCGAGGACCTGAAGGAGGGGACCGTCCTGCGCGGCGAGCACGGCAGCTTCGACCGGCAGCGCGACATCGCGCAGATGGACGCCGAGCCCGTCCTCCTGAGCACCAGCGACGGCGACACCGTGCGGGTCACCGCCCAGCGCATGCGTCAGCTCCGCGGCGACAGCCTGGCCGTCGCCGTGGGCGACGTGCGCTACCTGCGCGGCTTCACCGAGGCCCTCTGCGACTCGGCGCTATTCTGGCAGGCCGAGGACCGGCTGCAGCTCTACGGCACGCCGCGCGTGCTACGCAAGGGGGGCGTGCTGTCCGGCGACACGCTGGAGCTCTTCTTCGAGCAGGGGGAGGTCCGGCGGATGAACATCGACGGCGAGGCGCGCTTCCGCGACCGGCCGGCCGCGCCGCACGTCTTCCCCGGCAAGCAGAGCGAGATCCGTGGCGAGCGCTTCCGCGTCGGCTTCAAGAAGGGCGAGATCAGCACCGTGGAGGTGCAGGGCGAGCCCTACAGCCTCTACATCCCTCCGCTGGAGAACCAGGGCCGCGCCTCGATGAACGAGGCCAGCGGCGACTCCATGCTGCTGCGTTTCGACGCCGGCGAGCTGGACGAGGTCCGCATCTTCGGCCAGGCCCACGGCAGCTACCGCTACGTGGACGACTGGCCGACCGCCCTGGCGTCCGCCGACAGCGCGGCGGTGGACAGCCTCGGCTTCTACGGCCGCTTCCAGGAGCGGGCGCTGACGATCGACTACGAGGCGGAGGACATCCTCTACCAGGCGGCGGCCGAGCGGGCCTACCTCGAGGGGCAGGCGCAGGTGAGCAACGCGGACTTCGTGCTGCAGGCGAAGGCCATCCGCTTCGACGCGGCCGACGACTTCCTCGACGCCAGGGGCGAGCCGGTGCTGATCGACCAGGGCGACAAGCTCTACGGCAGCCTCATGGAGTACGCCATCGACGACAAGGTGGGCCTCGTGCACGAGGGCGCCACGCGCTACGGCGACGGGTTCTACACCGGCGAGCGGCTGAAGAAGAATCCGGAAGACCGCGTCCACGCCTACGCGTGCACCTACACCACCTGCGACCTGGCCGAGCCGCACTTCCACTTCAGCGTCGACCGCATGACGATCCAGACCAAGGACAAGATCGTCGGCGCGCCGGTGCGCTTCTATCTCGGCGACGTGCCGCTCTTCTACCTGCCCTACCTCTTCAACGACCTCAAGCGCGGCCGGCGCTCGGGCTTCCTGCAGCCCGACTTCGAGTTCGGCATCACGCTGAACGACAACAAGCCGCAGCGCTTCATCCGCGACGTCGGCTACTACTGGGCCACCAGCGACTACATGGACTGGACCGTCCGCGGCAGCTTCGAGGAGAAGAAGTCGCTCTTCGGCACCCTGAGCACGCGCTACTACCGCCGCTACTTCATGAACGGCTCGGTGAACAGCAACTTCAACTACGACGCGCGGCGCGATCTGGTCACGAAGGCCTTCGCCTGGGGACTCCACGGCACGCACAGCCAGACCTTCGGCGAGCGCACCACGCTGAATGCGAACGTCGACTTCGTGAGCAGCGAGAAGCTGCGTGACATCGACAACTACACCGTGGAACAGACGGTGGACCAGCGGCTGACGTCCAACGTCGGCTTCAGCCACAAGTGGGACAATCTCTCGCTGAACACGAGCTATCGCCGCACGCAGATCCTCAACCAGAAGGACGCCGATCCGGCGACGGACAACCTGCTGCTGGACGAAGCCGTCCCCCTCTCGCTCAGCGCCACGCCGATCCCGCTCTTCCCCGGCCTGACCGCCCGCGACGGCATCGCCGGCGCCCTCGCCAGCCTCAAGCTCACGCCGCGCATCAACTACAGCCGCAGCAGCAAGCAGTACGAGACCCGCAAGGTCGTCACCGAGTCCGCGTCCACCGGCACGAACCTGGGCCTGACGATGAAGCTGGGCATCCTCACCGTGCGGCCGGGCGTGGGCGCGTCGGAGAACTGGAACCGCAGCAACCAGCCCGTGTCCAGCGACGTCCTCGTGCCCTTCGGCAAGCCCGCCGACCTGCCCTACGGCGGCACGCCGCTGTCGCCCTTCGGCGAGAGCGGCGCGCTGGCGGAGGGCAGCGAGGGCGTGGTGGACCGCTCCGGCGAGTTCAGCCATCGGTGGAGCGCGTCGACGTCCGTCTCCACCAAGCTCTACGGCCTCTACTACCCGCACATCGGCCGGCTGACGGGCCTGCGCCACACCTTCAGCCCCTCGGCCTCTTGGAGCTACGAGGAGAGCCGCGGCAAGAGCTTCAGCCTCGGCCGCCGCGTCAACATGTCCCTGGACAACAGCCTCGACCTCAAGTTCGGCGAGGGCGACAAGGTGCAGCGCAAGACCGGCGTGCTCCAGTGGAGTCTGGGGACGGCCTACGACCTGACGAAGCGCCCCGAGGAGAACCCCTGGAGCGCGCTCAGCAGCAGCGTGCAGTTCAATCCGCTCCAGTCCTTCACGCTGTCGCTCCGCCAGTCCTACGACCTGAACACGGGCGAGCGGCAGAGCACGACCCTCAGCGGCAACCTGGCGCTCTCCGGCCGCTTCAGCTACGGCGAGCAGGAGAAGGACGAGCGCGCGCGCAACCTGGTGCTCCAGCGCGAGGGCGGCGCAGCGCCCACGGACACGACGCAGGCCGCCCCCGCCGCCGACGGCAGCGGCTTCGACCCCGACGCCCCGCTGCGGGACGAGGCCCCCGCGCCGCCGCGCGGCCCCGTCGGCGAGCAGCGCTGGAACTTGTCCGGTAGCTTCTCGTTGAACCGCACCCAGACGAGTTCGCCCAGCCCCACCGTCAACCTCAGAGGTCGCGTCGACCTTACAGATAACTGGAGCCTCGACTATCAAACGAGCCTGAGCCTTCAGGACGGCGAGCTGGGCACGCAGTCGATCCATGTGACACGCAACTTGCACTGCTGGGAGGCGACCTTCTCGCGGCTTGTCTTCCAAGGACGGGAGCAGTACTATTTCCGCATCTACCTGAAAGCGCACCCCGAGGACATCAAGCTCGAGTCGGGTGACCGCAGCGCCGGGTACGGCGGGTTCTAATGCGGCGCCACGCGGCGCCCGCCAGCCGAGGGAGCAGCATGAACAAAGCGGATCTCGTGGATCAGCTGGCCGAGGCCAGCGGTCTCAGCAAGAAGGACGCGCGCGCGGCGGTGGAGGTGCTCTTTGCCACCGATCCTCGCAACGGCGTCATCGCGAATGCGCTCGAACGGGGCGACAAGGTGCAGATCACGGGCTTCGGCACCTTCGAGCTTCGCCAGCGCAAGGCCCGCACGGGCCGCAATCCCCGCACCGGCGAGGAGATCAGCATCGCGGCCAGCCGCGCGCCGGTCTTCTCGGCGGGCAAGGGTTTCAAGGACCGTTACAACGACTGAGGCGTCGCCGGGACTCACCCGGCGGCGAGCGAAGGAGAGATAGCAACCATGCCAAGCCAGCGACACGGCCTCCTGCTGGGAGGCGCCCTGCTGCTGCTGGGAACGGTGTTCGGCGCCGTTCCGGCCGCCCATGCCGATGTGGACGTCGTCATCGGCTACGAGACTCGAGCCGTTGGCGAGCTCGAGCAGTGTGGGTGACATAGCAAGCAGAAGGGCGGCGTCGCCCGGCGGGCGGCGCTAATCAACACGCTTCGCGACGAGAGTGAGAACGTCCTCATCCTGAGCGGCGGCGACAACGTTTCCAACAAGGGCGATCGCCAGTGGAACCGTCAGTCGCAGATGCTGCTGAGCATGATGGGCGAGATGGGCACAGGTGCGGCGGCCGTGCAGAGCCAGGATCTCTTCCTGGGCCTGGACGTGCTGAACAGCGCCGCGGCGGAGCACGGCCTCAGCCTGATTTGCGCCAATCTGGTGGGGGAAGACGGCAAGCCGCTCTACCCGGCCTACAAGGTGTTCACCTACGGCGACAAGAAGCTGGGCGTGCTCGCGGTGACGGATCCGCGCCTTCAGAGCGCCATCAAGAGCATGCCGAACGGACTGAAGTTCGACGACCCCGCCCCCGCGCTGGCGGCCGGCGTCAAGGCGCTCCATGATGCGGAGGGCTGCGACGCGGTGGTCCTGCTCTTCGGCGGCCGCCGGGAGCAGGCGCTGGAGCGCTGCAAGGATCTGCAGGGCGTCGATCTGATCTTCTACGGCAACGCGACGATCAGTCAGCGCGTGCCTGCCGAGACGGATGCGGGGGTTCCCGTGTACACCGCGGCCAACCGCGGCAAGGACTTCGGCGAGATCACGCTGACGATGAAGGACGACGGCACGGTGGAGCTCAGTCCGATGCTCATTCACGAGCTGGACAAGAACTACGCGGAGGAGCCGAGCTACGCCGAGCGCGTGAACGCGTTCAAGGCGGAGATCGAGGTCGAGCACACGCGCGCGCAGGAGATCGAGACGATGGCGCGGGAGTTCAGCGCGGCGCCGGTGACGGACACCTACCTGGGGACGGACACCTGCGCACGCTGCCACGCGGACATCGCGAAGAAGTTCGAGAGCTCGGCGCACGCGCACGCAATGGCCACGCTCGAAGCCAAGTACGAGGACAACAACCCGGACTGCGTGGCCTGCCACGTGACCGGCTGGAAGGAGCCCGGGGGCTACGGGATCGATCCGCAGAACCGGGCCATGCTGGCCGGCGTGCAGTGCGAAGCCTGCCACGGCTACGGGACGGCGCACGACCGCAGCACGAACGCCATGGCGGCGCCCAAGGACATGTGCCTGCGCTGCCACGACGCCGCGAACAGCCCCGAATTCGACTTCGACCGCTACTGGGCGAAGATCAAGCACTAGGGGACGGCGTGCGCAGAACGGCTGTCGTGGCGGCCTGCCTTGGACTGGCCGCCGGATTCATCGCCCGGACGGGGAGCGCCTCGGCGCTCCTCGAGCCGGGCTTCTTCATGGCCTATCGCGTGGAGACCGTCAGCGCGGGCCAGCGCGCGGAGCAGCGCTTCCGCGTGGAGGTCACGGACGACCGCGGCGGCGGCCGCCGGGGGGTCCTGCTCAGCATCGACGGGGCGCCGTCCTACCGGGCCGTCTACCAGACCGACGACGACGAGCCCATGGGCGTCTTCGACGCCGAGCGCTTCGAGCGAATGGAGGGCCTGCAGGACGGCGAGTGGCTGCCGCTGGCGACCGACGACGTGGAGATGTTCGACGCGCTGCGGGCCATGGAGGCCAGCCTTGCGGGCGGCGCGGCCTCGAGCGACTCCACCGTCACCTTGGGCGGACGCGACTGGACCGCCCAGCGCTACGCCCTGACGGACAGCTCGACCACGGTGCAGGAGAGCGCGAGCGTCACGCTGCGCACGGAGCGCCGCACGCAGGGCGTGGCGTGGATGATCCCCGAGCTTCCCTTCGGCGGCTGGCTGCGCTACGAGGCGCTGACGGAGGCGCGCAAGGTGAGCGAGGTCGGCGGCCGCCGCTTCGCCGGCGACCCCGAGGCCAGCCGCGAAACGTGGACCCTGGTCGAGCTGGGACTCCCCCCGAACAATAAGTAAAGTCCGCCGGGCGCGTCCTACGCCGTGGGCGCCGCGTTCGAGCGGGGCGAACACCCCTCCTGGCCAGCCCTGGCGGCGGTTCGCCGCGTCCGCCCGCATTCCCCTTGACATGTTCTTGACGATTGGATAGTGTGTCCACTACATCTGGGGCGCTACTGTCCATTTCAGGACCCAAGGCCCCATATCTAGGGTGAGAGAAATCACCCCGCGACGAGTCATTACTCAAAGGAAAGGGTGAGCCGATGAGTAATACGAATCCGGGCGTTGCCACGTCTGCCTACCTGGAACGTGAGCTGGATTCTAATAAGAAATACGTCAAGTACCACAAACTCCTCGCCAAGGCCGAGAAGGAAGGCCGCATCGACGGGCGCTACGCGTGCCCGGTGTGCGGCATGCGCTACATGGTCTGGGACGAGGCCGATACGTGCTGCAAGTTGCTCCCGGGGATGAGGTAGCCCGCCGGCGCGGAGAGAGGATTCCATGAAGCAGTACTGCTCCGTTTGCAAGGACCACCTCGACATGGAAGTGGTGGAAGAGGGCGGAGAAGACGAGGTCACTTGGCTGAAGTGCCCGCGTTGCAAGGGAATCCTGCCTCACATGAAGCTGGAGGGCGAGGACGAAGGCGCCTCGGCCCCGGAGGCCGAGGCGTTCAGCCTCGACGGCATCGACGAGGCGTCGGTCCATGAGTACGACGCCTCGCGGAACTACGAGGTGGGGGACGTCATCTACCATCGCTCGTGGAACGACTACGGGCGCGTGGTGGAGAAGCTGATCCTGCCCGGGGACCGTCATGCCATCAAAGTGCAGTTCCTCAACCAGGGCGACGTCAACTTGCTCGAGGCCGTCCGCAACGAGGCCTAGCGCGGGCGCGCTGCGCGCCCGTGTCGTCGTCAGCGTGGTTCTACTGGTCCTGCTCGGGGGCCGGTCTGCGCACGCCCGCCTGCTTCTCCTGGAGTCGCCGCTCGAGAGCCTCGCGCCGCTGCCCGCGGATGCGCGTCGTCTGGAGTTCAGTTCGACGGCCTTCGGTGCGCAGCACTGGGCCGGCCAGCGCCTCCAGCTGCGCTACGCCGGTTCGCGCGGCACGCAGCTAAGCTGGAGCCTCGCGCTGCCCTGGCTGTACTCGTCCTATGCGAACGGCGGGCGGTCGGGGCGCGACAACCTCTTCCTGGGGGCGGGGCTGCGCGTGCTCGGCGACGAGGGCGCGCGCCTGCGCGTGGGCGGCGAGCTGTGGCTGCCCTTCGCGGCCCCGGAACTCGCGCCCCTCGGGGAACGGCGCGCGTTCGGGCGCCTGGCGCTGCTGGCCGGCGGCGGGCCGCGCGCACCGCTGCAGGTTTCGCTGAGCTGGCGAACCGAGCTGCGCGGGCTGGGCCCGGAACTCGACGCGTCCGCCGATCAACGCATCTGGCCCGAGCGCTGGAATCTGGACGCGCGACTCGGCCGCTTCCCGGCGGCGGGGCTTGCCGCCTTCGTGCGCGGCGGCAGCTCCCTGCAGTACGACGACGGCAAGCGCCGCCAGCTCGGCTGGATCGGCGGCGGCGCGCAGTTCGCCTGGGGGGAGGTCTTCAGCGTCGAGCTGTCAGGCGAGGGCTGGCTGGGGCTGGGTGGCGACCCCGTGCGCCCCGACTACCGGCTGCGCCTGACCCTGCGCCGCGACGCGATCGCGCCGCCAGCGCCCGCCGAACCTGCGTCCCCGGGCGAGCCGTCCTCCAGCGGATCCTAGCGCCGGCTCAGCAGCTCCAGCTTGTACTTGCCGTACTTGAAGCGGCTGCCGTCGCCGGAGATCACGAGCCGTGACTTCTCGTCGGGGCGCACGAGCACCTCCGGCACCTCCAGCTCGGCCGACAGGAGCTGGGACTGCTTCTCGCCCTGCTCCATGCGGTCCAGCTCGTTGCCCAGCACCACCAGCACGCGGTGCGGCCCCGCCGGCAGCGTGAGCGTGACGGGAGGGAACTGGTGCTGGTTGCGCAGGAAGGTCCAGCCGCGGTCGGCGAACTCCTTCTCGATGCTGTCGTCCTCGGTCTCGCTGAGCAACTCGCCGTCGACGTAGATCTTGAGGTGCAGCGTGTTCAGTTCGACCATGCGCTCGCGATCCGCGGGGCTGCGATAGCGGGCCGAGGAGCGCGGGACGTCGCCGATCAGGGCGACTTCCAGTTCGCCGCTGCCCTGCATCGCCGGCCGGGCGGCCTCCTGGGCCGGCGCGGGCGCGGTCGGCGGGGCCGCGGTCGCGCCGCGGGGATCCTCCAGCAGGATCGCCTTGATCTGATCGCGCGGAACGGCGAGGGAGTCCGCGTAGCTGGTGCGCAGCACCAGCTGTTCCGCGTCCATGCTCACGACCTCGCCGTGGAGCACGGAGCCATCCTGGAGCTGGACGTACTGCTGCATCGCCTCGGCGGCATGGGCCACGGCCGCCGGCAGGGCGGCGAGCGCGAGCAGGGACAGGCATCGACGGAGTTGCATCATGCTGAACCTCACGGGAGAGCGTCCGGGCGCCCCGGCTTGCATCGGCGGGGCGGCTGTGGCAGCTTCGGCGCAGTCTAGGCGGACGGCGCCGGTGGCACAAACACTTTCAGGGGAGCCGGGCATGGGCTTTCACAGCACTCGTGGGACGATGGCGATCTCGATCTGGGTCGTGGCGCTGCTGACGGTCATCGTGGCGCCGGTCGGCGCCGCGGATCTGCAGGAGCACCATCTCGACAACGGACTCGATCTCCTCTTCAAGGAAGCCCACGGCGGGCCCATGGTGGCGTCCATCGTCACGGTGGGCGCCGGCGCGCGCTTCGAGGACGAGACCAGCTACGGCGCCAGCCACTTCCTCGAGCACATGGTTTTCAACGGCACCGCCACGCGGAGCCGGGAGGACATCAACGAGGGCATCAAGGCCTACGGCGGTTACATCAACGCCATGACCCGCCGCGAGTACACCTGCTACATCCTGCTCGTGCCCCGCGAGTACCTGCGTCAAGGCCTGGAGATACAGGCGGACATGCTCTTCGGTTCCCTGCTGCCCCCGGACGAGTTCGAGAAGGAGAAGCGCGTCGTCATCGAGGAGATGAACAAGGACTACGACAGCGGCAGCTACCGCGGCGATCTCGCGCGGGGCAGCTTCTTCCTCGACGGCACGCCCTACGACCATCCCATCCTGGGCACGGTGGAGACCATCGAGCGGCTTCAGCGCGACCAGGTGATGGCCTACTACCGGTCCCGCTATCAGCCCGGCAACTGCCGTCTGTTCCTGGTGGGGGATTTCGAGAGCGAGCCGGCGCTCGCCCTCGTGGACTCGATCTTCGGCATCGTGCCGGGGCGCGCGGCGGCCACGCCGCGGCGGGTGCGTCCCATGTGGTCCGAGGAGCCGGAGTTCCGCGTCTACCGGGCGGAGGAGGGCACGCCGCGACTGGACCTCGCCTGGCTGGCGCCGGCGCTGCGGGACGGCGACTACGCCGCGCAGCTCGCCCTGGCCGGCATGCTCGGCGACGAGCACCGCTCGCCGCTGCGGGTGGACGACGAGGGCGGGCGCGTCCTCGAGCTGAGCGCGAGCGTCGAGCCCTTCGCGGACTTCAGCCTCTTCACGCTGACCCTGGACATCGGCGACCAGAACGTCGGCGAGCTCTCCCGGCTCCTCGCGGAACGGCTCGCCGGCCTCGCCACCTGGGTCCCCGACGCGGCCTGGACCGCGGAGGTCGCGCATGGCCTGCGCGTGGAGGACGTCTTCCTGCAGGACACCTACCACTACTACGCGATGATGAAGTCCGCCGAGCTGCACCTGGGCGGCTACGCCTTCCTCGCCGGCTACGACGCCTCCCTGGCGACGCTCTCGCCGGCGGCGCTCCGCGGCGCGCTGGAGCGCAGCCTCCTGGCGGGCGCGCCTCGCGTGATCTGGAGCGGGCAGGACGCGGACTCGACGGCGACGTCGATCCCCGGCGGCCCGCCGCTCGCCGACTTCCACGTGCTGCCGAGCACCGCGCAGCTGCCCATCCCGCCCGCGGCGGCGCCGGCGGGCGCGCTGGCCAGCGGGAGCCCGCAGGGCGCCGGAGGCGAGGAGCGTCTCGTGTTCGACAACGGCCTCACGGTGTTGCTGCGCTCGGACGCGGCGAGCCAGGTCTGCGCCGCGCATCTGCTGATCCGCGGGCGCTCGGACGCCGAGCCGGAGGGCCGCGAGGGCATGGTGGCGCTGGCCCACAACCTTCTGTCCAGCGGCACCCGCGAGCACGACGAGGCCGCGATCGCGGGCATCCTCTCCTCGCTGGGCGCCACGCTCAAGGTCGGGGACAATCCCTGGATCCCCTTCGACGACTACTACACGCGGCAGGACTTCTCCTTCCTGCGCCTGGAGCTGCTGGACGAATCCGCGGCCGAGGGCCTGGCCCTGCTGGCCGAACTGGTCGGCAACGCCACCTACCCCGACGCGGCCGTGGACCGTGAGAAGGGGCGCATGCTGGCGTCGCTGCGGATGGGCAGCCCGCGGCCGAGCGAGGTGGCGCGTGAAGCGCTGGCCGCCTGGACCTACGCGGACGGCCCCCTGGGCCGCCCGGTGGAGGGCACGGCCGAGAGCATCGCCGCGATCGACGCCGCGCAGCTGCGCGACTTCCATCCCCGCTACTTCGACCCGGCGCGGATGGTCCTCTCGGTGGTCTCCGGCCTGCCGCTGGAGCGCCTGCGCGGGATCGTGCGCGAGCGCTTCGGCGCCCTGACGCGGCCCGAGGAGCCGCTCGCACTGCCCGCCAGCGCGCTGCAGCCGGGACCCGGCGAGCTGCGCCACCCCATGGAGGACAAGGCCCAGGTCGCGCTCATCGCCGCGCGGCTCACGCCTCCGGCGGGCGATCTGCCCGACGGCCTGGAGGTGCTGGTGGACGTCCTCTCGGCCCGGATGGCGCTGGAGCTGCGGGAGAAGCAGGGGCTCGCCTATTCGGTCGGAGCGGGCCTGCGCCTGGTGCCGGGCCTGGCGGCGGGGGAGCACGGCTACGGGCAGGTCACGCTGCAGATGTCCACCGGCGCGGACAACCTGGAACAGGCGCGGACCGGCATGCAGGCCGAGCTGGAGCGCATGGGCGCCGAGCCGCCGAGCGCGGAGGAGGTCTTCCGCGCCGTCAACGGGCGCTGGGGGCGCGAGCTCATGCGGGATCTCTCTAGGATCCACCAGGCCTACCAGCTCGGGCTGCGCGAGCACCTGGGGCTGGATCCCTTCGCGGGGAGCGAGGGCCGCGTGGCGAAGCAACGGGCCATTCCGCCGGCAGAACTTGCCGCACTGGCCCGGCAGTATCTGCTGCAGGATGACTGGCTCTGGGTCCTGGCGGGTGGCGGATTGCAGTGAAATCCTCTATACCGAAGCCAAGCTGTTAGGGATTTGTCAGCCCTTAATTCCTGGAAATACGCCAAGAATCATCTGAATCTCTGAGCATAGCGCAAGGAATCCGGGATAGTTGTACGGCGTCAGGTCCGTAAGTGCAGTCAACAGCGTTTCTTGTGAGGGTGGATGGAACTTTCCGGAAGGGCCGGCGTTTTGCTTTGCACTTGACTTGAGCGCGTCGATCCGTGATACTCCCGGTGCCGAGTTGTGACAACCTTCACAATTCAGCACGATAAACCGGAACGGCAGAACTCTCCCAGGGTTCATCCACAGGGGCGAAGAAATGGCTGGAGTCTTTCAGAATCAGGCCGAGAGCGAGACCCTCAACGCTTACCTGCAGTCCATCGGTGACTTCCAGAGCCTGAGCCGCGAGCAGGAAGCCGCCGTCACGGTGCGCATCCGCGAGGGGGACGAAAAGGCGCTGGAGGAGATGATCACCGCGAACCTGAAGTTCGTGGTGTCCATCGCCAAGCAGTACGTCGGCCAGGGCCTGAGCCTGCTCGACCTGATCAACGAGGGCAACCTCGGCCTGATCAAGGCGGCCTATCGCTTCAACGAGAAGAAGGGCTTCAAGTTCATCTCGTACGCCGTCTGGTGGATCCGTCAGTCGATCATGCAGGCCATCGTGGAGCAGGGCAACATCGTCCGCCTGCCCATGAACAAGGCCAACATCCTCTACCAGATCCGCAAGCGGAACCGGGCGCTGTGGGAGCAGCTGGGCCGTCAGCCAACCAAGGCCGAGCTCGCCAAGGCGCTGGGCATCGCCGAGTCCGTGATCAACGAGATCGAGCTGGCGACGAACACCTACCGCTCGCTGGACGAGCCGCTCGGCACCGAGGAGGATCACATCCTCCTGAACACGCTCGAGGACGAGGATCAGCCCAGCCCGGCCGAGAACCTCGACATGAGCGAGTTCCACAGCCTGATCGAGGCGGCGCTGGATTCGCTGAGCCCCCGCGAGGCGATGATCCTGCGGAACTACTACGGGCTCGGCGCCCGTGAGCCGATGACGCTCGAGGAGATCGGCAAGGACCTGAACATCAGCCGTGAGCGCGTGCGCCAGGTGAAGGTCAAGGCCCTCAGCCGCATCCGCAACAGCCAGGTGGGCAAGCGCCTGGCCGAGCACGCCAGTTAAGCCATCGCTGCCAGTCAGCGACGCGCCGGCCTCCCCGCTCCGGGAGGCCGGTTTTTCTTGATGCGTGGCATCTGGACCCCGTAATCCGGCATGGCCGATTCCTCTTTCTCGGCGCGATGGCTGAGGATAGAATTGAAAGCACGGTGAGCTTCCCCGCTCAACTCACACCGGGTCGGATGCGTAGCGCGTCGGAGTCTCAGTCCCCTCCTGAAGGTCCCTGCTCGCCGCCGGCCTCCGCCGGAGGTCATCATGTTCGCTTCTTCGATGCGGCGCTCGCTCGCGATCGCGCCTCTCGTCGTGGGACTGCTCTCGCTGCCGGTCACGCCCGCCTCGGCGCGCGATCGCGCGCCCACCCCGACCGCGCTGAAGCCGGTTCCCGCCTCATCCCTCAGCGTGCGCGCGGACACGCTCTTCCTGTTCGCGGCCAGCGGTCCGGGCAGCTTCGGCAGTCCCGGGACCGTCGCCCGCGGCTTCAGCTTCGACGCGGCGGACGGCTCGCCGGACCCCGCGGGCTGGACCGGCGTCGACGCATCGGTGCTCGACCAGAACGTCCACTGGCATGTGACCGAGACCGCGGTCACCGCCGGGCACGACACCGACATGAGCGGCGCGGCGCCCTTCGACCCTGGCGACACCGCGAACGACTACTCCTTCTGGTGCGGCGAGCTGGACCAGTGCAACTGGGTCCACCCCAGCGGCTACGGGCTGAACTGGATCCAGAGCGCGGTGATCGACCTGGAGGGGGCGCCCGTGGGCAGCGCGCTCCAGCTCGACTTCGGCATGTCGACCTGGTTCGAGGGGGACGTCTACGACTATCTCGAGGTCATCGCCCGGTGGCGTGGCGGCGGCGAGCAGCTGATCGCCACCTACAACGACTACCTGGCCAGCCCCTACGCGCCGTACACGCTCACGCTGCCGGCTGCGCAGGCCGACGGCGACAGCCTCGACGCCGTGATCTTCCGCTTCACGTCCGACGGTTCCTTCGCCGACCAGGACGGCCAGTTCCCCACCGACATCGGCGCGGTCTGGCTGGACAACATCGTGGTCACGGTGGACGGCGCCGAACGCTTCGCCGCGGACTTCGAGGACGGCCAGCTCCCCGCCGCGATGAGCCTCGTAGCCGGCGCGCCGGGCGCGGGCGACTTCGCGACGCTTCGTCATGGACTGAACACCCAGGACAGCTGCGTGAACAACGGCAGCTACTACTGGACCTTCTTCGACCCCTCGCTCCCCGAGCCCGGCTGGCCCGACGGCGTGGTTCCCTACGGACCGCCCTTCATGTGGAACTACGTGCGCAGCCCGGTGCTGAGCCGCGACCAGTACGGACAGCCGCTCAACCTCGACGCCAGCTCGCGGCTCATCGTCTCCGCCGACGTCTACCTGGATCTGCCCCTGGAGCAGGTGGTCTTCTTCCAGGCGGCCATCTCCGCGGGGAGCGGCGAGGATCCGAACTGCTACGTCAGAACCGCCGACAACAATCTCTACTTCGGGGAAGAGACGCAGTGGCGGCACTACGCGCTCGACTTCACCTACACCCTGCACCAGATCATGGGTGACGGTGTGGGCGACACCGGCGGCATCGTGGTCGACATCGGCGTCGTCGACGCCTGCCCCTTCTTCTGCAACATCTACGGGGACGGCCAGCACCACCACGGGACGCCCTACATCGACAACATCACCGTGGCGATCCTGGACGGCGGTCCCGCGGCCTTCGACGTGCTCCCGGCCGGGCGCTTCCAGGACGCCTTCGACGTGGACGGCGACGGCACGGTGCGCATCGACAGCGCGCGCGATCTCGTCCAGCTGAACAACACCATGAGCCACGTGGCCGGCGATTCGCTCGGCTTCACGCTGGGCCTCGACGCCCACGGCGGCGTCGCCCAGACCTTCAACGGCCTCGCCGGCGAACCGCGCCCCGAACTGCGGCTCTTCTGGCGCGTGGTGGACGGCCCGCACGCCGGCTCCACCGATCCGACCATGGCGGATCCCGACGCGGCCGACGGCATCTGGTCGCCCTGGGCGGGCGTCATGACCCTGGACGACGGGCCATGGTGCACCATGCAGGCGGAGCTGGTCTGGGATCGGCCGTTCCTTCCCGACTACTACGCCTTCGACTTCAACGACGCCTACTTCCTGCCCGGCGACAGGATCGAGTACTTCCTGCGCGGCCTGGCCGTGGACGGCAAGGAGGCGCTCGCACCCGGAGACGCCCGCGCCGCCGACCCCGCGGCCCGCGCGTACTTCCACGTGAGCTGCCTGCCCACGGCGGGGCACAACCTGCTCCTCGTCGACAAGGGCGGCGATCTGCTGGACGCCTGGGAGCTCGCCTTCGCCGCGAACGGACTGAGCGCCCAGGTGGACCGCTTCACGGCCAACGCGCCGGGGGGCGAATACCTCAACTCGCTGGGCACGCAGGCGAGCCTCGCCTCGCTGTCCGGATACCGCGCGATCCTCTGGGACAACGGCAGCACCGGGGCGAACACGCTGATCACGGGTCTCGGGCCACGCGACCGGGCGGACGAGGGCCAGCTGCTCCAGGACTGGCTGGCGGCCAGCACCGTCGACGCCGGCCTGTGGATCATGGGCGATCACGTGGCGGAGGACATCGACGACGGCTCGCCCTACCTCGCGGAGTTGCTCGGCGCCGAGCTCCACGGCGGCAGCTACCAGCAGCAGACCGGCATCCTCACGCCCAGCGTGCTCGCGAGCCATCCGCTGCTCGCCTACCTCGGCGGGACCCCGGACTTCATCGCCGACGGCGGCTGCCCCGACCTGCGCGAATTCTCCGGCATTCGACCCGTCGTGGACCCGCTGGTGGAGACCGCTTTCACCTGGGCCGACGACGGCGGCTCCGGCACCGTGGCCGGGACCTACGCTCTCGATCCGGAAGGCGACGGCGACAGCACCAACGCCGGCGGCCACGCGACGCGCGCTCTCCTGACGCCGTTCGGTTACGCCACGCTTCGCGACACCGGCTATGGCAACGTGGACCCGGACTACGTCCGTCAGCTTCCGCTCATGGTCCTCAGCCGCTTGATGGGCTACCCCGGGGACGTCACGGGCACTTCCGACCCGGCGCCCTCGGTCACCGGGCTGGCGCGGGCCTATCCGAATCCCTTCAACCCGTCCACGACGCTCCGCTACTCCCTCGCGGCGCCGCAGCGCGCGCGGCTCAGCGTGCACGACATCCTGGGCCGTGAACTCGCCGTGCTCGTCGACGGACTTCAGCCCGCCGGGCCGCAGGAGGTGGTCTGGGACGGCCGCGACGGCGCGGGCCGCCCGCAGGCCAGCGGGATCTACTTCGCGGAATTCCGCGCGGGGGTGTCGCGAGAGCGGCAGAAGCTCGTACTCCTAAAGTAGCGAGCCTGTGTCCTCTCGCGCGCCGCTTCGAAGGCGCGCGACCCGGACACAGGGCTCGCTAGCGTCCGGAAGGTGCGCGACCCGCACACGCACCTGCTCGCGGGCAGAGTGCACGGCCAAGACGACCACTCGCTCGCAGGCAGAACAGAAGGTGCGCGACCGGGATACGCGCCGCAGCGAAAGACCGAGGCCGGCCGAATCCTGTTTGACGTCGCCGGCATCCAAGGCCACACTGATCGCGGTGTGACGAACCGGGAAGGAGAGCCCGCATGAAACGGATTCTGATCCTCTTTGCCTTGCTGGCCATGGGCGTGCTGGCCGTCAACGGCCTCCAGGGCTGCGCCAAGCAGGCGGACGCCATGGTCCAGTGCGCCGGCGGATGCGGCATGGAGATGCCCAAGTCGGCGGCCAAGGAGATCGACGGCAAGTTCTACTGCGCCGGCTGCGCGGCCAAGATGGCCGGCGACATGCACGACCATGGCGACATGGTCGCCTGCGCCGGCGGCTGCGGCATGGAGATCGCCAAGGCCGATGCGACCGAGCACGACGGCAAGTTCTACTGCGCCGGCTGCGCGGCCAAGATGGGCTTCGAGACCGCCATGGTGCAGTGCGCCGGGTGCGGCATGAAGGTCGCCCAGGCGGACGCCAAGGAAATGGACGGCAAGTTCTACTGCAGCGGTTGCGCCGAGCATGCCGGCCACGGCCACTAGAGCTTAAGGTCTTGTAGCGCAGAGAGTTGAGGGGCCCGGGGCGCATTGACACCCCCGGGCCCCCTTCTTATCATATCCCCGTGCGGCCGATCGGCCGCGGCTCCGCCGTTTCCCGCTTCCGGAGGCCATCATGAAAGTAAGCACCTTCGAGGAGAAGGTCGGACTCGCCGAGATGCTCAAGGGCGGGGTCATCATGGACGTGACCAACGCCGCGCAGGCGAAGATCGCCGAGGACGCCGGCGCCGCCGCGGTGATGGCCCTCGAGCGCATTCCTTCGGACATCCGGGCCGACGGCGGCATCGCCCGCATGAGCGACCCGCGCATGATCCGCGAGATCCAGGCCGCCGTGAACATCCCCGTCATGGCGAAGTGCCGCATCGGGCACATCGCCGAGGCCCGGGTACTCGAAGCGCTGGAGGTGGACTTCATCGACGAGTCCGAGGTGCTCACGCCGGCGGACGATGCGAATCACGTCTGGAAGCACGAGTTCAAGGTGCCCTTCGTCTGCGGCTGCCGTGACCTGGGCGAGGCGCTGCGGCGCATCGGCGAGGGCGCGGCCATGATCCGCACCAAGGGCGAGGCCGGCACGGGCAACATCGTGGAGGCCGTGCGGCATCTGCGCGCGGTGGTGGGCGGGATCCGTCGCCTGACGCAGCTGGACGCGGGCGAGCTGATGGCCGCCGCCAAGGAACTCGGCGCGCCCTTCGCGCTGGTGAAACAGGTGGCCGAGTCGGGCAAGCTGCCCGTCCCCAACTTCTCCGCCGGCGGCGTGGCCACGCCCGCCGACGCGGCGCTGATGCGCACGCTGGGGGCGGAGGCGGTCTTCGTCGGCTCGGGCATCTTCAAGTCGTCCGATCCGGAGCGCATGGCCAAGGCGGTCGTCGAGGCCACGACCCACTGGCAGGACGCCGACCGTCTCGCGCGCATCTCCGAGGGGCTGGGCGCGGCCATGCGCGGCCTCGACATGGCCGAGATTCCCCAGGATCAGGTCCTGCAGACGCGCGGCTGGTAGCGCATGCCCACGGTGGGCGTGCTCGCCCTGCAGGGCGCGGTGGAGAAGCACCTGCGGCGGCTGGAGTCGCTGGGCGCGGCGGCGCGCCCCGTGCTCACGGCGGCCGATCTCAACGGCCTCGACGCCATCGTCCTCCCCGGCGGCGAGTCCAGCACCATGACCCATCTCCTGGCCGCGGGTGGCCTGCGCGCACCGCTGGCCGAGTTCCTCGCCGCGCGTCCCGTGCTCGCCACCTGCGCGGGGCTCATCCTGCTGGCGCGCAGCGCGAACCACCTGCCGGCGCCGCCCTTCGGCCTGCTGGACGTGGACGTCGCCCGCAACGCCTGGGGACGCCAGGTCTTCAGCTTCCAGGAGGAGCTCGACTGGCCGCTGCCCGCGCCCGACGGCTCCCCCGGCGCGCCCACGCTCAAGGCCATCTTCATCCGCGCGCCGCGCATCACGCGCGTGGGGGAGGGCGTCGACGTCCTCGCGCGCTTCCGCGGCGAGCCCGTGGCCCTGCGGGAGGGCAAGCTGCTGGCTCTGGCCTTCCACCCGGAGCTCACCGACGATCCCCGCGTCCACGCCTGGTTTCTGCGCGAGTTCGTCGGCGCGGCGGAGATTCGCGCTTAACGCGACCGTCGGCGCGCGCTATCCTTCCCGCGGCCGGCTTCCCCGCCACGCCATCCGGAGCGGAACGCCATGCGCACTCAACTGCCCCTGCTCGTCGTCATCGCACTGTCCTTCAACGCCTGCGCGCCCCACGGTCTCGTGCCGCGCGGCGACTACCTCGGTCAGACGCCGCCCGCCCCCGGCGCGGACGCGGCGCTCTTCGCACCCGGGATCGTCTCCACGGCGCTATACACCCGCGACCTCGCCATGACGCCCGACGGCGGCGAGATCTACTTCGGCGTCGTCCTGGGCAACTTCGACTACAGCACGATCATGGTCACGCGCCGTGGCGACGACGGCCGCTGGTCCGCGCCCGAGGTCGCGCCCTGGGCGGCGAACCCCGACTGGAAGGACCTGGAGCCGCACGTCAGCCCCGACGGCACGCGGCTCTTCTTCATGTCCGACCGCCCCGATCCGGCCGCCGGCGAGACCGAGCCGGGCGACGCCGACATCTGGGTGATGGAACGCGCGGGCCGCGGCTGGACCGAACCGCGAAACCTGGGCGCCCCGATCTGCAGCGACTCGGCCGAGTACTTCCCGTCGACGACCCGCGACGGCACCCTCTACTTCACGCGCGAGGACGCCGAGACCCGCTCCGGCGGGATCTACCGCAGCCGCCGTCTGCCGGATGGCGGCTACGCGGAACCCGAGCGCCTGGGCGAGGCCGTGAACTCGACGCCGAACGTGTTCAACGCCTTCGTCGATCCCGACGAGCGCTTCCTCGTCGTCCCGACCTTCGGGCGCGACGACAGCCTGGGGCGCACCGACTACTACGTCTGCTTCCCGGACGGCGAGGGCGGATGGGAGGGGCCCCACAACCTGGGGCCGCGCGTGAACTCGCCCGGCGGCCTGGAGTACTCGGCCTCGCTGTCGCCCGACGGCCGCGTGCTCTTCTTCATGGCCACCCGTCCGCGGTCCGCCCCCTTCGGCGACGAGGGCATGACGGCGCGGTCCCTGCATCAGCTTCAGGCGGAGCCGGGCGTGAGCAATCCGGCCATCTGGTGGATCGACGCGGGGGTGATCGACGCGGCGCGCTGAGCCTGGCGTAAATGGCATTCACCCGCTAGCTTCTGCCTGAACGCCAACGGGGAGCGACGACATGCCCTTCTACGAGTACGAGTGTCGCGAGTGCGGCGAGAAGTTCACGGCCCTGCTCAGCATGAGCCGGCGCGACGAGCTCGAGCCCACCCTGGCCTGCCCGCGCTGCGAGGCCAAGGGTCCCCGTCGCCTGCTGTCCAGCTTCGCCACCGGCGGCTCCGGCAGCGGCGGGGCGCCGGCGCCCAGCTGCGGCGGTGGTGGCTGACGGATCGGCTAGGGAGGCGTCGCCTCCCCAACCGCCGTCACCGCAGCCGCATCACCGCCGCAACTGGCCGGCCCGGATCACTTCATCAATAGAGCGACTTGACCGCGCTGAGGCTGGTCTCGTCCGTGGGCGTGGGATCCATCACGGTGATGGTGACCCTGGCCGAGGGCGGGAAGTTCCAGGTCAGCACGCCGTAGGTCGGATCGTTGACCACGCTGTAGCTGCTGATCATGCTGATCGGGTTGTCCTCGTCCGGTCCCGTGTTCGGGTTGCCGTAGAAGCCGAGGTCCTCGATCATCCCCGTGTTGACCTCGGTGCCCGAGTCCCAGACGTCGGTGTCCATGGACATGGAGCCGCTGGCCGGCAGCACGATGTCGTAGAGGCCCGCGAAGAGGTCGTTGGTGCGGCCCAGCATCCAGGCCACCGAGAAGAGGTCGCCGGGGTTGCCCTCGATCATGATGCTCTGCGAGCCGAAGAAAGGCCCGCTGCCCACGACCACCGAGTAGACGTTCGCGTCGCCCATGGCCTCGGCGGCCAGCGTCGTGGGATCGCCCTCGCGGGCGACGATCTCGAGTCCCGGCGAGGCCATCGCGCCGGGCGCCCACTGCGAGTAGCCGGCATTGTGGACGACGCAGACCGGAGGCGAGAACGGCTGGCCGGTGTCGAGGCCGCCGGGGATGAGGTTCTCCACCGTCACTTCGTAGTTGGTGGCGCTCGCGCTCGCGCTCAGCACGGTGGCCAGAGCGAGGGCGGCCAGCGCCGCGGTAGTGCGAAAGTTCATGGGTACTCCCTTCAAGATCGCGTCGCGCGGTGAACACGGTGCGGCTGCTTGCCGGTGTCCGCGCGACGCACAGTGACGGGGAGTACGAGTCGCGCTTCGGCGCGTGACCCTTCGCATCAAAAAGATCACGGGAAGCGGCGACGCCGCTCCCCGTGCGAGCATTCCGGACCGATGAGGGTGCTACTTGTCCTTGTCGCCGTCGGCGGCCCACATCGCGGCCTTGGTCTCTTCCACCTTGCTGGTGGGCCAGTCCTCGATCTTCACCTCGAGGATCTTCTGGTCCTCGTTCGGGCGGTCGCGGTCGTTGCGCGGCGTGTTCACGATCGCGTCCACGACCTCGATGCCGTCGATGGTCTCGCCGAACACGGTGTACTTGCCGTCGAGGAAGGGCGCGTCGCCGTGCATGATGAAGAACTGGCTGCCCGCGCTGTCTGGGTCGCGCGAACGCGCCATGGACAGGATGCCCCGCGTGTGGTGACGGTCGTTGAACTCCGCCGGCAGGCTCGTGCCCGGGCCCTTGTAGCTGTAGCCGCCCATGCCGTCGTTGTTCGGGTCCTCGTCCTTGCTGTTGGGATCGCCGCCCTGGATCATGAACCCGGGGATCACGCGGTGGAACAGGGTGCCCGTGTAGAGCCCGCTCCGCGCGTGCGTCAGGAAGTTCTTCACGTGCTCCGGGGCGCTGTCGGGAAAGAAGCGCAGGACGATGTCGCCCCGGCTGGTGACGAGCGTCACCACCGGCTCGGTGGCGCTCTCGTCGGCCGCCGCGAATCCTGCCATCCCCGCCACGAGGGCGAGGGCGAACAGGGGCAGCAGCAGGATGCGTTGGGTTCGGGTCATCGGTTCACCTTTCGATTGCGGTCGCGCTGCGAGCCGTGTCAATGCCCCGGTCCGGCGGGGGTTCCCGCCGACCGCTTCAGAATCGGGGTGCCGCGGGGTCGGCCGCGGTCATCTCCTCCTTGACCGCTTCCACCTTGGCCGTGGGCCAGTCCTCCACGCGCGCGGCGAGGATGGTCTGGTTCTCCACGGGGCGGTCGCGGTCGTCGCGGACGACGTTCGCGATGGCGTCGACGACCTCGATGCCGTCGATCACCTCGCCGAAGACGCTGTACTGGCCGTCGAGCTGGGGCGCTTCGCCGTGCATGATGAAGAACTGGCTGCCCGCGCTGGCCGGATCGGTCGCGCGCGCCATGGACAGGATGCCGCGCCGATGCCGCCGCGCGCTGAACTCGGGCGGCAGGGTCGTGCCCTCGCCCAGGTAGCTATCGCCGCCCATGCCGTCGTTGGCGGGGTCGTCGTCCTTGCTGTTGGGATCGCCGCCCTGGATCATGAAGCCCGGGATCACGCGGTGGAAGGTGCAGCCGGGATAGGTGTGCGCCGCGTGCCAGAGAAAGTTCTTCACGTGTTCGGGCGCCGTCTCGGGGAAGAAGCGCAGGACGATGTCCCCCTGCGCCACGCTCAGGACGACCACCTGCTCGGTGGCCGGCTCCCGACCCGCGCTACCCGCGCAGCCGGCGAGACCAAGCGCGAAGAGGACGGCCACCCGCAGGGCGACGTGCCTCACCGCCCCTCCTTCGCGAGCGCGCTGAGCGCCGCCTGCACCTGGTCGCCGTCCCACTCCTCGACCGTGACGCTCTCGATGCGCTGGTCCTCCCGGGGGCGGTCGTTGCCGTCGGTGTCGGCGCTGACGATCGCGTCGACCACGTCGAGTCCCGTGATCGCCTCGCCGAAGACGCTGTACTGGCCGTCGAGGAAGGGCGCGGCCTCGTGCATGATGAAGAACTGGCTGCCGGCGCTGTTCGGATCCTGCGAGCGCGCCATGGACAGCGTGCCGCGCACGTGGGGACGCTCGTTGAACTCCGCCTTGAGCTGCGTGCCCGGGCCCTTGTAGCTGTGCCCGCCCGTCCCGGGGATGCCCTTGGCGCCGGGTTTGGTGTTCGGGTCGCCGCCCTGGATCATGAAGCCCGGGATCACCCGGTGGAAGGTGCAGCCGGGGTAGGTGTTCTCGGCGTGCCAGATGAAGTTCTTCACGTGCTCCGGCGCCGTGCCGGGGAAGAAGCGCAGGGCGATGTCACCCCGGTTGGTCTTGAGGGTGACCACGGTCTCCTTGTCCGCCATGTTCTTCTCCTGATTGAGGTTCTCCGATTCCGGGGGACGTCGGAAGCTAGCATTCGCGCCGGGAGGGGTCAAGCGGAGGGCCTAGGGCGTGCCGCCCGGCACCTCTCGGCACCAGAGCGCCAGTCGGCCCGCTCGCGCGCGCGGCCGCAGAGCGATCCCCGTGGCGCGCTCGAGCGCCTGGTCATCCCCGGAGCCGGCCAGCACCGCTCCACCCGCCTCGAGGGCCGCGGTCAGCACGATGGGGTCCGTGGGCGCCCAGCGGGCGAGCGCCGCGGGCGAGTCGAAGGGGCCCGTGGGCTCACGTTCCAGCACCGGCACCGGCGATCCCCAATAGTAGGAAAGCGCCGTGGGCATGACCCGATAGGCCACCAGCGGCCCCCCCTCTGCCTTGGCCGCGCGGACGAGCGCGCGCGTGGGCGGCGTCCAGTCGGAGCGCAGGCCCAGCACCAGAGGGGCCAGGATCGCCAGTCCCACCCAGAGCCCCGTGCGCCAGCGCAGCCCGCGCAGGCCGCCTTCGGGAAGCGCGGCGGCGGCCATCAGCGCCAGCGGCGGCACGAGGGGCAGGAGATAGTTGGGACGCTTGCTGCCGCTGAGGCTGAGCAGCAAGAGCGGCAGCAGCGCCCAGGCGACGAGCGTGGCGCGCCGCCGGTCGCGCAGCCCTCGCCACAGGCCACGCGCAGCCTCGGGCAGCCAGGGCAGCAGCGCCGCCGGCGTCAGCGCGAGAAAGTACCACCAGGGCTCCGCGCGGCCGTGCGCCGTGCTGAGGTAGCGCTGTTCGGTCTCGCCCCAGATCCAGTAGTGCAGGAGTCCGGGGTGCCGCAGGATCTCCGCCACGAACCAGGGGAGGCCGAGCCCGAGCAGGAGCAGCCAGGTCAGGGGATGGGCCAGCGTCAGCAATCGCCGCGGTTCCCGCGCCAGGGGCAACCCGACGGCGAGCGGTAGCCAGCACCAGAAGAGCACCATGTGTCCCTTGGCCAGCAGCCCGACGGCCAGGCCGGCGCCGGTCCAGAGCGCACGTCGCCAGCCGGGCCCGGCCGACAGCACGCCGCGATAGGCGAGGATCACGCCGAGTGCGAGGAAGACGTCGCTGCTGAGCATGTGCCCCTGCACCATCGCGAGCGGCGCCGTGCCGCCGAGCCAGGCCGCCCAGCGCGCGCGCCGTCGATCGAGACCGAGGTCCAGCGCGAGCGGATAGAGCAGCAGGGCGCCCGCCAGCCAGGCCAGCGTGGCGGGCAGGCGCAGCGCGAACTCGCCGTCGGGCAGCAGGGTCAGGCCCAGCGCCCCGGCCCAGTAGGCGAGCGGCGGCTTGGTGAGGTGGACCAGGCCGTTGAAGTGCGGCTCCAGCCAGTCGCCGCCGCGCCGCATCTCCGCGGCGACGGACCCGTAGCGCCCCTCCGTGCTCTCGAAGAGCGGCGTCGTGGCGAGCCCCGCGAGCCAGAGCAGGCCAGCGGCCACGGCGAGGAGGACCCGGCGCCGGCTCACGCGGCGCGAACCCGGCGGCGCAGGGCGAGATTGCGGATGTAGACCACGAAGCCGAAGGCCTGCCCGATGGTGAAGATGGGATCGCGGATGTGCAGCGCATAGACCAGCAGTCCGGCGGCCCCCACGAGGCTCGCGTACCAGAAGTAGGCGGGGATCACGCTCTGCCCGCGCGCCTCGGACACCACCCACTGCACGATGAAGCGCGAGGCGAAGGCGAGCTGCGCCGCGCCGCCGAGGACATGCCAGCCGTCGAGTTGCATCAGGAGCCCAGCCTTTCTCGGCGCAGACGTCGCGCGAGGCGCGCCATGCGCAGCAGGTCCGCGGGGCCGCGCAGGGCGCGTCCCAGGTTGCCGTACTTGCTCTGTCCGTGCTGCCGCGGTCGATGCCGCGTCGGCACCTGGAGGATGCGCCAGCCCGCCCGTTCGACCAGCGCGGGCAGATAGCGGTGCAGATCGGGGAGCGGGGGCAGCGTGGTCAGCACGTCGCGGCGCAGCACGCGGGTCGAACAGCCGATGTCGACGATGCTGTCGCGCAGCACCCACTTGCGGATGGCGTTGGCCGCCCGGCTGGCAAGGCGTCGCGACAGCGAGTCGCTGCGTGCCGCGCGAAAGCCGAAGACCGCGTCGTAGCCCTCGCGGGCTTTGGCGAGCAGGGCGGGGAGGTCGCGGGGATCGTTCTGCAGGTCCCCGTCGAGGTGGGCCACCCAGTCGGCGCGGGCGATCTGCAGGCCGTCGTGGAGGGCCTGGGTCTGTCCGCCGCGGGCGTCGCGCAACACGGGACGCAGGCGCGGCTCGGTCAGGGCGGCCTCGCGGAGGAGGGCGCGCGAGGCGTCGGTGGAGCCGTCGTCCACGAGGATGAACTCGGCCGGCACGCCGGCCGCGTCGAAGGTGGCCTGCAGCTCCGCCAGCAGCGAGGGCAGCGAGCCGGCCTCGTTGAGGCAGGGGATGACGACGGAGAGCTCGGGGCGGGGCTCGGCGTCCGCGGCCTGGGAAGGCCGGCCTGCGGAGTGCGCGGTGGACATGGCCGCAGTGTAGGCGCGGCGGCCCCCGCAGGCAAGACCCGCCCGAGTTGACCCCCCGCGGCGCTTGGGCTAGATTACCGGCTCTTGCCGCCGGGAGGGGGCCGATGTCGCGCTTTTACGTCACCACGCCGATCTACTACGTCAACGACGAACCGCACCTGGGCCACGCCTACACCACGGTGCTGGCGGACGTGCTCGCGCGCTACCACCGTCTCATGGGCGACGAGACGCGCTTCCTCACCGGCACGGACGAGCACGGCCAGAAGGTGCAGCAGGCTGCCGAGAAGCGCGGCATCAGCCCGCAGCAGCACACCGACGCGATGAGCCCGCGCTTCGCCGAGGTCTGGCGGCGCCTGGGCATCAGCAACGACTTCTACATCCGCACGACCATGGCCGAGCACAAGGCCGTGGTGCGGCGTGTGCTGCAGCAGCTCTGGGACGAGGGCCAGATCTACGCGGACGACTACGAGGGCTGGTACGACGTCTCCGAGGAGCGCTTCTTCACCGAGAAGGAGCTGGTGGACGGGCAAAGCCCGCTGGGCAACCCCGTGGTGTCCATCAAGGAGAAGAACTACTTCTTCCGCATGGGGCAGTACCAGCAGGCGCTGATCGATCACATCGAGGCCAACCCGGGCTTCATCGTGCCCGAGAAGCGCGCCAACGAGGTGCTGGGCTTCCTGCGCCAGCCGCTGGGCGACCTCTGCATCAGCCGGCCGAAGTCGCGGCTCGGTTGGGGGATTGCTCTGCCCTTCGATGACGACTACGTCTGCTACGTCTGGTTCGACGCGCTGCTCAACTATTACAGCGCGCTGAGCTTCGGCTTCGCCGGCGACGAGACCGACGCCTTCTGGCCGGCCGACCTGCACCTGATCGGCAAGGACATCCTCACGACGCACGCGGTCTACTGGCCCACCATGCTGATGGGCGCGGGCCTGCCGCTGCCGAAGACGATCCTCGCCCACGGCTGGTGGCTCTTCGGCGATGCCGGCGCGAAGATGAGCAAGTCCAAGGGCAACGTGGTGAAGCCGCTGGACACGATGGATCTCTACGGGCGGGACGTCCTGCGCTACTTCCTCATGCGCGAGATGACCCCGGGCCAGGACAGCGCCTTCAGCGAAGGGCTCATCATCGAGCGCAACAACGCCGAGCTGGCCAACGACATCGGCAACGGCCTCAACCGCGTCACCAAGCTGGTGGAGACGCAGTTCGAGGGCAAGCTGCCCACGGGCCAGGGCTACGGCGAGGCGGAGCGCGCCCTCAAGACGCTGGCGGGGGAAGTGGCCGCGCGGGTCGCCGAGGAGATCGCGCGCTATCATCCCAACGGCGCGATCGGCGCCGTGCGCCAGCTCTCGGGCGCGGTGAACCGCTACCTCGAGGAGAAGGCGCCCTGGAAGGCGGTCAAGCAGCCCGGCGGCCGCGAGGCCACCGCGGTCACGCTCTACCACGCCGCCGAGGCGCTGCGCATCGTGGGGACGCTGCTGCACCCGGTGATGCCCGAACGCTGCGGCGAGCTGCTGCGGCGGCTGGGGGCGGCGCCCGAGCCGGCGCCCTTCGCCGAGAGCCTGGCCTGGGGCGGCCTGACGCCGGGCGCGCCAGTGTGCACCGGCGAGCCGCTCTTCCCGCGCTTCGATCCGTTGGACTAGCGGAAGCGCCGACTCCACATCGGTAATCCTCTCAGGAGATCCGTCCCACTGCGATGGACGCTGGGCCGGCGTGCCCATGCGATCGTCACCGCATCTCCTGGAGGTACCCAATGCGTTCCCTGAAGCGTCTTCCGCTGCTGGGTGTCGGACTCGCCGCCCTGCTCGCCCTCGCACTTCTCTCGGCCCCACCGGGGGCCACGCGGGCCCAGGCCCAGTACCAGTGGCCTCAGTCCGGGCACGTCTACAATCAGAACGGCTACCCCGTGAACGACTTCCACCTGATCATGGTGGGTTCGCAGCAGGGGGTCCTGCACACCTACACGGAGACCGACGGCTCCTACGTGTTCTACGCCAATGCCTGGGAAGTCTTCACCATCGAGCCCTTCGACGGCTCCGTCGACGCCACTCCGCCCTCGCATTCGGGGCAGGCGACAGCCCCTCACAGCAACTACGACTTCTCCATCGTGACCATTGGGCACGTCAGCGGCTCCATCGTGAACGCGCCCGGCGGCAACCTGGAGCTCGGTGGCATCCGGATCACCGTGGGCGGCAGCTATGCCGCGACGACGGACGCGACGGGGCACTTCGGCTTCTCGACTTTCGACGGCCACATCCTCCCCCCGCTTCCCCCCATGCAGGGGACGGCCACTCCGCAGCACTCGTTCTACAGTTTCAGCCCCGCGGGTCTCGCCTATGACAGCCGGCCCGGCGACGTCCAGCTGGCGCCCATCACCGTGACCCTCGCGAACATCGCCGCCGCGGGCGTGGCGGAGTACAGCTGGGACAACCCCGGCGGCGAGGGCTGGTCCTACTTCCCGCTGGATCCCTACAATCGCGCCACCAACAACCCGAACGTCGTGGTTGAGGTGGACTTCGACGACGCGCTCATGTCCACGCCCGTTCCGGCCGATCACGTGCGGCTTCTCGACACCAGCGGGGGCATGCTGCAGGGCGCCTTGTACCCCGTGGAGGAGCTGAACAGCGCCAACGGCTGGACGGCGCGCTTCGAGACGCCGATCGGGAACTGTGGGCGTGGCGAGCTGGGCGTCTATGTCGGCATCGACACGCAGACGCGAGGCCGCGTCTGGCAGTCGCTGTCCGAGACGCTGGAGACCGGCACGAGCCACCTGGATCTCAACGACGACGGCGTCATGAACCTGGCCGATATCGTCCTCTTCAGCGGGACCTATGGCCGGAGCGAGGGCGACCCGCTGTTCCTGCCCTGCGCGGACTACGCCCCGGACGGCGTGATCGACCTCAGCGACATCACCGTGTTCACCACCTACTACAACATGGCGCCGCCGCGGACTCCGGTGGACCAGCCGACGCTGGAGGCCATCTCCGGCCTGTTCACGATCGACCCGATCTCGGGCAAGCTCTCGATGGCGGGGGACGAGCCCGTGGACGCGCCGATGGCCGTCGGCCTCAGCGCGCAGCCCAATCCCTTCAACCCGAAGACGACGCTCAGCTTCGCGCTCAACGCGGACAGCCGCGCGTCCCTGACCATCTACGACATCAGCGGCCGCACGGTCCGCCATCTGCTGGACGGCGCTTCTCTCGCGGCCGGCCCGCACAGCGTGGAGTGGCAGGGCCGCGACGACGCCGGCAGCCCCGTGGCCACGGGCGTCTACTTCGCGCGGCTGGACACCGCCGAGGGGCGAGTGGTCCAGAAGCTCACGATTCTGAAGTAAGCCAGCGGGGAACACTCTGCTCGCGCCCCCGGCCATCATGGCGCGGGGGCGCTTTTCATGCAGAAATGTCGTGGCCACAGATCCACCATACTGTATCATTTCAGAGTTGATGATGTAATCGTGGCGCGGCCTGACCGCGCCCAACCGTGGAGCGCGACATGACCCTCTGGCAACGCCTGGCGACCCTGTCCCTTCCCGTCACCCTGGCCCTGCTCAGCATCGGGGGCAGTTGCGGCAACGACCCCAGCGGCTCGGACGGTTCCGTCTGCGAGGGGCCCGTCTACATGCCGGACACCCGGACCTCCACCTTGCTGGTGGATGAGCCCGACGACGTGGACATCGCGCCGAGCTTCACGGAGGCCGACCACGAGCCGGCCGAGGTCAGCCTCATCAGCGGTACGCTTCCGCCCGGGATGGGCGTGGACGACGTCAACCAGCAGATCAGCGGGACGCCGACGGTCACCGGCAGCTACCCGCTCGTGGTGCAGGCCCTGGTGAACTGCCCGAGCGGCGATACCTACTCCGCGCAGCTGGACCTCACGATCGAGGTGGTTGACGCCTGCCCGCAGCTCTTCGCCGCGCCCACGGCCAGCTTGGCCTTCAACCTGAACGAGGACGACTGCAAGGGACCGCTGATCGCGGGCGGCCTGGGCGAGCTCACCTGCACGATGACCGGCGATCTTCCGGACGGCCTCGCCTTCGATCCGGTGGGCTGCGAGTTCTGCGGCGCGCCCACGGAGACGGGGCAGTGGAGCGTGGACGTCCACGTGGAGGACGAGTGCCCGCAGACCCAGGCCGTGGACATCGCCTGCGACATCGTGGTCACCGAGCCCGGCAGCGGGCCGCCGCTCGGCGTCTACACCTGCGCGCAGACCGGCGAGGAGGGAATCTGGATGGAGCCCACGGTGAGCTTCGGCAGCCTGCAGGCGCCCTACCTGCTCTGCGCCGGCGACAACCAGTGGGGCGCCTTCAGCCTGCGGGACCCCTTCTTCGCCACGCTGGAGAGCCGGTGGATGTACCCGGTCCAGGCGAACGGCGTCTGTCCCGTGGCGGGCGGCCCGGACGGCAGCGGCGACTACGCCGACAAGGCCATCTTCGCCTACGGTCCCAACGGCGGACTGTTCACGCGCTGGGACTCGGGCAGCGGCGACTTTGGCTTCAGCCTCGCAATCAACGGCGCGGAGATCACCGACGCCTGTCCCTATGGCGGCGTCGCCGAGAGCGGCGGCCTCTGCTACGCCCGCGGCGGCACGCAGCTCGCCTTCATCGAGTACGACGCGTCGTCCGGGCAGTTCGGCTACGCGGCGCCGCCGATCCCCGCCAGCAGCCTGCCCGGCGGGGACGTCATCCGCAGCGGCTGCGTGAGCAGCATCACGGGCTCGGCGCTCCTCATCTGCGACGGCTCCCCCGGCACCCTCTTCCTGCACGACCGCGCGAACGTGAACGCCGACGCCGTTGTGGTGGGGCAGGTGGGCGACCAGCCGCTGCGCGTGCGCGAGGCCGGCGGCATCGTCTGCGTGGGCAACTACCTGGACGGGACGCTGGACGTCGGCACCTGGGTCCAGAGCCGCACGGCCGATCGCAGCGACGTGGTCACGCTGACCGACCAGGCCAGCGTCGGCGCCGGCCCCTTCGGCATCGACATGCTCGAGCTGGGCGATGGCAGCGTGGCCATCGCCTGCGGCGGCTACGAGGACAACAGCTACTCCGTCACCGTGGTCAGCGCCGCGGGCGCCGTGCTGAGCAGCACGACGACCGCGCTGCCGGCGGGGGTGGAAGGCCCCGGCCACGTGGCCTGGCTGCGCGACGGCAGCGGCCACCTGCTGGTCGCCGGCAACCTCACCAGCAACATCGCGGTGGTGGACGGAGGGCTGTAGGCGGGGCCGAAACGACAAGCGCCCCCTTCCGGAGGAAGGGGGCGCGTCTGCGAATCGCGGAGCCGCTACTTCTTTCCCTGCCCCGCCGCGGCACGCTTGTACGTGTCGTAGATCGTCGCGTCCCAGCCGTTCCAGGGGCCGTCCTCGTCGTAGGAGGAAACCACCGCCCGGTTGACCGAGGTGACGCTGACCGTGCCCTGCGACCCCACCGTGAAGTCGAACACGTGCCAGTAGTCCTGGTACTCGGTCTGCGTGTTGTCATCGTAGTAGTAGCCGCCGTCGTGGAAGCTGCCCGACGCGGTCGAGGCGTCCCAGGTGCGATAGTAGTTGCCGACCTCGAGCGTCACGCGCGCAGGCGAACCGCTGACCGTGCCGTCGCCCGAGTAGTGATGCACGAAGTAGGAGTACTTGCCCGCGTAGAGCTTCGTCCCCCCGACGATCTCCGGCCCGAAGCTCGTGGTGTCGTCCGTGTCGAGAATCGTGTACGGGTCGGTCACCAGCGTGCCCATGTTGTGGTACGAGATGTGGAAGTAGTCGTAGCCCGCGTCCCAGGTCATGGGAATGAGCAGGTGCGAGTCCAGATCCTCGGGATTCTCGCCCCAGACCAGCGTGATGGAGAAGGCCGGCACGCTGAGCACCAGGGGCTCGGGGAGCGCCTGCGTGTCGTCGGTGCCGATGTCGGCCTGCGCGGGCGCGCTGGAGTAGGTGCCCCGCATCGCCACGAAGGACGCCGAGCAGTCCTTGATCGCGCGGACGCTGAAGTTGCCGCCGGCGTCGGTGTAGACGTCGTCGGCGAAGGTGCAGCCCAGACCCTGGGAGATGACGCGCGCGTCCGGCACGGGGTGGCCGTCCATGTCCTGCACCTGGCCCGTCACCTGGCAGATCTCGGTGACCGGCAAGTCCCAGTTCCAGATGCTGAGGTGGCTCACCTCGGCGACGTAGGCGGAGCCATTCCAGACGGCCTCGCCCTCCTCGACCCAGACGCCTCGCGCCTCGTCGAACCACCACATGGGAATCGTGCTGGACCCGGTGTTCGGCAGGGCCAGCGAAAGCGCGGCCGTCACGCCGTCGGCGAGCTGCAGGGGCGCGCCGCGGCTGTCGTCCGTGAGCTCGACGCCCATGAACCCGAAGGAGACGATGGGCACCGTGCCGCCGCCGGTGGCCTCGCCCTCGAAGTCGCCGGGGAAGACGTCGTAGAAGTCCGAGCTGCTGGGCAGCGCCGCCGACAGGTCGACGTTGACGTCGCCGGTATAGGCGCCACCCGCGGCGGTGGCGAAGGCGTTCGCCGGGAAGCTGGCGGTGGCGAGGCCGCCGAGCGTCGACGCGCTGCCGCCGGTCGCCGCATCGAGCACCACCGTGTCCGCGGTCAGCAGCGCCACGTCGGGAAGGTGCGTCGTCTCGTTCGCCAGGATGGCGACCGTGCGGAAGGTCGGCAGGTAGCCCGCGAGCGCGAAGCCGATGACGGCGTTGTCCGCAACGGCGAGATCGGTGACGGCGAACCAGCCGTCCTCGTTGGTGGTCACGGTCTTGCCGCCAATCGCGACGACGACACCCTCGAGCGGAAAGCCGCTCGTGGCCACGATTCCGCTCACCGTACCGCGGTTGGCGGGTGTCGTGCCTGGCCCCGAGGAGCTGTCGTCGCTCGAGCAGGCGGGCAGTCCAAGCAAGGCCGTCAACAGCGCGAGAACCAGAACCCATCGCATACCCATATGTTTCCCCCTTGGCCGCGGAAGCGCGGCGCTGCCGTGGAAGCGATCCGTGGACCCATGACACCAGCGGGTGCGCCCTATCTGGATGGCGGCATCCTGAACCTCGCCCTCGCGGCGGTCAAGCGCTAGCGTGGGCGGCCGGCCTTTCCACCTTGCTTTGCTGCCTCGGGGCGCTAGAATCATGGACGTCACCCCCGCGCCGGGCCCCTCCCGCCCGCCCGTGCGCGCCAACTCAGCGCAGCGCCCGTCCGCAGGAGTGCCCGTGGCCACCGCCGCCCGTCGCCGCCGTGTCGCCGATTCCCCCCGTTTCATCGAGATCCGCGGCGCCCGCATCCACAACCTCAAGGGCGTGGACGTGAGCATCCCCCGCAACACAGTGACCGTCTTCACGGGCGTCTCGGGCTCCGGCAAGAGCAGCCTCGCCTTCGACACGCTCTACGCCGAGGGGCAGCGGCGCTACATCGAGTCGCTGTCCAGCTACGCGCGGCAGTTCCTGGGGCAGATGGAGAAGCCCGACGTCGATTCCATCACCGGCCTCTCGCCGGCGATCTCCATCGACCAGAAGACCGCGAGCGTGAACCCGCGCTCCACCGTGGGGACGGTGACGGAAATCCACGACTACCTGCGCGTCCTGTTCGCGCGCCTGGGCACGCCGCACTGTCCGAGCTGCGGCCGCGAGATCGGCTCGCAGACGGTGGACCAGATGGTGGACCGCCTCTTCCACCTGCCGCAGGAGACGCGCTTCAGCGTCCTCGCGCCGCTGGCGCGGGGGCAGAAGGGCGAGTTCGCGGACCTGTTCCCCAAGCTCGAGAAGCAGGGCTTCGCGCGCGTGCGCGTGGACGGCGAGACCTACCGCCTCGAGGAACCGCCGACGCTCGCCAAGAACCGCCGTCACACGATCGAAGTGGTGGTGGACCGGCTGGTCCTCGCCGACGGCATCGGCGCCCGCCTCCACGAAGCGCTCGAGACGGCGCTGTCCCTGGGCGAGGGGTCGGTGCGCGTGCTCACCGAGGAGGGCGAGGAGATCCTCCTCGGCTCGGCGCACGCCTGCCAGGCCTGCGGGCTGAGCTTCGAGCCGGTGGAGCCGCGGAGCTTCTCCTTCAACAGCCACTACGGCGCCTGCCCGGACTGCCAGGGCCTGGGGGTGATCCGCGAGCCCGTGCCCGAGCTGCTGGTGCCGGACGACACTCTGAGCATTCGCGCCGGGGCCATCCGCGAGGTCGCGAGCTGGATCGAGGGCAAGGGGCACTGGAGCGAGCTGCTGCAGCGGATCTTCCGCGAGTACGGCATCGACATCGACCGGCCCTTCCGCCGGCTGACGGCCAAGCAGAAGCGGATCATCTTCCACGGCGATCCGAAGGCGGCGGGACTGCCCAAGCAGGATCACTTCCTCGTGCCGGTGGACGCGCCCAACGCCAACTGGGGCGCGCGGCGCTGGCTGCTCGGCGGCCTGGTGCCCAACATCCTGCGCCGCTACCGGGCGACGAAGTCCGAGTCCGCGCGGCAGTACTACGAGAGCTACATGGCCGAGGGCCCGTGCCACAGCTGCCACGGGCATCGGCTGCGCCCCGAGAGCCTCGCCGTGACCTTCCGCGAGCAGGGCATCCACACGCTGAGCGCCATGCCCATCGGCGAGCTGGACCTGTTCTTCCGCGGCCTCAAGCTCGCCGCCGCCGAGCGCGAGGTGGCGGGAGAACTGGTGCTCGAGATCAGCGAGCGGCTGGGCTTTCTCGTCAAGGTGGGGCTGGACTACCTGAATCTGGGACGCCCCGCGCCCACGCTGAGCGGCGGCGAAAGCCAGCGCATCCGCCTGGCCAGCCAGATCGGCCGCGGTCTCACCGGCGTGCTCTACATCCTCGACGAACCCAGCATCGGCCTGCACCCGCGCGACAACCGCAACCTGCTGGACACGCTCTTCCGCCTGCGCGACCTGGGCAACACCGTGGTTGTGGTGGAGCACGACGAGGAGACCATCCGTCTGGCGGACCACGTGGTGGACTTCGGTCCGGGCGCCGGTCACCTGGGCGGCGAGATCGTCGCCGCGGGCTCACCGACGCAGGTGGAGCGCGCGCGGCGCTCGGTCACCGGGGCCTTCCTGTCCGGGCGGCGGCGCATCGTCGTGCCGCCCACGCGCCGCGAGCCGGGGAGCGAGTGGCTGCGGCTGAAGGGTGTCGAGCACAACAACCTGCGTGGACTGGACGTGGACATCCCCCTGGGCGTGTTCACCGCCGTCACCGGGGTGTCGGGGTCGGGCAAGAGCAGCCTCGTGGCCGAAACGCTCTACCCGCGCCTCGCGCGACACTTCCACGGCGCGCAGGGGCTGGGCGGGCGCATCAAGACGCTGGGCGGACTCCAGCACCTGGACAAGGTGATCGAGATCGACCAGAAGCCCATCGGGCGCACGCCGCGCAGCAACCCGGCGACCTACGTGAGCGTCTTCGATCTCATCCGCGCACTCTTCGCCGAGTTGCCCGAAGCGCGCGCGCGCGGCTACAGGCCCGGGCGCTTCAGCTTCAACGTGAAGGGCGGGCGTTGCGAGGCCTGCGAGGGTCACGGGCTGAAGCGCATCGAGATGCACTTTCTGCCCGACGTGTGGGTGACCTGCTCCGTTTGCCAGGGGCGCCGCTTCGATCGCGAGACGCTCGAGGTCACCTACAAGGGGCAGAACATCCACGACATCCTGGAGCTCGACGTGGCGCAGGCCCTGGAGCTGTTCGGCGCGCAGCCGCGCATCCGTCGGCTGCTGCAGTCCCTCAGCGACGTGGGCCTCGACTACGTCAAGCTGGGACAGAACGCCACCACGCTTTCGGGCGGCGAGGCGCAGCGCGTGAAGCTCGCCAAGGAACTGGGGCGCGTGGCCACAGGGCGCACGCTTTACATCCTCGACGAGCCGACCACGGGTCTGCACTTCGCGGACGTCGACAAGCTGCTCGAGGTGCTGCAGCGCCTCGTGGACGCCGGCAACAGCGTGCTCGTGGTCGAGCACAACCTCGACGTGGTGAAGTGCGCCGACTGGGTGATCGACCTCGGCCCCGAGGGCGGCGCCGGCGGCGGGCAGCTGGTGGCGGCGGGCACCCCCGAACGGGTGGCCAAGACGCGCGAGTCGCGCACGGGGCGCTTTCTCCGGGACCTGCTGCGCTAGGCGAGCATTCCCCGCGTACATGCTAAGTTACTGATGAACAGCCGGTTGCTGTTGAAGGACAATCGGGCCTGATATACGCTGACGGGTCACGCCCCACCGAGGAGGTTGCGATGATCCGCCGCGCCGCGCTGTTGACCTTCGTCTGTCTCACGGCCGCAGGGCCTGCCGCCGCCGCCGCCGGGGACGCCGCCTTGGGCACCCAGCCCTATGACCGCTTCGAGTCGCCCTCGATCTGCGCCGACTGCCACGTGGACTTCGCGCGGCAGTGGGAGCAGGCGATGATGTCCCAGGCCTACACGCACCACTGGGACGAGATCGAGTACTTCGAGCTGGCCGTGCCCCACGCCGAGAAGGACGCGAAGGTGGCCGGCGTGCGCGCGGGCTGCAACGGCTGCCACGCGCCACTGGCCTTCCTCGCGGGCGACGTACCGCCGCCCCGCCCCGAGGCGGGGAGCCGGGCCAACGAGTCGGTGTCCTGCGACCTCTGCCACACGATCACGGGCTTCGAGGGCGACACGCCCTACAACTTCAACTGGACCGTCAGCCCGGGCGACACCAAGGTCGGGCCCGGCCGCGGTGGCGAGTCGCCCTACCACGGCATCGCGAAGAGTGCGTTCCTGGGCACGTCCGAGTTCTGCGGCACCTGCCACAACGAGAAGAGCCCCTACGACCAGTGGGTGAAGTCCACGCATCTCGAGTGGCGGGAGGGGCCCTACGCCGCCGAGGGCGTGCGCTGCCAGGACTGCCACATGCCGATGGCGATGGGCACGGCCGCGGTGGATGGCGACGCGCGGCTCGTCGCCCAGCATCTCTTCCACGGCGCGCACGATGCGGGCAAGCTGGCCGGTGCGGTCGAGCTGCGCATGCATCCGGATCGGCGCGCGCAGCGTCGCGGCGGCGTCGTGCGTCTCAGCGTGCAGCTCTTCAACGCCAAGGCCGGGCACCAGATCCCCACCGGCTCAGTGGAGGACCGCATCGTCTGGCTGCACGTGGAGGCCACGGACGCCGCCGGCAAGGTCTACACCCTGCCCGTCGATCCCAAGGGCTTCGACGGCGAGGAGACCACCATCGCAGCCGACGTGCTCGCCTACCAGGACATGGGCATCGCCAAGGGCATCGCCGATTTCGCCGGCATCCAGCGCGACGGAGTGCCCGTGGGCGACCGCATCTTCCGCAAGGCCTACTTCGACCCCCAGGGCCGCATGACCATGCAGCAGTGGAACACGGCGTCCTTCGGCCCCGACTACCGCCTGGGCCCGCGCGAGACGAAGATCGAGACCTTCACGTGGCGGCTACCCGAGGACATCGCCGCAGGTCCGGTCACCGTGCGCGCGGTGCTCAACTACCAGAAGCTGGTCACGCCGGTCGGCGAGTTCCTGAAGGTGCCGTCCGAGGAGATGGCCACCATCGTCATCAACCGCGCCAAGACCGGCTTCGAGGTGCAGGGCTGAGGAGACGGGGATGAAGGGCTGGGTTGGCGTAGCGACATTGACGTTCGTCATCGGCACGGCGGCCATCGCCACGGCGCAGGAAGTGCCGGACAGTCTCGCCCACTACTGGCTCGAGCCGGTGCTGGTCGAGGCCGCGCCGCTGCACACGGGCGACGTGGAGATCCTGCTCGACAAGAGCAATCACGTCGAACTGCTGCGCGAGCACGGCTTCGCGATCATCGAGCGGGGGCCCGCCTTCGCGAGCGACCTCTACCTGGACGGCCTGAAGCGCGAGGACATCGCCCTGCGCGTGGACGGCGAGCGCTTTCCCTGCGCCTGTCCCAACCGCATGGACACGCCGGTCTCGCGCATCAATCCGCTGGAGATGGCGAGCTGCGCCCTCGATCGTTCCAGCACCTCGGATGCGGGGGGCCTCGGCGGCGCGCTGGAGTTCCGGCGGGCGGCGCCGTCGTCGGCGCTCGGCGTCCAGGCCGCGCTGAGCGGCCGCCTGCTGGGCGGGGAAGACTTCGACGCCTCGCTGGCCGGCGACTGGCGCGGCTACCGTCTGACGCTGCGCCGGGCCGAAGGTGGTCCCTACGTGGACGGCGGGGGGCTCGACTTCGTCGGACGCTACGGGCCGACGCTGGGCTACGCCGCGAATCACCGCCACGGACTCACCGAGTTCTCGGCCTACGGCGGCAGCCCGCGCTGGCGGCAGGGCCTCAGCCTCTCGGCGAGCAAGGACGTCCTCTTTCCCTACCTGCTCATGGACGAGCGCCGGACCGAGTTCTGGAGCGCGTTCGGCGAGTGGCGGGGCCACAAGCTCTACCTGAATCACACGCGCCACCTCATGGACAACGCGCTGCGCAACCAGCCCATGTCGATGGTCTCCGACGCGGACAACCTGACCGTCGGCGTGACGGGCCCGGGCTACGAGCTCTACTACCGCAACTGGGACATCGCGAATAGCTTCCACAGCCCGGCGCTGCACATCGACAACGCCATGATGCCCGATCTCATGCTGGCGTCGCTGGCGCTGTCGCGGCAGGTGCACGCGGCGCGGGGCGTCTCGCTGGGGGCGCGCCTCGGGCTCCAGCACCAGTGGCTTGGCGACGCCTCGCGGCTGCCCTTCTACCAGACGCTCTACCCCGCGGCCGCCGACGAGCGCTGGTTCGTCCCCTTCGGGCTCATGGCCAACCTGGCGCGTCCGCTCGGCGACGCACTGGTGGGCGGGCTGCAGGCGGATCTCGGCAGCGAGGCGCCGCACCCGCGCGATCTCTACATCGCCGTGCAGAAGCCCATGGGCAAGCCCTGGTGGAGCGGCAATCCGACCCTGCGACAGCCGCTGCGCGCCACCTTGCGCGCACGGCTGCGGGGCCACGGCGTCACCGTGGAGGGCTTCGCCACGCGGATCTGGGACTACGCGGGGCTGGCCGCGAGCCGCGTGGAGGTCATGGAGACGGTCCGCGCCTACCAGACCGTGACGAACATCGACGCCGCGCTGGCCGGCGCGAGCGTGGCCGTCGAGCGCGCGTGGTTCGTGCTGCGGGCCTCGGGGCTGATTGGCCAGAACCTCAGCGCCGATAGTCCGCTGGCCGAGGTCCCGCCCCTCAGCGTCGAGACGACCCTGCGCGCCCCGCGCTGGCGAGGCCTGGGGCTGTGGGTCCGTCACCACTGGGATGACGCGCAGGCGCGCGTGGATGGCAGCCTGGGCGAGACGTCCACGCCGGCCTGGAACCGGGTCGACGCCGGCGCGGTCTGGGAGCGCGGGCCGCTCACGGCCACGCTGGAGTTGCACAACCTGGGCGATGTGGAGTATGCAGAGCATCTGTCCTTCCAGCGCGATCCCTTCGCTGCGAAGGAGCGCGTCTACGCGCCCGGGCGCCAGCTGCGGCTGGCCCTGAGCGTTCGCGGATGACTCTCAGCCGCCGAGGACCGACGCCGTGACCACCGACTCGCGCATCGACGCCACACGGAGCGCCCTGCTGGCCGACGGCGTGATCGTCGCGATCCGCTGCGACGACGCCGCCACCGCCGAGCGGGCCGCTCGCGCCGCGCTCGCCGGCGGACTCCGCGTGCTGGAGATCACCCTGACGACGCCGGGCGCGCTGGAGCTGATCGCCCGTCTCGCCGGCGAAGGCGTCGCGCTGGTGGGGGCGGGCACGGTGCTTGGCCCCGCCGACGTGACCGCCGTGGCCGCGGCCGGGGCGCGCTATGCCCTGTCACCGGTCTTCGGGGCGGACGTGGCGGACGCGGCGCGTGCGGCCGGTCTGCTCTACGTGCCCGGCGCCGCCACGCCCCTCGAGATGCTCACAGCCCACCGCGCCGGCTGCGCGCTGGTGAAGTTCTTTCCCTCGGGCGCGCTGGGCGGCCCCGCCTTCCTGCGCGCCGTGCGCGGTCCGCTGCCGGAGATCGGACTCATTCCCACCAGCGGCCCCGACTCGACGAACATCGGCGACTTCGTGGCGGCGGGCGCGCGCGCCGTGGGCGTGGGACCCGAGCTCTTCGGGCCGGGCTGGACGCCGGAGAGCGTGACCGCCGCCGCGCGCCGCACGCGGGAGGCCATGGATGCCGCCCGCGCCGCGCGTTGAGCGCACAAAAAGACCGGACCCACCCGGACCCGGTCACCACAGAAAGAAACGAAGCGGTACCCTTACCCCGGTTTGCCATCCGGGGCGAGGACAGTGTCGCAACTGGAGCCGGCCGGCGCCAGTGAAACGTCGGTGAAGAGCCGAAAGAGTCGCTAGGGCGTGTCGCTGCGCAGCCGCGCCAGCAGCTGCTCGGCGGCCTGGGCCTGGTCCTCGAAGCCCTTGGCGCGCTCCAGCAGGGCCACGGCGCCGGCCTCGTCATCCTGCTCCAGGGCGCAGTAGCCCTGCATCAGCACCGCGCGGCCCTGGCCGGCGTCCATGTCGGCGCAGTGGGCGTAGGCGTCGCGGGCGCGGCCGTACTCCTCCTCCATGTAGAGCAGGTCGCCCAGCAGCGACCAGAGCCGCACCGAGGGCTCGGCCGCCAGCGCGCGCTCCAGCGTGTCCAGCGCCGCCTCGCGCTCGTGCGCGGCGAGGTAGGTGCTCGCGAGACGCTCGAAGTCCTCCGCGCTGGGTTCGTCGCCCAGGGCGGCGGCGTAGCAGCTGCCGGCGAGGTCGGGCACCCCCGCCGCGCTGTAGAGATTGCCAAGCTGCACCTGCTCCTCCTCCGTGAGGGGTCGCAGGTAGCCGGCGACGGTGAGGTCCACGGCCGAGCGCTGGTAGTCGCTGACGGCCGCGTGGAACTGGCAGGCCAGCACCCAGGCCTCGGGGTCGTCGCCGTGCTGCTTGAGCAGATGCGCGACGGCGCGCTCGCCCTCGTCGCGGGCGTCCGTGTCCAGGCAGGCCGCGATCAGGGCGCGGTACCAGTCCAGCTTGGCGAGCTCCGTCCGCCGGTAGACGAGATCCTCCAGCAGCGGCAGCGCCTTGGCCGGCTGCTCGGCCAGCACGTAGGCCGCCGCCGCGGCGTAGAGCAGGTGCTGCGGCTGCGAGGGCGTGAGCAGGTAGCCCTGGTAGATGCCCTCGGCCGCCTCGGCGAAGTCGCCGGCCTGGTAGGCCAGCTCGCCCATGTTCAGCCAGCTGTCGGCGTGGCGCGGCTCGAGGTGGGCCGCCTCGCGGAAGGCGTCGCGGGCCTCGTCGGGGCGCTCCAGTTCGAGCAGCAGGGCGCCCAGCTGGAAGCGCAGGAGGTAGTGGTCCTCTCCCGGATTGTCGCGCAGGAAGGAGCGCAGCACCTTGACGGCGTCCTCGGCCTGGCCGAGGGCCTTCTCCTGCTGGGCCTTGAAGAGGGCGAGCCGCGCGCGGCGGGGGACGTCCGCGAAGCCGTCGAGCTTGGGCGGCTCCGCGGCGAGGGCGCCCAGCGGGAGCGTCAGGGCGAGCAGCAGCGCGAGCGCCGCGCGCCGCATCACAGCTCGAAACGGACGGCCGTGGTCACCCATGCGGTGACCGGCTGTCCCTCCACCTTGCCGGGATCGAATCGCCACTGGGGTACCGCCTTGGCCACGGCGTCCTCGAAGACGCCCTCGGGTCGCGCCGCGAGGATGAGCACCTGGCCCACGGTGCCGTCCGCGCGGACGAGCAGCTTCACCTGCACGACGCCCTCGATGCCCTGCTCACGGGCCTTGTAGGGATAGATCGGCGGCACCTTGGCCACCGGCTCCGGCGGCGAATCGAGCTCGTAGGACTCGAAGACGAACTCGCCGCCCAGGTCCGTGTTGCCCAGTCCGCCGAGGTTCACGGCGATGCCCGCGTCGAGCCCGCCGAAGCCGGAGAACTGGGGCTGCATCAGCTCGGGCTTGAAGTCCACCTCGGGCTCCGGCTCGGGCTTGGGCTTCTCCTTCACCTTCTCGGGCTCCTGAGGCTTGGGCGGCTTCAGGGTGACCAGGCTCACGCCGCTGACGAGCTCGTCGTTCTCGGGCCGCTCCCGCTCGTGCGAGAGCAGCGGCGCCAGGCCCAGCAGCCCGAGATTCACGAGCAGCGCCCCGCCGACGAAGAGCAGCCATCCGCCGCGTCGCATCAAGAGTCGGCCTCCTGCTTGGCCGCCAGGCTCACGCTCGAGGCGCCGGCGAGGCGGCACTGGTCCATCACCTTCACCACGTCGCCGGTCTCGCTGTGCTTGTCGGCCACCACGATCACGCCGCTCTCGGGGTCCTCGGCCAGCGCGCGCTCCACGAGGCTGCGCACCGAGCGCACGTCCACGCGCTTGCCCTCCATGTAGACGTCCCCGTCGGGCGTCACGCCGATCATGATGTTGCCGCGCTCCTTGACCTCGGCGGTGGCGGCGCTGGAGCGCTGGACGTCGATGCCCGCCTCCTTCACGAAGCTCGTCGTCACCACGAAGAAGATGAGCAGCAGGAAGACCATGTCGATGAGGGGGCCCATGTTGATGTCCACGCCCTTGTCGGCGGCGCGAAGGCTGCGGCGGACGTCGATCATGTCAGGCTCCTTTGGCCGCGAGGGCCGGTGGCGTGGCGTTGCGGATGTGGCGGCCGAGCACGGTGCTGATCTCGTCGAGGCGCGTGCGCAGCTGCCGCGCGCGCCGCATGAGCACGCCGCTCAGGAAGAGGCCGGGAATCGCCACGAGCAGGCCGGTCTGGGTCGTCACCAGCGCGACCGAGATGCCGCCCGCCATGGCCTTGGCGTTGCCCGTGCCGAAGCGGCTGATCACCTGGAAGGTCTCGATCATGCCGAGCACCGTGCCCAGCAGGCCCAGCAGCGGCGCCACGGCGGCGAGCACCGCGATGAGCGCGAGGTAGCGGTTCAGCTCAGACTCCAGGCGCAGGCGGCAGGCGTGGAGCAGGCTGGCGTCGGCCGTGGGGTCGCCGCTGCGCGATTCGAGGAAGCCGGCGAGCAGACGCGCCCGCAGGCCCTCGCGCCGGCCGCGCCGCTTGAGGTCCTTGCCGGCGAGCGCCTGCAGCGCCTCGTCCACGCGGATGTCCTTGCGGCTCAGCACCCGGTAGCGGTGCAGGCGCTCGAGGATGAGCGTCCACATGGCGATCGACGCGGCGCCCAGGGGCAGCATGATCCAGCCCCCCTGGGCGAGGTAATCAAGCGCTTGCCAGAGCGCGTCGTTCATCCCGGCCTCGCTGCTTCTGGATGGTGTTGGTCAGCGAGACGGCGTACTCCTCCATCTCGCCGATGATGTGATCGGCCCGCCGCGACAGGAAGACGTGGGCGAGCATGATGGGAATCGCGATGGCCAGGCCCACCTCGGTCGTCACCAGCGCCTCGCTGATGCCGCCGCTCATGAGCTTGGGGTCGCCCGTGCCGAAGCGGGTGATGACGCGGAAGGTGTCGATCATGCCCGTCACCGTGCCCAGCAGTCCGAGCAGCGGCGCCACGGCGCCCAGCACGGCCAGCACGGAGAGGCCGCGCTCCACCCGGGGCAGTTCGCGGAGGATCGCCTCCTGCAGCACGCTCTCCAGGGTCTCGCGATCCTCGCCGCGCGCCTTGATGCCCGCCTCGAGCACGTGGTTCACCGGCGAGCCCTCGCCCTTGTGACGCTTCACCAGGGCCTCGGCCTCGGTCCAGTTGCCCTCCTCGGCGAAGCTGTTCACGCGGGGCATGTACTTGCCCGTGTTGCCGTGCACGCGGTTCAGGAAGACGACCTTGTAGAGGATGAGCACCAGCGCGGCCAGCGCGATCAAGGCCAGCGGCCACATGATCGGCCCGCCGGCGGACAGCTGCTCCCGCAGTCCGCTGTCGCCGCTGATCTGTCGCAGGGCGGCCCCGCCCGAGATGTCGACGGGCGCCAGGTCGCTCTTGCCCTCGAGATAGCGCCCCAGGCTGCGCCCCACCGCGCCGCCCGGCAGCGTGGCCAGGGCGTAGAAGCGGTGGCTTTCGGGCTTGTAGACGAGGAAGCCGTTCTCGTCGGCCTCGCTGTACGCGGAGGTGAAGCGACCGAGGGTGAGGATGCGCCCGGTGCGCTCCTCGCCGTCGCGACCCACGTAGCTGCCGGTGCTGAAGCCCACCTGGCCGCTGCGGCGCATCTCGTCGAGGAAGAGCGCGGCCATGCCGGTGATGTCGTCGATGTCGGGGAAGTAGCCGGTGCGGAGCACGGGCACGAGGGGATCCATGCGCCCGGGCTCGAGCGCGGTGAAGGGCGACTGGTCGAGCATGGTCTCCAGGTCGCGCGCCACCACGCGCACGTTGCCCGAGATCTCGCGGAAGTTGATCTCGAGATCCGACCAGCGCTCCTCCAGCTTGGCGGAGCGGGTCTCGTCCTGATCGATCCGCGACTCCAGGCGCGCGATCTCGGTGTTCAGGGCGCGTTCGCGCGCGGACAGGGAGTCGACGCGGGCCTGCAGCGCCCCGCGGTCGGAGAGGATCTGGGTCTCGATGGCCTCGGCGCGGGCCTCCGCGGCCTTGCGGTCGGCCTCGGCCTTGCGCGCGGCCTCGCGGACGTCCTGCGCGCCGGCGACGCCGGCGGCGAGAACGATCGCCAGCGCGAGCGCGCCGGCAAAGCGGTTGGGTGTCGTCACGGCTCAATCCTCCCCAGAGGCAGGTCCACGAGCTCCACGGGCCGCATGCGGGCGGCCATCTCCATGGCGGTGGCGATGTTGCGGCGGTCGCTGCCGGGCAGCTCCACCCACTGCCGGGCGGCGGGGTCATACTCGCCCACGCGCTTCCCATCCGGCGTGCGCCAGAACACCGAGACGCGGCCCACGCGCAGCAGGTCGGCGTAGATCTCCTCGCCGGCCACGGTGATGGGGGCCTGGTAGACCTCCACGTTGCTGCCGTACTCGGCCTCGATCTGCAGGGTCTCGAGCAGGCGGCGCAGCTTCTCGGCGCCGCTGACCTCGGGGCGCGCCAGCTCCTTGCGCAGCGCGTCGAGGCGCTGCTGGCGCTCGGCGGCCAGGAAGGGCAGGTCGGCGTCCACGGCGGCCTCGAGCCGGCCCATGATCACGGCCAGCGTGTCCTGCAGGCTCTCCTGCAGGCGCGCGGACTCGTCGATGCTCCGCTCGAGTTCACCGATGTGGCCCTCCAGCCCCGCGGCCTTCTCGGCCAGCAGCGCGCGCTTCTCTTCCAGGTAGTCCACGGAGCTGACCAGGTTGCGATAGCGGTTCGTGAGCTCGGCGCGCTCCGTGGCCCAGTCGTCCTGCTGGCGCTGGGAGCCGGCGTGGATGTCCACGGTCTCGTCCACGGTCTTGCCGAGTTCCTGCCCGTCGCTCTGGGCCAGAGCCCGGGGCGGCGCGTACCCGATGAGGGCCAGGAGCGCCGCGGCCAGCAGCGTCCTCCGGCTCATGCTCAGTCCCATGGGCTGCGTCCTTTCGTGCTGTCGGGGATGTGGCGCGCGGCGCGCCCGGCGCCGGCCAGGCAACAGATACGTCAGCTCCGTGAACGCTGAATGACGCTCCGGTGAAGATTGCGTGAACCCCGGGGAAAGGGCCCGTGGGGCGCGGATTTTCACCCGGGCTTTACGCAGTGTTCACGCCGAGGCGCTATCTCCTGGAAGCTGCCGCGCAGGAGGCGCGGTGCACGAGGGAGGAATCGCGCCGTCATGTCCATCGGTCATCGTCTCGGGTTCGCGCTGCTGCTCGCCTGTCTCGCGCCGTCGCTGGGGGCTGGTCCCGTCGCCGCGGCGAGTCCGGGCGGAACGCTGCACGCCGTCGTCGCCGACGGCCAGACCGGCGACCCGCTCATCGGCGCGAACCTGCTGCTCCTGGGCACAGATCTCGGCGGCAGCTCCGATCTCGACGGCGCCGTGACCGTGAAGGACGTCCCCCCGGGCAGCTACGATCTTCGCGTGAGCTTCATGGGCTACGAGAACCAGATGGTGAGCGGCGTGGTGATCCGCGCGGGGGAGACGGCCAGCGTCGACGTCGCCCTGGCCGCCAGCAGCGAGGCCTTCGTGATCGAGGACGTGGTGGTCTCGGCCGAGCGCGTGCTCTCCACGGGCGTGGCCGTGCTCGCGCAGCGCCAGCAGTCGGCGGTGATCGGCGACGGCATCAGCGCCGACATGATCGCCCGCTCCCCCGACGCCACCAGCAGCGACGCGCTCAAGCGCGTCACCGGCCTGTCGGTCGTCGACAACAAGTTCGTCTACATCCGCGGCGTGACCGACCGCTACAACGCCACCGAGCTGAACGGGGTGTCGGTGGCCGGCACCGACGCGAACGTCGACAAGAAGAGCTTCGCCTTCGACCTGATCCCGGCGGGCCTGATCGCCAACACGGTGGTGGTGAAGTCGGCCACGCCGGACCTCCCGGGGGACTTCTCCGGCGGCCTCGTGCAGGTGAACACGCTGGAGTTCCCCACGCACCGGCTGGCCCGCGTGGGCCTGTCCAACTCCTGGAGCGACCTGAGCACGGGCCACGACTTCCTGCGCAGCGACGGCGGGTCCACCGACTGGCGCGCCAAGGACGACGGCGGCCGCTCCCTCCCCGGCGGGCTCGTGGGCAACGCGCTGGCGCGCGCGCTGCCCAACAGCTGGGCGCCGCACCAGGAGGCCGCGCCGGTGAACCGGAGCGTCAACCTCTCCTACGGCGACCGTCTGCGGCTGGGCGGGCAGGAACTGGGCTTCATCGGCGCCATTACCTACAAGGACGAGTACTCGGTGGACGAGGTCCACGAGGCGCCGCTCTACTACCATCCGCTGCTCGACGAGCCCTTCCTGCTCTACGACTACCGCGCCAGCCAGTACAGCTACAGCGTGCTCTGGGGCGGCCTGCTCAACCTGCACGCCAAGCTGGGCGAGCGCCACAAGCTCAGCCTCAAGAACAACTACAACCGCGCCGGCAAGGACGAGATCGAGCTCTCCGACGGCCAGTTCGAGAGCGGCGAGTTCGAACGTCACGAGACGATCCAGTGGGACGAGCGCGAGATCATCGTGAGCCAGCTCGAGGGCGAGCACCGCTTCGGCGCCCGCGCCGACACGCGGGTGAAGTGGAGCGCGAGCAGCGCCCGGTCCACGGCCAAGCAGCCCGACCGGCGTCACGTCGCCTATCAGAAGAACTTCGCGATCCCCGACCAGATGAAGGAGAACTACCGCGGCTGGTCGGACCTGGACGAGCGGCGCACGGACGTCAAGCTCGACCTGGAGCATCCGCTGGGCGACGCCAAGCTGAAGGCGGGCGGTCTGCTCGGCCACCGCAAGCGCGACTACGACGCCAAGGTCTTCTTCGCCGACTTCAGCTACTACGACGGCAGCGTGGCCTACGAGGCCATCGACAGCATCTTCTCCGCGGAGAACTTCACCCAGGACGAGGGCGAGGCGGGGCCCGAGTTCATCTTCAAGGAAGAGCCCAACTACACGGCGCTCTACCACGCGACCCACGATCTGACCGCCTACTACCTCATGGTCGACTCGCCCTTCATGCTGCTGGGGGAGAGCTTCCGCTTCGCCGGCGGCTTCCGCGTCGAGGACTCGGACCAGCGCGTGGACAGCGAGGTGGCCAACGCGGACAGCACGGTGAAGTCGCAGGTGGACAAGCTGGACTTCCTGCCCTCGGCCAACCTGACCTACCTCTTCAACGAGCGGACGAACCTGCGCCTCGGCTACTACGTCTCGGTGAACCGCCCCGAGTTCCGCGAGCTGTCCCCGGTGGCCTTCTTCGACTTCCATCGCCGCCAGAAGGTCTTCGGCAATCCGGAGCTCACGCGGGCCGTGGTGCGCAACTTCGACCTGCGCCTGGAGACCTTCCCCCAGCCGGGCGAGGTGCTGGCCATCAGCTTCTTCTCGAAGCGGCTACAGGACGCCATCGAGGAGCGGCTGATCCCCAACCCCGAGCGCTTCGTGCGCACCTGGTTCAACTCCGCCAAGGGCACCAACTCGGGCATGGAGCTGGAAATCCGCAAGTCGCTGGGCTTTCTGACGGGCTACCTCGACCAGAGCTACGTCAGCGGCAACTACACGCGGGTCCACTCGGCCATCGAGTACCAGTTCGAGAAGACGGACGACGAGGGGAACGACATCATCGAGACGCGCACGCGCCCCATGCAGGGCCAGTCGCCGTGGACGGTGAACCTGGGCCTGCTCTTCGTGGAGCCCAAGACCAACGTTTCCATCAGCCTGCTCTTCAACCGGATCGGACGCCGCCTGAACGCCGTGGCCGACGACGAGAAGCAGCACGAGTACCAGGAGCCCCGCGACCTGCTGGACCTGGCCGTTTCACGCACCTTCCTTCGGCGCTACCAGGTCAAGTTCACGGCCAAGAACCTGAAGAACGAGGACGAGGTCTACACCCAGACGCTGGGCCTGCCCTTCCGGACGGTGCACCGGGGCAGCAGCTACTCGCTCTCGCTGGGCGTGGATCTCTAGAGGGCGCCGGGGGCGCGCCGCGGCCCAGGATTCCCCCAAACTCCACCGCGTCTTTATCAAAGCCAAACACGGCGAGCCTATTCTGGCGACGCTCTTCGCCACAGTCTCTCCGGCGCTTCGCCGCGCCGCAAACACGCGCTAACCAAGGAGTCACCGCATGAAGCACCGCATCGCCCTGTTGGCCCTCGCCATGCTGGCCTGGGGGGGGAGCGCCCTGGCCCTGCCCGAGGCCATTCTCGGCCCCGGCATCGACACCGGCCGGACGCCGTATCACCAGACGGGCAACGTCTCCCTGTCGGCCGACACGCTCTACACCCTGACGGGCCTCTACTACGTCGAGTCCGGCGCCAGCCTGACGATCCCGGCCGGCACCGTGTGCAAGGCCGACACGGCCGCCACGCTCATCATCAAGCCCGGCGGGCAGATCTTCGCCAACGGCGAGCAGGACGCGCCCATCGTCTTCACGTCCCGCAAGGCCCCGGGCCAGCGCGCCCGCGGTGACTGGGGCGGCGTCATCATCCTCGGCAACGCGCCGGTGAACAAGGTGAACCCGCTCATCGAGGGCGGCATCATCGAGGGCACCTTCGGCGGCGCCAACCCCCTGGACAACAGCGGAGTCTTCAAGTACGTGCGCATCGAGTACTGCGGCTATCGCTTCCAGCTCAACAACGAGATCAACGGCCTCACGCTCGGTGGCGTGGGTCGCGGCACCGAGCTGCACCACGTGCAGGTCAGCTACTCCTTCGACGACAGCTACGAGTGCTTCGGCGGCACGGTGGACATGCACCACATCGTGGCCTTCGGCGGCACCGACGACGAGTTCGACAGCGACTTCGGCTGGACCGGCAACGTGCAGTTCGCCTTCGGCATCCGCGACGAGAACATGTGGGACCCCACCGGTGAGAGCAACGGCTTCGAGTCGGACAACGACGGTTCGAGCACCAGCACCGACGAGCCCTACACGCATCCCGTCTACAGCAACGTGACGCTGATCGGCCCGGCCCGCAGCGACGCGATGGTCGGCAATCTGCCCGCCGGCAACAAGTTCCAGTACTCCGCCGTGCTGCGCCGCAGCACCCGCACGAGCGTCTTCAACAGCGTGATCGCCGGCTACCCCTGGGGCATCAGCCTCCGTGATCCGTTCACGATCCAGTGGGCGACGAACGACATCCTGCGCTGGGAGAACGTGAGCGTCGCGGCCTGGCAGTACCCCGATGCGGCGGCCCAGGCGGCCGGCACCATCCACGACGTCACCCGCTGGAGCGGCGTGAAGGACTGGTTCAACACCACCGGCAACGACAACTTCGGCGTCGATCTGCGCAACCCCAGCGCCGTGGGCCTGGGCGACTGCAGCGACCTGAACTACCCCAACCCCGTGCCGCAGACCGGCTCCGAGCTCATCGGCACCGCGGCCTGGGGCGACAGCTACCTGCAGGACGCCTTCTTCACCTCGGTGAACTACCGTGGCGCCTTCGACCCCACCCTGCCGATGGACCAGCAGTGGACCGCCGGCTGGACCAACTTCAATCCCCAGGGCTGGGACCAGGACACCGCCGCCGGCGACGTCGCCAGCAGCTTCCGCCTGGCCGGCAACTTCCCCAACCCCTTCAACCCGAAGACCGAGATCCGCTTCAGCCTGCCCGAGACGGCGGCCGTCACGCTCACGGTCTTCGATCTCCAGGGCCGCCAGGTGCGCGAGCTGGGCGCGGGCGCCCAGATGACCGCCGGCGACCACGTCCTGACCTGGAACGGCAAGAGCGACGCCGGTGAGGCCGTGGCCTCGGGCGTCTACTTCTACCGTCTCTCGGCCGGTGACTTCAGCCAGACCCGGAAGATGACCCTGCTCAAGTAGGGCGCGCCCGGACGTCCGGCCTCGCTTCGCACTTCGTGAGGCGCTCGGGCCGGACGTCCACGCGCTCGCGAGGAGAACCCCGCCCCACTCCCTCTTCGGGGGCGGGGTTCGTCTATTCGGGGGAGGCCGCGGGTTCCGCGGCGTAGAGCCGCCGCACGCGGAGCATCACGAGCAACGTCTCGAGCGTCTCGCTGCCCATGAGGAGCAGCGTGCCGAGCAAGGCGCCGTTCAGGGCGGGTTCGTCGCGCACGAGGGCGAAGCCCAGCGCGAGCACCAGCAGGAGCTTCACGAAGCTGGCCACGCCGATGGTGCGCGTGCGCTCCTGGGCCATCAGGTAGCCCTGGTTGATCGTCCGCAGCCCGAGGCTGATGGGTTGCCAGGGAATGATGAGCAGCGCCGGCAGCACCGTGGCGTAGAGCGCCGCGTCGGCCGAGAGGCCGAAGACCCGCGACAGCAGCAGATCGCGCAGCGGCGTGAGGACCACGAGGGCGATGCTCAGCACGAACAGCGCGATCGTGACGCCACCGAAGCGAAGCATCACGGGGAAGTCCTCGCGGCGCTTGACCAGCACCACCGTGGTGCTGTTGAAGGCCCAGAGCGGCGAGCTGGACAGGATGAGCAGCGGCAGCACGAAGCCGAAGCTCGCCTGCGCCAGGTCGGGGTCGGCGGTGCGTCCCACGATGGCGTTCAGCACCGGACGCATGGCGCTCCAGGTGACGGCGTTCACCATGAGCGGGCCGATGAAGTCCCAGAGCCGCCGCCAGCCCACCGGCCGGTCGGCGGCGGGGCCGTCGATCCCCGCCGCGCCACGGCGCAGGAGACCCAGGCCGCGCACGGTGATGTAGGCCGTCTCGCCGGCGATGCCCAGGGTCAGCGCGGCGCCGCCCAGCAGCGCGCCGGGCAGGTGTCCGGCGGCCGCGACCCCGAAGAGCAGCGCGGACAGCAGCGCCAGCCGCAGCACCGTGGCCTGGCTGATCAGCTTCGTGTTCTGGTGGCGCATCACGATGCCGTTGTAGAAGGAGCGCAGCGTGATGAGCACCGGGATCGGCCACTGCACCAGCGCCACCTGCTGGGCGATGCGCGAGACCGCGGGCGTGGAGCCCATCAGGCGTCCGATCAGGGCGGCGCCGCCCTGGCTCAGGGCCAGGGCCAGCTCCAGTGCGGCGAGCGCCACGGCGAGGACGAGCATCTTCACGAGGAGGCTGCGCCGCGCCGCGCCGCCCACGCCCAGCACGGCCGTGGTCTGCACGAAGGGAAAGAGGGGGGAGTTGAGGAAGACGAGCAGGCCGAAGCCCACGGCGTAGCCGGCGAGCTGCTGCTCGGGACTCTCCGCGCGGCCGAGGCCCATGTTGATGATGGGCGCGGCCAGGGTCATCATCTGGCTCGTCAGGACCAGGGGCCAGTAGAAGTCGAAGATCTGCCGGTAGCGGAGCATGGGGCCTCAGTACTCGTCGGCGTGGGCGGCGCGAGCGCTCACTCGTAGCGCAGCGACTCGATGGGGTCAAGGCGGCTGGCCTTCACCGCGGGGTAGAGCCCGAAGAAGATGCCCGTCCCGGCGGACACCAGCAGCGCGCCGACGATGTAGGGCACGGGCACGCTGGCCGGCAGGTGCAGCGTGAGGTGGAGGATCCAGCCGATGGCGAGGCCCGCCAGCACGCCCACCAGGCCGCCCGCGCCCGTTAGCGTGGCCGCCTCCACCAGGAAGAGCTGCAGGATGTCCCGTCGTGTGCCGCCCACGGCCATGCGCACGCCGATCTCGCGCGTGCGCTCCTGCACGCTCACCAGCATGATGGTGATGACGCCGATGCCGCCCACCATCAGGCCGATGGACGCCAGCACCACGCCGACCAGGGTGAGCGGGCCGGTGACCTGGCGCGTGAAGTCCACGGCCATGTTCTGCGTGCTCACGTTGAAGTCGTTGTCGGCGCCGGGCGAGAGGCGGTGACGGATCCGCATCAGCAGCTCGATGTCCTCCTCGGCGCGCTTCATCTGGTCGTTGCCCTCGGGCACGGCGACGATCACGATCTCGTCGGCCCAGGGGAAGTTCTTCCGCAGGGTCGTCAGCGGCAGGACGAGGTAGTTCTGCGCCAGGCTGCCGAAGATGCTCTCGCGCTTGGCGAAGATGCCCACCACGGTGAGCTCCTTGTTCTCGTCCACGCGGATCTTCCGGCCGATGGGATCGCGGCCGCCGAAGAGGTCGTCGGCGGGCTGGCGGCCGATCACGCAGACGTCGCGCGCGCCAGAGTACTCCACGGCCGTGAAGAAGCGCCCGGCCTCCAGGAAGTCGTTCTCGACCTCCTGGTAGTTGAGCCCCGCGCCGATCACGTTCATCAGGCTGGCCTTCTCGCCGGCGTGCCGCGCCACGGTGCCCGTGCTCGCGCGCGGGTCCACCAGGCGCACGCTGGGCAGCTCGGCGATGGCCTCGCCGTCCTCCTCCGTGAGCCGCGGCCGGCGGGCCCAGTCCTCGGTCTCGCCGAAGGGATCGTTGCGGGTCAGGTAGATCTGCGTGATGTCCGTGTTGAGGATCTCGCTCTCGAGGCGCCCCTTGAAGCCCTGGATGATCGAGACCTCGGCCATCAGCGTGGTCACCCCCAGCGCCACGCCGAGGATGACCAGCGCCGAACGTCCCTTGTTGCCCCGCAGATTCTGCAGGGCCATGACCAGGTTCTCGCCGAGGGCGCTCACGCGCAGCCGCCTACTCATGGCGCAGCGCCTCCACCGGATCCAGGCGCGCGGCCCGCCTGGCGGGGTAGAGGCCGAAGCCCGCGCCCACCACGACCGCCAGCAGCAGCCCCAGGACCACCGACCAGGGCCGCACCGCGTAGGGCAGCGGACTCAGCGCGGCCACCGCCGCCGCGGCCTGATAGCCGATGAGGATGCCCACCAGCCCGCCGGTCGTGGACAGCGTCAGCGCCTCCACCAGGAACTGCCAGAGCACGTCGGCCTGGCGCGCCCCGATGGCCTTGCGCACGCCGATCTCCCGCGTCCGCTCCTGCACGCTCACCAGCATGATGTTCATGATGACGATCCCGGCCACCACCGCGCTGATCCCCACGATCAGCAGCAGCACCGACAGCAGCAGGTTCTTGATGCGTCCCCAGAGGCTCTGCAGCGTGGCGCTGGCCGTGATCTCGAAGTCCGAGCAATCCCCCGGCCGCAGGCGATGCCGCTCGCGCATCGCGGCCTCCAGCTCCTCCTGCAGCGCGGGGATGTGATCCAGATCCAGCGCCTTCGCCTCGATGTTCACGCTGAGCGAGCGGCCATGCCGCCCGTAGTGCTTGAGCACCTTGGTGATGGGCACCGCCGCAAAGGTGTCACGGTCGTCGCCGAGCACGCGGCCCCGCTCGACGGCCACGCCCACCACGGTGTAGGGCCGGCCGCCGATCTTGATCCGCCCGCCGATGGGATCCTTCGCGCCGAAGAGATCGGTCGCCACCCGGTGGCCGATCACGGCCACGGGCCGGCCGCGCTCCACCTCGAAGTCCGAGAAGTGCCGCCCGGCGGCCAGCTCCAGGTTCTGCCAGAAGGGGTAGTCGGCGGTGTAGCCGTTGATCGGCACGCCGCGCAGGCGTTCGCGACCCCGGGTGACGTCCTGCCGCACGCGGCGGCTCGCGCCCACGAAACTGGCGTTGCTCAGCCGCTCGCGCAGCCAGTCGCGATCGGCCAGTGTGAGCGCGGGGTTGTACATGCTTTCCAGGAAGGCGTCGAGGTCGGTGAGCACCTTCATCTCGTCGACGCGCTGCACGGTCAGCAGGCCGTTGCCCTGCTCGAAGACCTTCGTCTGCACGTAGGCGTTCATGCCGTCGACGATGGACACCACGGCGATGATGCTGGCCACGGCGATCACGTTGCCCAGCATGACCAGGAAGGAGCGCAGCTTGTGCGCACGGACCGCCGACAGCGCGATGCGGATGCCCTCGAGGAGCGTCACCGTGGGCTCCTACTCGTCGGTGTCCACCTCGACGCGGACGCCGCCGCCGCCGTTCTCGTCCTCGTCCTTGGCCTTGCGGGTCACCTTCACGCGCTCGCCGTGATGCAGCGTGCGCACCGCGCGCATGGGCCCGGAGATCACCTGCTCGCCGCCGTCGAGCCCGCTGAGCACCTCGAAGTAGCGGTCGCCGGCGATGCCCGTCTCCACGGCGCGGAAGACGGCGCTGCCGTTCGCCACGACGAACACGCCCTCGCGCTCCTTCACGTCACCCGTGAACGTGACGCTCGCGCTGTCGACGCCCGCCTTCGCGAGCTGCACGGCGAAGCGCTTCCGGTCGTCCTCGAGCGCCTTCTTGGTGCGCAGCGTGAGGGCCTGGATGGGGATGGCGAGGGCGTCGTCGCGGTGGGCGGCGGTGATCTCGGCCGTGGCCGAGAGGCCCGGGCGCAGGCCCGGGTAGCTCTGATCCAGGGTGATGACCACGCGGAAGTCCACGCCCTGGTTGTTGGTGTCCGTGCGGGGACTGTTGGCGATCTCGGTGACGCGGCCGCCGAAAGTGGAGTCGGGGAAGGCGTCGATCTCCACCTTGGCCAGCTGGCCGATGGAGACGCGGGGGATCTCGGTCTCGTCGACGTCCACCTCCACCTCCATCACCGACAGGTCGGCGATCACCATCAGCACCTGGATGTTGAGCGTGCTCTGGATCGCGATCTCGCCCGGGTCGGCGTTGCGGCGGACGACGACGCCGTCCATGGGCGAGCGGATCTCGGTCTTGGCGAGCTGATCGCGCTGCTGCTCCAGGTAGGCGGCGGCCTGGTCCACGCTGCGCAGGGCCGTGACCTGGCGGGCGTCGGCCAGCTTCACGGACGCGCGCGCCGACTCGAAGTCGCGGTCGCTCAGGGTCTTGCTCTCGTGCAGGGACTGGGCGCGCCGCCACTCCAGCTCCTGCTGCTCCAGGCTGGCGCGGGCCTCGTCCAGGGTGGCCAGCGCGCTCTGGTACTGCGCCTCGGCGCTGCGCACGGACTCGCGGATCTGCGTGGCGTCGAGCTGGAAGAGCAGGTCGCCGCTCTTCACGACGTCGCCTTCCTCTGCCGCGACCTTGACGATCTTGCCGGTGACGTCCGCGCTCACGTCCACCGACACCTTGGGCTGGATCTTGCCCGAGGCGCTGACGAGTTCGGTGAGGGCGCGCCGCTCCACGGCCTCCGCCTGCACGTCCACCGCCTTGCTCTGGTTCTTCTTGAGGTTGAGCAGCACAAACACGGCGATGACTGCCACAATCCCGATCGCGATGAGCGCTTTCTTCATGCCGATCCTTCCGCGAGGCGAATCCGCCCGTCCCGGCAGAGCATACGAAGTCGCCCCGCCGAGTTACAGGAAAAAGCCGGAGCGCGCGCCGCGGCACTCGGGACGCTGCTATAATGGACGGGGCGCCATGCTGGCGCTCGTGGAGGTGAGGACGATGATGTGGAATCGCCGGATCGCGGGCGCGATCCTCTGCCTGCTGGCCGCCGTCCCCATGGCGAGCGCCAGCCTCGAGTTCTACCCCCTCTCGGACACGCCCCTGGACTGCCACTCCACTCGCATCGCCGGCGGCGCGCGCGTGGTGGCGGCGTGGGTTCAGGGCGAGAGCGGCGTCTTCTCGCGCACCTGGACCGAGGACGGCCTTCAGCCGCTCGTGGACCACGGGGTGGGCACCTGGCCCGACGTCGCCGACGCCGAGGGCGGCTTCGTGCTGGCCTGGGAGCGGGAGGACATCATCCATCTGAAGAGCGGCGACGGCCTCAGCTGGTCGGACATGGAGGTCTACGACCTCGGCGTGCCGCTGCGCTTTCCCCGTCTCACGGGCTACGACGTGAGCCAGTGGGTGCACGGGTTCTACCTTTGCTTCCAGGGCGTGGACGGCACGGTCTACTTCGCCGAACGCGACCAGGGCGTCTGGCAGCCGGCGATCCCCGTGTTCACGGGCCTCACGCCCTACGGCACCCTCTTCGCGCAGGCCGTGGCGGTGCCTGACGGCGGGGGCGTGCAGCCGCGGGTCTATGCCGTGGACGAGGACGAGCTGCTCTACACCCAGCGCACGAGCACGGGCTGGACCGCACCGGTCGCCGTGCACCCCGGCCTGAACTTCTACGGCGTCGAGTTCGCCGTAGCCTCCGGCGCCGACGGCAGCCAGCACCTGCTGAGCAACGGCCCCCAGCCCACCTGCCCCTGCAACGTGATGACCTACACGAGCTGCACCCCCGCGGGCGAGTGGAGCTGGCCCCTGCAGATGTCGGTGGAGATCGACAACTTCACCTGGCCCCAGGATCCGGCCATCGCGGTGGACACGGCCGGCCGCGTCCACGCCTCCTGGTTCCAGCAGCACTACGGTCTGAACATGCAGCCCACCTGGAAGGCGCTCTACTACGAGGTGCTGGACGGCGGCGTCTGGACCGACCACGGCGAGCCCTTCTGCTGCCAGCGCGGCGAGGACGTCGACATGGACCTGCGCCAGGGCATCGCGCCGGCGCTGGTCTGGACCCAGGACTGGGACGGGCCCTTCGAAGTGTGGATGGCCGTCGACCGCACGATCAGCGCGACCGAGGGTGCCCCCGCCGCCCGCGCGCAGCTCACGGCGCAGCCCAACCCCTTCAACCCGAAGGTCACGCTGCGCTTCAGCCTGCCCGCGCCGGGCGAGGCGCGCCTCGCCATCGTCGATGCCGCCGGCCGCCAGCTCCGCACGCTCCTCGACGGACGCTTGCCCGCCGGCGAGCAGGTGCTAGACTGGGACGGTCGCGACGACACCGGCCGGCCGCTCGCCAGCGGCGTCTACCTGGCGAGTCTGCGCAGCGCCGACGGTTCGAGCGCGACCAAGCTCGTCCTGCTGCGCTGATCCGGCCGCGGCCGGAGCGAAGGAGTTGCGATGTCCGGCCGTCCGTCCCTGCGCGCGCCGCTGATCCTCCTCGTGGCACTGGCGCTCGCGCGCTGGGGCGGCTTCGGCTGGGCCGTGTGGCTCGTCGCACTGCTCAGCCTGGCGGCGCTGCGCGAGTACCTCTCCCTGGCCGACCTGCGCCCCGAGGACCGCTGGGCCATGCTGGCCTGCTATCTCGCCGTGCCGCTGGTCTTCCGGCTCGTGCAGACGGACTGGTACGGCTTCTTCATCGTGTCGGTGCCGGTCTGGGTCTTCGTGCTGGTGCCGGTGCTGGCCGCGGCCGGTGGACGTGAGACGCGCGGGCTGGTGTTCTCCATCGGCGCGCTGGACTTCGGCCTGTTCCTGCTCGTCTACTGCCTGGCGCACTTCGTCTACCTCGCGCGCTTCTCGCCGGCGCTGGCGCTGCTGGTCCTGCTGGCCGCGCTCCTTTGCGACGCCCTCTTCCGCATGGTGCGCCGCGCGGGGGGCGGGGGGCTGCTCACACTGGTGGCGTCCTGGCCGCCCGTCTTCCTCCTCGCCGCGGTGCTGGGCCGGCCCGCGGGCCTGACCGGCTTCGAGGTGCTCTGGGTGACGGCCATGCTCCCGCCTCTGGTCCTGCTCGGCGACTTCACCCTGAGCCGCGTGGAGACGGACCTCGGCATCGACGCCACCCAGCTCGAGCCCGGCCGCGGCCGGCTGATCCACGGTCTGCGCCCGCTGCTCTTCGCCGCGCCGATCGTCTTCCACACGCTGCGCTACGCCACCGAGCTGCTGTGATCCTGCGCTGGGTCCTGCGCCCCCTGCTCAAGCTGCTCTTCGGGCTGCACGTGCAGGGGGGCGCGCAGCTCGACCGCTTCGGGCAGGTGCTGATCGTCGCCAATCACAATAGCCACCTGGACGCGCTGCTGCTGCTCAGCGCGCTGCCCGCGCGCCTGGCGAAGCAGACCCGCCCCGTGGCGGCGCTGGACCACTTCGGCCGCTCGGCACTGCTGAGGCGCGCGATGGAGCGCCTGCTGAATCCCGTCTGGGTGGATCGCGCCGGCAGCGCCGAGGCGGCGGTGGACGCCATGAGTGCCGCGGTGGCCGAAGGGTCGAGCCTGATCCTCTTCCCCGAGGGGACGCGCGGCGCGCCCGGCGAGCTGGCGCCCTTCAAGCGTGGCGTGGGTTGGCTGCTGGAGCGGCATCCCGAGTTGGTCGTGATCCCCGCCTGCATCGTCGGCTCCGAGCGCGCGCTGCCCCGCGGCGGCGCGCTGCCGCTCCCTGTCTGGAACCGCGTGCTGCTCGCGCCGGCGCGCCGTGTGATTGCCGCGCCGCGCGAGGCGGCGGCGTCGCTGGAGGCGGAGCTGCGGGAAGTCGCGGCGGCGGAGCGGGCGCGTCGTCACACGCGGGCGGCCCGGCGGCGTGACGCTCCCGCCATCGCCGTGCTCGGCATCGACGGCTCCGGCAAGAGCACCCTGGCTTCGAACCTGGCGCGCGCGCTGTCGGAGCGCGAGCCCGTCTGCCTGGTGGGGGACAGGCTGGAACGCTTCGTCAATGGGGCGGCGCAGCCCCTGCAGCTCCTCGCGACCGAGCGCGTGCGTCGCGAGCTGAGCCGCCGCGCCAAGGCCGCGCGCAGCCTGGGCGGCTACAAGCTGCCCAAGCTGGCGGAGATGCTGATGCGCGAGCTGTTGCAGAGCGAGTGCCGGCGCTGGCTGGATCCGGCGTGGATCGTCCTCGACGGCTCGCCGCTGCTCAACCTCGCCGCGTGGGTGTCGCTCTACCGCGAGGGCGACTTCGACCCGGACTTCTGCGCCGCCGCGCTGCTGCAGCTCGCCGGCCGCGAGACGGCCCCGCGCCGCTACCCAGCCCTCCGCCAGCTGCGACTGCTGGTGCCCTTCCGCCTCGCGCTGCCCGCCGCGGCCGTGCGGATCGAGCTGCCGGCGACCGACGCGGTGGCGCGCATCGCATCGCGGGGCGCGGCGCGGCAGGTGCACGAGACCGAAGCGTCGCTGGACAGACTGCAGCAAGGTTACGCGGCCGTCTGCCAGGTAGTGGCCGAGCGCCTGGGCCTCACGGTACTCACGCTGGATGGACGGGACTCGCCCGAGTCGCTCGCCACGGCGGCGGCGGAGATCGTCCTGAGTCGGGAGGCCGCTCATGTCCGCCACTGACACGCGCGTGGAGGTGATCGCCACCCGGGTCTCGGGCTCCATCAGCGACTGGGCCAAGGTGGCGCGAATCCTACCGCTCTTCGAGCAGCGCGGCTGGACCCGGGTCGCGTTGACCGAGGTGGAAGGTCACGGCGAGGCCCGCGCCGCGTCGGCCCGACTGGCCGCGGACGGCGCCCGCGTGCTCGTCGCCGCGGGCGGTTCGGGCACCTTCAACGCGGTGATGGAGGGCCTCGTGGACTCCGGCGCGCCGCTGGACGCGCAGCGCCTGGGCTTCCTGCGCAAGGGCTCGGCGGATCTCATCGGCAAGGTGCTCGGCATGCCGGACGACGTGGAGCCCGCCGTGGCCCTGCTCGCCGACGCCATCGAGGCCGATCACGTGGAGCCCTGCGACCTGCTGCGCGCGGAGACCGCCGACCGCCCGTCGCGCCACTTCCTCGGCTACGGCGGCGCGGGCCTCTTCGGACGCATCCCGTACTTCACCGAGAACCGCGCGATGAAGTGGTACAAGGGCGTGCTCGGGCAGGTCTTCGGCGACCTCGGCCCCTTCACCACGGGCATGACTCTCGCGCTCGGCGAGCAGCTATTGCGCGCGCCCTTCACGCAGGCGCGCGAGTGGCGGCTCACGGTGGACGGCGAACCCGCCGCCCACGGCCGCTTCCAGGCACTGATCCTGGTGAACGGCTACCTGGGCCCTCAGCTCGCCTTCAGCGACGACGCCCTCGGCTCCGGCCGCTTCCACTGTTTCGGGCTGCGCGACCGCGGCGCGCTCGCCCTGCTAGGACAAGCGCGGGCGGCGCGGAGCGGGGCCATCCGCGAAGATCCCCCGCGCTGGGGCATGGAGCACTTCACGATCACCGAGCGCCTGGAGATCGCCTGCGACCGGCCGTTTCCGCTGAACGTCGACGGGTCGACGTTGCTTTGCGAAGGCGGTGCGAGCATCACGCGCGTGGGGGCGATCGGCCTGCTGAGCGCGATTCGGTGAATTCGCCCCCGGGGGCGGGTGGGGTCGGACGGGTCATTGTGCTATGCTTGGGCTGTCCAGTTGGGAGTGACGCCCGTGCAAGCAAGCATAACAGCCCTCGTCCTCCTCGCCGCCCTCGCCGCGCCCGGTCGAGCGGCCACCTACTACATGCTCCCCGACAGCACGGGGGCCTTCACCACCCTGCAAGAGGCTGTGGACGCCTGCGTCGATGGTGACTCGGTGGTTCTCGCCGACGGCACCTTTTACATCGAGAATCCCCTCGGCGTGATCTTCTGGGGTAAGAACATCTTCTTCGGCTCGGCAAGCGATTCGCCCGAGGACTGCGTCATCGACGTTGCAGCGGGCGAGTCGGGCTACAAGTTTGGCTTCAACCTGTCACAAGGCGAGACGCGGGATTGCGTTGTCCAGGGGGTGACAGTCTGCAACGGCCGGGGGCACGATGGAGGGGCGATTCACATCCGGGGCAACTCCAACCCCACGGTTCGCAACTGCATTCTCCGGGACAACTACAGCGTTGCAGGTGGTGGGGGACTAAAGGCGTACGAGCTATCTAGCCCCCTGATCGAAGGCTGCCACGTATTTGACAACAGGATATCGGAGGGCAGCGGTGGTGGGGGGATCTACTGCAGCGGAGACTCCATCGACATTCGAGGATGCCTTGTTGAACTCAATGACGGGGGGAACTCTGTTTACCTGGGCATAGGGGGGGGGATCGACGCGGATGGCGCGGGGCGCATCCGGAATTGCATCGTTCGCTACAATACGGTCGGCGTCGTGGGCGGCGGTATCTGCATCTCTGGCGACGTCTCAGTCGAGGGTTGCCAGATCTACGGTAATGAGACTTTCGTGACGGGCGGCGGCCTAGGCTACTACACGGCCCCTTCTCCCCCCCCTCCGCTAGTTACCAATACAACTTTGGTTGACAATGCCTCGCCCAATGGCTCTGCACTCTGGAACGGCAATCTCTTCGTGGGCTACCCAGCAGGACCCATCGTACTGCTCAACTGCCTCGTCACCGACAACCACGGCGCGGGCGGCCCCTTCTTCAGCGAGATCCCGAGCGCAGACTTCACCCTCCGCTGCACGGACGTCTGGGGCAACGAGGGCGGCGACTGGGTGGGCCCGCTCGCCGGCCAGCTCGGTCAGCAGGGGAACATCAGTGCCGATCCGCGCTTCTGCGATGCCGCTAGCAGTGAGTACACGCTCCGCGACGACTCGCCCTGCCTGCCGGCGAACAACGACTGCGGCGAGCAGATGGGCGCCCTGGGCCAGGGCTGCACGCTGACCGCGGTGCCGGGCGGCACGCCGGGCTTCGCGCCGCTCCTCGCCCAGAACCATCCCAACCCCTTCAACGCGCACACGCGGATCGATTTCAGCCTGCCGTCGGCGGGCTCCGTGAGCCTGAGTATCTACACGATCGCTGGCCGCGAGCGCGTGCAGCTCCTGCGCGGCGCCTGGCTGGAGGCCGGCACGCACCGGCTGGACTGGGACGGCACCGACAGCGAGGGGCGGGCCCTGGCGTCGGGCGTCTACGTCTACCGGCTGGTCACGCCATGGGGCACGCTGGCCCGCAAGCTGACCTTGCTGCAGTAGTCCGCCCCCGGGGGCGGGCTACAACCCGTAGTCCTTGATCTTCTTGTAGAGCGTGGATTCGGCGATGTCGAGGCTCTTGGCCGCCTTGCGACGGCTCCCGCCGCAGTGCTTCAGCCGCCGCTCGATGGCCTCGCGCTCGATCTCGGCCATCGTGAGCTGGCCGTCGAGGAAGGCCGTGGCCGCGCGGCCCGTGGCGGGCAGCAGCACCTGCTCGGGTGCGATCGCCTCGCCCTCGGCGTAGAAGACCGCCTGCTCCACCACGTGCCGCAGCTCGCGGATGTTCCCCGGCCAGTCGTGCGCCTGCAGCTTCGCCAGCGCCGGCGGCGTGAAGCTCAGGCCGCGTCCCTCGGGGTCCGCCTGGAGGAAGTGCTCGGCGAGCACGGGGATGTCCTCGGGGATCTCACGCAAAGGCGTCGTCGTCACGGCGATGATGTTGAGGCGGTGGAACAGGTCCTCGCGGAAGCGGCCGGCCTCGATCTCCTGCTCGAGCACGCGGTTGGTGGCCGCCACGATGCGCAGGTCCACCTTGATCGACGTGTTGCTGCCCAGCCGCTCGAACTCCCGCGTCTCCAGCACGCGCAGGAGGCGAGCCTGGAGGTCGAGGTCCATCTCGCCGATCTCGTCGAGGAAGAGCGTGCCGCCGTCGGCGGCCTCGAACTTGCCGGGGCGGTCCGTCACCGCGCCGCTGAAGGCGCCCTTCACGTGGCCGAAGAGCTCGCTGCTCAGCAGCTCGCGGTGCAGCGCCGCGCAGTTGATCGCCACGAAGGGACGGCTCGCCCGCGGCCCCTGGCGATGGATCGCCCGCGCCACCAGCTCCTTACCGGTGCCCGTCTCGCCGCGGATGAGCACGGTCTTGTCCGACGCGCCCAGCTTGCGGCACTTGCTGCGCAGCAGGGTCATGGCCTGGCTCGCGCCCACCAGCTCCTCGGCGCCGCTCTCCAGCGCCGCCTCCAGGCTGCGCGTGCGGCGCAGCAGGCGGCCGCGGCCGAGGGCCTGCTCCACGGCGAGCTGCAGGCGCGGGCCGAGGCCGCCGCGCGCGGGCTTCTCGAGGAAGTCCGCGGCGCCGAGCTTGAGCGCCTCGACTGCAGCTTCGACGCTGCCAAAAGCCGTGATCAGGAGCGTCGTGATGGCGATGCCCTCCTCCTGCACGCGGCGCAGGAGGCCGAGGCCGTCGAGGCGGGGCATGTTGAGATCGGTGACGAGCAGGTCGAAGTCCGTCTCGCGCAGCCGGGCGAGGGCGGCGAGGCCGTCCTCGGCGGTTTCCACGGCATAGCCCTGCTCCTCCAGGAGCTCGGACATGTACTCCCGGTTGAGTTCCTCGTCGTCCACGAGCAGGATGCGGGCTTTCTCGGCCATGGCCACCTTTCGGCTGGCATGAGTCTAGCGCAACGGGGGCGCCGTGTCAGTCGGCGGCGAGCAGCGGCAATCCCACCGTGAAGCGCGCACCGCCCTCGGCGCGGTTGGCGGCGCTCAGGCTGCCGCGGTGCTCGGCCACCAGGTGACGGCAAATCGCCAGGCCCAGCCCGCTGCCGCCGCGCCCCGCGCGCGTGGTGAAGAAGTCCTCGAAGAGGCGGGGGAGGTCGGCCGCGGCGATGCCGGGGCCGTCGTCCTCGACGCGCACCTCGACCCAGTCGGGCGTGGACTCGAGCCGGCACTGGGTCTCGGCCGCGATCCACACCCTGCCGCCGCGCTCGGCGGCCGCCAGCGCCTGGGCCGCGTTCACCAGCAGGTTGCTGAAGACCTGCTCCAGCGCCTCGGCGTCGGCGTTCACGCGCAGGCCGCGGGGGTAGTCGCGGAGCAGTTCGACGCCCGCCTCCTGGAAGCGCGGCGCGCAGTCCACGGCCGCCGCCGTGAGGACGCGGGCCAGGTCCACCGGCGTGCGCGCGCCGCCGCCCGGGCGCGCGAAGCGCAGCAGGCTCTGCATGCGCGTCTCGGCGCGGTCGACGCCGGCGAGGACGCGCTCCACGCGCTGCTTGAGATCGTCCGGCACCTCACCCGCGTCCAGGCGCGCGAGCAGGTTCTCTGCGGTGCCGCGCACGTTGTAGAGCGGGTTCTTCAGCTCGTGAGCGATACGGCCCACCATGGTGCCCAGCAGCGCGAGCTTCTCGGCGCGCGCGCGGGCCGCCTCGAGCTGCTCCTTCTCGATCACGCGCGCGGCCTGCGCGGCCACGGTGACGAGCAGCTCGCGATCCGCCGCCGCAAAGGGCCCGGCACCGGCATGCCGCCGGTCGACGTAGAGCGCGCCCAGCGCGCGTCCTTCGCCCGCCAGCAGCAGCGGCGCGCAGACCACGCTCTGCACGTGCTGCGCCACCAGGCTTTCCGCGCGCTCGAAGCGCGCGTCGCTGGCGGCGACGTCCAGGCTCACCGCGCGGCGGCTGTCGAGCGCCTCGCGCAGGACGGTCTGGCTCACCTGGCCGATGGCGTCGCTGTCGAGCGACGGGCTGCTCTCGTCGAGTCCCGCGGCGCGCCAGGCGGCCAGCGCGTCGGGACGCCAGCGCGCGCTCTCGGCATCGTAGAGCAGCACGAAGCCGCGGTCCGCGCCCACGGCCTCGCCGGCCAGACGGATCACCGCGCCGAGCAGCTCGTCCAGGGAGCGGCCACCGCTCATCAGCTCGAGGATGTCCAGCAGCACGCGGTAGCGGCGATCGTCGGGCGCCGCGGGCGCCGGCGCCTCCGCGGCGGCGACGGTAAGCTCCACCGTGCCCAGCGCGATGCGGTCGCCGGGGGCCACCGCGCGCTCGCCTTCTACCGCGGCGCCGTTCACGGTGCTACCAAAGCGGCTGCCGAGGTCCGAAAGCAGCCACTGCGCGCCGTCCCAGCGGAGGCGGGCGTGCTGGCGGCTCACGCTGCGCTCGGCGAGGACCACCGCGCAGCCGGCGTCGCGGCCCAGCAGCAGTTCGCGGGTGACCGTGGGGTCGAAGGGCCCGAAGGCCGGCGTGCCGTCGGAGGTCTGGAGCAGGATCGAAGTCATGTCCACGATCCTAGGGGGACGCGCGGCGGGTGTCCAGGGGCTGGAAAGCTGGGCACCGGAACGTCTATCATTGAGCGCGCGGGGGGAACGATGCACCTGAAGCACGGCAAAACGCGATTGCGCTGGGTCCTGGCGGCCGCCCTGCTGCTCGGGCTGCCGGCGCTCGCGCCGGCTGACGCCACCACCTGGATTCCCGCCGCCGATCTCCGCCTGGACACGCTGCCCTACCTGCGCACTCTCGCCGACAGCCTGGCGGCGCGGGGATTCGTCGATCTGGCGGTGGAGCCGGTGCCCGGACACGCCTATCGCATCGATCCCGCGCTCATCGGGACGGACGCGCTGTTCGAGGCCGCGCTGCTCACGCCCTTCGCGCTGCAGCCCCTGGGGGAGGACGGCCTGACCCTGCTCCACGACATCGGCCTCGACGAGGCCGGCTTCGCGCGCGAACTGGACGCCGCCGCCGACTCGCTCGAGGCCTTGGTCGGCGTGCGTCCCGTCTCCATCGCCTACCCGCGGCACGTCCACACGCGCGAACTGATGACTCGCCTGCGCGACAGCGGCTGGCTCTGCGCCCGCGACGGCGCGCCCCACGGCACCGGCGGCGGCGAGCCGACGGCGGGCTTCCTGCTGGGACATCACTCGAGCTCCGCCTGGCGGCTGAACTGGAACTACTGGACGCCCTGGGAACTGGTGCTGAGCACGGGGCTCAGCGAACTCGCCCTCGCGGTGGCCGACTCCCCTACCGAGATGGACATGCTGCTGCACGACAGCGCGACCTACTCGGCGCTGCACAGCGCGCCGCCGGAGAACGTCGTGCTCTACACCTATGGCTACGCCAGCCTGGCCGAGATGTGGGCGGCGGGCCGCAGCTGGGTGCAGGTCTACGTGCACGGCGCCAGCGAGGATCCCTATCGCCTCGATGCGACTCACCTGGCCTGGCTGATGGACGCCCTCGTCGCCGACGGCCGCTTCTGGATCACCGACCACCGCACGGCGGCCGCCTGGGCGGCGGCGCGTCACGCGCCGAGCGCGGCGGACTCACTCGTCTACGTGCCGCTGCCCGAGCACGCGAACGACCCCACTCCGTGGAACGGCTACCCCTGCGCCTTCAGCTTCTCCACCGACGACGGCCGCAGCATCAACCTCGCCTACGCCGACACCCTGGCGGCGCGCGGCCTGCCGATGACGGCCTTCATCACCTGGGACTACCTCGGCTGGCCCGGCGGCGACCATCTCAGCCGGGCGGATCTCCTGGCGCTCGCGGCCAAGGGCAACGTGGAGATCGGCAGCCACAGCATGAGCCATCCGCGGCTCATCCCCCGCGAGGCGCTGCGGCTCCGCGCCACGGGCGGCGTTCCCTACGGCGCGGCGGTGACCGTGGACGGCGACGGCCGTCACCTGCGCCTCTACCGCGAGGCGACCACGGGCACGGACGCCGGCCCCGAGCCCGGGCTGGGACTGCGCTGCGCCAGCGATCGCCTGGGCGCCGTAGAGCTGCGCTACTCGCTGCCACAGGCAGCGAATGTCCAGCTGGACGTGCTGGATCCCCAGGGCCGCCGCGTGCGCACGCTGCTCGCCGGTCCCCGCCCGGAGGGCCCGGCGAGCCTGACCTGGGACGGCCGCGACCCGCAGGGCCGCCGGCTCGCCGCCGGCGTCTACCTGATCCGCCTGCGCGCCGCCGGCGAGGAAGCCTCCGCCAAGGCCCACCTCCTGCGCTGACCGCCTGCTTGCGCCCCGCCCCGCGCCCCCGTATCCTGGCGTCGAGGAGTGGCGATGCCCGAATTCCTGGGTCCTTACCAGCTCAAACGGCTGCTGGGCGAGGGCGGCATGGGACAGGTCTACGAGGCCCTGGACCGCCGCGACGGCTCGCGCGTGGCCGTCAAGCTCCTGCGCGGCGGGGCGATGGCCACCGACCGCGAGAAGGAGCTCTTCGCGCGCGAGGCGCGGGCGGGCATGGAGCTCGAGCACCCCGGCCTCGTGCGCGTGCTGGCGGTGAACATCGCCGAGGGCGTGCAGCCCTACCTGGCGATGGAGTACCTGCCGGGGCCGTCGCTCAAGGGGGTGCTCGGCGAGGGCGGCCTCGCGCCGCTCAACGCGCTGGCGCTGGCCGAGGCGATCCTCGACGCGCTCGCCTACGTGCACCGGCAGGGCGTCGTGCACCGGGACATCAAGACGGGCAACATCATGCTCGACGCGGCCGGCCGGCCGCGCCTCATGGACTTCGGCCTCACCACCTTCGGCGACGAGACCAGCCTCTCGCGCACCGGCGTCGTCTTCGGCTCGCCGCACTACATGTCGCCCGAGCAGGGCCTCGGCGAGGGCCTGGACGCGCGCAGCGACCTGTTCTCCTTCTGCGTCACCCTCTTCGAGCTGCTCACGGGCCGCCTGCCCTTCCGCGGGGGCAACCCGCTGGCGGTGATCTACGCGATCATCAACGAGGAACCGCTGCCCCTGCGGCGCCTCAAGCCCGAACTCCCCGAGGCGCTCGACTGGGTGCTGGCGCGCGGCCTGGCCAAGCGGCGTCCGGAGCGCTACCAGAGCGCGGAAGCCCTGGCCGACGACCTCCGCCAGGTCACCGAACTGCTCCGGGGACGCCGCGCACCCGACGCGCTCGCGCTCAGCGCGCGGCCCGGCCGCGGCACCGTGGGCGAGGAGCTCTTCCCGCTGCCGCTGGTCGGCCGCGACGACGAACTCGCCGCCCTGCAGCGCGCGCTGCGCGGCGACGGACCGCCGTTGCACTTCCTCGCCGGCGAGGCGGGCGCTGGCAAGACGCGACTCGTGCGCGAGGCGGCGCTGCGCCTGGGCTCGGCGGCGCCCGCGCTGCTCGTGGGCCGCACGCCGCCCGGCCGCGAGGGCTTTCCCTACCAGCCCTGGCTCGAGGCGCTGCGCCCGGCGCTCGAGTCCCGCGAGCTGCGTTCGGCCGCCAACCTGGCGGCTTTCCTCGCCCGCGCCGGCGGCGCGAGCGACGGCGCCGATGCCCGCGCGCGCCTGCTGCATCCCTTCCTCGCGGGTGAGGGCGGCGCGCGCATCGAGAACCGCGCCCAGCTCTTCGAAGGGCTGCGGCAGCTGCTGGCCGCGCTGGCGGCCGAGGAGCCGGTGGCCGTCTGGCTCGAGGACCTGCACCGCGGCGACCAGGCCAGCCTCGACCTGCTGGCCTTCCTCTCCCGCGGCCGTCCCGGCGAGCTGCCGCCCTTCCTGCTCAGCTACCGTCCCGAGGAGCTGAGCGAGGAGGAGGGCCTCGAGCCGCTGCTGCGGGAACTCAAGGCGGACGGCCGCGCCGCCGTCGTCGAGCTGGGTCGCCTCAGCCCCGCGGCGGTGGCCGAGCTGGTGGCGGTGGCGCTGCCGGGCGTCGCCGAGCGCGAGCGCGCGGCGGCGCGTCTCCACGTGGAGAGCGGCGGCAATCCCTTCGTGCTGCGCGAGCTGCTCCAGCTGCTGGACAGCCGCGCGCGGCAGGCCGATCCCGACGGCGCGACGCTCGCGCCGGACAGCCTGCCCACCACGACCCTGGATCCCGATCCCGAGCGCTGGGAGCTGCCGCTGCCCGAGCGCATCGTGGACCTCGTGGAGCATCGGCTGGCGGGTCTTGCGCCCGAAGAGCGCGAGCTGCTGGAGCTGGCGGCGGTGGAGGGCGAGGCCTTCAGCCCCGAGGTGCTGGCCGCGGTGCTCGAGGAGCGCAAGCTGCGCGTGCTGCGGCGGCTGCAGGGGCTCGAGCGGCGGACGCGTCTCGTACAGGCGCGCGAGGGGCGCTACCTCTTCGATCACGCCATCGTGCGGCGGGCGCTCTACGACGGCCTCGGCGACTCGCTGCGCCGCGAGTACCACCTGGAGGTGGGCGAGTACCTCGTGCGCAGCGGCGCCGACCAGGCCGAGAACGCCGCGGCCACGGCGCGTCACTTCGACGCGGCCGACGAACCCCGCCGCGCGCTGCCCTTCCACCTGGCCGCGGGACGTCACGCGCGCACGCTCTACGCGCCACGCGCCGCCCGCCGCCACCTGGAGCGCGCGCGCGACGAGGCCGACCTCTGGTTCCTCGAGGACCCGCAGGGTGAGGCGCGCGGACTGCGCGGGGACATCCTCCGCGAGCTGGGCCTGCTGGAGCAGACCGAGGGCCGCTACGACCGCGCCGAGACGCTCTTCAGCGGCGCCGCCAGCCTGCTCACGCCGATGCTCGACGAGAGCCGCCGCGCCGAGCTCGAGCGCCTGCGCGGCGAGTGCCTGCACTACGCCGGTCAGCCCGAGGACGCGGCCCGCGCCTTCGCCACGGCGCTGACCCACTGCCCCAATGCCGCCCGCGCCGAGCGCGCGCGCATCCTCCGCAGCCGCGCCTACATGCAGGCCCGGGCCAACCGCTGGGACGAGGCCCTCGCCTCCTGCCAGGCCGCCCTGCTGCTGAGCGAGGGGGAGCGCGCCGACCAGATGGCCATCCGCCACACGCTCGGCACGATCCATCTGCAGCGGGGCGAGCTCGAGACGGCGCGGACGATCTTCGCAGAGGTGGTGGCGGAGGCGAGCCGCGACGAGGAGCAGTACCTGCGCACGGCGGCGCTCGCCAATCTGGGGACGGTGCTCTGGCGTCTGGGCGAGGCCGATGAGGCGCTGCGCTGCCTCGAGGAGAGCCGCGCGCTGCGTCGCCGCCTCGGCCTCGTGATCGAGTACGCCCAGATCCTGATGAACCTGGCCATCATCCGCACGAAGACCGGCGAGCTGGAGACCGCGCGCGCGCTGCTCGACGAATCCCGCGAGCTGAAGGAACGGATCGGAGACGCCGCCGGACTGGCGTCGACGGAGAACAGCCTGGGCACGCTGGCCATTCGTGCGGGGCAGCTGCCGAAGGCCATCGAGCACTTCCGGCGCGCGGCGGCGCTGCACCGGGACGGCCACAACCGCGCCCGCGCCGCCGTGGCCCTGCACAACCTCGGCGAGGCGCTCCTCGACCTGGGCCGCCTCGACGAAGCGGCGGGACCCTTGGCCGAGTCGCGCGCCGTGCGTGAAGAGCTCGCGCTCGAAGCCGCGCTGGTGTCCAGCCTGCGGGCCGAGGCCAGGCTCGCGTCCGCGCGCGGGGACGTGGCCGGCGCCGGTGCGCTCTTCGACGCCGCGGCGGCGCTGGCCGTCAGCGCCGGGAGTCCGGACGAGGGCCTCAAGGTGGCCTGCGACCGGCTGGGGCATCAGCTGGGGTGCGAGGGCGCGGACGTGGCGGCGGCCACGCTCGCCGCGCTCAAGGCGGAGCATGTGCCGTGGCCGCCGGCGGGGATGGAGTTCGAGTTCGCGCTGCTGGAAGCGCGCATCGCGCGGCGGCAGGGCGCGCCGGCGGCGGACGCCTTCGCCGCCCTGCTGCACGAGGTGGACGGCGCGCGCGATCCCTATCGCCGGCTGCTGCTCCTGCGGGAGCGGCTCGCGGGCGACGGCGCGGCGGACGCCGCGCTCGCCGCGGAACTCGACGCGCTCTCGGCGCGGCCCGACTTCGCGTGGCTCTCCGCGGTCGCCGAGCCGCCCGCTACTTGAGCATCACCAGCTTCGCGGCGCGACTGCCCTCGCCGTCCGTCACGCGCAGCAGGTAGACCCCGCTGCCGAGGCGCTGGCCGCCGTCGTCGCGGCCGTCCCAGTCGAGCTCCAGCAGACCGGCGGGCCGGTCGCCGCGGGCGAGGGTGCGCACCCGGCGGCCGAGCAGGTCGTGGACGGCGACGTCCACGGGCCCGGCGGCGCCCAGCTCGACGCGAATGTGCGTGCTCGGGTTGAACGGATTCGGGAAGGCGTCGATGCGGGCGGTGGCGGCGGGGGTCTCGTCGACCTCGGTGGTGGAGAGCGCGAGGCAGCCCTCGAAGCTGAGGTCGTCGATCCAGCCGCGAATCGGCGTTGCGTTGGCCGCCTCGTGGCCCACCGCGATCAGGCTCAGCGTCTCGAAGTCAGGGACGTAGCCCGGCTGGAGGTCGAGGCCGAGGACGTAGCCATCGGCGTTCAGCACGGAGAACTCGAGGTCTGGACCGGACTGGCTCAGGTTCAGGCGCACGGTCTCGCCCGGCGGGAGGGACGGGTAGAGCTGATCCTCGAGCGTCTCACCGTTGCTGATGATCGTGTAGCGAAGGTAGTAGCTGGGACCGCCGTTGGGCGCCGGGAAGGCGCTCACGCGGATGAGGTCGATCCCCCCGAGCAGCTCGAGCAGCACCATCTCGCTGTCGTAGCCGATGTCCGTGATCTGATGGCTCTGGCGGATCGTCCAGTCTGGGCAGCCGCTGCCGCTGGGCTGCAGGGACATCTTCCAGCGCGTGTCGCAGACGGCGCTGCCCCAGCTCTCGAAGGTCATGGCGTTGAGCGCGCTGCTCCACTGCACGCTGTGGGGTGGGCAGTCGTCGGCGAGGCTCAGCGCCTCGGGACCGCTCATGAAGTCCATGAGGTCGTCGCCCTCGAAGCCCAGCCAGCGGGCATAGGCGTCGATGTAGAGGGCCCGCAGATAGGGGTCGGCGATGGCCTCCATCAGCACCGACTGGAAGTGCAGCGGCCGCGGCAGGTACTGGTTCGAGGCGACGGGAAAGAGCGACCCGCTCTGCAGGTAGCCCGTGAGCAGGCTGCGGAAGCCCTGCTCGGGGAAGAAGACGTCACCGAGGGTCGGATCGGGAACGGGCAGGCCGTCGGTCTCGAGGGGCACGCTGCCGAGCTGGTCCAGGTAGGGCACCTCGTGGTCGGGGATGACGCGCTGCACCCACATGTCGAGGCCGTAGTCCGCCACGCCGATCACGTTGTGGAGGAAGTCGAGCACTTCCTCGTCGTTGGGGTTGTCGCGCAGCAGCTTGTCGAAGGAGTTGAGGATACCCTGGCCGAGCAGCATCAGCTTCCCGCCCCGTGAGCGGTAGTAGCGCAGGAGCTGGCGCTCGTCGTAGCTGAGGGCGATGTCGGTCTCCGCCCCGCAGTTCCAGATGACCAGCGGGTAGCTGGCCAGCTCCTGCGGCTGCGGCAGGTGAGGCGGGCCGCTGTCGGGCTGGATCTCGTAGACGACCGTGTCGTAGCCCAGGATGTCCAGCGCCTCGAGGATGTAGACCTCGAAGCCGGGATCGTTGTTGCGGACGCCACGCTCGATGGGATCCCAGTCGTCGTCCACGAAGGCGACGCGGGCGGTTCGCGCGGCGGCGACGTCGGCGACGAACACTGCGCAGCCGAGCAGCGCTAGCGCCGCCAGGCTCCGGCGATGACGACGGATCATTGCGTTCCCCCTGTGGTGCAAGCGTCGTAACTCTATGGGATTCTACCACTTCTGTTTAGAGGCCGTCAATCGCGCGCCCGCCGCTCCGGCGAAGCGCCCGGGCGGCTTGCGCCGCCCGTCGGCAGGCCATACAGTGCCAGACGACATGCCCCTCGGCGGGGCCGGCCGACCAGGAGACTCGCCGCGATGACCGACCGCCCAGCCAAGCGCACGCTGCCGTCCCTGCTCCTCTTTCTCGTGAGCAGCGCCCTGGCGGCGATCCTCCGAATCGTGTATCTGCTTCCCCTGCGCGGGAATCCGCTCTTCGACGACGCCCACAAGGACTCCGTCGAGTACGTCGACCGGGCCCGGGAGATCCTGGCGGGGCAGTTCTGGGGTCAGGGCGTCTACTTCCACTCGGCGCCGCTCTATCCCTACTTCCTCGCGCTGGTCCTGGGGCCGGGGAGCGCTACCGGACTCTGGTGGGTGAGGGTCGTGCAGGCCCTGCTCTCGGGCGTCACGGCGGGGCTTCTGGCGCTCACGGCGCGACGGCTCTTCGGCGCGGCGGCCGGCGTGGCCACGGCCGTGCTGGCCGTCCTCTACGCGCCCTTCCTCTTCTACGCGGGCGAGTTGCTGGAGATCACGCTCACGCTGTTCTTCCTCGCCCTGATGGCTTGGGTCCTCGCGCGCGAGACCCTCGGTTGGGCGCATCTCCTCGGCGCGGGTCTCTGCCTGGGCGCGGCGTCGCTGGGCAAGCCCAACCTGCTGATCCTGCTGCCCGTGATCCTGGTGTGGCTCGGCTTCCTGCGGACGCGCCCGGCCGCCTGGCCGTGGCGGCGGGGGCTGGTCTTCGTCGCCGGTGTGCTGGTCCTCGTGGCGCCGATCACCCTGCGCAACCGGATCGTGGGCGACGACTGGGTGCTCATCAGCAGCAACGGCGGCATCAACCTGTTCATCGGCAACAACCCGGCGTCCTCGGGCGGCTTCCAGGTGCCGACCGCCATGCAGTACGACCTGGAGACGTCGAGCCAGCGCGTGGCGTCCGAGGCGCTGAAGCGGCCGGTCAAGCCCTCCGAGGCGAGCCGCTTCTGGACCGGGCGCGCCTGGGCCTTCTTCACCAAGCGCCCCGGACAGGCGGCCAGGCTGATCGCCCGCAAGGCGGGGCTGCTCATCGGGGCCTACGAGATTCCCAACCACTTCAACATCTACTTCTTCAGGGAGTACCTCGCGCCCACGCTGCGCTGGCCGCTGGTCTGGTACACGCTGGTCCTGCCCTTCGGCGTCCTGGGGATGATCTTCGGCCTTCGCCGCAACGGCCGCAGCGCGCTCGCCGGCGCCTGTCTGCTCGCGATCGCGGCGACGGTGCTGCTGTTCTTCGTCACCAGCCGCTACCGGCTGCCGATGCTGGTCTGGCTGCTGCCCTTCGCGGGCTACGGCGTGGTGCTGCTGGTGGGGATCGTGCGCGAGCGGCGGTGGCGTCTGCTGCCGCTCCCGCTGGTCGTGCTGGTGGCCACGAGTGCGCTGATGCGTCTGCCGCTGGTGGGGGTGAAGGACTTCCACGAGGACTGGCTCTCGCTCGCCACGTACTGGAGCAAGCAGGGCGACTGGGAGAAGTCGGCCCAGTACTGCCAGCAGGCGCTGCGCGAGAACATGGGCTCGGCGCAGGCCTGGCAGAATCTCGGCTACGCCTACACGCAGCGCGGACGGGACTACGAGGACATGGATCGCGCCGAGGAGTGCTTCTACAAGGCGATCCAGCTCGATCCCACGCAGGGCTTCGCCTACGGCAACCTGGCCTACGTCTACTTCACCTGGGACCGGCCGGAGCTGTTCAACGTGTGCCTGGACCGCGCGCTGACGCTGGATCCTGCGCTGCGGCAGCCGCTGGAGCACATGGTCACGTTCCGCGACATCAAGTTGAAGGACTGGCGAAGCCGCGCCGAGTCCCAGCTCGCGACCGTGGAGCGGGAGCTGGCGAAGAACCCCACGAACGAGCGCACGCGGATGGACCTCGGACGCATCCTCGGCCTCCGCCTCGAGCGCTACGACGACGCGCTGCGGGTGCTCGCGAGCATCCCCGACAGCTCGCTGGCCGCCGACAGCATTCTGGGCGAGCGGACGGACGTCATGATCCGCCGCATCCAGCGCGCGAAGCAGTACACGCCGCTGCTGAGGCAGCCGCTGCCCGGCGGGCTGAAGGCGCTCAGGCTGGGGGATTCCGAGGCGGGTCGCTAGGTTCGTCCTCGCCGGCGTGCTCGCTCTGGAAGCGGTAGAGACGAGCGTCGGCTTCGCGCCACGCGCCGGGCGGCAGGAACGCCTTCTGGCAGACCTCGTCGAGGAAGCGGTCGCGATCCCAGCCGTAGTCCGTCGCCACCTCCGGCAGCAGCAGGCCCTTGCGGCTCCCCCGTTCGAGGATGAGCCCGTCCCGCCCGACCAGGATCTCGCCCGGGTCGTCCACGGGCGTCGGCGGCGTGAGGATGCTCACCGAGATGTGCAGGCCGGCGAGTTCGTCGGCGGTGACAGGAGGAAAGCGCGGGTCGCTGGCGGCGGCCTTGACGGCCATGTCGCGGAGCGTCGCGTCCAGCGACGGCTGCCGCGCCACGGTGCCGATGCAGCCGCGAAGCGCGCCACCGGCGCGCAGGGTGACGAAGAGGCCGTCGACGGGCGTGTCGACCGTGCCATGCAGGGCGGGGCCTCCCTCGCGCCAGGGCAGGCCCGCGCTCCAGCGTTCGAGCGTCCAGCGCGCGAGGCCGAGCAGCTGTCGAGCGAGGGTGGGGTCCACGGGCGCATCTCCTGATCGGCTGAGGGTCGCTGCCCCGGTAGGCTAGCATGCCGGGTGCGCGGAGCCATCCCCAAAGCCCGCTGCGCGGGATGCACGCGCCTCCCGCCTGCCCCCGGCTCCTCAACGCGCAATCCGCACGCCAGGCGCCGGGCGAATTCACCCAGTGGCCGCATCCGAACCCAGTGCCCTGGAGTTGGGCGTCGTTCCCCGTGGGCTCCGCTAGGCCGCGGGAGGGCGTCATCGCGCCATGGGGCGCTGGGGGAAAGTGCGCAGCGGGGGGGGCGAGCCGGTGCCGGGCGGGCTCGGGATCACCGTCGCGGCGCCGAGTTCTCGGGGTCGCTTCGCGCAGAATCCACTGCGTCAATCCGCTGAAAACGAAGGGTTTAGCGCCACAACGGGCATCTTGCGCGGCGGGGGGCGGCCACTCCCCGCTCGGCAGGGGGCCGGTCCGCTGGCACCGGAACCCCGCCTGCAAAGGCCTACCCGAACTCGACACAGCAAGGAGTGCTAACGATGAAGAGCCTGACCATTGCCCTCTGGATGACGCTTCTCACGACGATCGGCTTCGGGTCCTTCAAGGTGGTGTGGACTGCGACGGCGGCGCAGTTGGATGATGTTACTGAGTGCTCGACGAACAACGGCCAGACTCAGCCCTAGGTTCTCCTGCTGACGAGTTCGATTCCTCCCTTCCTGTCGCGCAGGGCCCCGTCTTGACGGGGCCCTTTTTGCGCGGATAGGCTTGGGGCAACATCGCCCCGGAGCCTTGATGTTTCCATCCGCCCAGCAGCCACCTCGCGAGGGCCTTCTCGCCGAGGGGGCCAGTTCACAGATCTACTTGTCGCGGGACAACGTGGGCCGACCTGCGGCCCTCAAGCTCAGCCGAAGCGAGCGCTGGGATGCTTCGCTTCTCGCTGAGGCGCGTGCCGCCGCGCAATACCGCCATCCGTCCCTGCTGCCCGTGCTCGAACATGGCGTGGCGGAGGACGGTCGAATCTGGCTGCTTCTCCCATTACTGACGGGGAGCACCCTGTCGGACTGGCGACCACCGCTGACCGACTTGCTGGATGCTCTGACTGGGGTTGCCGACGCGCTCGATCTGCTCCACCACGGAGGAGTTGGGCACGCCGATCTCAAACCGGGGAATCTGCTCCTTGACGATCGGTCCGGGCCCCCACGGCTGTTGCTAGCCGATCTCGGCCTGCTAAGCCCGCTTGGCGAGGTTGCCCCTGGAGGCACACCGGCCTACTTGTCGCCGCGCCGACTTGACGGGCAGCCTCTGACCTGGCGAGACGATCTCCACTCCTTTGCGGTCTTGCTCTTTGAGGCGCTCGCGGGCGAGTTGCCTTGGTCGGCAAAGGTGGGCGACGCATTGCTTCAGTCGATTCGAGCGGGGCGGCTGGACTCCTTGCAGTCGCGGCGACCGGAACTCTCAGGCGAGATCGACGCGTACCTTGCAGAGACCCTTTGCGGCGACCGGGCTGGCAGAGGCGTCATGGGGTGGCTGGATGGGCTCCGAGCTCAGCTTGGGATTGCCCCTCATCCTCGATGCCTATTCTTGAGGGACGTGCCCCTTGGAGGTGAGGAAGGATCCATCGGCAACCGTACTGATCTTGTCCGCTGGTTGCAGGCGAATCTCTACTCAGTCACCAGTGACTCTGTGACTCCAGGGCACGAGGAGTTGAGGACGCTGGAGGTACTCGGGCAAGGCAGTCCGCAGCGCATGCGCAGCGTCCTCGAGACTCTGCTTCGGGAGCAAGAGCTCAAGGATCACTCAGGTTTGGCTGTCTTTGCGCACGGTCCTGCCGTGGCACGATCCGTCGTGTCCGAAGCGCTGGCATTGCGCGGCACGGCACCGGTGGTTGGGGACGCGGAAGTCAGTTCGGTCTTGGCATGCTTGCCCGTCCCCGCATCGCGAGCGCTGCTGAGAGAGTGGCTTGGGGATTTCGACATGCAGGTGAATGCTCTGCTGGAGCGGGGGGTGAGCGCAGGAGAGCTGACGTCGGTTGATGAGGTGCGAATCCAAGGGGTCGGGAGAATGGCAAGCCGTGACTTCTCGGCATCGGTGCCGCCTCTCCCCTCCGCCTTGTTTGCCGAGCTTTGGGGCAACTCCAAGGGACAGCACGCATCCAGGATCAGGATCGTGGCACTGGCGGCGGCAACCGCATCCAGTCGAATCCTGGACGGTCTTGGCCAGGCTGAGTTGCTGGATCTCATTGAGCGCGCGCCGGGCGAAGACTGCGATGAACTGCTGGAATTGCTCCGCTCCATGTCAGGAAGCGTTCGCGGGCGGATTCTGACGGGCTTGCTCACGATTGTGCGCAGGGTGAGGACAGACCAGCTTGATGCGGCGGTCGAAGCCTACTGGGATGTAGAGCCACTGCTTACGTTGGATGTCAGCGCGGCACTGAACAAGTTGCTCTTCTACCAGCTCTCGGAATCCGGGCGACTTCAGGAAGCAAGCGAGTTCCTGCGAAGATGGTCGCGCCATCGGGGCAAAGAGTGCTCCGGAACTGTCATCGAAATCCAGATGGCTGCGCGCGAAGTGTCGATCCTTGCGGCATATGGAGCTTTCGACGAGGCTCGCGAGAAGCTCGCTGGATACGAGGATCGGTTTGAAGGAAGGCGAGGTCGCTGGATTCTGCACATGGCGCAGACCAATCTTGCCGAGGCCGTCGGCGACCGCAGGGAGCGGATCGCTCAGTCCGAGCTGGCTCTCGCCGGGCTGGAGCGCGAGGGAGGAGCGGAGAGGATGCGCCTGGATCTTATCCTGTCGATCTGCGGCGCGATCATCCTGTGCAGTGACGCGGACCAGTGGGGTCGAATCCCCGATATGCTGCAACAGGCCGAAGGGCTTGCTTCGGAGTCTGAGGTGCTGCTGTTCCAGCAGCGCATCGATGTTCTTCATGCTCAGATGGCACTGTTCAGAGGTGACTTTGCCGAAGCCGAGCGGCGCTACTTGCGGGCGAAACGGGACGCGGAGCGCAGCGGTGAGCTGAGCAGAGCCCAGTACATCGAGGGTGGGCTCACCATCGTGCAGAAAGAGCGGGGGGAAGGGTACGATGCCTTGCGCCGGCTCGACGCCATCTCCAGCGATCGTCACGCCGCAGAAAGCCTCCGTGAGACACTGGACGGCCAAGACGAGCTGGCGGACGTCTGCATCCTCGTCGGCGACCTGGAGCGGGCGGCCGCGATCATCGAGGCTGGTCTGCCGGCTGCCGAGGAGACGGGGCGTGGCTTCTCCATCGGCATCTTTCGTGGGCTGCGCGGGAGGCTGCGCCATCTCCTCGGCGACCCGGCCGCCGCGGCGCCGGATCTCCGCGCCGCCGTCGAGCAACTCCAGGCGGCGCACGCGCTGCGTGACCGCAACCAGTATCTGCTGGAGCTCATCGACGCCGATTCCATGGAGGACAGGGACGGCGCGCGCGTCGCGGCGATCATCGAGCACGAGGAGGCGGTGAGCGAGCGGCGCCTGCTGCCCAAGGCCTGGCTGCTCGAATCGCGACGGCTGCGCCGGGCCGGAGCCGTGCGGGACGCGGCGCTCGCCCTGCAGCAGGCCTTCGAAGTGGCCGCGACGCTGGAGAACCCCGAGCATCGCTGGCCGCTGCATCTCGAGGCGGCCGAACTCGCGCTGGAGGCCGGCGCGGTCGAGGCTGCGCGCGAGGACCTCGAACGGGCGCTGGACATCCTCCGCGATCTCTCGCTCCAGTACCCCGCCGGGCCCCTGCGGGAGCGTTTCCTCGCCCGTCCCGATCGGCGTCTCGTGCTGGTGCGATTGCGGGCGCTCGACGTCTAGCGCTCGCTTGTGCATCCGACAAGGCTCGACTATCATGCCGGCGCTGGCGCCAATGCGCCGGCCGCCGCTCGATGCGTGACCCTGGAAGGAGTGACCATGGCCAAGAGCACCAAGGACTACCTGGGCGGAGACCCGGAGGGTCTGCTCACCCACGTCTGCACGACCATCCCCAAGGAGCATCTGCACCTGCCCGGCCCGGACATGGTGGACCGGATCTACGTGCCCAGCGACCGGAACAACCGCGTGCTGGGCAACCTGGAGTGGATCTTCCAGCACGGCCGGCTGGGGGGGAGCGGGTACATGTCGATCCTGCCCGTGGACCAGGGCATCGAGCACACGGCGGGGGCGTCGTTCGCGCCGAATCCGGCCTACTTCGATCCGGAGAACATCGTGAAGCTGGCCATCGAGGGCGGCTGCAACGCGGTGGCGTCGACCCTCGGCGTGCTCGGCGCCGTGGCGCGCGGCTACGCCCACAAGATCCCGTTCGTGGTGAAGCTCAACCACAACGAGCTGCTCACCTATCCCACCAAGTACGACCAGCGGCTCTTCGCGAACGTCGATCAGGCCTACGACATGGGCGCGGCGGCGGTGGGGGCCACCATCTACTTCGGCTCGGAGGAGTCGAGCCGTCAGATCGAGGAGATCAGCGAGGCCTTCGCGCACGCCCACGAGCTCGGCCTGGCGACGATCCTCTGGTGCTACCTGCGCAACAGCGCCTTCAAGAAGGGCGACACGGACTACCACGTCGCGGCCGACACCACCGCGCAGGCCAATCACCTGGGCGTGACCATCGAGGCGGACATCATCAAGCAGAAGCTGCCCGAGAACAACGGGGGCTTCAAGGCGGTCGGCTTCGGCAAGAGCCACCCCGACATGTACGGCAAGCTCTGCACGGACCATCCCATCGACCTGTGCCGCTGGCAGGTGGCGAACTGCTACATGGGGCGCATGGGGCTGATCAACTCGGGCGGCGCGTCCGGCGACAACGACTTCGCCGAGGCAGTGCGCACCGCGGTCATCAACAAGCGCGCCGGCGGCATGGGCCTGATCTCGGGTCGCAAGGCGTTCCAGCGGCCGATGGACGAGGGAGTCAAGCTGCTCAATGCCATCCAGGACGTCTACCTGGACGGCGGCGTGACCGTGGCCTGACGCCGCGACAGCGCGGTGAACGGGGGAGTCGCTCGGCGGCTCCCCCTCGTCGTTGGGGTCAGGCGAAGAGGGCGGCGGTCTCGTCGCGCGTGAGCACGTAGATGCCGAAGATGCCCAGCGCCGTGCCCAGGGGGAGATGCAGCAGGCTGAGGACGCAGACCACGAGCGCGAAGATCCGCCCCCAGCGCTTGTGCGAGAGCAGGCCGATGCCGGCGATCAGGCTCGGCAACGCGAGCAGCGCGAGAAAGCCGCCGACGCTGAGCCCGACGATGCTCGTCACCGCCATGGCGTCGGCGTCCCCCGACAGCAGCCCGCCACCCGCAACCGACACCAGAACGATGAGGGCGACGAGCAGTCCCAGGGCGCCCTGTGCGATGAGCAGGGAGCCGAGCAGCGTGACGTTCTGTCGCATGGCAGGTCCTTTCGCTGAGCCCGCGTCAGCCTACATCCGCCCGCCGCGGACCGCAAGCAAACGTCACGTCCCCTGGACGCGACCCCCCGCGCGGGCTATAGTGCCTGGCTCTGCAACGCCCTGGAGGCCACGATGATCGACACCGCCACCCTGCGCGAAACCGGCGCCTACCTGCTCGCCCAAGGCCGTGTGCGGCTGCTGCTGCACAAGCATCCCGACGGCGACGTCCTCGGCTCCTGCCTTGGGCTCGCGCGCTTCCTTGGCGCGCGGGGGGTGGACGTCGCCGTCTTCGGCCCCTTCGAGCGCTCGGTCAAGTTCAACTTCCTGGCCGGCTTCGACGCGATCGAGGACGGCCGCGAGGAGGTCCGCAACCCCGCCTTCGCCGACACGCTCTACGTCGTCGTGGACAGCACGGGCCTCGACCGCACGGGCTTCGCGGATGGCGATTTCCAGCGCCTCCTGCGCATCGATCACCACATCGGCGGCAGCGAGTACGACCCCCGTGATCTCAAGGACACCTCCTACGGCGCCACGGCGCTGCTGATCGCCGACCTGCTGCGCGCGCTGGACGAGGACGCCATCGACGCGGAGCTCGCGACCTGCCTCTACACGGGTCTCATGACCGACACCGGGGGCTTCCGCTACACGAACACCGACGCTCATGTCTTCCGCAGCGCCAGCTTCCTCGCCGAGCGGGGTGCCCGGCCCGCCGAGATCGCGGGCTTCGTGCACGAGCGGCGCGATCCCGTCTACCTGCTCCTCATGCGGCGGGCGCTGGAGTCGCTCGAGTTCCACGAGGGGCACCGGGTGGCCGCGCTGGTGCTGACCCCGGATGGCCTGCCCGACGAGGCGCTGACCCTCTTCGGGGAGGACGACTTCATCAACCTGCCGCGGAGCCTCGAGCCGGTGGAAGTGGTCGTGCAGTTCAAGCAGACCCTCGACGGCGAGTGGAAGGTGGGCTTTCGAGGGAAGGGGAACGTCAACGTGCAGGCCGTCGCGCTGCATTTCGGGGGCGGAGGTCATTTTTCCGCGTCCGGCTGCGAGATGACCGGGACGCTTGATGACATCAAGAGCAAGGTCCTGCAACGGGTTAGGCAGGCTCTGCACGAAGTGTAAACGATCGGCGACAAATCAAGAATTAGTTGACACCATGGTACACCGGGGTTACGCTTTGTGGTGAATCCTGGCGTGGAGGTTGCCATGGTTCCCGAGGACTCCCCCAAAGACGGCGCCGGCCTGCCGCCTCGCTCTGCGGCGCTCGAGCGCTTGCTTGGTCGCCAGGGCGCCGCACCGGCGCCGATCCCCGAGACGCGTGAGGAGGCGGGCTCCGCCGCCTCGACCAGCGCCGACTGGGAGCTGGAGAGGCTGCGCGGACAGCTGCGCCAGGCGCAGGAGCGCCTCGCGGATCTCGAGGGCGTGGAGGCGTCACATGGTCGACTGATCGGTCTGCTCGAGGCCAATGCGGAGTTCCTCGTTGCCGGCGACACCGAGAAGCTGCCGGGACGCGTGCTGGCCATCGGCCTCGAACTCACCGGCGCCGAACGCGCCGCCTTCTTCCGCATCGGCAAGGACGGCGCGCTGCGCCCGGCCCTGACCCGGCCCGAGGGGGCGGAGTTCAGCGCGATCAGCCGCTCCGTCGTGCGCGACGCCCTCGTGGGCAAGGAGACGATCGTCCATCAAGGGCGCGTGGCGCGCGAGGGTCTCGAACGGCAGAGCATCCTCGATCTCGACCTCGAGACGGTGGTCGCCACGCCGCTGATGGCGCGGGACCGCCTGCTGGGCGTGCTCTACCTGGACGGCTCGCGGGCCGGGCGCTTCAGCCGGGCGGACATTCCCGTCCTCGAGGTTTTCTCGCGGCTCGCCGCCGCGGCCCTGCTGCGGCTCGAGGAACTCGAGCAGGCGCGCGCCACGAGCGTGCAGCTCAAGGTCGAGAACGAGGACCTGCGCACGGCGCTCGGCGAGCGGACGCGCTTCGGCAACATCCTCGCCGCGAGCCCGGCCATGCTCAAGGTGATCGCGCATCTGCGTCGGATCTGCGCATATCGCAGCACCGTGCGCATCGCGGGCGAGACGGGGACGGGCAAGGAGCTCATCGCCCGGGCGCTGCACAGCGAGGGCCCCTGGGCCGACCAGCCCTTCGTCGCGATCAACTGCGGCGCGATTCCCGAGACGCTCCTCGAGGCCGAGATCTTCGGCCACGAGAAGGGCGCCTTCACCGGCGCCGATCAGGCGAAGCCGGGCCTCTTCGAGCAGGCCGACGGCGGCACCCTCTTCCTCGACGAAATCGGCGACATGCCCTTCCAGCTTCAGGTGAAGCTGTTGCGGGTGCTGGAGGAGAACGAGTTCCGCCGCCTCGGGGGGCAGTCGGCGATCAAGGTGGACGTGCGCGTCATCGCCGCTTCCCATGTGGACCTCGAGCAGCGCGTTGCGGCGGGGCAGTTCAGATCCGATCTCTTCTACCGGCTCAACGTCCTCTCGGTGAAGCTCCCGCCGCTGCGCGAGCGGCCCGAGGACGTCTCGATGCTGGCCGAGCACTTCCTGGACTACTACGCCGAGCGCCTCGGCGTGCCACGGCCGCGCCTGGCGCCCTCCGCCCTGCGGCGGCTGCAGCGCGAGGCCTGGCCCGGCAATGTGAGGCAGCTCCAGAACAGCATCCAGCGGAGCCTGGCCCTGCTCGGGGACGGCAAGGTGCTCGGCGAGGACGAGCTGGTGCTGGATGCGCACCCCGGGACAGCCGGCGTCGGCGCTTCGGCGCGCGAGGGCGAGTCGCTCAAGGATCTGCTGGCGCGGGTGGAGCGCGAGCACATCGCGCGCGCCCTCGAAGCCAGCGGCGGACGGGTGACCGCGACGGCCGCCAGGCTGGGGATCTCGCGACAGTACCTCCACCGCAAGCTGCGGGATCTCGGCCTGCGGGGGGGCGGAAGGCCCTCCGACTCGTAAGCTATCGGCGACAGATCGTCGCCATTCCACTACACGTCTAACTTGTTGTGCATCATCGGCTTTTGCCGATGGTGTCGGAATCGTCGCCTATCGTTTCCGAAACGACCTCCTTCGCGCTCTCGCTCCCTTGCGGCTCCTCGCCGTTAACTCGTTGAAAATGAACACGCTGGACCCGAAACCGCGATGGACCGCGATTCGGGCATTCCGGTTGCTGTAGGGAAGGTGACGGCCTTCGGGGAAACTCGAAAGACACAACGGGAGGAACCAAGATGTTGATCCTACTGCTCAGCTCGCTGACGGGTGCTTACACGGCCTGGTTGACCAAGACCTGGTGGACCAAGACCTGGTGGTAGAGCCCTTCGCGAAGGAACGACTCGATCACGCACACCCCGGCGATGGGCAGTGAGTGATCCGACAAGGAGGTCACAAGTGCTTGTCGTCTTAATGGCCATGATCTCGGCCACAGTGCTTTGCGCGACCAAGACCTGGTGGAATCAGAACTAGGTCGCAACGAATTCCGCCTCGTTCCCCCCCGGTTCGAGCGGATGTGCCTGGAAGGGATTCCGGGCGATGTTCAAGGAAGGCTCTGACTGGATGTCATGGCGCCGCCCCTCCCTCCGGGGAGGGGCGGGTCTGGAAAACTGGAGAGGCAGATGTCGAAAGGTCGACGGACTGGCGAGCAGAAGACGGCGGGGGCCCCCGGCCCCGGTCCGTTGCTCTCGCTGCTGAGATGGCTGACCACGTTCACCGCCGCGCCGGGCAAGGTGCGCTGGGGATACTGATCAGCGCCGCGTGTGACGGCTTCGTCGTGTCGTGGGTCTCACGTCCGTCGCTATTGTCGGTTCGCAAGCCTGATGTCAATTGTTTCGCGAGGAGCCTGCCGGCGTCTGCCGGCAGGCTTTCTCGTCGTTGTGCCTCGCCGCAGCCATCCCCTCGCGTCATGTGATCTTTTCCGCATTCTCTGCTTGATTCCGAACTATGGCCTGACTATCCTGTCGGCGCTCCGCGATTCCTGCACCGCAACATCAGCCACAGGGCCTTCACCGTGAGTCGACTGAACCGCTGGGCCAGACGACTGCTGACGGTAAGAGGGCGAGAGTCGGCCTCGCTGTCTCTCGGCCACCTGGGGCTGACCTACGGCGCCGCGGTGGTCCTCTACGGGCTGGGCGGCTGGTGGCTGGACGGAAAGCTGGGGACCTCTCCCCTCTTCCTCCTCATCGGTGTGGGATTGGGAGCGGTCGGAGGCTTCATCTGGGTCTACCGCGAGGTGCTCAGGGCCGAAGCCCGATCTCGAGCGAAGAAAGCCGCCGAGGCCGGCGAAAGGGAAGGGGAGTCGACGTCGAAGTGAAGCGCCCCGTGGGCATCTTCCTCGCCGGACTCCTGGTGCTCCTCCTGATCGGCCTCCTGTTGATTCGGGCGCTCGCCGGGCCCGAGTCGGCGGACAGGGCGGGTGGCGTCGCGGGACTCGTGGCGGGGGCGGTCGCGGCCCTGCTGAGCTTCTTCCCGCTGCGCCGCGGGCTGCGGGGCTCCAACCAGGGGTTCCTCAAGGCCTACTTCGGCGGACTCGTGTTGCGCTTCGCCCTGCTGGCGCTCGTGGCTGCGGGAGTGTGGCGCCTGACGCAGTGGAACCTGCGCGCCTATCTGACCGCGGTGGCCCTGAGCTACCCACTGATCATGGCCCTCGAAGGCTGGGCCCTGTCCCGGGAGCTTCCCGGCCGGGCGGACAGAGGACGAAGGGCATGACCGGAGCAAGACGCTGATGCACGTTCTCCTCGCGAGCACCCACGAGCCCGTCGCCGAGAGCGCTCACGCGGTCCAGGACACCCTGCACGCGGCAGGCGAGGCCATGGCGCACGGCGCCGCCGAGCACGGCGCGGCGCTCGATCCCCTCGGCCACGTGATCAACAACCCCCATTACGAGTGGACGCATTCGCTCAAGTGGGACCTCTCGCGGCTGCTGCCCCTGCCGAGCTTCGACATCGGCGGGCTGCACGTGGACCTGTCGCCCTCCCTGCACGTGGTCATGCTCTGGATCGCCGCCATCGCGCTGGTCCTGCTGGTCTCGCGGGCGGCGCGCCAGACGGACGCGGGGGGCCTCGTGCCCAAGGGGCGTCTGCGCAACTTCTTCGAGGCGATCATCGTCTTCCTGCGCGACGAGGTCGTCTACACGATCATGGGTCCCAAGGTGGGCCGGCGCTACCTGCCCCTGCTGCTGACCTTCTTCTTCTTCATTCTCTTCGCGAATCTCCTGGGACTGGTGCCGTCCATGGCCACGGCGACGGGCAACATCAACGTCACCGCGACGCTGGCCATCATCACCTTCCTCGCCACGCAGGTGGGGGGCATCCGCGAAAACGGCTTCATCGGCCACTGGAAGGCCCTCGTGCCGCCGGGCGTGCCCTGGCCGCTGGTGCCGATCATGATCCCCATCGAGATCATGGGCATGTTCACCAAGCCCTTCGCGCTGACGGTGCGACTCTTCGCGAACATGATCGCGGGGCACATCATCATCCTGTCCTTCTTCGGCCTGATCTTCAGCTTGAGCCTCAAGACGCTCTACATCTCCGTCCTGCCCTTCGCGGGCGCCGTGGCGATCAGCGCGTTCGAGATCTTCGTGGGCTTCCTGCAGGCGTTCATCTTCACCTTCCTGTCCACGATCTTCATCTATCAGGCGGTTCATCCCGAGCACTAGCGGGTGCGACCGCGCAACCGGGCTGCGGCCCTTGTTCACCCAGGAGGAGTCATCCATGCTTCCCTTCTTCGCTGAAATGAACGCTGCCCAGCTGTCCGCTGGCTTCGGCGCCGGCATCGCCGTCATCGGTGCGGGTCTGGGCATCGGCAAGCTGGCCGCGTCGGCCATGGAGGGCATCGCGCGTCAGCCGGAGGCGGCCGGAGACATCCGCGGCGCCATGATCCTGGCCGCGGCTCTCATCGAGGGCGTCGGCCTGTTCGCGCTCGTCATCTGCATCCTGCTCGCGGGCAAGTAGCCGGGGGCAAGCCGAAGGGATTCATCCATGGGTGACCTGTTTCCCGCCGGGCTTCCCGTGCTCTTGGCCACAGCGGAAGAGGGCGGCCGGAAGTTCGGCCTCCTCAGCCCCGACCCTGGGCTCATCCTGTGGACGGTGCTGACCTTTTTCGTGCTCCTCATCCTGCTGAGGAAGACGGCCTGGGGTCCCATCGTCGACGGTCTCGATCGCCGCGAGGAGAACATCCGCGCGGCGCTGAAGGAGGCCGACGAGGCGCGCGAGGAGAGCCGCAAGGTGCTCGCGGAGCAGCAGGCGGCGCTGGCCGAGGCGCGCAAGGAGGCCCAGGGGATCATCGACCAGGGCGCGGCCATGGCGAAGACGCTGCACGCCGAGCTGGTGACCAAGGCGCAGGCCGAGGCCGGGGAGATTCTCGCGTCCGCGCGCCGCGAGATCCAGCTCGAGGCCGACCGCGCCCGCGAGTCGCTGCGCGCTGAGGTCGTGGACCTCAGCCTGCAGGTGGCGGGCAAGCTGCTGGAGCGCTCGCTGGGCGACGCCGACCACGAGCGCCTGGCGCGCGAGTTCATGAGCGAAGTGGAGAAGTCGTGAGGCACGCGGCCATCGCCAGGGTCTACGCGTCGGCGCTGCTGGAGCTCGCGGTGGAGCGGGACCAGCTCGGCGCGGTCGTCGACGACCTGCGCGACCTGGGTGAGCTCTGGGACGAGAGCCCGGAGTTCCGTCGCCTGCTGGATTCGCCGGAGCTGGGCGAAGCGCAGAAGCGCCGGGCCCTCGAGCGCCTGCTGGCCGAGGCCGCCTCGCCGCTCACCCTGCGCTTTCTGCTGACCCTGCTCCGGCGGCACCGGGAAGGCCTGCTGCCGTCCATCCTCCAGATGTTCCGGCGGCTGCTGGACGAGAGGGAGGGGCGCCTGCGCGGCGAGCTGCTCAGCGCGCGTCCCCTGGACGAGGCCACGCGCGGCCGCATCGAGCAGGCCCTGAGCCGCGCCACCGGCGCCGCCGTGGAGCTCACGACGGGCACCGACGATCAACTGCTGGCCGGCATGGTGCTCCACCTCGCCGACCGAACCGTGGACGGCAGCCTCAGGACACGCCTGGGCCGCCTGCGGGACCGTCTGCTGACGGCCGAACTGGGAAAGGAATGAGATGAAGATCCGCCCGGAAGAGATCACGTCCATCATCAAGTCCGAGATTCAGGGCTTCGAGGGCGGCCTGGAGGTCGAGGAGACCGGGCAGGTGCTCGAGGTCGGCGACGGCATCGCCCGCGTCTACGGCCTGTCCAAGGCCATGTCGGGTGAGCTGCTCGAGTTCGCCAACGGCACCATGGGCATGGCGCTGAACCTGGAAGAGGACAACATCGGCGTCGTGCTGATGGGCGAGTACTTCGAGATCAAGGAAGGCGACACCGTCAAGCGCACCGGGCGCGTGATCTCCGTGCCCGTGGGCGAGGCCATGCTGGGCCGCGTGGTGACGCCCCTCGGCGAGCCGCTCGACGGCAAGGGCCCGATCAAGGCCGCCGGCTACCGCCCGCTGGAGAGCCCGGCGCCGGGCATCGTCGACCGCCAGCCCGTGAAGGAGCCGCTCTTCACCGGCCTCAAGTCCGTGGACTCGATGATCCCCATCGGCCGCGGCCAGCGCGAGCTGATCATCGGCGACCGCAGCACGGGCAAGACGGCCGTGGCGCTGGACGCCATCATCAACCAGAAGAACACCGACGTGATCTGCGTCTACGTGGCGATCGGCCAGAAGGCGTCCACCGTTGCGGGGGTGGTCGAACAACTGCGGAAGCACGGCGCCATGGACTACACGATCGTGGTCGCGGCCAACGCCTCCGACCCGGCGCCGCTGCAGTACATCGCCCCCTACGCGGGCGCGGCCATGGCCGAGTACTTCATGTACGACAAGGGCGGCCACACGCTCTGCATCTACGACGACCTGTCCAAGCAGGCCGTGGCCTACCGCCAGCTCTCGCTGCTGCTGCGCCGGCCGCCGGGACGCGAGGCCTATCCGGGCGACGTCTTCTACCTGCACAGCCGCCTGCTCGAGCGCGCGGCCAAGCTGAGCGAGGAGAAGGGCGGCGGCAGCCTCACGGCCCTGCCGATCATCGAGACCCAGGCCGGCGACGTGACCGCCTACATCCCCACCAACGTGATCTCGATCACGGACGGACAGATCTTCCTGGAGCCCGACCTGTTCAACCAGGGCGTGCGTCCGGCCATCAACGTGGGCATCTCGGTGTCCCGCGTGGGCGGCAACGCGCAGATCAAGGCCATGCGCAAGGTGGCCGGCTCGCTGCGACTGGACATGGCGCAGTACCGCGAGCTCGAGGCCTTCGCGCAGTTCGGCTCCGAGCTCGACAAGGCCACCCAGGCCGCGCTGGCCAAGGGCGAGCGCATGGTGGAGGTTCTCAAGCAGAACCAGTGGGTGCCCATGCCCATCCAGGAGCAGGTGATGATCATCTTCGCCGCGGTGACCGGCTACCTGTCCGGCATCCCCGTGGAGAAGGTGCGCGACTTCGAGGAGGGCTTCCTGGCCTACATGCGCGGTCAGAAGCCCGAGGTGGGCGCGAGCATCGTGAAGGAGGGGCAGATCAGCCCCGACAACGAAAAGGCGCTGCGTTCGGCGCTCGAGGACTTCCAGAAGCAGTACGGCAACTAGGGGCGAAATGGCCAGCGCCAAGGATATCCAGAAGCGGATCAAGAGCGTCACCAGCACGCACAAGATCACGCGCACCATGGAGATGGTGGCGACGAGCAAGTTCAAGCGCGCCGTCGACCGCCTGGCCGCCGCGCGCCCCTTCGCGGCCACGCTGCCCGAGATGCTCGCGCTGGTGGCCGCGGGCGAGGCGGAGTCGCACCCGCTGCTCGCCTCGCGTGCCGTGGTGAAGCGCGTCGCCCTGCTCGTGCTGACCACCAACCGCGGTCTCTGCGGCGCGATCAACACGAACATCCTCCGCCTGGCCGTGCGCTTCGCCAGGGAGCAGGAGGCGGCCGGCCGCGAGGTGGACATCTACGTGGTGGGCAAGAAGGGCACAGGCTACCTGCGCTTCGTCGGCCGGAAGGTGAAGTACAGCAGCACGGACCTCAGCGACCGGCCGCAGCCCGAGGACGCCGACCGCTTCGCGGGCATGCTGAGCGAGGCCTTCCTCGCGGGCGAGGTGGACGAGGTCCACGTGGCCTACCCGCGCTTCAAGAACGCCGCCGAACAGCCGGCCACGCTGGACAAGGTGCTGCCGCTGACCTTGCCGGTGGAGAGCAACGGCCCGCAGCCCAACTTCATTCTCGAGCCGGACGCCGAGCACCTGCTCGGCGAGCTGCTGCCGCTCTTCCTGCGCAGCAGCTTCTTCCGGACCCTGCTGGAGATGGCCGCCAGCGAGCAGGGCGCGCGGCGCACGGCCATGAAGGCGGCCTCGGACAGCGCCAAGGAGATGATCGACACGCTCACGCTGTCGTACAACAAGGCGCGCCAGGCCCAGATCACCAAGGAACTGCTGGAAATCGTCGGCGGCGCGGAGGCCCTCAAGTAGGCACCGCCGCTGTCACGTGGAACGAGGAGCGAGCATGAGCGCGAACGGAAAAGTGGTCCAGGTCATCGGTCCCGTCCTCGACGTGGAGTTCCCCGAGGGGATGGTGCCGGAGATCATGACCGCCCTGACCATCGACACGGAGATCGAGGGGCGGCGCATCAAGCTCACGGCCGAGGTGCAGCAGCACATCGGGCGGAACCAGGTGCGCGCGGTGGCCATGAGCTCCACCGATGGACTCATCCGCGGCGTGGAGGCCGTCAACACGGGCGCGCCGATCACGGTGCCCGTGGGCGAGGAAGTGCTCGGCCGCATCTTCAACGTGCTCGGCGAGCCGGTGGACGGCCTCGGCCCCGTCGCGGCCACGCGCACCCGCTCGATCCACATGCCGCCCCCCAGCTTCGACAAGCTCGAGCCCAAGAGCGAGCTCTTCGAGACGGGCATCAAGGTCATCGACCTGCTCGCGCCCTACGTGCGCGGCGGCAAGGTGGGCCTCTTCGGCGGCGCGGGCGTGGGCAAGACGGTCGTCATCATGGAGCTGATCAACAACATCGCCAAGCAGCACGGCGGCTACTCCTGCTTCTGCGGCGTGGGCGAGCGCACCCGCGAGGGCAACGACCTCTACCTGGAGATGAAGGAGAGCGGCGTCATCGACAAGACCGCGCTCATCTACGGGCAGATGAACGAGCCGCCGGGCGCGCGTCTGCGCGTCGGGCTCACCGGCCTGACCATGGCCGAAGCCCTGCGCGACATGTCCGGCGGCCGCGACGTCCTGGTCTTCATCGACAACATCTTCCGCTTCACGCAGGCGGGCTCCGAGGTGAGCGCGCTGCTGGGCCGCATGCCCAGCGCCGTGGGCTACCAGCCGAGCCTGGCGACGGAGATGGGCGAGCTGCAGGAGCGCATCACGTCGACCACGGGCGGCGCCATCACCTCCGTGCAGGCCATCTACGTGCCGGCGGACGACCTCACCGACCCGGCGCCGGCCACGACCTTCAGCCACCTGGACGCCACGACGGTGCTCAGCCGTCCCATCGCCGAGCTGGGCATCTACCCCGCCGTGGACCCGCTGGACTCCACCAGCCGCATCATGAACCCCCAGGTGCTCGGCGAGGAGCACTACCGCGTGGCGCGCGCGGTGCAGATGACCCTGCAGCGCTACAAGGACCTGCAGGACATCATCGCGATCCTCGGCATGGACGAGCTCTCCGAGGAGGACAAGCTCACCGTGCAGCGCGCCCGCAAGATCCAGCGCTTCCTGAGCCAGCCCTTCTTCGTCGCCGAGCAGTTCACCGGCTTCCAGGGCAAGTACGTCAAGCTGGAGGACACGATCCGCAGCTTCCGCGAGCTGGTGGAGGGCAAGTGGGATCACCTGCCGGAGCAGGCCTTCCTCTACGTCGGCACCATCGAGGACGCGGCGGCCAAGGCCGAGCAGCTGGAGGCGTCCAGTGCCTAGCCTGCACTGCAAGATCGTCGCGCCCACGGGCGTGGTCTTCGAGGGCGAGGCGGCCAGCCTCAAGGGTCCGGGCTGGGAGGGCCGCTTCGGCATCCTCCCGCGCCACGCGCCCTACCTGGTGCGCCTGCTCGAGGGGCCGCTGCTCCTGGCGAACGAGTCCAAGCAGCCGCTCTACAGCGCGGACATCACCGGCGGTTTCCTGCTGGTGGCGCGCAACCAGTGCACGGTGCTGGTGGAGGGCATCGCCTCGGGCGAGTAGCCGCGACAGCCTGCGACCATGCCGAAGCCCCCGCTGCGAGGCAGCGGGGGCTTGGCATTGGAGGGTGCTTCGGACTAGCGCAGGGTAATCAGGTCGCGGTCCATGAGACGCAGGCCGTCGATGCGCCAGACGAGGTAGGGGTCGTTCGTCCCCTCCTCGGCGAAGAGGCGGCCGCCGTCGCCCAGCAGGCCGACGCTCCCGTCGTCCAGCGTGGCGAGCTGGTACTCCAGCTCGAGGGCGGGCAGAAGGTCGAGGGCCCCGCCCGCCGCGCCGAGCGCGCGCACGTCCTGCGTGAAGCGCCGCAGCAGGCCGTTCTTGGCCGGCTGGTCCAGTCGATGCTCCACCAGGAAGAGGGTCTCGACGCCGTCCAGGGTTCCCAGGGCCTTCCTGTCGATGCTCAGGCTTCCGTCCGTCAGCGAGAAACTGCTGACGAAGGTGCTGTCGATGGGACCTTCCACGGCGGCAAGGCCTTCAATGGCGGTCGCCTCGACCACCAGCACCTTGCCGGCGGGCAAGGCGGCCAGGGCCGAGGAGGCGGCCAAGAGCAGGGCCAGGGCCATGCCCGCGCTGCGAATGCTGTTCGTCCTCATGATGTCGTGTCCTCGCGGTGGGGGTTCGGCTCCGGTGAAAGGTCAATCTTACCAGTTTCCCGGGGGGCGCCACAAGGGCGGCCAGCGCTTGCCCGCGCGCGGGCCGCAGGCTAGAGTGGAGGCCCAGCCTGGGAGGGCGCGATGATCCGGCAACTGATTCTGTGGCTTGCCCTTGCCTGCACGGCCGGCGCGCAGGAGACCGCGCCGGCCCCCGCGGCGCCCTCGGCTTCGGCGGCGCCGCCGGTGCGCAGCCTGCTCCTGGCCTCCCGCCAGGCCGCGGCGCCCGGCGACACGCTGCTCCTGGGCCTGCTCCTGGAGCCGGCGGCCGGCTGGCACCTCTACTGGCGCGGGCTCAACGACAGCGGCCTGCCGCCCGAGCCCAGCCTCGCGCTTCCGGAGGGTGCCCGCTGGCTGGAGGAATGGCAGTGGCCCGCCCCCGAGCGGCTGGTGTCGCCGGGGGACATCCTCGATCACGTCTACCCGCGGCGCCTGCTGCTCACGGCCGCCCTGCTTCTGCCCAGCGCCGCGCCCGCCGAGGACGGCTACACGCTCCGTGGCAAGGTCGACTGGGTCGCGTGCCGCGAGGCCTGCCGCTTCGGCTCGGACTCGCTCAGCCTGCACCTGCCGCTGCGGGCCGCCGGGCAGCCGCCGCTGGCCTCGGCCGCCGCGGCGCGCATCGAGGCGGTGCGGGAGGCGCTGCCCATCCCGCTGGCAAACGGCCAGGCCGGCCTCACGATCGCCCGCGGCGAGCGCAGCGTGCTGGTCGCGCTGGACGGCGCCGAGGAACTCGCGTTCTATCCCGCGCTCGACTGCATCGTCCTCAGCAATCCCCTGGCCGACGGCGAGGCCATCGGCGATCGGCTCAACCTCCGGCTCAAGGGCGGGGCCATGGCCGCCGGCCGCCTGCGGGGCATCCTGGCCGCGCTGGCCGACGGCGAACGCAGGCACTATCTTCTGGACCACCCCCTCGGCGCGACTGCCTCCGCGGAGTCGCCCCCAACCAAGGAGTGATCGATGCCCCGCAGCTTTCCTCTCGCGGCGCTCGCCCTCGCGCTGCTCGGTCTCACCCTCCCGGTTCTCGCCGGCGCCCTCGAAGTCGGCGACACGGCGCCCGACTTCACGCTGACGGACCTCGCCGGCAAGGAACACCACCTCGCCGACTACCTGGAGGCCGGCCACGTGGTCGTGCTCGAGTGGTTCAATCCCGACTGCCCCTTCATCAAGAAGCACCACGAGGCGCACCACACGATGGACGACACCTTCGCCGACTTCGCCGAGTCGGGCGTGGTCTGGCTGGCGATCAACTCGGGCGCCCCCGGCAAGCAGGGGGCGGGTCTCGAGCGCAATCAGCAGGCCGCGAAGGACTATGACGTCAGCTTTCCGATCCTGCTGGACGCGTCCGGCGACGTGGGCCGCGCCTATGCGGCGAAGACCACGCCGCACATGTTCGTCATCGACGCCAAGGGCATCGTGCGCTACGACGGCGCGATCGACGACGCGCCCAACCCCGGCGGCGACCTCGGCGAGAACTACGTGGCGGCCGCGCTGAACCAGCTGCTGGCCGGCGAGGACATCGCCGTGGCCAGCAGCAAGCCCTACGGCTGCTCGGTGAAGTACGGGGACAAGGGCTAGCCGGAAGCCTAGAGCGCCAGCATCCGCTCGAGCGGCACCCGCGCCTTGCGGATCAGGTCGGGGTCCATCTCGATGCGCGGCTCCAGGTCGCGCAGGGCGAGGTAGATCTTCTCGAGGGTGTTGAGCTTCATGTAGGGGCACTCGTTGCAGGCGCAGCCGCCCTCCTCGTAGGGGGCGGCGATGAAGGTCTTGCCCGGGGCGAGCTTCTTCATCTGGTGGAGGATGCCCGTCTCCGTGCCCACGATGAAGCTCGCGGCCTCGCTCTCCTGCACGAAGCGCAGCAGGCGCGCGGTGGAGCCGACGAAGTCGGCGTGCCGCAGCACCGGCGGCTCGCACTCGGGGTGCGCGATGAACAGCGCCTCCGGGTGCGCCGCCTTCTCCTCGAGGATCTGCCGCTCGCTGAAGGTCTCGTGGACGATGCAGGTGCCCGGCCACAGATCCATCGACAGGCCGAGCGTGCGGTTCAGCCAGCCGCCCAGGTTGCGGTCCGGCACGAAGAGCACCGGCTTCTCCGGCGGCAGGCTTCTCACCACCTTCTCCGCGTTGCCCGAGGTGCAGATGATGTCCGCCAGCGCCTTGGTGCCCGCGCTGCAGTTGATGTAGGCCACCACCAGGTGATCGGGGTGCTCGGCCTTCCAGGCGGCGAGCTGGTCGGCGGGGCAGGCGTCGGCGAGGGAGCAGCCCGCGTCCATGTCGGGCACGATCACGGTGCGCTCGGGGTTCAGGATCTTGGCCGTCTCGGCCATGAAATGAACACCGGCGAAGAGGATGACCTCGGCGTCCGTGTCCCGGGCGGCCTGGGCCAGCGCCAGGCTGTCGCCGAGAAAGTCCGCGAGGTCCTGGATCTCGGCTTCCTGGTAGTAGTGCGCGAGGATCACGGCCTTGCGCTCCGTGCGCAACCGCGTGATCTCGGCTTCCAGGTCCAGCCACGGGGGGATCCCCGCCAGCTTCTGATCCAGGGTGGTCGTGCGCGACAGCATGGCGTTCGCCTCCTTCCGACGTCTCAATCATAGGCGGCGCCTGACGCCGCACAAGGGGCAAAGCGAGCTTGAGAAGGCTTTCCCGAGGACCCGAGCGAGCCCGGCGACAAAACGCTTGTCAGCGCTCCGGGCCGCTGACATGATGCGATCGTGGTGGTTGGCCCACCGGGCCAGCGATCGCGGTGATGGAAGGGAGGCCCATGCCCGCACGGGAACTGCGACCGGGCGCGCTCGTCGCGCTGCTGCTCACGCTCATTGCGTGCCTCCCCGCCCCCAGCTTCGCCCAGGACGCGCCCGCCGCGCTGCGTCCACCCACCGGCCTCACTGTCGGCGACAATCCCAACGACAACGGCCATGGCGTGCTCCTGCACTGGACGCCGTCCCCGGACGACAGCCTGCTGCTCGTCTACGAGGTCTGGCGCGGACCGAGCGTCGCCGCGCCGGACAGCGCCTGGTTCCAGGTGGGCACCGAGCCGCGGGGTGGCGCGAGCTTCGTCTACTTCGACCCCGATCCCAGCAAGCACGGCGAGCCGAACCCCGCCTACGTGCCGGTGGGGGAGCCGGTCCTGCTGCGCGTGCGGGGACGTGCCGGCGACGGGCGCGTCACGGCCTGGACCAAGCCGGCCACCGGCGTCGGCGTGGGCAACTGGTTCCACACCGGCAAGACGAACATCCTCGTGGCCACGCTGGCCTTCGGCGTCGCGGTGATGGTCTTCATCGCGCGCTCGCGCCGGGGGCGGGAGCTCTACATCCGTCCGATCCCCGGCCTGAGCGCGGTGGATGAGGCCATCGGCCGCGCCACGGAGATGGGCACGCCCATCCTCTACGTGCTGGGCACGGGCACGGCCAGCGACATCGCGACGATCGCGGGCTACACGATCCTCTCGCGCGTGGCGCGCCGCACGGCCGAGTACCAGACGCCGATCCTCGTGCCCGTCAACGACCCGGTGATGCTGGCCATGGGGCAGGAGGTCGTGAAGGAGGCCTACGTCCAGGCCGGCCGCCCGGAGGTCTACAAGCCCGACAACATCAGCTACGTGTCGGCGATGCAGTTCCCCTACGTGGCCGCGGTGAACGGCCTCATGCAGCGCGAGCAGCCGGCGACCTGCTTCTACATGGGCGTCTTCCACGCCGAGAGCCTGCTGCTGGCCGAGACCGGCAGCGGCACCGGCGCCATCCAGATCTCCGGCACCGACCAGATCTCGCAGATCCCCTTCTTCGTGGCCGCCACCGACTACACGCTGATCGGCGAGGAGCTCTACGCGGCCAGCGCCTACCTCTCCCAGGAGCCGGCGCAGATCGGCCCGCTCAAGGCGCAGGACTACGCGAAGGTGGTCATCATCGTCATCATCATCGTGGGCATCCTGGCGCTCACCCTGGCGCACTGGGACGGGATCCTCCAGCTCGTGCGCACGCCGGTCTGAGGAGCCATGAAGAAGCAGATACCCATCCTGATCGTCTTCGTGACCGGCATCATCATGGTGCTGCAGTACTTCGTGCCGCACGAGGCGTCGGAGTTCCTCTTCACCTACGCCAACGACTTCGTGATCGTGATCGGCATCCTCGCGCTGCCGCTGGGCATCTTCTCGCTCATGCGCGGCACGCTGATGAAGGCCATCAAGAGCCGCAAGGAGCGCTTCTACTCGCTGGCGACCCTGATCGGGTTCCTGGTGATGGTCTTCTCCGGCCTCAAGCGCTCGCAGTTCACGGACGAGGGGACGCTCCTGCAGAATCTCTTCGAGTACGTGATGATCCCCTGCCAGGCGACGATCTTCTCCATGCTGGCCTTCTACATCGCCAGCGCGGCCTATCGCGCCTTCCGCGTGCGCACCCTGCTGGCCACGGTGCTGCTGGGGACGGCCTTCATCGTGATGCTGCGCATCATCCCGCTGCCCGGCCCGCTCTCGAGCTGGAACAGCGCGCTGGTGCAGTGGATCCTGGCCGTGCCGAACATGGCCGCGAAGCGGGCCATCATCATCGGCGTGGGCCTGGGCGCGATCTCCTACAGCATGAAGATCGTCCTGGGCATCGAGCGCGGCTACATGGGAGGCGACAACTGATGCGAACCCGCGCGGGAGTGAGGGCGGCATGAACGGCGACACGCGGCACTGGTTCGACCGGCTGCTGGACATCGACCGGCGCTGGATCTACCTGCTCATGGCGCTGGTGGTGATCATCCCGGCGATCTGGTCCTTCAGCGTGCCGGTGGGCATCTCGGGCGAGGTGCGGGCGGTCCATGGGTTCATCGAGGACCTCAAGCCCGGCGACGTGGTCCACCTCGCGATCGACTACGACCCGTCCACCCTGGCCGAGCTGCACCCGATGGCCGAGGCCATCATGCGGCAGTGCTTCGCCAAGGACGTCCGCCTGGTCGTCACCGCGCTCTCGCAGTTCGGCCCCGCGATGGCCGACCAGCTCATCACGCGCGTCGCGGGGGACTACGGCAAGGTGAACGGCCAGGACTACACCTTCCTCGGCTACAAGCCCTATCCCGCGATCACCATCCTCGCCATGGGCACCGACTACCGCGTGCCCTTCCCGACGGACTACTACGGCACGCCCGTCGACGACATCCCGATGATGGAGGACATCCACAACTACGACGACGTGGCCTGCGTGGTCAGCCTCGCCGGCGGCAACGTGGCCGACATGTGGATCCAGTACGGCAACGCCAAGTACGGCGTGCCGGTGGCGCTGGGCGTCACGGGCGTGATGGCCTCGGACTACTACCCCTACCTGCAGTCGGAGCAGGTCTTCGGGCTGCTGCCTGGCGTCAAGGGCGCGGCGGAGTACGAGCGGCTCGAGGGCACGCCGGGCGAGGCCTCGCGCGGCATGCCCTACCAGGTGACGAGCCACCTCTTGATCATCCTGGCCATGGTCGTGGCCAACGTGGGTTACGTCGCCCAGCGACGGGCCGCAGCGGGGAGGCGCTAGGCGTGGACATGAGCTGGGGTGACGTGCTCTGGCAGGGCCTGGCGGTCTACCTGACCCTGTCGATCTTCTCGTTCCTCTACGGCGACAATCCGTTCTACAAGTTCGCCGAGCGGCTCTGGGTGGGCGTGGCCACGGGCTACTGGACCATGCTCCTCTACCACCAGGGCTTCCACGACAAGGTGATCCTGCCCATCGTGCACGAGCACCAGTGGTACTACATCTTCCCGGTGCTGCTCGGCATGATGATGTGGTTCCGCCTGTCGCCGCGCCTGGGCTGGCTCAGCCGCTACGCGCTCGGCTTCTACGTGGGCATCTCGACGGGCATCTTCATCCCCCTCGCCTGGAAGACCTCGGTCTTCCTGCAGGTGGAGGGCACGCTGCGTCCGGTGAGCGGCGTCTGGCAGAGCGTCAACTTCACGCTCTCGCTGCTCGGCGTGATCTGCGCGCTGGCCTACTTCTTCTTCTCCCGTCCCCACACGGGTGCGCTCAAGGTGATGAGCCGCGCCGGCATCTACACGCTGATGATCGGCTTCGGCGCCGGCTTCGGCCTCACCGTCATGGGGCGCGTGGCGCTGCTGGTGCAGCGCGTGATCTTCATGCGGGACTACTTCGTGGGACTCTGGGGCAAGCTGTTCTGATCCGCCCCGCTAACCCTTGTCCGGCCGCGGCAGCGTGAACAGCGCCTCGGGCGCGGCGTGCGCGTACCAGTCCCCGCCCAGGCGACCGATCAGGTCGAGCTTCCGCGCGTCGGGCCCGTCCGGGCTCAGCACGGACTCGTCCACGTGGACGAAGACCGCCTCCCCGATCACGTAGTTCGACGCCAGCGGCCCCTCGCCGTGGCGGACGATCCGGTGCAGCCGGCACTCGATGGCCACCGGGCTCTCGGCCACGCGCGGCGGCTTCACGCGGACGGCCGGGGCGCGGGTGAAGCCGGCGGCGTCGAACTCGTCCACTTCGGGGGGATAGCTCCAGGAGGCCTGGCTCATCCGTTCGGCCATGGCGCGCGTCACCACGTTGACGACGAACTCGCCCGCGGTCTCGACGTTGCGCACGGTGTCCTTCACCGCCCCGTCCCGCGTGTTCACCGGGCAGAAGACCAGGCTGGGCGGATTGAGACCGCCCATGGCGAAGAAGGAGAAGGGGGCCAGGTTGCCGCGCCCGGCCGGATCCAGGCTGCTCACGAAGGCGATGGGGCGCGGCCCCACGACCCGCGTGAGCAGCTGGTAGACGTCCCGCCGCTCCATGGCGGCCAGATCGAAGTCGGCCACGGCTACTCCAGCCAGCTCAGCAGGTAGTCCGGATCCTCCACGCCCAGCACGGGCTTGGCCACGTGCAGCGGGCGGAAGGTGTCCAGCATGACCGCGAGCTCGTCGGTCTGCTTCGCGCCGACGGACTTCTCCATGGTGCCCGGATGCGGCCCGTGCGGCGTGCCGTCCGGGTGCAGGGTCACCGAGCCGTACTCGATGCCCTTGCGGCTCATGAACTCGTCCTTGGCGTAGTAGATGATCTCGTCGGTCATCACGTTGCTGTGGTTGTAGGGCGCCGGCACGGCCTCGGGATGGAAGTCGTAGAGCCGCGGCACGAAGGAGCAGACCACGAAGCCGTCGCACTGGAAGGTCTGGTGCACGGGCGGCGGCTGGTGCAGGCGGCCCACGATGGGTTCGAAGTCCTCGATGTTCAGCGCCCAGGGGTAGTAGTGGCCGTCCCAGCCCACCACGTCGAAGGGGTGGTGCGCCATCACGACCTCCTGCAGCAGGTTGTGCTGCTTGGTCAGGATGACGAACTCGCCCGTCTCGTCGTGAACGGGCAGTTCCTCCGGCAGGCGGAAGTCGCGCTCGCAGAAGGGGCTGTGCTCGAGGTGCTGGCCGTACTCGTTGCGGTAGCGCGCCGGCGTCTCGATGAACCCGGTCGCCTCCATCACCAGGATCCGCGCGGGCCCGTCCAGCACCAGCCGGTGGATGATCCCGCGGGGGATGACCACGTAGTCGCCACGCCGCAGGCGCAGCGTGCCCATGGTCGACTCGAGCCGGCCGCTGCCGTCGGCGAGGAAGAGCAGTTCGTCGCCCTGGGCGTTGCGGTAGAAGAAGTCGTCGACGGTGTCCGGCTGCACGAAGGACACGGCGACGCTGCGGTTGAAGAGGGCGGGCGTGCGGTTCAGCACGGGGCTCCCGCCCACGGGCAGCCGATGCAGGCGCAGGTGACGCGGGCGGATGCGCAGATCGGGGTCCGCTTCCCAGTTCAGCTGCTCCCGGATCCGCACCTCGCGGAGCCGCGTGGGACGTCGCAGGTGGTACATGAGCGACGCCGGCCCGGTGAAGCCCTTGTTGCCCATGAGGTGCTCGTAGCGGTAGCCGCCGTCCTCGGCCTTGAAGACCGTGTGGCGCTTGCGGGGGATCGTCCCCAGGCGGTGGTAGATGGGCATCGCTGCCTCCGGTTGGCTGAGGGGTGACCCGCAGTGTGACCCAAAGGGCGGTCCGTGTAAACCGGGCGCTGGCGGCGCCCGTTAGCTCGCCGCGACCGTGCCCGCGAGCACGCCGAGGCGCTCGATCTCGAGCTCCACCCGGTCGCCCGGCTCGAGCCAGCCGCCGGCGGCCTCGGGCCCCAGCTCGAGGATGCACCCGCCGCCCACCGTCCCGCTGCCGATCAGCTCGCCGGGTTGCAGGTCCACGCCGCGGGAGGCGCGGGCGATCATCTCGCCGAACGAGTAGTGGATGTCGCGCCAGTTGCCACGGCTCAGCTCGCGGCCGTTGCGCCGCACGCTCATGCCGAGGTCGTAGCCCTTGCCCTCCCGGCGGTCGGCCAGCTCGTCCGGGGTGACGAGCCACGGACCGAGGGAGGTGGCGAAGTCCTTGCCCTTGGCGGGCCCCAGGCCGACGCTCATCTCCTCGCGCTGCACACGGCGCGCGCTCCAGTCGTTGAGCACGCAGTAGCCGGCGATGGCCGCCTCGCCCGCGTCGGGCGAGAGGTCGCGGCCGCCGACGCCCAGCACGGCGCCGATCTCGAGCTCGAAGTCCATCCACTCGCCGTCGGGCGGCACGTCGATCGTGGCCTCGTGCCCGCGCAGCGTGTGCGGATTGGAGAAGTAGAAGACGGGAAAGCGGTACCAGGCCTCCGGCACTTCCAGCCCGCGCCGGGCCCGGGCGGTGGCCACGTGCTGCTCGAAGGCGTAGAAGTCGCGGAAGGTGGCCGCGGGGAGCAGGGGCGGCAGCCAGCGGAAGCTGCCCGGCGCGAGGGCGCGCTCGGCCCGGGCGTCGGCGCCGAGGCCGACGAGCGCGTCCCGCCAGGCGGGGAGGCGGCCCACGTTGTGGGCGCCGAGGGGGCCGTCCGTGTCCTCGCCGAGCAGGGCCGCGAGGTCGTGGCCGGCGCCGTTCAGCCAGACGCCGACGCGGCCCCCCTCGTTACCCCTGTGTGCATAATTGAACAGGCGCACGCTCTGCCCCCACGCGGCCGCCGCGAGCTAGAGCGTGCCCCGGCTCGCCTGCTCGCGCTCGATGGACTCGAACAGCGCGCGGAAATTGCCCTTGCCGAAGCTGTTGCAGCCCTTGCGCTGGATGATCTCGAAGAAGAGCGTCGGCCGGTCTTCCACCGGCTTCGAGAAGAGCTGGAGCAGGTAGCCCTTGTCGTCGCGGTCCACGAGGATGCCGAGCGGGGCGAGGACCTTGAGGTCCTCGTCGATCTTGCCCACACGGTCGCCCAGCATCGTGTAGTAGGAGTCGGGCACGCTCAGGAACTCCACGCCGGCGGCGCGCAGCTTCTGCACGGTCTCGATGATGTCGCCGGTCAGGAGCGCGATGTGCTGCGAGCCGGGGCCCTTGTTGAAGTCGAGGTACTCCTCGATCTGGCTCTTCTTGAGCCCCTTGGCCGGCTCGTTGATCGGGAAGCGGATGTTGGCCGTGGGGCTGCTCATCACCTTGGAGCGCAGGGCGGTGAACTCGGTGGAGATGTCCTTGTCGTCGAAGGAGAGGAACTGCGTCCAGCCGAGGACGCGCTCGTACCACTCCTTCCAGTACTCCATCTTGCCCTCTTCGACGTTGCCCACGATGTGGTCGATCACCTTGAAGCCGAAGCCGGGCTCGTCGATGCGCTGCTCCCGGTAGCCGGGCAGGAAGCAGCCCTTGTAGTCCTTCATGGAGATGAAGCTGTGGATCACGTCGCCGTAGGTGTGGATGGCGGCGTGGCGCACCGTGCCGTGCTCGTCGCTGCGGTCCACCGGCTCCTTGACCGGCACGGCGCCGCGCTCGACGGCCAGGGCGAAGGCGCGGTCGGCGTCGTCCACCAGGAAGGCGATGTCGCGCACCCCGTCGCCGTGGCGGTTCAGGAAGTCGTTCATCACGCCGTGCTCGTCCAGCGGCGTGCTGAGCACCAGACGGACCTTGTTCTCCCCCAGGCAGTAGGACGTGCGGTCCTTGAGGCCGGTCTCCAGTCCCGCGTAGGCGATCTGGCTGAAGCCGAAGCCCTTGCGATAGTAGTAGGCGGCCTGCTTCGCGTTGCCGGCCCAGATCTCGACGTGGTGGATGGACTTGATGGCGATGGGTTCCACGGACATCGGGCGCTCCCGGGGTTGGCGTGAGGGGTCGCTGTTCGGGTAGGGCGAGCTTACGAGGGTGACGGCGGTCGCGCAAGACCCCAAATCGCTTGCCAGACCAGGGTTTCGGACCTAGGATTGCTCAAGCATTGCGGCAGGGAACAGGAAAACCGCAACCGCAGGGAGGACGCATGAAGCGCGTGCAGAACATCCTCGAACGCAAGGGGACGGCCGTCTCCTCCATCGGCGAGTCGGCCACCGTTCTGGAGGCCGCCCGCGAGATGAACCGCCAGCGCATCGGCAGCCTGGTGGTGCTCAAGGGCGACGACGTCATCGGGATCTTCTCGGAACGGGACATCCTCACGCGCGTCGTGGCCGTGGGCCTGGACCCCGCCACCACGGCCGTCAACGCGGTGATGACCACGCCCGTGGCCTGCTGCAAGCGGGAGTCGAGCCTCGAGGAGTGCAAGGCGGTCATGACGGAGCTGCGCGTCCGCCACCTGCCGGTGGTGGACGAGGGCCGCCTCCAGGGCATCGTGACCGCCGGCGACCTGATGGCCTTCGAGGCCAAGGAGCACGAGCACACCATCGAGCACCTCTATCACTACCTCTACGGCACCTCCCCCTGAACGCGGGGCGGGCGGCCGGGAAATCCCTTGATGCCCTCGAAGGGCCCGCCTAAACTGGCGCGGTTCCAGTTCGCCCTGACGCCTGCGCGCGCCCTGCCGGACAGCCCCGCGCGGGCAGGGTCGGCGAGGGCACGAAGCGAGAGGATGTGTGCGCCATGATCGTCGGCATTCCCAAGGAGACCTTCCCCGGCGAGCGCCGCGTCGCCATGGTGCCCGCCAACATGGCGCCCCTGATCAAGGCCGGCGCGGAACTCCGCGTCGAGCGCGGCGCCGGCGAAGCGGCCGGCATCGTGGACGGGGCCTTCACCGAGAAGGGCGCGAGTCTGGCCAGCCGCGAGGAGCTCTTCGCGCAGGCCGACGTGATCGTCCAGGTCCGCAGCCTCGGCGCCAATCCCGAGGCCGGCGAGAGCGATCTGCCGCTGCTGCGCAAGGACCAGGTGCTCGTGGGCATGTCCGACCCCCTGGGCAACCCCCAGGCCGCGGCCAAGATCGCCGCGACGGGCGCCACCCACTTCAGCCTCGAGCTGATCCCGCGCATCACCCGCGGCCAGGCGATGGACGTGCTGTCCTCCATGGCCACCGTGGCCGGCTACCGCGCCGTCATTCTGGCCGCCGAGCGCCTGCCCCGCATGTTCCCGATGATGATGACCGCGGCGGGCACGCTGACGCCGGCGCACGTCTTCATCATGGGCGCGGGCGTGGCCGGCCTGCAGGCCATCGCCAGCGCGCGCAAGCTCGGCGCGGTGGTTCACGCCTACGACGTGCGCCCGGCGGTCAAGGAGCAGGTGGAGAGCCTGGGCGGCAAGTTCGTCGAGCTGCCGCTGGACACGGCGGGCGCCGAGGACGCCGGCGGCTACGCCAAGGAGCAGAGCGCCGAGTTCCTGGCCAAGCAGCGCGAGCTGCTGAGCAAGGTGATCGCCGACAGCGACGTGGTCATCACCACGGCGGCCGTGCCCGGGCGGCGCGCGCCGATCCTCGTGACCGCCGACATGGTGAAGGGCATGGCGCCCGGGTCGGTGATCGTCGACCTGGCCGCCGAGCGCGGCGGCAACTGCGAGCTGACGCAGCCGGGCGAGACGGCCGTCGTGGGCGGCGTGAGCATCCTCGGCCCGCCCAACCTGCCCAGCGACGTGCCCTTCCACGCCAGCCAGATGTTCGCCAAGAACGTCGCCAACTTCCTGCTCAACATGGTCAAGGAGGGCCAGCTCACGATCGACCGCGCGGACGAGATCGTGGACGGCACCCTCGTCACCCAGGGCGGCGCGGTCGTGAACGAGCGCGTCAAGGCGCTGCTGAGCTGACCCGCGCCGCACAAGGAGCGATCATGGACTTCCTCAGCATTCTCACCCTCTTCGCGCTGGCGATCTTCGTCGGCTTCGAGATCATCACCAAGGTGCCGCCAACGCTGCACACGCCGCTGATGTCCGGCTCCAACGCCATCAGCGGCATCACGGTGATCGGCGCGCTCCTGGCGGCCGGCTCGGAGAAGGGCGGCCATCCCCTCGTGACATGGCTGGGCGTGGCGGCGGTGGTGTTCGCCACCATCAACGTGGTGGGCGGCTTCATGGTCACGCACCGCATGCTGGCGATGTTCAAGAAGAAGGAGAACTAGGCGTGGACAGGGAGATCCTGATCAAGCTGGCCTACCTGGTGGCGTCGGTGCTGTTCATCCTCGGCCTCAAGGGCCTGACGCACCCGCGGTCGGCCGTGCGCGGCAACAAGATCGGCGCGTTCGGCATGCTGCTCGCCGTGATCGCCGTGCTGCTGGACGCGCACATCGTCAGCTTCACGTGGATCATCGTGGGCCTCGTCGTGGGCTCCGCGATCGGCGCCGTCATGGCCAAGCGGGTGCCCATGACGGGCATGCCCGAGATGGTGGCGCTCTTCAACGGCTTCGGCGGCCTGGCGTCGATCCTGGTGGCGGGCGCGGCCGTCTACGACCTCGGCATCGCGCTGCCGGCGGCGGACCTGGAGCAGTTCCTCGTCACCGGCAAGCTGTCGGGGACGGGCCTGCAGGCCATGATCGCCACGGGCGCGGCCGGCGTCATCGGCGGCGTCACCTTCTTCGGCAGCCTGGTGGCCTACCTGAAGCTCGCCGAGGTCGCCTTCAAGGGCAACGTGAGCTTCCCCGGCCAGAAGGTCTTCAACGCGCTGCTCCTGCTCGGCGCGATCGTCTGCGGGGCCATGCTGGTGCGCGATCCCAGCGCGGCGATCTACTACTGGATCCTGACGGGGCTCTCGCTCGTGCTCGGCGTCACGCTGACGATTCCCATCGGCGGCGCCGACATGCCGGTGGTCATCGCGCTGCTGAACAGCTACTCGGGACTGGCGGCCGCTGCCACTGGCTTCGTGCTGAGCAACAACGTGCTCATCATCGCGGGCTCGCTGGTGGGCGCCTCGGGCCTGATCCTCACCAACATCATGTGCAAGGCCATGAACCGCTCCCTGGGCAACGTGCTCTTCGGCGTCATGGCCGGCGGCGAGACCGCGAGCGCGGACGAGGTCTACGGCGGCAAGGTGAAGTCCACCAGCGCCGAGGAGATCGCCATGATGCTCGACGGCGCCAGCCGCGTGGTGATCGTGCCGGGTTACGGCATGGCCGTCTCCCAGGCGCAGCACGCGGTGCGCGACCTGGGCAACCTGCTGGAGGCCCGCGGCACGTCGGTCGAGTACGCGATCCACCCGGTGGCCGGCCGCATGCCCGGCCACATGAACGTGCTGCTGGCCGAGGCGGACGTCCCCTACGACAAGCTCATCGAGATGGACCAGATCAACCCCACCATGGAGCAGGTGGACGTGGCGATCGTGGTCGGCGCCAACGACGTGGTGAACCCCAGCGCGCGCACCGATCCGTCGAGCCCCATCGCCGGCATGCCCGTGATCGACGTGGACAAGGCCCGCACGGTGATCGTCGTGAAGCGCTCGCTGAGCCCGGGTTTCGCGGGCATTCCCAACCCGCTCTTCGCGGCGGAGAACTGCCTCATGTTCTTCGCCGACGGCAAGAAGGCCTTCCTGGAGATGGTGGCGGCTGTCAAGGAGCTCTAGATCGCGGGGCGCGAAGGATCGATGACGGCGAAGCAGCAGGGTTCGATGCGTCGGCGCTTCCTCCTGCACCTGAGCGTGGTGCTGCTGCTGATTCTCGGCGCGGCCCGGCTCTACATGCTGGGCATGGAGCATCTCGAGCACTCGCCGCGCGGCTTCTGGCCCAGTCTCGAGGTCGTCTTCGAGTCGCTGACCAGCACCGGCTACGGCCGCGACGCCGGCTGGCAGCACCCCCTGATGAACCTGTTCGTCATCGTTCTGCAGCTCTCGGGGCTCACGCTGCTGCTGTCGGTCTTTCCCCTCTATCTCGTCCCCTTCTTCGAGTCGCGCTTCGAGCAGCGCCTGCCCGTGTCGGCGCCCGAGGCCGACGGCCACGTGCTGATCTTCCGCCAGAGCCGGGCCATCGGCACCGTGCTCGGCGAGCTGGAGCGCGCGGGGCAGCAGGTGCTGGTGCTGGAGGGCGACGAGACCGAGGCCCGCCGCCTGCTCGACCAGGGCCATGCGGTGGTCCACCGTCAGCTCGACGACGAGGGGCTGCTCGCCGCGGGACTCCTGCGCGCGCGCAGCCTGATCGCGGGCGGCAGCGACGAGGAGAACGCCTCGCTGGCGCTCGCCGCGCGGCAGCTCGGCTACGGGGGCGAGATCATCACCCTGGTGGGGGATCCCACCTACCTCGACGTGATGCGCATGGCCGGCAGCAGCGAGGTGCTGGCGCCGCGCCAGCTGCTGGCGGTGGCCCTGGCCGCCCGGGCCAGCGAGCGCGTGAGCCCCACCCTGGCCGGCGCGCATCAGCTCGGCGAGAAGCTGGAGGTCTTCCAGCTGCGCGTGGGCGCGGACAGCCGTCTGGCGGGGCTCGACCTGCGGCAGGCGGCCGTCGGCGCGCGCACGGGGGCGATCGTGATCGGGCAGTGGGTGGGCGGCAGGCTCATCACGAGCCCGGGGCCGGAGATGATCCTTCAGCCCGGCGGCATCCTGGTGGTGGCCGGCTCCCACGAGAGCCTGGAGGCGCTGGTGCGTCTCGAGGCGGGGGCGCGGCCCGTCTCGCACGGCGGCCCGGTCCTCGTGGTGGGACACGGCGAGGTGGGCGCGCAGGTGGTGGAGCTGCTCCGGCAGGCCGGGGAGACGGTGCGCGTCATCGATCGACGGGAAGGCCCCGGTGTGGATACCGTGGGCGACGTGCTCGACCCCGCGACCCTGAGCGCCGCCACGCTGGACAGGGCGCAGGCCGTGGTGCTGGCCATCGACTCGGACGTCTCGACCCTCTTCGCCACGGTCATCATCCGCGACCGCAGCCACAGCGTGCCGATCCTGGCCCGCGTCAACGAGGCCGAGAATCTGGAGAAGATCCACCGCGCCGGGGCGGACTTCGCGCTGTCCTTCAGCCAGGTGGCGGGCAGCCTGCTGGTCAGCCGGCTGCTGGGTCGGCAGGCCCTGGAGCTGGATCCCCAGCTGAAGCTACTGAAGGCGCCGGCCGGGGCATTGGTCGGGCGTCACCCGGCGGATCTGGACGTCCGCGCCCGCACCGGCTGCTCGGTGGTGGCGGTGGAGCGCGGCGACAGCCTGCTCACGAACTTCGAGCCCGACTTCCGCTTCGCGGCGGAGGACGCGGTCTTCATCTGCGGGAGCCAGCAGGGCGTGGAGCGCTTCCAGGCGGACTACGGCGTGTGACGGGCCGTTTGCCCTTGCAATGTTCAGAGATTCCTGATTAAGTACACGATGTCCGGCCCGGCAGCGGGCCCCACCACGACTCGGTCACGCCGCACACCGGAGGTCCCCATGCCCGTCCCTCCGCCGCGCCGGCTGTTGCTTGGCCTTGCGCTGCTCACCCTCTTCGCCGCGCTGGGCGTCCCGTCGGCGGAAGCGCTGCCGCGCTACGCCGCCAGCTACGGCCAGAAGTGCCTGCTCTGCCACGACGACCCCGCCGGCGGCGGCAAACGCAGCGCCTACGCCGCGCAGTACCTGATCCCCGAGGAGATGGTCATCCGGCGGCCCTCGGACGCGGTGCTGGAGGCCATCGATCCCGCGCTCAACGACAGGGTGAGCCTGGGCGCCGACCTGCGCACGCTCTACCAGTACCATCCCGACGCCGCCCTCAAGAGCGCGGACAACTTCTTCCAGATGCAGGGGAGCGTGTACCTGCACGTCCAGCTGGACGACCGGCTGGCCCTGCACCTGGAGCGCGGGCCCAGCGGCGGCGGCGACGCCTACGGGCTGGCCTACGTGCTGCCCGCGGGCGGCTACCTGAAGGCCGGACGCTTCACGCCCTCCTACGGCTGGCGCTTCGCCGACCACACGCGCTTCGTTCGCGAGCTCACCGGCTTCGCGCCCCCGGCCAACGACGACGTGGGCGTGGAGCTCGGCCTCTTCCCCGGCGCCGACGCCTCGCTGAGCGCGGGCATCTTCAACGGCTCGGGCGGTCAGCCCCTGGACGGCGACAACCGGCCCGCCGTCGCGCTGCGCGCCGAGTGGCGCCACGAGTTCGCGGGGCTGCGCGGCGCCGTGGGCGGGTCCTTCTACCGCGACGAGGAGGCGGGCCCCGGTCTCGAGCGACGTCTGGGCGGACCGCTGGCCTACCTGGCGCTGGGGCCCCTCACCTGGCTCGGGGAGTGGGACGTCATCCGCCGCGAGTTCGCGGAGGGGCCGTCGGTGATCGCGCTCGTCGCCAGCCAGGAGCTGAACTGGACGCCGCACCCGGGGGCGACCCTGCGCCTGACCTACGATCAGCACGACCCGGACATCGACCTGACGACGGGCACGCATCAGCGCCTGGGGCTGGGCACGGACCTGCTGCTCACCCCCTTCGTGGGCCTGCAGGCGATGTTCAACTGGCACGTCTACGAGGGCGGACCCGCCTTCGCCACGGCCGACCACAACGAAGCCACCCTCATCCTCCACTTCCTCTACTGACCGAGCGGAAGGAGATCCCCATGCGAACCATCCCCCGCGCGACGCTTCTCCTCGGCCTGCTGCTTGCGGCCGTCCCGGCCTGGGCCGCGCCCACGCTGTTCAGCATCGTCCCGGGCGAGGACGGCAACCAGGTCAGCTTCCTCTCCAAGGCGCCCATGGAGACCGTCGAGGGCAAGACCGATCAGGCCACGGGCAGCGTGAGCGTCGACCTCGAGGATCTCCGCGCGGGCTGCCGCGTGGAGGTCCGCGTGGACCTCGCCAGCATCGACACCGGCATCGGCAAGCGGAACCAGCACATGCGCGAGAACCATCTAGAGACGGACAAGTACCCCCACGCCGTCTTCACGGCCGACTCGGTCGTCGCGACGAGCGGCGCCGCGCTCGCGCCCGGCGCCTCGGCCACGCTCACGCTGGCGGGGGACTTCGCGCTGCACGGCGTGACGCGGCGGATCGAGGTGCCCGTCACCGTGACGCGCAGCGCCGACGGCCGCGCGCTCGGCGTGGCGTCGACCTTCGACGTGAAGCTCGCCGACTACGAGATCTCGCGGCCCAAGTTCCTGATCATGAAGCTGGACGAGGTGCAGCACGTCACCGTGGCGCTCACCGCGCACAGCCGCGGCCAGGAGGGCTAGATGCGACGCGCTCGACTGCCGCTGCTGCTGGGCGTGGCGCTGCTCGCGCTGACGGGCTGCTCGGATCTCGGCGATCCCTACGTGCCGGCGCCCCTCGAACCGCCGCCGCCGGAGTTCACCGTTCTCTGGGGCGACGACGTCGAACCCATCCTGCAGGCCAACTGTCAGGGCTGCCACTTCCCGGAGATGTCGGTCTACGCGAACATCGTCGGCGTGGAGGCGGTGGGCTACGGCGGGCCCTTCCGGGTGGCCGCGGGCGACACGGCGAACTCGGTGCTCTTCCAGAAGATCAGCGGCAACCCGGCCTACGGCGCCCAGATGCCCTTCGGCGGCGCGCTGCTGCCCGAGCAGGTCACCGCCATCGGCACCTGGATCGCGGAAGGGGCGCTCGAGAATTGACGACCGGGCGCGCGCGGCGAGGCTGGAGCTGGGTGCTGGTGCAGCTCGTCATCTTCGGGCTGATCCTCTGGGAGCCGCTCGACTGGACCTTCCCGCGGCCCGCGCTTCTCGGCTGGGCGGGCCTGGCGCTGATCCTCGTCGGCGGCTGGCTGGGGACCGGCGGCCTGCTGGCGCTGGGTCCGTCGCTCAGCCCCTTTCCCGAACCGCGGCAGGGCGCGCGCCTCGTGGCCGGCGGGGTCTACGCGCGGGTGCGGCATCCCATCTACGGCGGTCTGGTGCTAGGATCGCTGGGGCTCGCGCTCTGGCGCGGCAGTCTCGGCGGGCTGCTGCTCGCCGCGCTGCTCCTGGTCTTCTTCGACCGCAAGTCGCGTTACGAGGAGCGCCGCCTGGAAACACGATTCCCCACCTACGCCGACTACCGGCGGCAGGTGGGGAAGCGTCTGTTGCCCTGGATCTACTGAGCCTACTCCATGCGCTCGGCGGTCGCGCGGTCGGCCGTGCCGTGATCCGCGGACGCGCCCTTGCCCTTGCCGCCCTCGACCTGCGCGAGCAGGCCATCGATCGTCGACTTGATCTGCGGCATCGCACGCGGGTCGAAGCCCACCGTGCTGTAGGCCACCTTGCCGTCCGGTCCCACGATGAACATGCTCGGGATGCTCCGCACACCGTAGGCGTTCGCCACGGCGCCGCCGTCGTCGAAGAGCGCGGTGAGGGTGGACTTCTGCGCCTGGATGAACTTCAGGCCGTCGCCGGCCCGGCGGTCGAGGCTGAGCGCCAGCACCTGGAAGGGCCGGTCCTTGTACTCGCTCTGCAGGGCCTGGACCTCGGGGAAGGACTTGCGGCAGGGGCCGCACCAGCTCGCCCAGAAGTCGATGTAGACCACCTGGCCCTTGAGATCGGAGAGCGTGTAGCTGGTGGCGCCGTCGAGGGTGCTCAGCGTGAAGTCCGGGGCGGCGTCGCCCGTGGCCGTGATCGCGCCGGCCGGCAGGCCGTGACCGAGCGCCAGGATGGCGAGGGCGACGGCAGCGAGAAGCTTCTTCATGGTGGTTCTCCTTGGCTGTCGGGGTGTCACGGCGCTACCCATCGCTCCGGGCGGCTCCGAGGGGGGTGTCGGTCGGGGTTGCAGGTTCCGTGCTAGTCTCCAGCTCGTAATGATGCTCGATCGCGACCCCGGGTTTCAACATCGCCGAGACCGAGCAGTAGCGCTCGTGGCTCAGCCCAATGGCCCGCTCGAGCTGGCGGGGCTTCACGTCGCCCTTCACCTGGTAGAGCAGGTGGATCCTGGTGTAGACCCGGGGGTGCTCGTCGGCGCGCTCGGCCGTGACCGCGATGCGGAGGTCGTCCACCCGCGCGCGCATCTTCTCGAGCATGCTCAGGACGTCCATGGCCGTGCAGCCGGCGAGGCCGGCCAGGACCATCTCCATGGGCGAGGCGGCGCCGTCGTGGCCGCCGCCCTTCACCGAGTTGTCCATGTTGAACCAGTGGCCGCTTCCGCTGCGGGCGGCCAGGCTGAGGCCGTCGACGCGGATCACTTCCATGCTGGTGGTGCTCGCCGCCATCGTCGCCTCCTAGAGCAGGGTCTGCAGCTTGGCCAGCAGCGCTTCCTTGGGCATGGCGCCCACGATGCGCTCGACCAGATCGCCGTCCTTGAAGACCAGCAGCGTGGGGATGGAGCGGATCTGGTACTCCATCGGGATGCGCTGATTGGCCTCCGTGTCCAGCTTGCCGAAGACCATGGTGCCCGCCTGCTCGGCGGCGAGGGCCTCGACGATGGGACCGACCATGCGGCAGGGGCCGCACCACTCCGCCCAGCAGTCCACGACGAGGAAGGGGTACTTGTTCACGGCCTCGTCGAAGTTGGCGTCCGTGATCGTGAGCGGTGCGGTGGGCGCGTCCACGAGCCGGGTCTTCTCGGCCTCGCGCTCGCGCGCGGCGGCCAGCACTCCCTCGGCGTTGCTCGCGCCGTAGGCGAGCACCTGGTCCACGAAGCCTTCCTCGGGCTGCCGGCCGATCGTGGCGCTGTCGGGATCCTCGTTGATCACCTGCTGAGGGACGCTGCTAACCCCGAACTTCTGCGCCAGTTCCATGTTCTCCCCGGCGCTGACGGCCACGGAGCGCACCTTGCCCTTGGCCTCGATGGCGATCTTGTGGTTCAGGAGCACCGAGCCCGGGCAGTGGGGGCAGGTGGGCGTGACGAAGGAGTAGAGGAGCACGTCCTTGTCCACCGCCGCCAGCTTCGCGCGGCTGTCGGCGCCCAGCTCGGAGTCGCCGCTGCCCAGGAGACCCAGGGTCTCCACCAGCGCGCCCGCCTCGTGGCCGCTGGGCGCGCCATGCACCTCGATCGCGTAGCCGAGCTCCTTGCCGAGCACCACGCTGGGGGAGACGAGCCCGCGCGCGCGGTCCGCGTCGCCCAGGTTCTCCTCGCGCAGCTGGATGCGCGCGTCGATGGCGGCCAGCTCGCGCAGGAAGCGGCGGGTGAAGTCCACGGCGTCCTCGTTCTCCTGGCCGGTGTAGAGCGTGACGTCCACGCTGTGCTGCAGCCGCTGCCCGAAGAAGCCGCGCAGGTGCTGTTCGGTCTGCTCGTCGATGAGCGGAGTGGTCGACATGATGCCTCCAAGGGGGCGCCGCGGCGCCGGGTTCAGGACAGCTCTTCCAGGGACGCCAGGAGCGGACTCACCAGGGGCTCGTTGAGCCGGTAGCAGACCGTCTGGCCCTCGCGGCTCACGCTCACCAGTCCGCAGTCGCGCAGCACCCGCAGATGCTGGCTGACGTTGGACTGCCTCAGCTCCAGCCGCTGCTCGATCTCGCTCACGCAGCAGCCCGAGCGCTTGAGCAGCTCGAGGATGCGCAGCCGGGTGGGATGCCCCATGGCCTTGAGCCGCGCGCTGGCCAGTTCGAAGTCCACGGTGATCGCTCCGCTCCTCGTTCCGGGTATCTGGTGATGCGCTTATGCGCATATTCGAATGCGAAGATATCACTGCGGGGACGAACTGTCAAGGGGCGGCGCGCGAGAATTGACAGGCCGCGAACTGGCTGCGTAAAGTGTTGCAGCAAGGAGGTTTTCGCACTTGGCCGGATTCCTGGTTCACGGGGGCGGAGAGCCCGACGACGGGCCCGCCGACCGCGCCTTCGGGCGCAAGGGCCTGCGCTGCGACCGCGCGGTTCCCTTCGCAGGGGGCACGCTCCGGCTCTATGCGCGGGCCGACGGCGGGGGCTGCGGCCATCGCCGGGGCGCCGATGGGAACTGGGCGGCCTACGTTGGGACGCTGCTCTTCCGCGGCCGCGAGGGCGTGGCCGCGCTGGACGCCATCCTCGCCAGCGGCCTGCCTCTCGAGGCGCTCGAGGCGGAGCTGATGGGCAACTTCGTGCTCTTCCTCCAGAGGGACGGCCGGCTCCTGCTGGCGCAGGACCGCGGGGCGGCGCTGCGGGTCTACCGGAACGCCGGCGGGGACCGGCTTTCCAATGCCTTGCTGGCGCTGACGGCCGGAGAGTCGCCGCGGGCGCCCAGTGCGCAGGCGCTCTACGAGTACGTCTTCTACGGGCTGTCCTTCGGCGAGGAGACACCGCTCGCCGGCGTGGTCACCCTCGACGACGCCCGCAGCTGGGACCTCATCGCCCGTGCGCCGGGGCCGCGCCGGGCACAGCCTTTCGCGCCGCTCGCCGCCGCGCCCATGGCAGAGCAGCTCGCCAGCGTGGAGAGCGATCTGCTGGACACCTTCGGCACGCTGGCGAGCGCCTTCGACGGCAGCGTGACGGCGGCGCTGTCCGGCGGCTACGACAGTCGCCTCATGCTGGCAATCCTGCGCAAGCTGGGCGTCGCGCCGCGGCTCTACGTCTACGGGCGGCCCGAGGACGCGGACGTCCGCGTGGCCCGCAGCATCGCCGAGGGCGAGGGGCTCGCGCTCGAGGTCGTCGACAAGCACGAGGCCGCGCCGCTGTCCGTCGACGCCTGGCTGGGCGTGCTGCGCCGCAACTTCCACTTCTTCGACGCGCTCAGCGCCGACGGCATCTTCGACAACGGCAGCGACCACGCCACCCGCGCGGAGCGCGCGGCGAAGGCGAGGCTGCAGCTCAACGGCGCCGGCGGGGAGATCTTTCGCGACTTCTGGAACCTGCCGGACCGCCGCTTCGCGATCCGCCCCTTCCTCGAGACGCGCTACGACCCCGGCGACACGAGCGCCCTGAGCGACCGCTTCGACCGCGGCGAGTTCCTCGCGCGCTTCGCGGCCAAGGTCCAGTCGCTGCTCGGGATCGAGCGGGGCTGGGTCACCCGGCGCGAGATGGAGCGGCTCTACCCGCTGCTGCGCAATCGCTGGGCCGGCGCGAACATCATGCTGAACAACCAGCTCGGGGCGTCGCTCCTGCCCTTCGCCGAGCCGCGCTTCGTGGAGCGCAGCCTGGGCGTTCCGCTCCGCTTCAAGCGCTACGGGCGCTTCCAGGCGGCGCTCATCGCGAGCCTGGATCCGGCGCTGGCGCGCTATCCGTCGAGCTACGGGTACAGCTTCAGCGAACCCGTGAGCTGGAAGCGGCGGCTGCGGGCCCAGGCGCGACGGCAGCTGCCGCTGGCGCTGCGCCGCCTGCGTCGGCGGGGGCAAACTGCGCGTCCGGCGCTGCCCTACTATCTCCGCGGGGAGTATCGCGAGGCGGTCTTCGGCCGGCGGGAGCTGGCGATCCGCGAGTTCCTCGACCCGGACGCCATCACCGATCCGCTGCGCCTCGCGCGCGCGTTCAGCGTGGAGCTGCTCATCGGGGGACACCGCGAGGCGGTCGGTCTGGACTAGTCCCGCGCGTCGTGGCGGTCCCAGAGGCGCATGAGGACGGCCTTGCGCTCCTCGGGCGAAAGCCCGCGCACCACCGTGCGATTGGCCTGCTGCTTCTCGCGGAACTCGTCGAGGGTGGTGAGCACGCGGGCGGGCACGCCGCCGGCGATCACGTTGGGCGGCACGTCCTTCGTCACCAGGCTGAGCGATCCCACGACCGAGTTCTCGCCGATGGTCACGCCCGGCATGACCACCGTGCGCAGGCCGATGAAGGCGTTGTCCTTGACCTCGATGGTGCCGAAGGCGTCGAAGTCGGGGTCGTCCTTGCGCACGCTCCAGGGCATGCCGACGTGGGTGACGAAGATGACCTCGCCGGCGATCGTCACGCGTTTGCCGATCCGGATCAGGTAGGGATCGCAGCCGAACATCTCCACCGGCTTGCGCGAGAAGATGCGCGTGCCCTCGCCGATCGTGACGCCCAGCTCGCGCAGGATGGGCACGATGCTGTACTCGTCCGAGCCGGCCATGCGCAGGCGCAGGCGCTGGGCGCGCCAGATGTTTCCCAGTCGAGTGAGAAGACCCATGCGGCGAGTATTCTCGAAGGGCCGGCGCTTGGCAAGGACGAAGCCTCAGTCCCGGGGCATCACCGGGTGCGCCGGCGGCGGCGGCACCGGGCGCGGATCCCGCGCGATGCGCGCGAGCAGCGTGTCCACCGCCGCCGCGAGCTGGGCGTCCTCGCCGCGGAAGGTGGCCGCGGGCAGGTTGTCCACCACGACGTCCGGGTCGACCCCGTGGCCCTCGATCAGCCACGCGCCCTCGGGCCCGTAGACGCCGAACTCGGGCGCGGTGACGATCCCCGCGTCCACCAGCGTGTTGCTGCTCGTGAGCCAGATCTCGCCGCCCCAGCTCCGCGTGCCGATGACCGGGCCGAGGCCCAGGCGGCGGAAGCCCTCGGCGAAGACCTCGCCGTCGGAGGCCGTCCACTCGTTGATGAGCACCACCAGGTGGCCGCGAAAGGCGTACTGCATGTTGCTCGTGCTGTCGCCGACGCGCGGCGCCCAGTACATCCACGCGCGGCGCATGAGCCGCTCGAGAATCCAGCTGTCGATGTTCCCGCCGCCGTTGTGCCGCACGTCCACGATCAGCCCCTGACGGGCGAAGACGGGGTAGAAGTCGCGCTCCCAGTCGGCGATGTCGCCGGGGCCCATGGCGCGCAGGTGGACGTAGCCGAGCTTGCCCTCGCCCAGCGTCTCCACGCGCTCGCGCCGCTCCACCTCCCAGGTGGTGTAGCGCAGTTCGCGCTCGGCGGCGGCCGCAAGGGGGGTGACGATCACGTCGCGCCCCTTGCGCTTGCCGCGCGAGGCGAGGCTCAGCCGGACCTGCTTGCCGGCCTGGTCGCGCAGCAGGCGCCCCGGCGCGTCCACCGACAGCGCGGGGATGCCGTTCACCGCGGTGATGACATCGCCCTCGACCACGCCCACCTCGGGCCGGGCGAGGGGGGACAGCGCGTCGGGCTGCTCCGGGTCGCCCGCGTAGATGCGCGCCACGCGCCAGCCGCCGGCGCCCTCGTCGGGCTCGAGCACCGCGCCGAGGCCGGCGGGGTTCACGTCGGCCGCGTCGTCGCGGTGGTCGCCGCCGTAGACGTAGACGTGCAGCGCGCTCAGCTCCGCCGCCATCTGCCCCTGCAGGTCGCTCAGCTCGGCGCGGTCGGTGACGCGATCCACCAGCGGCAGGTACTTCTCGAGCACGGCGCGCCAGTCGAGGCCGTGCATGGCCGGGTCGTAGAAGTAGTCGCGCTCGAGGCGCCAGGACTCGACGAACATCTGCCGCCACTCCTCGCGCGGGTCGAGCGCGAAGCGCCAGCCCGCGAGGTCCACGCCGGCGTCGCCCAGGTCGGCGTTCGCGCCGCTGTCCGCCCCGATCACGGCCAGCGCGTCGCCGCGGCGGAGCAGCAGGTGCTCGCCGTCGGCGGAGAGCTCGTAGTCGTCGACGCCGGTGGCGAGCGTGACGGGCTCGGGGTCGTCGTTGCCGATGTCCAGCGCCATGAGGCGGCGGTCGTCGGCGCCGTCCGCGTCCCAGGCCAGCCAGAAGAGGCGGCTGCCGTTCGCGCTCAGCGCGCGGTAGTTGCCCGGCGGGACAGGGAGGGCGTAGAGCCGTCCGGCGAGGCCGTCGAGGGCGATGGCCGGCGCTGTCGAGGCCGCGTCCTTCGTGGCCTCCTTGTCGGCACCGTCGCCCTTGCCCGCCAGCTCGTCGTCGGGAGCGAAGGGAAAGCGCGCGGCGGGGTCGTCCGTGAGCGCGAGCGCGAAGAGCTGGGTTTGGGCGTCGAAGTAGGGCTCGGGCTGGCGGCGGCCCCAGACGTTGCCGACGAGTGAGTGGAAGTGGCGATCGGAGAGGAAGTAGAGCCACTTGCCGTCCGCGCTCCAGGCGGGGCTGACGCTTTCGTAGCGGTCGCTGGTGATGGGCGTGCTCGTCTCGGCGCGGACGTCGTAGAGCATGAGCTGCGTGAAGCTGCTGGCCGCCGGCACGCCGTAGACGAACCAGCGGCTGTCGGCCGACCAGCGCGGCGGGTCGTACTCCCAGAGCGGCGAGTCCGCCACCTTGCGCGAGCGGCCGCGCTCCAGGTCCACGAGATGCAGCTCCTGGTTCTGATCCCAGGTGGCGATCCACTTGCCGTCGGGCGAGGGGACGCCGTCGAAGCGCAGCGTGCGGCCGTCCCTGCTGAGCTGCGCGGCCGGCGACATGCCGTCCGCCGCCAGTCGCCACCACTCCACTTCGCCGGTCTGGTCGGAGAGCAGCAGCACGGACGCGCCGTCTGGCGCGAAGCGCGCCTGGCGATAGCGCACGCCGGGCGCGCGGCCGAGCTCCACGAGACGCCCCTGCTTGACCGGCGCCACGAAGACCTGCCCGCGCGCCGTGAGCACGACGCGGTCGCCGGCGGGCGAGAGATGTGCCGCGCTGAGGTAGTCCATGGGCTTGTCCACCCAGCGCTCGCGCATCTGCTCGAGGTCGCTCAGCAGCGAGATGCGCAGGCGGCGATCCTCGCCGGTGGCGAGCGTGAACAGCCGCAGGTCGGCGCCGAGCCGGTAGACGATGCGCCCCGCGTCGATGCACGGCTCGCGCACGTCCCAGCCCCGGTGCCGCGTGAGCTGGCGCAGGTCGCCGCCGTCGGTGGCCATGGACCAGAGGTTCATGCTGCCGTCGCGATCGCTGACGAAGTAGAGCCGGCCCTGCCAGAGCATGGGGGACCTGCTCGTCCCCGGGTAGTCGGCGGTGAGGGGGTCGGCCTCGTCGGCGCCGGGCCGCAGGCGCCAGAGGTTCTGCGCCGTGCCGCCCCGGTAGCGGCGCGTGTGGCTGCCCTGCTGGGCGAAGCGGGTGAAGTAGAGCGTGCCGTCCGCGGGGTCGAGACAGCCCTCGGCCGCCTGGGCCAGAGGCAGCGGCGTTGCCGCGCCGCCCGTCGCCGGCACGCGGAGGAGCTGGCTGCTGGGCAGGGTGGAGCGCTTCGAGCTGCGGTAGAGCACCTCGCCGGCGGGGGTCCAGCCCACGACCGCCGCGGTCTGGCCCTCGTAGGTCAGACGTCGCGGGAGGCCGCCTTCCAGCGGCATGACGTAGACCTCCGTCGGCCCCTCGTAGCTCGCGGAGAAGGCGAGCAGGCGGCCGTCCGGCGAGATGGCCGGGTTGCTCTCGGCTTCGAGGTGGGTCGTGAGGCGCCGCGCCTCGCCGCCGGTCGCCGGTACGCGCCACAGGTCGCCCTCGGCGACGAAGACCACCGCGTCCCCGTGCAGCGCGGGCTGCCGGTAGTAGCCCTCCACGGCGCGAGCGGGGGCGGGGGCGAGCAGGACGAGGGCGAGCAGGCCGGTGACGCAGCGGTGCATGGTCGGTCCTTCCGAGGGGGTTCCGGGGATCCTAGCCCTACGAGGGATCCAGGCCAAGTGCCTCACTCAATCGAGCGTGGTCAGAAAGGCGCGCGCCGCCGGCGCGAGCTCCTCCTCCGGCCGGTGGAGGATGCGGATCGGCCGGCTCGCCTCGAGGCCGGCCAGCCGCGGGCGGGCGAGCTCCCCCGCGCCCGGTGCGTCCGCGAGCAGCCGCTCGGGCAGCACGGCCAGCCCGAGGCCCGCGCGGACGAGCTGGAGGATCGCCTCCGGCCGGTCGATCTCCATCAGCACGGGAAAGGGCAGGCCCGCCGCCTCGAAGGCGGCCTCGATGAGGCCACGGCTCACCGAGCGCCGGGGATAGGTGATCCAGCCGAGCGCGGCGACGTCCGCCGCTGGCGGATCCGGCCCCAGGCCCGCGAGCAGGTCCGGCGGGGCGACCACGGCCAGGGGGTCGTCGCGGAAGTGGCGGCCGGCCAGCCCCGGCGGCGTGCTTGCGGCCAGCACGAAGGCCAGGTCCAGCGCGCCCTCGCGCAGGGCGGCGGCGAGGGCGCGGCTGCCGTCGACGCGCACGGAGATCGCGAGGCCCGGGTGGGCGCGATTGAAGGCGCGCAGGGGGTCGGGCAGGTGGTAGACCGCGGCGACGTCCACCGCGCCCAGCGCCAGCCGCCCGCTGAGCAGCCCGCGCAGCTCGACCACGGCCTGCCGGCCCTCCGCGAAGCGGCGCAGGATGTCGCGCGCGATGGGCAGAAACAGCTGCCCTGCCGCGCTGAGCCGCAGCGAGCCGCTCCGGCCGCCGGCCGGGCGCAGGAGCAGCGGCTCGCCGAGCTCCTGCTCCAGGGCCTTCACCGACTGGCTCACCGCCGACTGGGTGACGTAGAGCCGCGCCGCAGCCCCATGAAAGCTGCCGGCCTCCACCACCGTGACGAAGCTCTCGAGCTGGCGTCGCTCCACGCGCCCTCCATTAGCCTTGCTGATCGCAGAGATTACTACTATGAGATGGCTTTAAGCGTCAAGTCCGGCTACCCTCCGCGCATCCCGAGCCGACGGAGGTCGCGCAATGAGTCCCGCCAAGTCCATCCGCCCCGCCCAGGGCAAGCTGGGCATCCTGACGCCTGGCATGGGCGCCGTGGCCACCACCTTCTACGCGGGCGTCGAGCTGGCGCGGCGGGGGCTGGGCAAGCCCTTCGGCAGCCTGACCCAGATGGCGCACATCCGCCTGGGCAAGCGCACCGAGAACCGCAGCCCGCTGATCAAGGACTTCGTCCCGCTCGCGGGCCTCGACGATCTGGTCTTCGGCGGCTGGGACATCTTCACTGACACGGCCTACGAGGCCGCGCTCAACGCCGGCGTGTTGCCGAAGGAGCAGCTCGACGCGATCGAGGGCTTCCTCTCGGGCATCAAGCCGATGCCGGCCGTCTTCGATCACAAGTGGGTCAAGAAGATCGACGGCCCGAACGTGAAGAAGGGCGCCAACTGGATGGACCTGGCCGACCAGCTGCGCGCCGACATCCGCGCGTTCAAGAAGGACAACGGCTGCGACCGCCTCGTGATGGTCTGGTGCGCGAGCACCGAGGTCTTTCTCAAGGCGGGTGCCGCGCACCAGTCGATCGACGCGCTGGAGAAGGCGATGCGCGAGAACGACGCGACCATCGCGCCGAGCATGGTCTACGCCTACGCGGCGATCATGGAGCACGTGCCCTTCGCCAACGGCGCGCCGAACCTGACCGTGGACTTCCCCGCCATGGTGGAGTTGGCGAAGCGTGAGGGCGTGCCCATTGGCGGCAAGGACTTCAAGACCGGCCAGACGCTGATGAAGACCATCCTCGCGCCCGGCTTCAAGAGCCGCATGCTCGGCGTGAGCGGCTGGTTCAGCACGAACATCCTCGGCAACCGCGACGGCGAGGTGCTCGACGACCCCGAGTCCTTCAAGACGAAGGAAGAGAGCAAGCTCTCCGTGCTGGACACGATCCTGCAGCCCCAGCTCTACCCCGAGCTCTACGGCAACCTCTACCACAAGGTGCGGATCAACTACTATCCGCCGCGCGGGGACAACAAGGAGGGCTGGGACAACATCGACATCTTCGGCTGGATGGGCCAGCAGATGCAGATCAAGGTGGACTTCCTCTGCAAGGACTCGATCCTGGCCGCGCCGATCGTCCTCGACCTCGCGCTCTTCATGGACATGGCCAGCCGCGCCGGCATGAAGGGCATCCAGGAGTGGCTGAGCTTCTACTTCAAGAGCCCGCAGGCGGCGGCCGGTCTCTATCCCGAGCACGACCTGTTCATCCAGCTGATGAAGCTCAAGAACAACCTGCGCCACCTGATGGGCGAGGACCTGATCACGCATCTCGGCACCGAGTACTACGACTAGATCCCACGTGCGGCAATCGCGAGGGTGAGAGGCCCCCGGGGGTAGCCCCGGGGGCTTTTGTATCACTGGCTGTGCCCAATTGCTGGTACGTTGACTGGTCCAGTGCTAAAATCAAATCTAGCCAAGAGCCCCTGTTGGCCCCAGCGGGTGTCGCTCCACCCGGGCGACGTGATGTGCGGACACGGGTACTGGAAGTCCTAATGAAACGGATCGCTTCAGCACTTGCCCTCGGCGCAGTTGTCATCTGCGGCCTCGCGCTCCACAACACTCCCGCGCTAGGACAGCCGGCAGGGGCGATCGTTGGCTGGGGCACCACTTTCCTGGTGGAACCGTCGACTCTCGAGGGACCCGTGGCCATCGCGGGTGGCGTGGGACACAGCCTGTGCCTGAGGGCCGACGGGACGATCGTGGCCTGGGGGGATAACCGCTACGACCAGTGCGCCGTGCCGACGCCCAACGCAGGTTTCGTGGCCGTCGCGGGGGGATGGGCCTACAGCCTGGGGCTGAAGGCAGATGGGACGATCGTGGCCTGGGGTTCCAACTCGTCGGGCCAGTGCACCGTGCCCGAACCGAACTCCGACTTCGTGGCGGTTGCGGGGGGTGGCGGCTTCTCACTCGGACTGAAGGCAGATGGGACGATCGTGGCCTGGGGTTCCAACACCTCGGGCCAGTGCACCGTGCCCGAACCGAATTCTGACTTCGTGGCAGTCGCGGCGGGATGGCGCCACAGCCTCGGGCTGAAGTCCGATGGGACGATCGTGGCTTGGGGGAACAACCAAGACGGGCAGTGCGACGTCCCCGCACCGAATGAGGGATTCGTAGCGATCGTGGCGGGCGATGCCCACAGCGTGGGTCTCAAGGGCGACGGGACGATCTTGGCCTGGGGGAACAACGAGAACGGGCAGTGCGACGTCCCCGCACCGAATGAGGGATTCGTGGCCGTCTCGGGACGTGGCTACTACTGCCTCGGGCTGAAGGCCGACGGGATGATCGCGGCCTGGGGATACAACGGGCATGGCCAGTGCGATGTGCCCGCGCCGAATGGCGACTTCATGGTCGTTGGAGGGGGCTGGCGTCACGGCCTAGGCGTGAAGACCGATGGCACTTTAGTGGTCTGGGGGGATGACGAGTACAGCCAGTGCAACGTCCCCGTGCCGAATACAAACTTCGTGGCAGTGACGGGGAGCGAAACGCACAGCCTGGGACTGAGGGGGGACGGGTCGATCGTCGCCTGGGGCCTGAACGACGATGGCCAATGCGACGTGCCTGCGCCCAACACGGGCTTCATGGCCGTCGCGAGTGGCCCGCTTCAAAGCCTGGGCCTCAGGTCCGATGGGACGATCGAGGCCTGGGGGAGCAACGAGTTCGGCCAATGCGACGTACCCGCACCGAATGTAGGATTCGTGGCCGTCGCAGGTGGCGGGCATCACAGCCTGGGCCTGGAAGCCGATGGGACCGTAGTCGCGTGGGGGCGAAACACCTTCGGCCAGTGCGATGTGCCCGCGCCGAACTCGGACTTCGTGGCGATCGCGGCAGGCTGGGATCACAGCCTTGGACTCAAGGCCGACGGTTCGATCGTGGGCTGGGGCTGGAACTCCCATGGCGAATGTGACGTCCCAGCGCCGAATGGAGACTTCGTGGCCGTTGCCGGAGGCGACGTGCACAGTCTTGGCGTGAAGGCCGACGGCACGATCGTGTGCTGGGGGAGCAACGCGTATGGCCAGTGCGACGTGCCCGCGCCGAACGCGGGTTTCGTGGCCGCGGCGGGGGGAGAGACTCACAGCCTGGGACTCAAAGCCGACGGGACGATCGTGGCCTGGGGGGACAATGCCGGGGGCCAATGCAACGTGCCTGCTCCCAATGCCGACTTCGTCGCGGTCGCAGCCAGCTACTATCGTAGCATGGGCTTGAAGTGGCGCGAGACCGTGCCGGTAGCGCTCAGCAGCTTCCGACTCGACGCGGAGCCGGGCAAGGTGACTGCGCACTGGGAGGCCACGGGTCTGGGGATGGACTTCCGCCTCGAGGCCGAACTCGGCGAGACGCGCTGGCAGGTGCCCTTCGTCGACAGCGGCGGCGGACGCTACGACGCGGTGGATCACTCGTCGGCGCTGGCAGCCGGCGGCCAGGCCCGCTATACGCTGCAGGGCCGTGAGGGTGGTGAGGAGTGGCAGGTGCTGCGTTCCGAGAGCATCGTACTGAGCGCGCTCGCCATGGCACCTCGTCTGCTCGGAGCCTATCCAAACCCCTTCAATCCGCAGACGACGCTGCGCTTCACCCTGGGTGCACCGGCGCGCGTCAGCCTCACGGTGCACGATGTATCGGGTCGCCAGGTGCGAACCCTCGCCAACGAGCCCTTCGCGGCCGGCGTACACGAGCGAATCTGGAACGGCTGCGACGATGCCGGCCATCCGATGGCATCAGGGGTCTACCTGGTTCGTCTCGGGGCCGCAGGCAGTTCAGCCCAGCGCTTGGTGCTTCTGCGCTGAGTCGTTGGTGCGCAACCAGAGTTGCACTCGCTCAGTAGAGCCCTTCGAGTTCGTCCTCGACGTTCACACCGCCGTCGCCCCGCGCCCAGTCCAGCAGGGCGGCCTTCTGCCCCGCGTCGAGCCGCGCCTCGGGATGCCCCAGGCGGTAGCTCGCGAGCGGCATCTCGCCCTTCTCGATCTGCTGCACGATGTCCTCGCGGGCGTCGCGCTGCGCCTCGAAATCGAGGATGGGCCAGCGCGAGAAGTTGAGATCCTTGCGCCCTTCGTGGACGTGGTCCGCGAGCCACCAGGAGACCGGCGCGACGCGGCTGTACCAGGGCCAGCGCGTCTCGTTGGAGTGGCAGTCGTAGCAGGCGGCGCGCAGGATGTCCTTCACCGCGGGCGGCGCCTGGACGTCCATCGCCACCGGCGGGTTGTCGCGCCGGACCGGCACGAACTGGGCCGCGACGACGAGCACGGCCGCTGTCAGCCCGACCCGGCGCAGGAGCTTGCCGGCCTTCATCGCCCCTCCCTTCGCGACCGCCTACTTGAGCTGCTCGAGGATCCGCGAGGCAGCGCGGTTGTGCGCGTCCAGCTCCAGGGCGCGCTCGGCGCTCTTGCGCGCGCCGTCCTTGTCGTCCTTCGAGAGCAGCAGCTGCGCCTTCATGGTGTGGAGCGTGGTGTCCTCGGGATAGGCCTCGAGGTCGAGCTCGACCAGCGCCAGGGCGCCGTCCAGGTCGCCGCCCTCCTGCGCCAGGCTCTGCGCGGCGCTGACCAGGGTGCCGGCGCTGAAGTCGTAGGAGCCTGAGCCGTAGTACTCGTCCTTGAGCTCGCGGTAGCGGGCGATCGCGGCGTCGACGCCCTTGTCGTGCGCCACGCCCAGGATCACGCGGTCCAGCGTCTCGGGATTCTCGAGCCCGCGGTGGCAGGTGATGCAGCGCACGCGCGGGGCGTCCTCGTGACTCTCGGAGTGCTCGAACGCGGCCGGGAGCAGGTCGCCGTTGAGCTGCTGGACCATCTCCAGCATGCCGCGGGCCGTTCGCTTGTGGGCCAGTTCGTCGCTCGCCCAGTCGATGCTGCGGTGATCGCCCGGCGTCTTCTCGTGGTGGCAGAAAGTACAGCGCACGCCGAGCGCGGCGCTCATGTCCCGCATCTGACCGACCAGCTCCTCCTTGCCGATGTCCTTGGGGAAGACCTTCAGGTTCTCGAAGCTGTCGGGGATCTGGGCCAGCAGCGTGGGCGCGGAAAGCATGAGAAGCAGGGGCGCAAGCAGCAGGGCGCGTCGCAGGGTGGATCGCTTCATGGTAGCTCCGTTTCGCGGGCGAGGGGTTGGCGCAATCGCGGGAGCATAGGTGCTGCGCGCCGGGGGGCGCCAGGCAAAAGTCCTGCCCCCGGGCGACGCCCCGGGGCGCGCACGCGGACCGGTCCTTGATTCTGCACATTCCTGCCGTAATCCACACGATTTCTCCGTCTCCTCTTCGCAAGGCCTGCGGTGTCCGCAGGCGGCATCCAATCGAAGGGAGACGCGATGTACACGACCGCTCGCAGGGCGGCCGGGGCGATGTTCTTGGCCCTGGCCGTGACTGCACTCAACGCCGCCGGCGCGCTCGCGGACGCCGGCAAACCCCGGAACATCGAGGCCAGCCCCGACGGGCTGACGCTCGTCGCAACGAGCCTGGCCACCAGCAACATCACCCAGTTCACGGTCTCTCCCTTCACCGGGGCCGTGACGCACACGGAGATCGCCGTCGGCGCGCCGAGCTGGGATGTCTGCTTTCTCGACGCGAACCTGGCGGTGCTCTCACATCCCGATCTGGACGAGATGACCGTGCTCCAGCGGTCGGGGGGCAGCGGGCTCTTCGCCGTGGGCACGCCCATCGCGGTGCCCTACGGCTGCACGGAGATCCTCCGGGATCACACCGACCCCGGCCACGTGTACGTGGCCTGCAAGGGCGTGGCCCCGGGCGCCGAGAGCTGGCGCAACTCCGTTGTCAGGATCGACTGCGTGAATCGCCTGGTGGAGGCGGTCTTCGAGACCGAGCGCGAGCCGCGCGGCCTCGCGCTGTCGCCCGACGGGGAGCGTCTCTTCGTCGGCCACGTGCAGGGCGCGCTGGGGCAAGAGGGCCTGGCCGCCGACCACGCGCTGGCGGACAAGTCCTACGACGGCGGCAGCCTGCTCGTCTTCGACACCTCGGCTCCGTCGGCGCCGCTGCTGCGCTTCGCGCTGGGCAGCCCGATTCGTGGCCTGGCGGTCTTTCCTCCGCCCGGCACACCGTCCAACGCGATTCCTCCGAACTTCCCTGCCGGGCAGTACCGCGTGTACTTCAGCTACCTCGGCGAAGGTGCCCAGAGCGAGGATCCTCAGTTCGGCGGCCGGACGATCGCGAATGTCATCGGCAACATCGGCTTCGACGCAAGCAATCAGCCGCTGGGTACGGACCCCAACGACGAGAACTACCGGCAGAACGTCGTCTTCAACCACGAGCCCGACAACGACTTCCCGAATCCCGTGCGCTGGACGACGAACCGCGATGCGCTGCCTGCCGTATTGCCCGAGCGCTTCGCCTTCCGCTATGCGTTCGCCGGCGGTCTCGTGAAGTGGGAGCTGTGGACGACCTTCTCCGCCTCCGGCACCGTTGGCCGCGCGGACGTCGACGGTTCCGGCAAGCTCATCACCGAGGCCTTGCCCGGCGGCGACGCGAGCACGCTCTCGGACTTCGACGTGCTCGATCCGACCCTGCGCGGGAATCGCGACGCCCTCGGTCAGGACCCGACGATCAGCAACGCGAACACGATCGCCGCCAGCGGCGCGAACTCGAGCGTCATGAATGGCGGGATCGTCAACTATCGCCAGGCGCACAAGCCCGCGCTGGTGTGCCTGGGCGACCTGCTGAGCACGACGTCCTACCAGGGCAACCCCCGGGGCATCGTGTGGACGCGGCAGCGGGACGCGAATGCTCCCGACGCCCTGTGGATCGTGAATCAACTCGATCACGAGGCGCTGCGTCTCCGCGGCCTGACCAAGTTGACCAGCCTCGCGCTGGACCGCTACGGGCTCAGCGCCAGCGATCCCAATCTGCCCGAGGAACAGGCCTTCTTCACCTTCGGCGAGGCGTTCGACTTCCGCGAGGGCTCGACCGCTCGCGTGAACAACGTCAGCTGCGGCTCCTGCCACGTCGACGCGCACCTCGATGGCAAGGTGCGGCTCACGGTGAGCCTGTTCGCGCTTGCGCAGAACCCGATTCCGGTGGCCGTGCCGAGCATCTTCGACGTCGGCTCCACGGAGTGGCTGTTCTTCGACGGGTCGCGGACGATCCTGGACGACGACGACCTGAACAACGACGGCGTCGACGACGGCAAGTGCACCTACTGCGCGGGCAACCGCTTCTTCCGCGACACCAAGAGCTTCACCTTCGCCGCGGACTCCCCGCAGTCGCCGCATGACCCGGCGCCGGCGCCGGCGATCGACGCCAAGCTGGGAACCGTCGCGCAGCAGCGCGGCCGCGGGTGGTTCGAGCAGATGAACTGCGTGCGCTGCCACTCGGGCCCGACGACCACCTACTTCGAGCGCTTCAACGCGGAGTTCGATCAGTCCCTCAATCAGCTCTTCGACCAGGACCTGGAGATCGGACCGCTGACGCGGTCGCTCAAGGACGATGACCGGTACTTCCACGACGCGACCCAGTCCTTCATCACGCTGATCGGCGACGTCAGCAACAGCGCGTCGCTGCGCAACGGCTGCAACGTCGGCAGTCGGATTCCGCCAGTCAACCCGCTCCTCCAGGGACCCACCTTCGAGGCGGTGAACACGCCCGCCCTCGCGGGCGCCTGGGACAATGCGCCGTACTTCCACGACGGCCGCTACCGCACCCTGGATCAGGTCCTCGAACACACCTGGCTGCAGGAGTCGCTGACGGACCTGGCCGGCACCTCCTACAAGGCCGACAACCTGTATCTCGCGGCGCCCTACCACGACCCGTCGGAGATCTTGCCCGACAACGCCTACAACCAGTTCTCGCTGCAGGACGCGTCGGTGCCCGCGCCGATCAACACCCCGCTATTCAACTTCGGCACCCATAGCCACGAGTTTCCGCAGGGCATGGACACCAGCGTCGCCAGCTGGCTGGACACCCAGAGCGGCACGGCCAAGGGCGATCTGCTCGCGTTCATGAATGCGCTGAGCAGTCGTACGGATCCCTGCGCCGATCTGGCCGCGCCGCTGACGATCAGCGGACCCACCTTCCTCGTGCTGCCCAGCGGCGACACCGGCATCACCTGGACCACGAACGTCCCGGTGTCCTGCCGGGTGTCCTGGAACCGGGTGAACCAGGCCGAGGAGCCGGTGGAGTTCACGGCGGTGGGGACCACGCACTCGGTCATGTTGCCGACGCACGTCGACTACGACTACGAGGCCCGTGTCTCGGCGCAGGTGAAGATGTGCGGCGAAGAGGACTCGGCGCTCTTCACCTGGACGGCCACTCCGGGCGGCGCGCCGCTGTCGGGCGGCGGGGAGACGGGCATCCTCGCCATCGGCCCCAACCCCTTCAATCCGCTCACGCAGATCGACTTCGCGCTCGCCGAGGGCGCGATGGTGCGAGCCCAGGTCTACGACATCCTCGGTCGGCGCGTCGCGAGCCTCCAGGACGGCTACCTCGCGGCCGGCAGCCACTCCCTCCAGTGGGACGGGGAGAACGAGGGCGGCACCGACGTGGCCTCGGGCGTCTACTTCCTGGCCTTCTCGGCGGGCGAGCACACCGAGAAGCACCGTCTCGTCCTGCTCAAGTGAGCGGTCGAGCCTTCAACCGCGATGCCCCACCCGCTGCGGCGGGTGGGGCATCGTGCATAGGATCGGTGGAAACGCGGGCTAGCTCAGCGACCCCGTCGAAAGACCGTGAACACGATGAGCAGCCCCGCCGCCACGAGGCCCACGCCCTGCAGCACCGGGCTGGTCCAGCGCAGGCGGTGCAGCGCAACGCGCAGCGGGCTCCCCACGCGGAAGGCCACGCTGACGCCACCCGGCGGCAAGAGGTCCGCGGGCTGCGTGCCCAGCAGCGCGCGGTACTCGGTCCCCGGCTCGAGCGCGACCGTCACCGGCAGCTCCGCCGACGGCGACGCGCTCTCGCCGCTCCAGACTCGTTCGCCCTGGCTGTCGCGAAGCTCCACGCGGTAGCCCGAGGCGCCCTCCACCGGCGTCCACGCGAGCCTGTGCCGTCCCGCGCCGACGACCTCGCCCTCCACGGGGCGCAGGAAACGCGCGTCCTCGGCGCCACGCGAGATGCCGCCCAGGTCAACCGGCCGCGGGGGCATGATCAGCGCCGCGAGCGCGGCGGCCACGAGGGCCGCGCCCGCGAAGACGGGGGGGCGCATCCACCCGCGCAGGCTCAGCCAGCCGCTCAGACGGGTCTCACGCCGGCCGAGCGCATCCTGCCGCGCCAGCACGCGCGCGCGCTGATCGAGCTGACGGAGGAGCTGGCAAGCCTGACACGCGGACACGTGCGCCTCCAGCTGCTCGCGCAGGGAGGCGTCGGTCTCGGGCAATTCGAGTCGCCAGATCTGGTCACCGATGGGCGGATCGATGCACATGTAGGGACTGCTCTCGTGTGGGGACATCGTGTTTGCCTTTGACTGGGGCATCTAAGGCGTTGGTCGCTTGGCTCGACCGTATCGACCGCCGAGGAGGCCCCGATTAAAGAGCTCCGAAAGCTTTTTCAGGCACGCGTACTTCCGATAGTAGATTCCCTGCAGCGATCCGAGGCCCGCCTCGCGCTGCAGCTCCTCCATCGGACGCTCCTGGGAATAGATAGACGTCAGAAGGTCCCTGCATTCCGCCGGCAATTGCTTGAATGCCTGCTCGAGCAGCGCGTCGATCTCTCTGGCCTCGAGCATGTCCAGGGGACCGCGCTCTTCCGAGAGCGTGGCCTCGGCATCGTCCACGCGGACCATCGTTCGACGCTTCCGCCACCGGTAGAGATTCCGGCAGCGATTGCCGGCAATGGTCACGACGAAGGCCTCGGGCCGGTCGGGAGCGCGTCCCGCCCGACGGAGGTAGGCCAGCATCGACAGCAGGGAATCCTGAACGACGTCCTCGCGCTCCGGGTCGTCGGGCACGAGAAAGCGCCCGACCTCGAGTCGGATGCTCTGTTCCAGGTGCCGGCAGATGCGGTCGCCGGCGGCGTCGTCGCCGGCGATGTAGGCCTGGATGTCCGCGCCAAGCTGCTCTGGACCCACCGCGACTCCCCTGACCAGCGCCCGCTCGCCCCGGTGGAGCGCCGGTCTCTGCCTCTGCTTGGGCGATGCCTTGCGGCATCGCTCCCGATGTGTCAAGGTCTGGTCCATGCCTCGGCAGGGGTGCACGGCCACGACACCCATTCGTAGTTACTTACCAACAGGGAAGATAGCGAGCATGGGCCGGCGCTGTCCAGTTCGGACATTCCTTTTTCTTTCACTGCTTCTCGGAATCCTGGGTTCCGGCGCCTGCGAGCGCCGGTCGGCTCCCGACGGGCTGCAGGGCGTCCCTCTCTCCGATGAACTGCGCCCGGCCATTGAGGCCTCGCGGCGCTCGCTGGCAGAGGGGGATCGGGGCGACTCGCTGGTCATCCGGGAGCTGGACCGATTCTACGGGCTGCAGGCGATGCTCTACAGCAAGGCCGATCGAACGGCGGCCATCGACAGCCTCTTTGCGCTGTGGGATGCGAACCCCCGCAGCGTGCTCTGGCCAGAGCTCGCTGCCTACAATGTGCGCTACATCGGTCAGAGCCGCTGTCTCGAGATGTTCGAGCATCCGGGGCTGCCGGATACCACGACGGTCCTGGGCCTCTATCTCGATGCCTGGCGAACCATCATCGCCCGTCACGGCAACAGCGGCTTCCAGCGGGCCTACGCGCGGCGTGAGGAGCTGGAGCCGTGGGAGCAGGTCTGGGCGACGATCCGCCTGTCCTGGCGCGACGCGCTTCACGGGGAGGCCGACCAGGCGGCCGCCCGCTTGCTCGACGCGCTTCCCCTGGCCCGTGCCACCGGCGGCTGGCGCCTCGAGACGACGACCTGGCTCTATCTCGTCCAGGCCCTGCAGGCGGGCGACCACCTCGATGACGCCCTTCACGCCGTCGCGATGGGAGAGGCACTGGCCTCCGCCGTCCGCAGGGAGACGGGCGACGCCAGCGTGCTGATGAACCTGCGTCTCATGGAGGCCGACCTGCGCGCCGTCCGGCACGAGCTGCCGGCGGCCTTCGCGCTGTACGGCGAGTGCGTTGACTCCAGCCTCGCGAATGGCCTCTCGTACGTCGCGGGCATGGCTCTCGCTCGCGCCGGCATCGCCACGGACCGGGGTGGTGACTACGCGAAGGGGCTCCCATACTATCGCCGTGGCCTTGCCCTGGCCCGCGCGGACGGCGATTCGATGTCCGTCCAGATCCTCTTGGCGAATCTCATGCGGCGCCACCTGATCCTGGGCGACCTCGACTCGAGCCGGGTCTACCTCGAGGCCGGGGAACGCTGGATCCAGCTCTACCCCAATCCGAGCAGCCGCGCTCGATTCCCGCTGATCCAGGCGGAGTACTACGCGAAGGTCGGCGACTACGCCAAGGTGGACTCCCTGGTCGAAGTCGCCGTGAGCTTCACGCCGAACACGACCAGCACCTCCACCATGACCGAGCTGCATCTGGAGCTGATCAAGCAGGGCATGGAGCGGGGGCGCCCGGCTCAGGCGTATCGTTCGATCTCCGTGCTGGACTCCCTCAGCCATCTCGGGGGCAGCTCGGCCGCGGATCGCAACGAACGCTTCGACCTGAAGATCAACAGCGCGGAGTTCTACGCCCGGCAAGGCCAGTTCGCGCTTGCCGTCGACGCCCTGACCCGCGCGGACTCGGCGCTGACGGCCCGACCCGATCCGGCGCGCGCCTGGCAACTGGACAGGGAGCGAGGCGCCGTCGCCAAGCGGCGAGGCGACCTCGGCGCGGCCGAAGCGGCGTTTCGCGGCTGTCTGCGACGGGCTGAAGACCAGCGCGACGAGGACCGGGCGGCCCAGAGTCGGCTGCTGCTCGCAGGAGTACTCCTGGACGAGGGCAAGTACGCCGATGTCCGCGAACTCTTGAGCGACCCCGAGGAGGGCGCCTTCGGGGGTCGATTCCGCACCCGCCTGGAGTCGGCGTTGCTGCGGGGCGTCTCGCTGTCGCGCGAGCATCGGTTCGAGGATGCGCTTCGGGAGCTGGAGCGCATGCGCGCCCTCTGCACTTCCAGTTCGCCGCCGGACCTCCTCATGCGGCTGGATCTCGAGACCGGAAGGGCGGAGGCCGGCCGCGGAGATCGCCGAAAGGCGCGACAGGCCTATGCGAGCGTGGGTGCGCTGTTGCGCACGGAAGGGGCGGCCGACGATCTCGACGATGACACGGTGCTCGACGCGGATCTTCGACGCGACCTGGCGGAGTCAATGCTCGATCTCGCCGTGGGCCCCAACGGGGAGTCGGTGACCGGCCAGAACGCGGCGACGGCACTCGCCGACGTCTGGGCGCTGCTGCCGAGCTGGGGCGCCGCCTCTCCGACGCCGCCCGCTCGCATGGCGCCCAATCAGCTCGTCTACTTCGTGGGCCGTGAGCACTCCTACCGCTGGCGCTACGGCACGGGCGCCGCCGAACTGCGTCGGCTTCCGGGCGAGGCGGAGCTGCTTGGACTCCTGGGGCCTGTTCTCGCCGATCTGGGGCGTCCGGGGCGGGACTCCGTGCCTTCGGAGCTCGTCGCCCTCGCCGAGGCCCTCGGGGGGATCCCCGTGGACTGGAGCCGGGACAGCACGCTCACGATCGTGCCCGACGGCCCCCTCTTCGCCGTGCCCTGGTGCGCCCTCCAGACGGGACGCGCACCCGAGGAAGTCTGGCTGGAGCGGGGCGCCATTCGGCTGGCCGATGCGCCATCCGGGCGCCACTCCGCCGCAAGCGTCGACCACGCGCGGTGCCGGCTGCTGGCCCTGGGCGTGGATGGGAGCGCCGCGGCGGCGGAAAGCGGACTGAAGGCGCTCCACCATGCGGAGAGGGAGGCGCGGGAGATCGTCGAACTCTGGCCGGCGGGGCTGGGGAGCCTGCGAGTGGGGGAAGACGCCGACTGGCGCGACCTGGAGTCGGCCGGGCTGGCCCGCTACGACGTCATCCACATCGCGAGTCACGCCCTGATCTATCAGGGCCGCGCCGACAGGACCACGCTCATGCTCGCGGGCGCGAGCGGCGACCCGTTGACGTCGAGCGAGATCTCGCGGAGCCGACTCGAAGCCCGGCTCGTCTTTCTCTCCTGCTGCGAGGCGGCCGAGTCGGTCCGCCGCGGCGTCGGGGCGGGCCATGCGGGTCTCGCCCGCAGCTTCCTCAGGGCCGGCGCCGAGACCGTGGTGGCGCCCAGCATCCGCGTCGACGACGAGGCGGCAGCCGACTTCGCGCAGGAGTTCTACAGGCGTTGGCTCCTGGGGGCGAGTCCCGCCGAAGCCCTTCGCCAGACTCAGCTCGACCTTCGTGAGCGCCAGTCCGGCAAGTCCCACCCCTACTACTGGGCGTTCTACCAGGCCATCTCGCGCTAGCATCGCTCCAAGCCGGGCGTCAAAAGAGCGCAGCCGCCCGTGGAGTGCGGGCGGCTGCGAGTGGGCGCGATGCGCGGGGTCCTCGACTAGGGCGTGGGCGGATCGGGATCCGGCTTGATGTCCCAGTCCGAGAAGTGCAGGACCTTGAAGGAAATCTGATAGCGGTTGATGCCCGCGAAGTAGGTCACCGTGGGCGTGCCGATATCGCCTTCCCCGATCTCTCCGCCTTCGCCGTAGATGTGGTAGAAGTACTCCAGCGGGTCCTCGCTGGGGAAGGGCTCCCAGGGCATCCACGTCGTGTAGACGGTCAGCGAATCCTGGAACGTCTCGCCGTCAGGCCCAAGCCGCACGAGCACGCGGCTCATGATCTCGGGATTCTGCCGGTAGGCGTCGTAGGTGGGGATCCGCATCGTGAAGTCGACCGGGTTGCCGCCCTCAGGCAGGGCCGTCGGCGGCACGTTGAGGCCGAAGGTGCAGTTGCGCGGCCACGAGGGCAGGTCGGCGAACATGACCACGCCCTGCCCCGGCTGGACCGTTCCCACGATCGAGTCGTACTCGAGCCCGTCGAGAAAATCGAGCCAGTCGAAGTCGTTGCCGAGGTTGAAGGCGACCGGCGAGTCGGAGCCATCCGCGGGGCCTGCCAAGTCGCTGCGGTCGACGCTGCAGCCGTAGAGCAGAAGGGCGGCCATGGCCATCAAGAGGATCAGGTGTTTCTGCTTCATTCGTCACTCCTGCATCACTTGGGCTGGGGCGCGTAGTCCGGGGCGTCCCGGTCCAATCGTCCATGGGTTAGGATAGCACGGGGTAGCGAGCAACTTCACTCACTGGTTCGACACCGGCCCGGCGGCATTTCAAGATCGCATTTCTGCGACGCGGCGCGCGCGCAGCAGGCCGGTCAGCGCGAGCAGTAGCCCGGCGACGGCCAGCGCCAGGATCCATCGTTCGGCCCAGCGGAACTGGTGCAGCGCGCGCGCGCCGAGGCTCCCGGTGCGGAACGCCACGCTCACGCTCCCGGGCAGCAGCAGGTCCCGTGGCTCGGTGGACAGCAGCGCCCGATACCTTCCCGAACTGCCGAGTGCCTCGGAGGGAACGCTGAGCGAGCGCCCCTCGCTGCGCCCTTCGTAGACGACCTCGCCCTGCCCGTCCCGCAACTGCACCCTGTAGGCGCTCGCCCCGGGTACCGCGCTCCAGTGCAGGTGGACGCTCCCGGCATCGAGCACCTCGCCCTCCACCGGATGCTGGAAGCGCGCCGGCTCGTTTCCGCGGAACGCGGGCCCCGCGCCGATGGGGCGGGGCGGGAGCAGGGCCATGCAGACCAACGCCGCCGCGACCGCCAGGCCGCCCGTCGCGAAGCTCAGCGCGCGCGACAAGCGGCGAACGACGCGCCCGTCGATGCGGTGCTTCGGATGCACCGCCAGCCCGCGCTCGAGCAGCGCGGGATCCACCGGCGCGGGCGCGGCGCCTTCCCAGTCCGCCACGATCCGCTGCGCCTCGACGTAGGCCGCGTGGCACTCCTCGCACGCGGACAGATGCCGCCAGTCCTCCTGCGACAGACCGTCGGTCCCGCCCTCCGCCAGGCGCGCGAGCGTCTCCAGGTCCAGATGTGGGTGATGCATGCGTGGCCCCGCTGTCGTCCTCGCGCGCGCCGCAGCGTGCGCGATCCCCCCGGTTCGATGACTCGATATGGTAGACGTCAGTAACGTCCCGTTTACCGATTCTTCATCCAGTTGACACCTGTCAGAGGCTCGTTTCAAGGGCGCGTCGCATCCGCCGCAGCGCCGTGCTCAGTCGCGTGAACGCGCGCCGCGTGCTCTGCAGCCCCAGCTCCGCCGCGATCTGCCGTGCGCTGAGGCCGCGGGCGAAGCGCAGAGCCAGGATGCGGCGGTCCTCGGGCGCCAGCGAGTCCAGGGCGGCGCGAAGCCGACCGAACTCCACGCGCTCCTCCTTCCGGGCGAGGATCTCGTCCGGACTCATGGCGTGCATCCGGTTGCGGTTCTCCAGGCGCTGCTCGTCGTGGTACTCCAGCGCGCGCCCCGAGGGCGCGGCGCCGGCGCGCGCCTGCAGCGCGTAGTCGAGACGTCGCCGACGGGACGGGCTCAGGGCCTGCAACAGGGCGCCCAGCTCTTCCTCCAGGGTCTCGACGGGCCGCCCCTCCGCGCGCAGCCGGTGCCGGATCGCCTCGAGACTCAGTCCCTCGTCGAAGTGCATCCGGTAGAGCTCGCGCGCGCTCTCGTCCATGCGGGCGAGCTGCGCCGGCTCCTGCCGCCGCCCCTGTCGATGGCGCAGGCGGTCCAGCGCCGCGCTCCGCGCCACGAGCACCAGCCAGGTCGACAGCCTCGAGTCGCCCCGGTACTGGCCGATCTGTCCGCGGTAGAGCCGTTCCAGCACGGCGACGTAGACCGTGGCCACCTCCTCGTCGTCCCGCAGGATGTGGCGAAGCGTGTGCTGAAGCAGCCCCGTGTAGCGCTCCACGAAGGTGTGCCAGGCCGCCAGGGAGCCGTCCGCCACCTGCTGGGCGAGTCGATGGTCGTCCTGGGCGCCGGGCGAGTGCATGCCGGTGTCTCCGTGGGCGAGCTGTCGGGGAGGAACCTGCCAACGCCCCTTCGACAGCGCCGGGATCGCTTTTCAAGCGCCGATCGCGCCGCTTGACGCGCGGCGGGCGCGCTCACTAGTCTTGCGGGCATGTCGCGTCGCATCGCATTCCTGTTGCTGCTTCTGGCCTCGCTGCCGCGGGTCGCGCGCGCGGAAGCGCCCGTGGACGCCCCCCGCGCCGTGCTGGAGGAAAGCACCCACGACTTCGGCGAGGTGTGGGAGGGCGAGGCGCTGCGCCATGTCTTCCGCTTCCGCAACGGCGGGAGCACGCCGCTGCTCGCCAAGGGCGGGTGAGCCTGTTCGGCCGTGCTGGTCAGCGCGGCGGACGGCGACCCCGACTGGAGCACCGAGCCCATCACCCTGGCTCCCGGCGACAGCGGTCTCGCCCAGATCACGGTGACACCCACCGGCTTCGGGCAGTGGTCCCGGGTCTTCACGCTGGAGACCAACGCGCCGCGGCAGTCCAAGCTGCGCCTGGTGCTGACGGCGGACATCAAGCCGCGGCTCGACGTCGAGCCCCGGGTGGTGGACCTGGGCCGCCTGCCCGCGGGCAGCGACACCTGCGCGGTGGTGCGTCTGCGACCGCTGCGCGACGAGACGCTCGAGATCGCGGAGGTCGCCGTGGACGCCGGCGCCGCCGGCCGGGGCGAGCCCGGCAGCGCGGCAGGCGGTCGCGCGGAGCCGCCCGCGCTCGACGCCAGCTACGCGCGCGACCCCGACGACGCCTCCGCCTGGCTCGTCACCCTCTGCCTGCGCCCGGAGCGGGGGCCGGGGCCGCTGGGCGCGGCCGTGCGCGTGCGCGCCAGCAATCCCGAGCTGCCCGAAGTGGAGATCTTCGTGAAGGGCACGCTCACGGGGGGGCTGAGCTATCCCGAGCGCGTCGAGCTCGAGAGTCCCTTCGAAGGCCTGGGCGACGAGACCACGGTCCCGCTGCGGCGGCTCAGCGGCCCGCCCTTCCACGTCGTCGCCGCCGCCGTGAACGACCCGCATCTGCGCGCGGAGGTGCAGACGGTCGAGGAGGGCGAGGCCTACGACATCCTGCTGACCCTACTCCCCGACATGCCCGGCGGCGTGCACTCGGCCCTGCTGCGCGTCACGACCGACCGCGCCGACCTCCCCGAGGTGGCCGTGGTCGTGCAGGTGCGAATGGGCCGGCAGGGGCGTGGCGGACGCGAGCGCTGATCCGACCGATTGACAGGGCGCTCGAACGCGGTAAGGCTGAGGTCATCCCCTCTCCCTCGCGTCTGTCACGGACATCGACTCCTCTCGTAGTGATCTGCGGACCCACTGGGGTCCATCCGCCACTTGCCCGTCGCCCGCGGGAGCCCCTGCTCCGCGCCACGCGCGCCGCCGCTCTCCCGCACCGCCCTTGGAGGTGCCCACACATGAAGCATTCATTGTCCAGATTGCAGTCTTTGCCCGCGCGCGCCGCGCTGGTCGCGCTTGCGCTTGCGCTGGGATCCGCCACGTTGGCCGCGGCCGCCGCGCCGCCCGCCCCCGAGCCCGCGCACGGGCTGCCCGGCGATCTGCTCGTCGGCCCCGCCGCCGGCGACCAGACCGACCCCGCGATCGCGCCCGGCGGCTCCGGCTTTCTCGCCGTCTGGGCCGACGCCCGCAGCAGCCTCGGCGACGCCAGCGGCGACGGCGGCACCGGGCGCGACATCTACGCCGCCCGCCTCGACGCGGACGGCCAGCTCATCGACAGCACGCCGCTCGTCCTCACGCATGCCTTCGCCGACCAGTACGATCCCCGCGCCGTGTGGAACGGCAGCGCCTGGCTCGTGCTGTGGACCGGCACCGAACCCTACGCCCAGTACGAGCGCCACTTCGTCGAGGGCGTGCGCGTGGCGGCCGACGGCACGCTGCTCGACGCCGCGCCCATGCTGCTCTGGGACGAGGGCGGCGTGGAGGACGACTTCCGCGGCGCCGCCAGCGACGGCAGCGACTGGGCCCTGGTCTTCCAGCAGACCTACATCCAGGGCCTCGGCACCAAGGAGCGGCTCGTGGGCAAGCGCGTCACGGGCGCGGGCGCGATCCTCAACGCGCCGTCCTACCTCTACTCGCCGTCCTGCTGCTCGTTCTTCTGGCACACGGGCATGGCGTACGCGAACGGCGTCTACCTGGTGGTCTTCGAGGGCTACTTCGACAGCTGGAACTACGGCATCTACGGCCTGCGCTTGAACGGCAACCTGCAGACCCTGGACAGCTATCCCCTCGAGATGGTGGGGACGAGCTGGGCCGACGACCTCTACTACAGCAATCCCGACGTGGCCTCCAACGGCAGCGAGTTCTACGTGACCTGGCAGCACTGGAACTACGGCGACGACAGCAGCCAGGTCCTCGGCGCCCGGATCAGCACGGCCGGCAGCTCGCTGGACGGCGACGGCGTCGCCATCTCGAACACGCTCGCCCACAAGTTCGACGACTCGCCGCTGGTGGCCTGGGACGGCGGCCAGTGGGTCGTCGGCTGGCCCGAGGGCGAGACGCGTCTCGCGCGCGTCGCCGCCGACGGCAGCGTGCTCGACCCGGGCGGCGTGGCCTTCCCGACCCTGCCGAGCCCCGCGCTGGCCGAGGCCGACGGCGGCCTCCAGGCCCTCTGGTCGGAGAACCGCGGCGGCGGCGCGACGCCTTACGACGTCTTCTCGGCCCGCGTGAACGCCGACCTCTCGCTCGGCGCCGACGCCTGCGTGGGCCTCGCCGCGCCGGCCCAGCGCGGGGCGTCGCTCGCCCAGGGCGATCAGACCGCGCTGCTCGTCTTCCTCAGCGAACTCTCGGGCGACAGCCGCGTGAAGGCCCAGCTGCTGGACCTGCGCGGCAACGCGCTCATGGGCGAGCCCATGGAGATCGCCCAGGACGCGGTCGGACCGCCGGCCGTGGCCTTCGACGGGACGCGCTTCCTCGTCGCCTGGGGCGATGCGGAGTCGGGCGAGGTGCGCGCGCTTCGCGTGGGGGCGGACGGCGCTCCGCTGGACGGCACGCCGATCGGGCTCTTCCCCGGACGCGATCCCGCCGTGTCCGGCATGGACGGCCTCTTCCTCGTGAGCGCCGCCGGCGCCGCCGGCGCCGTCGCGACGCGCGTGGATGGCGCGGGCGGCGACCTGCTCGACGCACCGCCTCTCGTCCTCGAGAACGCGGCGACGGCACACGTGAGCGTCGGCGCGCTGGGCGGCGACTACTGGCTGGCGGCCTGGGAAACGCTGGGTCAGCAGGACGGCAGCGAGATCCACGGGGCGCTCGTGGCGCCCGCGGGAACCGTGGCCGGTCCGCTGCCGATCACACCCAGCGGCGACGGCATCGCGCCCTTGCGTCCGGCGGTGGCCAGCGGCGACACGGCGCTCGTGCTGTGGCAGGATCCCCGCGCCGGCGCGGACAACCTGGACCTCTACGGCCGCCGCCTCGCGGCTGCCGGCCTCACCTTCCTGGACGGCGCCGGCGTCCAGCTCACGGACGTTGCCGGCAGCCAGACCGACGGCCACGCGGCCTGGGATGGCCAGCGCTTCGTCACCGCATTCAGCGACGACCGCGGCCAGGTGAATCACCTCGACGGCCGGCTGCAGGTCTACCGCGGCTGGGTCGCCGCCACCGGCGAGCCCGTGGAAGCTCCGGAGGGTCTGCCCGTTCTCGGCAGCGCGCAGGCGACCACGCTGGATCCGGCGATCGCGGCGGACGCGGCGGGGAACACCGTCTACCTGGCCTCCGTCTTCGACGCGAGCGCGGCCACGGCCTACCGCCTGCAGCTTCGCTACGCCGGTGAGAGCACCGGCGTCGAGGATCTGCCCGCCGCCCGCCGGCAGCTGGCCGTCTACCCGAACCCCGCGAATCCGTCGGTGCAGATCCGTTTCGCGCTGCCGTCGGCCACGCGGCCGAGCGTCGGCATCTACGATCTGCGCGGCGCGCGCGTGGCCACGCTGGACCCGGGCGTGCTGCCCGCGGGGGGCCAGGAGCTGCACTGGGACGGGCGATCCGACGGCGGCCGCGAGCTGCCCTCGGGCATCTACTTCGTGAGGCTGCGGGCAGCGGGGGTCGACGAGACCGCGAAGCTGACCCTGCTCCGCTGAGCCGAGGGGATGACGGGCCGGCGCGCGCCGGCCCGTCGCTCCCAAAAACCGCCAAAAAGTGGCTGCAGGAGCCGATTTCTCCTTCCCAAACCGGCCAGGGTCGCTATCATCGCGCCGACCCGGAAGCTTCATTCCTTCCGCGAAACGCCAAGGAGAAAACGCGATGGCAGTCAAGAAAGCAGCGAAGAAGACGGCGGCCGCCGTCAAGCCGCCGACGAAGAACGAGGTCTACCGCACGATTGCCGAGAAGACCGGCTTCACGCGCAAGGACGTCGTTCTGGTCTGCGATGCGCTCACCGACGTGATGGTCAAGTCCGTCAAGAAGCACGGCACCTTCAACATGCTCGGCCTCATGAAGATGACGCTGGTCAAGAAGCCCGCGGTCAAGGGCGGCAAGATGATCCGCAACCCCTTCACCGGCGAGATGGTGCCGCAGAAGGCCAAGCCCGCGTCGCGCACCGTGCGCATCCGCCCGCTGAAGGCCGTGAAGGACATGCTCTAGCCGACGCACGGCTGCGCACTGTCCCACAGCGACCGCCATGCTGTCAGACCCCCGGCCCAGGTCGGGGGTCTTCGTGTTTGCGCACGTTTCACCGGCGCAATGATAATTAAAGACAAGCCAACCCGAAAGACGTGTACGCTTCCCTGGAATACCCAATTGCTGCGCCGTGGGGTTTCTGGTATCATGGGCGCTCGATACCGGAACCGGCGCCGCCAGCCTGCGGCGCCACAGCAAACGGGAGAAGTCATGAAATCAACGCTCAAGCTCCTCGCCGTCGCCGCGCTTCTGGCGCTGCCGGCCCTCGCTCTTGCTGACACCGTGGTCATCAACCAGGTGAACACCGCGTGGTCGCCCGCCGAGGTCACGATCCAGGTCGGCGACACGGTGGAGTGGCACTGGAGCTCGCTCTCGCACACCGTCACCAACGGCACCGGCGCCGCGGATCCCGACGCCGGCAACATGTTCGACGAGCCCCTGAACGGGTCGAACACCGTGGTCAGCTACACCTTCAACAGCCCCGGCGACGTGCCCTACTTCTGCCGCCCTCACGAGGCGATGGGCATGACGGGCGTCGTCCACGTGCGTGACACGACCGCCACCGAGGAGTCGACCTGGGGCAACGTGAAGGCCCTTTACTAGTCCGATCCGTCCCTTCGCTGCGAGGCCCCGGCTCCCATGGCCGGGGCCTTTTTCGTGCCCGTCGCGGCAGGTCTTGACCTGGGTCGCGCCGTCCGCCACGCTGGTGGCACCTCTCGCGTCGCCACACTCGAATCGAGCTCCTCATGCCTGACGCGCCCCGCGACTCCTTCCTCGGCCGCACCCTGCAGAACCTCCGGCGCCTCTGGCGCGACGCGCAGCCGGCGGGCTGGCGGCGCGGGGAGCGCCCGCTGGCCCCGGACCTGCCCGACGCCGACCGGGAGCGCCTGCGCGGGCGCATCGACGCCTGCCTGTCCGCCAGAGGAGGCGAGGTGTCCGCGCGGCGCCGCGCCGCCGAGCTGGGGACGGACTACCTCGCCCTCAGCCCCGCGGGGCGCGAGCGCTTCCTGCGCCTGCTCGCCGTGGACTACGGCGTCGACGGCCGCGCGCTGGACGAGGCCGTGGGCACGCTGCAGACGGCCGCGGGTCCCGATCGCCTGCTGGCCGAGGAGCGTCTGCGCGACGCGCTCGTCACCCCACGCCTGCGCCTGCTCACGCAGTTCAACGCGCTGCCCGCGGGCACGAAGTTCCTCGTGGACCTGCGCGCGGACCTGCTCGGCGTCGCCGGCGACGATCCCGCCCTCCGCAGCCTGGACCGCGAGCTGCAGCGCCTGCTCGCCTCCTGGTTCGATCCGGGCTTCCTCGAGCTGCGCCGCATCGACTGGCAGTCGCCCGCCGCCCTGCTGGAGAAGCTCATGGCCTACGAGGCCGTCCACGAGATCGAGTCCTGGGACGACCTGCGCAACCGCCTCGAGACCGACCGCTGCTGCTACGCCTTCTTCCATCACCACATGCCCGGCGAACCGCTGATCTTCGTGGAGGTCGCGCTCGTGGAAGGCATGGCCGACGACGTCCAGGCCCTGCTCGACGAGGACGCTCCCGCCGTGCCCACCGAGGCCGCGGACACGGCCATCTTCTACTCCATCTCGAACACGCAGCGCGGGCTGCGGGGGATCAGCTTCGGGGGCTTCCTCATCAAGGCGGTGGTGGACGACCTGCGCGCGCGCTTCCCGCGCCTGCGCCAGTTCGCGACGCTCTCGCCGCTCCCCGGCTTCTGCCGCTGGCTCGAGGGCCTGGAGCGCTCGCGGCTCGACGCCCTGCTGGGCGCGGAAACGGCCGCGTCGTTGCTCGAGGACGCCGGCGCCGCCGGGGGCAGTCCCCAGGCGCTCGCCACCGCGCTCCGCGCGGGCGCCTGGGTGGAGGACGCCGCCCGCGCCCAGCGCCTGCGCGAGCCCCTGCTTCGTCTCGGCGCGCAGTACCTCGTGCGCGAGAAGCGGGGACGGGGGCCGCTGGATCCGGTGGCGCGTTTCCACCTGGGCAACGGCGCGCGGGTGGAGCGCCTGAACTGGCTGGGCAACCGCTCGCCGGCCGGCCTCGAGCGGGCGGCCGGGCTCATGGTCAACTACGCCTATCGTCTTGGCGAGATGGAGCAGAACCACGAGCGCTTCGAGGGCGAGGGGGAGGTGGCCGTCGGGCCCGATCTGCGTCGCCTGCACAAGCGCTGAGATGTTATGCTTCCGGCGGTGGAGCACCGGGGAGTACGCATGAGCAAGCGCCGCATCGCAGCCCTGCTTGCTGCCCTCGCCCTGGCGGGGGCCGCGCGGGCGGAGGAGCCCGACCCGCGCTACTGGCGCCTCGACGACGTCGTCGCCCAGTTCCAGCAGTGGTCCGTGGACTACCCCGACATCTTCCAGGCGGGCAGTCTGGGGCTGAGCGGCCAGGGCGAGGCCATTCCGCTCGCGCGCATCTCCGACCACGCGCAGACGGACGAGCCCGAGCCCGCGCTCCTCTTCCACGCCGCCCAGCACGCCAACGAGTGCAACGGCACGGGCGCGATCATGGACGCCATGGCCGCGCTGCTGCAGGGCTACGCGCTCAACCCCGGCATGCGCGCCCGGGTGGACAGCCTCGAGCTGTGGTTCATGCCCATCTTCAACGTGGACGGCCATCGCTACGTCTTCGGCGGCGGCCCCAGCTGGGCCGACTGGCGCAAGACCCTGCGCGACAACAACGGCAACGACCAGGTGGACTACCCCGACGATGGCGTCGACACCAATCGCAACTGGGACTGGTACTGGGACGAGTCCGACGAGACCGACCCCGCCCACCTCGAGTACAAGGGACCCTTCCCCTTCTCCGAGCCCGAGGCCACGGCGCTGCGCGACTTCGTGCTGACGCGCCGCCCCCTCGTGGTGGTGGACTATCACTCGCCGGTGACGATCGTCTGGGACAACGAGGTCTTCTGGCCCTGGCTCAGCACGCACGGCTGGGGCTACAGCCCCGACGAGCCCGTCGCCCGCGACGTCGCCAGCCAGTGGGCGGCGGCCACGCTCACGCACACGGGGCAGCCCTTCGGCTCGATCTTCGGCTACGACTCGCTGCCCAAGGAGCAGAACTGGATCTACGGCGAAACGGGCATCCTCACCTTCGTGATGGAGATCTCCGACCACTGCTGGTGGACCGGCGCCACGGTGGACACCATCGCGACGCGGGTGGCGCGGGGGAGCTACGCGCTCATCGACCGCGCCATGAACGGCCCCGGCATCCGCGGCCGGGTGACCGATGCCGTCACCGGGAATCCCCTGGTGGCGCAGGTGGAGATCCTCCAGTACTCCGGCGCCGAGCTGGGTCCGCACCTCACGGACGCCGCCTTCGGCAAGTACGAACGCCTGACGAAGACGGGCAGCTTCACGGTGCAGGCGAGCTGCCCGGGCTACGAGACGCAGACGCAGCAGGTGCCCAACGTGACCGGCGGCTGGCGGCAGGTGGATCTCGCGCTCGTGCCCACGCTGACCGCCGTGCCCGACCTGCCGTCGGACGGGCTGAGGATCGTCGGCCCGAATCCGCTGCGGCCCGGGCAGGCCGTGCTCCTGGCCCTCGGCGCGGACGTCACGGACGCCGACGGCGCCACGGTGGAGCTCTTCGACGTGACCGGCCGCCGCCGCGCCGTGCTCGGCGCGGCGCTCGCCCCCGGTGCGACGCACCGCCTCGCGCTGCCGGCTGACCTGGCCTCGGGCGTCTATCTGCTGCGGGCCAGCGCCGGCGGCACGCAGGCGGTCTGCAGAATCACGCTCCTGCGCTGACCCCCGGGTGGGCATCGCGCGTCGGCTCCGCTATACTCGAAGACGCAGCGTTACCCCGCGCCCCATGGCGGGACCGAACCCACACGCCCCACGGGAGGTCCGACCATGCATCGCTTTCCAAGCATTTCCACCCTCTTCCTGGCCATCCTGACCATCGCCGCCGCGCCGGCGGCCGCACAGGTCGCCTCGGCGCTCCTCGTCGAAGGCGGCGGCCTGCCCGGCGGACCCGTCGGCGAGACGGTGTCGTCCATCGGCAATTCGGCCGTGAACCACGCGGGCGGCTACGCCTTCGGCATCAACAGCACCGACGGCACCGAGACCCTCAGCCGGATCTGGGGCTCGGCCGACGGCGGCCTGGGCGGCCTGCTCTTCAGCGAGGGGACCTACGGCGACTACACGCAGACGTCCTTCGAGAGCTTCTTCGGCATCGGCAACGCCGGCGAGGCGGCCTACAGCCCGATCTGCAACGACAACGTGGGCGGCGGCACGGGCCTTGACGCGGTGTGGCTAAATGACACTGTGTGCATGATTGAAGAGGCCGTCTATCCGCCGAATCCGGTCTACTACTGGAGCTTCGGCAGCCGGCCCGGCTGCACCGCCGACGGCCGTCCCTACTGGGAGGGCGGCTACACCGCCGTCCAGGGCGGCTCGACCCAGTTCCGCGGCCTCTACCTCGGCACGGACGCCACCGCCGTGCTCGAAAGCGGCGACATCATCGGCGGCGTCGACCTGGCCGTCACCGCCAACGGCTTCGACTTCGACTACCGCTTCTCGGCGATGGCGTCGCACTGGATCAGCCCGCTCACCCTCAACACCGTGACCACCGGCGATCTGCACATGGTGATGGACGGAACCGCCCTCACCGCGGGCGGTGAGTTCGTCGTCGAGGGCGGCGTGGTGCCCGCGGCGATCGGCGGCCTGGCCGGCGAGCACTGGGCGGCCTTCGACTTCTGCGGCGTCACCGAGGACGGCCACTGGTTCGTCACCGGCGACACCGACGCGGCGATCACCGTGGACGAGTTCGTCATGGTGGACGGCGAGATCGTCCTGCGCGAAGGCGACCTGGTGGACGGCTACGTGGTCAACGGCGCCATCGAGGGCGGCTATCTCAACGAGGACGGCGACTGGGCCGTGATCTGGGACCTCGACGTGGACGCGGTCAACGTCGAGGCGCTGATCGTGAACGGCGAGCTGGTCCTGCGCGAGGGCGACGCCGTCGACTGGGACGGCGACGGCGTGGTGGACTCCACCGCCGTCCTCACCGACTTCACGGGCATCAGCAGCCTGACCCTTGGCGATCGCGACGGCGAGGGCGCGCTGCGCGCCTACTTCACGGCGGACGTCAACCTGCCCGACGCGCGGCAGCCGATCCAGCTCCAGACGATGCCGCTGCCGCTGGACGTGGCCGGGCTCGAGCAGGCGCTGGAAAGCCCGGAGCGCGGCGATCGCGCGGTGCTGGAGGGCGGCTTCGTGCTGCCGCTGAGCACGGCCACGGCGGTGGAGACGGCGCCCGGGGCCGGCGTGCTGCTCGCGGCCAACTACCCGAATCCCTTCAATCCCGCCACGAAGATCAGCTTCAGCCTGCCCCGCGCCATGCGCGTGACGGTGGAGATCCTCGACGCGGCCGGACGCCACGTGGACACGCTCTTCGCCGGCGAACTGCCGGAGGGCGGCCACGCGCTCACCTGGAACGGCGCGGACGGCCAGGGTCGCGCCCAGGCCTCGGGCCTCTACCTGTATCGCCTGTGCGGCGACGGCTGGCAGCGGACCCGTCGCATGCTCCTGCTCAAGTGACCCGCGAGGCGGGGGAGGGCCGCCCGGCCCTCCCTCGCCCTTGCGCCATCCGCCACTCCTTAGGATCTTGGACCCGGACGACGACCGAGGAGGACGGCATGCGCAATCCCAAGAGCATCGAACTGCTGAACAAGGCGGTCGCGGACGAGCTGTCCGCGGTGCACCAGTACATGTACTTCCACTTCCACTGCGACGACCTGGGCTACGATCTGCTGGCCAATCTCTTCAAGCGGACAGCCGTGGAGGAGATGCTGCACGTGGAGCGACTGGCCGAGCGCATCCTCTTTCTCGGCGGCGACGTGGACATGAAGCTCGCCGGCGCGGTCAGCCAGGAGCAGGACCCCGAGGTGATGCTGAAGATGGCCGCGAAGATGGAGAGCGAGAGCGCGGCGGAGTACAACGTCTGGGCGAACCAGTGCGCGACGCCGGAGAACGCCGACGCGGCCACCCGCAAGCTCTTCGAGGAGCTGGTGGCCGACGAGGAGCGCCACTTCGACCAGTACGACCAGGAGATCGACAACATCAAGCGCTTCGGCGAGCGCTACCTGGCGCTGCAGTCCATCGAGCGGAGCCGCGGGCGCGACGCCGGCGGCGCAGGCGCGGGGGAGTGAGTCTCCGCGCTGCCGGGGGTTCTGCAGGCCCGAAATCCGCGAGCGGCCCGTCACGGCGACGGGCCGCTTTCGTATCCAGGTCACTCCGCGGCGGGCCGGACCCGCCGGGGACGACCGACGCCGCTTGCGCCCCGCGCGGGAAGGTCCGTATGTATGGGGGCACAGCCTGACGATGAAGGAGGGCACGATGCAACGCACGCTCCTGGCGCTGGCCGTCATCCTTGCGGCGATGGCGGGCGGCGCGTCCAAGTCCCAGCACGAAACGGCGGAGGACAGCACCGTGAACTACAATCCCCTCACTCCCGACGAGGCTCGCGTGATCCTGCACAAGGGCACCGAGCGCCCGGGCAGCGGCGTCTTCGAGGACTTCTGGCAGCTGGGCACCTACACCTGCAAGCGCTGCAACGCGCCGCTCTACCGGTCCACCAGCAAGTTCGACGCGGGCTGCGGCTGGCCGAGCTTCGACGACGAGATCCCCGGCGCGGTGCGCCGCCAGACCGATGCCGATGGCCGTCGCACCGAGATCCTCTGCGCCAACTGCGGCGCGCACCTGGGGCACGTCTTCATGGGTGAGCACTTCACGGCCAAGGACACGCGGCACTGCGTGAACTCGATCTCGCTGAACTTCGTCCCCGACGGCGAACCGCTGCCGGCGGTGATCCACGCCGAGGGCGACGCGAAGTAGCGCGCTCGCGATCTCCGCGCACGGAAAGGCCCCGGGACTTGCGGTCCCGGGGCCTTGTCGTGTTCGCGCCTTCTGCCGCGCGAGCCTTGTGTCCAGGTCGCGCCCCTTCGAAGCGGCGCGCGAGAGGACACGCGGCCGCGTCACTTCATGAGCGTGATCTTCTCGAGCTGCGTCCCACTGGGGGAGGCCATCCGCACGAAGTAGATGCCCGACGCCGCGGCCTCGCCACCCGCCGTGCGGCCATTCCACTCCACGCTGTGCTGGCCGGCGGCGAAGACCTGGTCGGCGAGCGTGGCCACCTGGCGGCCGCCGAGATCGAAGACCGACAGCCGCACGCGCTGGGCTTCACTCAGCGTGAAGGCCACGGAGGTCTTCGGGTTGAAGGGGTTCGGGAAGGCGCCCAGCAGACGGTTGGCCAGCATCTGGCTGCCCAGGTCGACGTTGCGGCTCCGCAGGAGCTGCAGCTCGCCGTTCTCCCGCGCGTACAGCGCGTAGTCGATGCTGCCGCCCTCGAGGATCTGCGCGGCGTTGTCGCGCGCGCTGAAGTCCGTTCCCTCGCCGTTGACGGGCACGTTCCACTGCGCGCCGTCCTTGGTCGCGGTCAGCACGAGGTCGTCCGCGGTTGCGTCGCCGAAGAGCAGGAAGCGGAAGTCCACCTGGCCCGGGCTCACCGCGACCTCGAAGCTGGACAGCGCCACGGGCACGATGTCCTCGATGTGCGCGACGAAGGGGTAGACCTTGAAATCGTCCGGGTTGAGGTAGTAGCCGCTGATGACACTGCCGTCGTTGGAGATGGCCGTGGCGGCGGAGATGGTCTGGCCGTCGTAGCCCTGAACGCCCATGGCGGTCAGGTAGTCGCCCAGGTACATGATGCCCGTGTCCTGGGTCCAGATGAAGCCGTAGGGCGTGGACCAGAAGAGGCTGCCGCTCATGCCGACGACGGTGCCGTCTCCGGAGACGTCGTAGGCGGAGCTGCCGTAGGGATCGCCGTAGAGCGCGCCGATGTCGGTCATCGTGGACGTGGCCATGTCGTAGTAGAAGGCGAAGCTGTTGCGCACGCCCACCACGGCGCTGCCGTCGGGGCTCACGGCGAGCACCTCGCCGGCGTCGTTCTCGGGGTCGGCGATGAGCTGGGGGCCGTCGACGTCGTCCGTCCAGATCGCCGGACGGCGCATGCCGAAGCTGGGGTGCTCGGCCCAGCCGCCCAGCAGCGCGCCATCGTCCGAGACGGCGCTGACGCGGCTGCTGGTCGGGTCGAAGCGGCCCAGCAGGGTGGGCGTGCCGCCATCCCAGCGGGTGGCCTCCGCGTCGCAGCCGGGGATCCAGCTCATGCCGACCACGCGGCTGGCGTCGAAGCTGGCCGCCCAGGCGCTGCTGAAGCTGGCGTCGCAGCCCTCGGTGCCGTCGGCGTCGTCGAGCATCGTCCACGTCAGGGTGGGGATGTCGAAGGTCGCCGCGTGCTCCTTGCCGTCGTCGGCGTTGACCTGCGTGGCGACCAGCGTCGTGCCGTCGCCGGAGATGTTGAGGGTGGGAGGGAGCGCGGCGCCGACGGGCACCGCGGCCACGCCGCCGTCCTCGGTGTAGTAGTAGAAGCTGGCGTTCCAGTAGCCGGCCAGCACGCTGCCGTCGGCCGACATCAGCACGCTGCCGGGAAAGAAACTGCCGCCCAGGGGCAGGGTCTCGAAGGTGCCGCCCGCCAGGGCCGGGCCCGCGGACAGCAGCATCGCCATGAAGAGCGCTGCCAGTTTTCTCATGTCTTCCTCCTGCGGATCCGACCGGAGCCGGATGAGAGTCCTCGTCGTTGGGTTGCGTCCGGGATGCGGGGGCGCGGAGGGCCGCTGCGCTCCCGACCGAGGAGGAGTATAGCCGTGCCCCATAGTGAATGCAAGAGATCTCTCAGAGAACTCCTTGCACTCTCCGTGGCTCCAGCCTATACTTGCCGATGTCACGGAATCCTCGCCAATCCATGGGTTTTGGGTGGATTTGCTTGGCCGAATCACCGCCAGAAGGTAGTCTCCCATGCCGATGACCAGAATGGCACGCAATGCTGCCAGGCCCGGCAACCTGGCCGAACGTCTCGTCCCCGTGGCCGAGGGTCTGCGTGAGGCCCTCCTGCCCCTGGTGGACGCGGTGACCGGGGGGATCCTGCGCCCCAGCCGACTCACCCGCGAGCTCGGCATCGACAAGAGCCTCGCCAGCCGCCTGATCCAGTCCCTGCGTCACGAGGAACCGCTGGAGTTCCTCCACCGCACTCCCGCCCCCACCGGGCTGCGCATCCTGGTCAAGGCCGCCCGCGAGCAGTCCGCACCCGCGGGGATCTGCGCCCGGGCAGAAGCCGCGGCCGACGCCTTCCAGGCGCTCATCGACAGCACCCCGGGCGGGCGCAGCAGCCTGGATGGATGGATATCGGCCCACTCGGCGGCGGCGCGAGAGAGCAGCGAACACCGCGCGAAGCAGGCCATCTATCGCGCCATGTCCTACCTCATCGGCTGTCGCTGCGAGACGCTCGCCACCTCCCTGGTGCTTCAGCCCTCGGCGGACGGCAAGGCCGTGGACGGCTTCGAGCTGCACCAGCGGATCGGTCTGCGGCGGCTGCGTCCCGGCGCGCCGGTGGCGATCTTCAGCCTGGTCCTGGACTCGCCCGGGACGGACGCGGCGGGCGAGCCCTGGCTCGAGACCCTCGACGGCCAACGCACCGAGGACCCGACGCAGTTCCTCCTGAGCGGCTACGGCAAGGGGCCGGCGCCGGGCGTGGACATGCTCCGCCGTGGACGCCACACGATCTTCTCGCTGGCCGAGGAGGGGCTCACCCTGGACATCCCCGTGGACATGGGTTCGGCCTTCGTCCTGCGGAACGGCTGGCATCTGGCGTCGGAGGAGCTGCAGGACGAGTCGCGCGCCTACCTGCTCAACTACCCCTGCCGCAACCTGGTGCGCGACGTGTTCATCCACGAGGATCTCTGGAACGGCGCGAATCCCGAGCTGGACCTGCGCCTGCCCAATCCGTCGGGCACCGATCCCCACCGCTACGAGGGCCACTGGGGACGCGTGAACACGGTGGACATGAACATCCCCATCGCCCAGCTGGGACGTGGCCTGCAGCACTGCGCGGTGAAGGAGCTGCCGCAGTACGCGCGGCTGCTGGAGGAGAGCTTCGCGCGCGCGGGCTGGGATCCCGAGCGCTTCCGCGGCTACCGGGCCCAGGTGCTCTACCCGGTGCCGATGATCACCATGACCTGGTGGTTTCGCCTGCCGCGCGCCTAGCGGCCGGCCTTGAAGCGCGCGATCTGCTCCTTGAGATAGGCGTCGTCCGGGCTCATGGTCAGCGCGCGCGTCTCCACCTCGATCGCCTGCTTCGCGTCGCCGCGGCGGTAGTGCACCTCGGCGAGCGTGTCGAGGATGTTGCCGTCCTCGGGCGCGAGCCGCGTCGCGCGCTCGGCGGCGGCCAGCGCCTCGTCCAGGTACATGTCGTGCGTGGCCGTGAACCAGGCCAGCGCGTTCAGGGTGCCGGCGTCGGCGTCCGGACGGGCCAGCGTCCGCACCAGCAGCTCGCCCACCTGTCCGCGCTCGCGGGTGGCGCCCTCGGCGTCGCCCGACGCGTCCAGCCACTCGGCGAAGCGCATGTGGGCCTGCACCAGTCCCTGGCCCTCGTACATCGTGTAGAGTCGGCGCAGCTCGGCGATGGGGGTGGCGTGATCCTCCACGTGCAGCGAGACGTAGCGCTCGGCGTACTCGGGGAAGTCGGGGTGCGCGCGGCCCACCAGCACCGCCGCCGACTGACGTCCCCGCTTGTCGCCGCCGGCCGCCTGGCCGGCTTCCAGCGCGGCGATGAGGCGGTCCGCCAGCTCGCGGCCGGCGCTCTCGCGGAAGGCGCGGGCCATCTCCGTCACCACGGCCTCGCCGGCGAGGATGTTCCCCTGGCAGCTGAACTGCTCGCCCTGCACGTCCCCGGCCCAGTCGCTGCAGCCGGGCCCGGTCCAGGCGGCCACGTTCCCGGCCACGTCCACCACGCCGAGCTGGCGCTGGTCGCGGCCCTCGTCGTGGCGCAGGAGCTGGTCGCGCACCTCGTCGGCGGCGAGGCCGGCGGCGAGCAGCGTCAGGCCCTCGGGGCCGAAGGACTCGTTGGAATTGGCCTGCGTGGCCACCGCCCCCACGCCGCCGCGCGCCCAGGCCACCCGCTGCCCCACGCCGAAGACCCTGGACTGCACCGCCACGCCCACCTCGCCCGTGACGGGATCGTAGGCGACGATGGAAAAGGTGGCGCCGGCCGTGCCGACGCCGAGCAGGACGAGAACGAGGGCGAGCACGAGCGCGCGCATGGCGACCTCCCGGTTGGGACCGGGTCCAGAAGACCACTTCGGACGCGCCCGCGCAAGGGGCGGCGGTCGTCGCTTGGCCTCCCCGCGGACGCCTGCTATCCTCATCGACCCGGGGCGCGCGCCGCCCCTGCGCCGGGACCCTCGCGAAAGGACGCGCCGTGGCCGACTCGCCCCTCGCCTCGCTGCCGCCCCTGGACCCCGCCGTGCTGCGCCGCCGCCGTGAGGGCGTCTTCCTCGTGCTGGCCGGCCTCTTCCTCGGCACGCTGGCGATGCTCAACATCGTGGGCATCACGCGCTTCATCCACATGGGGCCGCTCACGCTGGCCGTGGGCGTGCTGCCCTACCCGCTCACCTTTCTCTGCACCGACTTCATCAGCGAGTTCTACGGCCGCCGCCGCGCGAACTTCGTGGTGCTGGTGGGGATGCTGCTGAACCTCTTCGTGGTCGGGATCCTCTGGCTGGGCGAGGCGCTGCCGGCGATGGACTTCAAGACGGACCTGCAGCGCCTGCCCGTGGTGAGCCAGGTGCCGGTCTACGCCGATCCCGACACCCGCGAGACGGCCATGGTGGACCCGCGCAATCCCAAGCTGCCGCTGCGGCAGATCGCGGTCGAGCTGCCCGACGGCACCGTCGTCCCCGTGCGCAAGCTCGAGATGGCGCCGGTGACCGACCCCGCGACCGGCCAGGCGGTGCTGGATCCGGCCACCGGCGGACCGGTGACGGAGCCGATCGACGCCGACAGCGGCCAGCCCATCGTGCGCGAGGAGGAGCTCTACACGCGGATCGTGAAGAGCAACCGCTCGGCCGTGCTGGCCTCGATGCTGGCCTATCTCGCGGCGCAGTTCTGCGACGTCTGGCTCTTCCACTTCTGGAAGCGCCTCACGAAGGGCAAGCACCTCTGGCTGCGCAACAACGGCTCGACCATGGTCAGCCAGCTCGTGGACACCGTGGCCGTGGTGGTCATCACCTTCTGGACGGCCATCGAGCACGGCACGATGAGCCTGCCCACGGTCATGGGACTGATCTGGGGCGCCTATCTCTTCAAGCTGGTGGTGGCCGCGGCAGACACGGTCCCATTCTATCTGGGCGCGGCCTGGATGACGCGCTACCTGCGCATCGACGCCGTGCGCGGCGAGGCCGAGCAGGCCGAGGGACTCTTCGAGCCCGAGCCGGAACTCGCTCCCGCCGAATAGACGAAGGCCCGGCGTTCCCGCCGGGCCCTCCGTTCTGCCATGCGAGCGAATGCGTGTCCGGGTCGCGCGTGCGCTCTGCCCGCATGCTCAGTGGGCACCGTGCGCCATTCCGCGAGCGACTTCGAAGTGGAGTCGAGCGGGATGGCGCACGGTGACCTACTTGAGCAACACCATGCGCTTCGTCGCGCTCCGCCCCTCCGCCTCCAGCCGGTAGAAGTAGACGCCGCTCGCGGCCCGGTGGCCGTCGCCGTCCGCGCCGTCCCAGACCACGCGCTGCTCACCGGCGGCCAGCGGACCGTCCACCAGTGTGCGGACCAGACGGCCCTGCGTGTCGAAGACGCGCAGCGTGGCCGCGCCGGCCGCGGCCAGGGTGAAGCGGATCTCCGTCTTCGGGTTGAAGGGGTTGGGGTAGTTGCCCGCCAGCGCGAAGGCCGCGGGGGTGTCGCCCGGCGCACTCGTGGCGGTCCAGGGCTCGCCGAAGAACTGATCGAGGATGGTCTCCACGTTCGTGCGCAGCGCGGTGAAGTTCATCCGGTAGGGGCGGCCCGCCAGGTAGACGAACTGCGCGCCCTCGGGCCGGAAGCTCCCGCCCCCCGGCTGCTGCGCGTGGACGCCGAGCCCACGCGTGGTGCCGAAGCCCGACGTGGTCTGGTAGAGCAGCGTGCTGCCGGGCCCCACGGCGGTGGAGAACACGTCGCAGAAGCTCTGGGTGCCGGTGAGGCCGATGTCCGTCAGGCCCGGGTAGACCGAGAGGTAGTTGCCGGGACTGCCGCTGTCCACGAAGTTGACGCCCAGGTAGTCGGCCAGGGCGCCGTCGAGGAAGTCCACGCCCATGCGGCTCATCAGGAGCACGTTGCCGCCCACCTCGAGGTAGGAGAGGATGGGCGTCTCCTGCCACTTGGGCAGGTCGCCGTTGAAGTTGTTGCCCACCCAGATGACGGTGGAGTAGGCGCCGATGACCTCCGCCGGCACGCTGCCGTGGCCGAGGGGCGCGGGCAGGGTGCTGGGGTAGCCGCCGGTGGGCGCGGGGAAGTTGTCCCAGAAGTCGATGGGATTGTCGCCCCAGAAGGCCTGCGCCTCGTAGGCGTTCTGGATCTCGGGCGCGTAGGTGTCCCAGTCCACGCCGTTCACGAGCAGGATGCCGTTCGCGAAGCTCGGATTGTTCACCGTGGTCTGCACCTGCCGCAGGATCCAGTGGTCGGGGTCGAGCGCTACGCTCTCCAGGGCACCGGCCACCGTGAGATGGTAGTTCTCGGTGGCCAGGCTGTTCTGCACGGTGAAGTCCGTCGTGCCCTGATCGGTGACCACGCGCAGCTGGATGGGCATGGTGAAGAGCCCGGTGTTCGTCTGCAGCTGCTCGATCGTCACGTCCACGCCGTCTCCGGCCGGCGCATAGCTCAGCCGGTAGACGGGGAAGTAGTCCCCGTAGATCCACTCCTGGAAGAAGGCGTCGAGGTCCATGCCGCTCACGCCCTCGAGGACGTCCCGCAGCTGCTCCGTGGTGGCGCTGCCGTAGCCGTACTGCGCGCGGTAGGCGGCGAGGCCGGCGAAGAAGTCCGTCTCGCCCAGGGCGCCACGCAGCATGTGGACGACCCACGCGCCCTTGTCATAGCTGAGATTGCCGTCGAAGATGTTGTCGGTGAAGGGATTCTCCACGAACACCGTGCCGCCGCCGTAGTAGGCCATGCCGTCCATGTACTGGCGGTAGGCGTCCATGCCGCCGATGGAACCGTAGTAGTAGGCCTCCATCCAGCTCGCGAAGCCCTCGTTCAGCCAGATGTGCCCGAAGTCCGCGCAGGTGATCATGTCGCCCCACCACTGGTGCCCCAGCTCGTGGGCGATCACGCTTTCCCAGTCGCCGCCGAGGCTGGTGCAGGTCTGGTGCTCCATGCCGCCGCCCCAGTTGAACTCCGCGTGGCCGTACTTCTCGTTCACGAAGGGGTACTCGCCGAAGGCCTGCGAGTAGGTGTCGAGCATGCCCACGACCTTGCCGTAGTTCTCCTGCACCTGCGCGTAGTGGTCGGGATAGACGAAGAACTGCACGAGCATCGGGTCGCCCCCGCCCTGGGTGGGATAGGAGTCGGTGAAGACGGTGTAGGGGTAGGCCGTCACCGAGGCGAGGTAGGGCGCCATGGCGTAGTCGGTGTGCCAGTGGGACGTGTGCGTGCCGTTGCCGTTGTCCGTGTCGCTCGTCTCGAGGCCGTTGCTGGCCACGATGAGCGCGGTGGGCACCGTGACGCGGATGTCCATCACCTCGGCCTTGTCGCTGTTGTCGTCCTTGCAGGGCCACCAGTCGCGCGCGCCGAAGGGTTCGCTGAGGGTCCAGATCAGGGTCTGTCCGGCGTGCGAGTCCCAGCCGAAGTACTCGCCCGAAGGGTTGCCCTGGTAGCTCACGCCGACCGTCACCAGCTCGCCGGTGGCGTAGCTGCGGTCGAGGGTCACGGTCACCAGGCTCGAGACGTGGGTCCAGGTCGTCGCGCCGCCGGCGGCCGTGGCGCCCGTCACCACCATCGGCGAGGTCAGGTCCAGCTCCATCGTGCTGACGGGCCCGGCCGTCACCTGGGCGACGATCAGGTTCGTGCCCGTGAGCACGTGCGTCGTCGGGTTCAGGTTCACCGAGAGGTCGTAGCTCTGGACGTCGAACTGCTCCTGATTGGGCGTGCGCTGGAAGTCCGCGAGCAGGCGCGCCTCGGCGCCGCGCTGCTTCAGGGCGGCCTCGTTGGCGCGCGCGGCGCGGCTCTCCTCGAGCAGGCGGGGGATGTCCAGTTCGCCCGGCGCCGCCGCCGCGAGGAGGGGCAGACCGAGCAGCAAAAGGGTGACGAGCAGGCGAGGGACGACTCGACTGGGCATGGGGACGCTCCGGGGTTCGAGGGCTGGGTCGTGAGCGCAGATGTCCGCGCGGACGGGCCGGAACGGCGTCGTTCCGGCCCCGCGCTCAACATGTAGATTTTACCACAGTTGCGTGGCCGAGGCCAAGCGCGCAGCGCTCAGATGTACGGCGGGGCCGGCGCGGGCCGGTTGTCGAGGATCCCCTCGATCCGCTCCATCACGGCGGGCGTCAGCGCGTCCAGCAGCTCCATGGCCTTCATGTTCTCCTCGACCTGCGCCGCCCGGCTGGCCCCGGTGATGACCGAGCTCACGCGAGGGTTCCTGAGACACCAGGCCAGGGCCAGCTGCGCACGGCTGCAGCCGAGTTCCTCGGCCACGGCCTTGAGCGCGCGCACCTTGGGCAAACGCTCGGCGCCGAGCGGGCCGTCGAAATCGTCGCGCAGCCAGGCGTACTGCTCGAGCGTGGGGCGACTGCCCTCGGGCACGCCGTCGTCGTACTTGCCCGTGAGCAGGCCGCCGGCCAGCGGGCTCCAGATCGTCGTGCCGAGTCCCGGGTCGGCATAGAGCGGCGCGTACTCCCGCTCCACCCGATCGCGATGGAACATGTGGTACTGCGGCTGCTCCATGGTGGGGGGGATCAGATGCTCCCGCGCCGCCACCGCGTGGGCGTGGCGGATCTCCTCGGCGCTCCATTCGCTGGTGCCCCAGTAGAAGGCCCAGCCCTGGTCGACGACCCAGCTCATGGCGCGGACGGTCTCCTCCATGGGCGTGCGCGGGTCGGGACGATGACAGAAGACCAGGTCGACGTAGTCGAGCTGCAGCCTTCCCAGCGCGGCGTGCATGCCCTCGATGACGTGCTTGCGGCTGAGGCCGCGGTCGTTGGGGCCGCGACCGCCCCAAAAGATCTTGGTGGAGATCACCAGGTCGGAGCGCTTCCAGCCCACGTCCTTGAGCACCTTGCCCATGATGCGCTCGGACTCGCCGCCGGCGTAGGCCTCCGCGTTGTCGAAGAAGTTCACCCCCGCGTCGCGGGCGGCCTCCATGCAGGCGCGCGCCTCCTTCTCGCGAAGCTGCGTGCCGAAGGTGACCCAGGAGCCGAGGCTGAGGGCGGAAACGTGCAGGCCGCTGCGGCCGAGCTGACGGTACTCCATGCTGCTTCCTTTCGGACGGGACCGTCCCGGAGCCTAGTGAAAGCGGGGGTCGACTTCCAGCCCCTGCCGCGATTTTCCCTGGCCGCAGCGGCGTGAAGACGGCATTCTGCGCCAAGCCCTCACGAAAGGACGCGCCATGCCCCCGAGCATGACGCCGGCCACCGGCATCCTCGCCCTCATCGGCAACACGCCGATGCTCGAGCTCACCCGCCTGGACACGGGCCCCTGCCGGCTCTTCCTCAAGTTGGAGCTGGCCAACCCGGGCGGTTCGATCAAGGACCGCATCGGCGTGTCCATGATCGCCGCCGCCGAGGCCGACGGCTCCCTGCGCCCCGGCATGCGCATCGTCGAGGCCAGCGCGGGCAACACCGGTCTCGCCCTGGCGCTGGTGGGGGCGGCCAAGGGCTACGCCTGCACCATCGTCATGCCCGACAAGATGAGCCGCGAGAAGATGGACCACCTCCGCGCCCTCGGCGCCGAGGTCGTGGTGACGCGCAGCGACGTCACCAAAGGCCACCCCGAGTACTACGCGGATCTCGCCCAGCGCCTGGCCGCCGAGCGCGGGGACTGCTGGTACGTCAACCAGTTCGCGAACCCGGCGAATCCGCTGGCCCACGAGCGGACGACCGGTCCGGAGATCCTCGCGCAGATGGAGGGGCGGGTGGACGCCATCGTGCTCGGCGTGGGTTCCGGCGGCACGGTGACGGGCCTCAGCCGGCACTTCGCCGCCGCTTCGCCCGCGACGGAGTTCGTGCTGGCCGACCCGGAGGGCTCGGTGCTGGCCGCGGCGGTGGAGGGCCGCGCGGCGCCCGAGCCGGGGAGCTGGCGGGTGGAGGGCATCGGCGAGGACTTCCTGCCGCCGATCCTCGATCTCGGGCGCACGCGGCGGGCCTACACCATCGGCGACGCGGAGAGCTTCCGCACGGCGCGCGCGCTGCTGCGCGAGGAGGGCGTGCTGGCGGGATCGTCCACGGGCTGTCTGCTGGCTGCGGCGCTGCGCTACTGCCGCGCGCAGACCGCGCCGAAGCGCGTGGTCACGCTGGCCTGCGACACCGGGAACAAGTACCTGTCCAAGTTCTACGACGACACCTGGCTGGCCGCCCAGGGCCTGCCCTGCGACTGACCCCCGCGAACGAGGAGCAGCATGGCCACGCGCAAGAGCACGCACGTCGAGACGCTCGCCGTCCACGGCGGTCAGCGCCCCGATCCCCTCACCGGCGCGGTGAGCGTGCCCATCTACCAGACGTCCACCTACGCCCAGCGCGCGCCCGGCGAGCACTTGGGCTTCGAGTACTCGCGCACGGACAACCCCACGCGCAGCGCGCTGCAGGCGAGCCTCGCGGCGCTGGAGGGCGGCGAGCGGGCGCTGGTCTTCGCCTCGGGCATGGCCGCCGCCGACGCGGTGCTGCACCTCTTCGCCGCCGGCGATCACGTGCTCTGCTGCGACGATCTCTACGGCGGCAGCTACCGCCTCTTCGACAAGGTCTATCGCCGGCAGGGCCTGCGCTTCGACTTCGTCGACCTCACCGATCCCGCGCGCCTCGACGCGGCGCTCACGCCCGCGACGAAGCTGCTCTGGCTCGAGACGCCCACCAATCCCATGCTCAAGGTGCTGGACGTGGCCGCGCTCGCCGCGCGCTGCCGCGAGCGCGGCGTGCTCTGCCTCGTGGACAACACCTTCCTCTCCCCGGCGCTGCAGAATCCGCTGGCGCTGGGCGCGGACATCGTGCTCCACAGCACGACGAAGTACGTCAACGGCCACGCCGACGCGGTGGGGGGCGCGCTGGTCACGGCGGACCCCGCGCTGGGTCAGCGGCTCGCCTTCATCCAGAACGCCGTGGGCGCCGTGCCCGGTCCGCAGGACTGCTACCTGGTCCTGCGCGGCATCAAGACGCTCGCGCTGCGCATGCGCCAGCACGAGGCGAACGCGGCCGCCGTGGCCGCGCACCTGGACGGCCACCCGCAGGTGGAGCGGCTCTACTGGCCGGGGCTCGCGTCACATCCCGGGCATGCGGTCGCGGCCCGGCAGGCGAAGGGCTTCGGCGGGGTGATCTCCTTCGTGCTCGCCGGCGGGCTGCCGGCGGCGAAGCGCTTCCTCGGCGCGCTGGGGCTCTTCACGCTCGCAGAGAGCCTCGGCGGCGTGGAGAGCCTGGTGGAACATCCCGCGATCATGACCCACGCCAGCGTGGAGCGCGAGATCCGTGAGCGGCTGGGCATCGTCGACGGGCTGATCCGCCTGTCGGTGGGCATCGAGCATCCCGACGATCTGCTCGCCGACCTGGACGCGGGTTTCGCGGCCGCGCGCTGACGGGAGGAGCCGTGCGACGGGCGGCGCTGCTGCTGGTCTACCTCGCGATCGCCACGACGCTCGTCCTGGCGCACGAGCCCTGGCGCGACGAACTGCAGGCCTGGTCCCTCGCCCGCGGCAGCGCCAGCCTCGCCGGTCTCGTCGACGCCACGCGCTACGAAGGGCATCCCAGCGGCTGGTATCTGCTGCTCTTCGCGCTCACGCGCGCGACGGCGAGCTTTCGCGCCGTGCAGCTGCTTCATCTCGGACTGATCGGCGGCGCGGTCGCCCTGCTCGTCTGGCGCGCACCGCTGACCGGCCTGCAGAAGGCGCTTGCCGTGTTCGGCTACTTCCTCGTCTACGAGTACGCGGCCCTGGCGCGGAACTACGCGCTCGGCGTGCTCGGGCTCTTCCTCTTCGCCGCGCTGGCGCGCGACTGGCGACGCCACTGGCTCGGCATGGCGCTCGCCCTGCTGCTGATGCTCCAGGCGAACGCCTACGCGGCGCTGCTCGCCCTCGCGATGGCCGTGCCGACCGGTGTCGTCCTCTGGCGTCGCGCGGCGGGCGAGTCGAGGCTCAGGCGGCGGCTCGCCCTGGCGGGGCTGATCGTCGCCGTGGGCGCGCTGATCTCCGTGATGGACCTGCGCGCGCCCGCCGACTCGAGCTTCATGCCCGCGTGGCACTGGCGGGATCCGGCGATCGGCGCCGTGCTGCGCGTCTTCGCCCACGCCTTCGTGCCCGTTCCACGGCCGACCCTGCACTTCTGGAACACGAGCCTGCTCGACACGGTCGGCTCCCCCTGGCTGGAGTGGGCCGTCGCGCTCGCCGCGCTGACGGCGGTGCTGGCGATCCTGCGGCGACGTCCCGTGGCGCTCGCGGCCTTCGCGCTGGCCTGCCTCGCGCTGGGTGGGCTCATGGCCGTGAAGTACCTCGGCTTCCTGCGCCACCACGGGCACTTCTACCTGGCCTTCCTCGGCGCGCTGTGGCTGGGCGAGAGCCTGGCGCCCGACGCCCCGCCGCGCGGCCGGACCGCCTCCGCCCTGCTCACCGCGCTGCTCGCGCTGCAGGTGCTGGCCACGCTGCCGGCCGCCGCGATCGAGCTGCGCTATCCCTTCAGTCGCAGCCGTGAGGCGGCGGCGTTCGTCGCGACGCAGGTCGACGCGCGCTGCGACCGGGTGGGCAGCCCCGACCACGCCGCGTCGGCGGTGGCCATGTGGCTGAACGCGCCGCTATACTATCCGCGCGGCGAGCGCGAGGCCGTCGCGCTGGTCTGGGATGCGCGCCGCGGTGGCGATGAACCGGCCGACCCGCTGCCCGCGCTGCGCGAACGGGCGCGGGCGAGCGGCTGCGCGCTGCTCATCACCAACCGGCCCCTCGAGGCCGCGGCGCTGAGCCAGGGGCTCGCGCCGCTGGCGAGTTTCGCGCCGGCGATCGAGGCCACGGAGGTCTACTACCTCTACCTCGCCACGGACTCGACGGCCGTTCACCCCTGACCCGCAGGAGCCGCATGCACGAGTTGCCCGAACTGGAGCCCCGCGAGCTGGCGCGCTATGCGCGGCACGTCTCCCTGCCCGAGCTGGGGGAGCGGGGGCAGCGCCGTCTCAAGGCAGGCAGCGTGCTCCTGGTGGGAGCGGGCGGGCTGGGCTCGCCGGCGGCGCTCTACCTGGCTGCGGCGGGCGTGGGGCGGCTGGGCATCGTCGACTTCGACGCGGTCGACCTGAGCAACCTGCAGCGGCAGGTGCTGCACGGGACCTCGTCGCTGGGCGTGGCGAAGGTGGACTCGGCGGCGGCGCGCCTCGCGGATCTCAACCCCGACATCGTGATCGAGCGGCATCCGCTGCGCCTGACCGCCGCCAATGCGCGGGCGCTGGTGCGCGACTACGACGTCGTGCTCGACGGCTCGGACTCCTTCGCCACGCGCTACCTCGTCAACGACGCCTGCGGCCTCGAGGACCGCCCGCTGGTCTACGGGAGCATCTTCCGCTTCGAGGGACAGGCGGCGGTCTTCCACGCCGGCCGCGGACCGTGCTACCGCTGCCTCTTTCCCGCGCCGCCTCCGCCCGAACAGGCGCCCAACTGCGCGGAGGGCGGCGTGCTCGGCGTGCTGCCCGGGATCATCGGCACGGTGCAGGCCACCGAGGCCATCAAGCTGCTGCTGGACCTCGGCGAGACGCTGCTCGGCCGCCTCCTGCTATTCGACGCGCTCGAGATGCGCTTTCGCGAGTTCACGGTCGCGCGCGACCCCGCCTGCGCCCTCTGCGGCGACGCGCCCACGATCACCGAGCCGGTGGAGCTCGACGACCCGGGCTGCGCGGTGGAACTGGAGGCCCCGCCGGCGGGCGTGGTCAACCTGACGCCGCGCGAACTGGCCGCGCGTCTCGCCGCCGGCGACGCGCCGCTGCTGCTGGACGTGCGCAATCCCTTCGAGTGGCGGATCTGCCATCTGGACGGCGCGCTGCTGTTGCCGCTGGATTCGCTGCTGTCGCAGCTGGGTCAGCTGGACCCCGCGCGCGAGACGGTCATCTACTGCCACACCGGCGTGCGCAGCGCCGCGGCGGCGGAGTTCCTGCACCGGCAGGGCTTCCGCCGCGTGGCCAATCTGCTCGGGGGCATCCACCGCTGGTCATTGGAGGTGGACCCCAGCGTGCCGACCTACTGAGCGAAGCGCACACTGTAAATCGGCGGGAAGTGCGTTCCCAGGCACTGCCAGCTGTCGCCGCGATCCCCGCTGACGTAGAGATTGCCGCTGGTGCTGCCGAAGGCCAGCGTGCGGCCGCTGTCGTCGATGTCGAGGGCGTGCCTGAACACGATGTCGTAGCAGTGCTCCTGGGGCAGGCCCTTGCGGAGTGCGGTCCAGGTCTTGCCGCCGTCCTCGCTGCGGCTCACGCAGAGCGCGCCGCCCACGGCCACGCGGCACTCGTCGGCGATGGCGGGCACCACCCAGGCCGTGTCGCCGTCGGCAGGGTCCACGGCCACCGCGAAGCCGAAGTGCGCCGGGCCGCCCTCCTCGCTGACCTGGCTCCAGTTCGCGCCGCCGTCGCGGCTGCGGAAGATGCCGCAGTGGTTCTGCTGCCACAGCGCGTCGAAGTTCGAGGGGCAGCCCACCACGAGGTGCGGGTCGTGGCCCACGTCGACGTCCGGGTCGGGCAGGTAGCCGGCCTTCAGGCCCCTGTTGGCCGTGGTCCAGGTCACGCCGTCGTCGCGGCTCTCGAAGACGCCCGCGCAGCTCACGCCCACCAGCACGCGGCGGCTGTCGCGCGGATCGACCAGCACGGAGTGAATGCCGGCCTCGTCGCGGCCGCCGCCGAACCAGTTGTCGGGCCGCGAGGGATGTCGCCACAGGCTTTCCACGAGCTGCCAGCTGCCGCCACCGTCGTCGCTCCTGAACAACCCGCCGGGCTCGGTGCCGAGCCAGAGGCGCCCGGGCTGGTCGGCGGGCCCGGGCGTGATCACCCAGATCAGCCGCAGGCTGGCCGGCTTGCCGGGCTTCAGCTCCTCGCCCTCGGGGTAGACCGGCGCCGCGACCTCCGCCCAGGTGGCGCCGTCGTCGTCGCTGTGGACGAGCTTCTGCCCCCAGTGGCCGTGATCGAGGCTCGCCCACAGACGCCCGCTGCGGGGATCGCTCACCGCGTAGGGCACGGGAATGCCGAGTTGCGTGGCGGCGCGCGGTGTCCAGCCGCCGCCGGCCGCATCGAGAATGATGACGCCCTTGCGGGTCCCGAGGATCAGACGCGTCGCTGCCATGGCGGCTCCCTGTCGCTGGACGTTGGCGGGCTAGCCCCCGGAGAGGGCCTGGAGGATGTGCACCCGGTCCCCGGGCGCGAGGGGGTCCGTGAGCGCGGCGCGATCGCTGACCGGACGCGCGCCCACGAAGATGTTCACGTGCTGCCGGAGTGCCCCCTGATCGTCCACCAGATAGCCGCGCAGACCGGGATGCCGCGCGTCGAGCGCGACGAGCAGCGACGCCACGCTCGCGGCCTCGAGGACGAGACCGTTCTCGAGCGCCGGGAAGAAGCGCTTCAGGTGGCTGGTGAAGTGAAGCTCGGCCATGGCGACGTCCGCTGAGGGGGTGCGCGAAGTCTAGCGGGGGCGCTTGTCGCTGTCAAAGGCCCGTGGCCTCGGGTATAATGGACCTGGAAATCCGCACGCCGCCGCCACGGAGGTTCCCATGCGCGCACTGCTCGCCGTCATCCTGCTCGCCATTCCCCTGGCCGCGGCCGCCGTCATGCCCCTGGAGCAGACGCCGGCCTGGACCAGCACTCCCTCGGGTCACGTCGCCACCGGCGGCGGCTGGGCCGACCTCGACGGCGACGGCTACCTCGACTTCGTCGCCGCCAACGGCAACGACATCTCGCGGCAGTCGGTGGTGGTCTACCGGAACGACGGCTTCGGCGGCCTTCCACCTACGCCCAGCTGGTCCAGCAGCGACGTGGACTACCACGGCCACCTCGACCTCGGCGACGTCAACGGCGACGGCTTCACGGACGTGGTGGTGGGCGTCTACCTTGGGCCGGCGGGCTTCGGCAACCCCGGCGGCGCGAAGCTCTACTACGGCGCGCCCGGCTCGGGCTTCTTTTCCAGCGATCCCGTCTGGGAGCCCGCCGGCAGCTTCTACTGCTTCAGCGTGGCGCTCGGCGACGTGGACGGCGACGGCGACCTCGACCTCGCCTGCACCAGCGGCGAGTCCTACGACCAGCACCCCGAGCGGCAGCGCGTGTTCCTGAACAACGGCGGCACCTTCTCGGCGACGCCCGACTGGCAGAGCGACGACGTGGGCTACGCGCTGGACGTCACCTGGGCGGACATCGATCTCGACGGCGATCTCGACCTGATCTACAGCGGCGAGATCAGCCCGAATCGCGTCTACCTGAATCACCAGACCGAGGGCGGTGGACTGTCGACCACGGCCGACTGGACCAGCGCCGACGGCGCGAGCTACGGCAACACCTGCGCCCCCGGCGACTGGGATGGCGACGGCTACCTCGATCTCGCCGTGGCCGACAACAACCAGCTCGGCGGGGCCGGCCGCTTCAAGGTCTACGCCAACGCGCTGGGCACGCTGGCGGGCACGCCCGCCTGGACCAGCGCCACCGGCGGCTACGGCTCGAACGTGAGCTGGGTCGACCTCGACCTCGACGGCGACCCCGATCTCTCCACCGGCCGCTGGTGGGGCGCAGTGACGCTCTACGAGAACGGCGGCGGCGGGCTGAGCGCGAACCCCGTGTGGACGAGCAGCACGAGCAGCGTGATCGAGAACCTGTTCTGGGGCGACGTCGACAACGACGGCCTGCGCAGCGACGGCCTTACCCTGGCCACCGGCGACGGCGCGCGCACGATCGTGCAGCTCGCCGCCGCGCCCATCCGCGACGTGCTGCAGGTCACCGTCGACGGCACGCCGCTGGCCCCGTCACAGTTCGTGCAGCACCGCGGCGGCGGCTGGGTGGCGCTGGCCTCGCCGCCGGCGCCCGGCGCCGCGATCGCCGTGAGCTTCCGCTACTCGCAGGATCTCGACCTCGGCTGCACCAACTGGGACAGCACGAAGGGCAACTACGTCTTCCTCAACACGGGCACGCTCGTGGCCGCGCCCGAGGACACGCCGCTCGGCTTCAGCCTCACGGCGCTGCCCAACCCGCTGCGTCTGCGGACGGTCTTCCGCTACCGCGGCGAGGGAGCGTCCGCGGCGGCGCTGGACGTCTACGATCTGCAGGGACGGCGCGTGCGGCAGCTCCACGCGGGCGCGCTGGCCGGCGGCCTGCGCAGCTGGGAGTGGGACGCGAAGGACGGCGGCGGCCGCCGCGTTGCGGCGGGCGTCTACTTCGCGCGCTTCGTAGCCGACGGGCGCCAGGCGAGCGTGAAGCTGATCCTGCTCTAGTCGGGCTCGTCTCTCCACAGCACATTTCCGAGTCATTTGGTGGGAATTATTTCCCACTTTTGCCTTGCACATCACTTTTCCGCATGGTAAAATTTTCCCAGTTAGCAGGTGGGCGCTTAACTGTCCTGAAGGCAGGTGCTTGAAGATGATCGGACTAAGTCGACGCGAGCGTCAGATCATGGATGTTTGCTTCATGCTCGGCCATGCGACCGCTGCAGAGATTCGAGACAACCTGCCGGAGCCAGTGAGCGAAGATTCGGTCCGTAAGCTGATCCGGATTCTCGAGCACAAGGGGCATCTTAGCCACAAGCGCGTGGGGCGAAGTCACGTCTACCGGCCTCGCATCAGTGCGGAAGACGCGGAAAGACAGGCGATGCGCCATGTCCTGAAGACATTCTTCCGAGACTCCGCAAGCAAGGCAGTTTCGACCCTGCTTGACGTAGCCGACTCGGACCTGAATCCCCAGGAGATCGACGAGATTCAGGCACGAATCGAGGAAGCTCGCAGGAGAGGGCGGTAGCCATGGACGGGAGCTTGCTTCAATACATCCTGGGACTTGTTGTGGGGAGTACCGGCCTGCTCCTGATGCTCGCCGCGACGCCTGCAGTGATGCGGCGGGCATCAGCTGCGCAGCGGCACCAGGTCCTCCTCGGGGGCTTTCTCGTCCTTGCGGTTCTCCCCGCGGCGTCCTTCTGCCTGCCTAGTCTTGAGGTGCGGTTGCCTGATTTCAGGAAGGAAGTCGAAGCGCCGTCACGGCCCGAAGCTAGTGTACCGGCAGAGCCGCAGGTGGATCTGCCCAGGCTATCAAGCTCGGATGCTCACCGCCCCGTGCCGACGGCGGCTATCAAGGCACATCGGCGATTCCTATCGCCGTCAATCATCACCTGGTTGGCGTTTGGTACCTGGCTGCTGGGACTCGTGGTCGTTCTTGCTGTCCAGTTGGTCCGGTGGCTGGGGATCGGCGTGGTGGCGGCGATGGCAACGGTCTGGGAAGACGAGACACCGGAGGACCAGAACGCGGAGCCGCTGTCTGCTCGAGCTCTGGCAGTTGAGTTGTCTGCAGAGCTGGGGTTTCGCAGACCGATAGTCCTTCTGCGGAGCGAATTGGCGGGTGTGGCGATGGCCTGGGGATTAAGGCATCCCTGCGTGATCCTTCCAACGGAATCCACCACATGGCCATCTGCCAAGCTCGAAGCGATTCTTCGGCATGAGCTCTGGCACATCCGCCGCCTGGACAACTGGGTGCACTTCCTGGCGATCTGGAGTTGTGCCCTCTACTGGTTCAATCCACTCGTATGGATCGCATTTCGGCAGCTCCTCTTCGAGCGCGAAGTGGCCTGTGATGACCATGTGCTGAACTCCGGAGTCAAGTCCTCAACATACGCTGACTGCCTAATGGAGGTAGCAATGAAGCTGGGAACACCGAGTCACAAAAGCATCATGCCCGTGGGGATGGCGCATGCGTCTAACCTGAAGGCGCGGCTCCTGAGGACGCTCGCCGAAGGACAGAACCGCCGACCAAGTTCGAAGCTCTTCGCGGCATCCTGCTTTCTTGCGCTCCTAGTCCTGACGGCCCCGCTATCTACGATCCGGATTCTGGGTGGTGTGGATCCAGTCATCGCTGCACGAGCAGCTGTGGGTGATAGGTTGAATGGCACACCGGACCTCGTCTTCAATGGTGGTGGCTCGCATGTCGTAGTTCCTGACAGCGATGAGTTTGACTTCGCAGGAGACTTCACAATCGAAGCCCGCGTGAAGGTCGCAAATCTCAGTCAGCAGGGTCAGAACCGTCTCCTGATCTCCAAGCACCTATCCCACGCTCAGGGTGGTGAGTGGTCAATGACCATACTCGGACCGCCCAACCCCGTGGGTGAGGTTCGCTTTTCAGTGTGGGACGGCACGAACGGCTATGTAGCGTCGAGTTCACCAGGTGCAATTGGGGCGGATTCGGAGCACTGCGAAGGTTGGCAGGTGATCGCGTTCTCCTACGACCGCGATACTGCCTCTTGGTGGATGTTCGTCGACGGCCAAGTGGTTGGGAGCGGAACAGGTGTACTCAATATCGGACAGACGGATCGCGAGTTGTGGATTGGCTGGGAGATCGGGGAGCCGAGCCACAACTTCAATGGGTGGATTCGGGCGGTGAGAATCTCAGATTCCGCGCGATACACCTCCGCCTACAATGCCGCCAGTCCCTGGACGAGTGACGCGCACACGGTCGCCCACTGGGACTTTCGGGAGGGCGCGGGATCCGTCCTGCATGATGTCAGCGGCAATGGTCACGATGGGGCGATCTACGGTGCGGAGTGGGATACCTGCCTTGGGAACATCATAGAAGTCGAGCCCGGCACCCCACTCCAGCCAGTAATCGATGCCGCTCCTGACGGGGCCGAGATTGTGCTCTTGGCGGGAGAGCACGAAGGGCCCGCTGTCTTCGCGGGGCGGACTCTCAGCCTACGGGGCGTTGGGGTTGAGCAAACGGCGTTGAATGCACGCGATGAAGTCGACGACTATGCCATTCTGGTGACGGATGGCGGACACGTTCAGCTGTCTGACTTGACGCTTGGCAACTGCTGGAACAGCGCGCCAGGCGAGTATTACTACCCGGCCGCCCTCACAGTCGACGAAGGGATTGCCGATGTCCAACACTGTCTTCTTCAGAACAACCTCAACGCAATCGCTGCATGGCGTGATGGCTCGTTGGTGAACGTGTCGGAGTCGACGTTCTTGACCGATGTTGCGGTGGCAGCGATTACGCGTGAAGCGACAGCCGGCACAACCGTCGCACTCACGAAGTGCACGGTGAAGGGTGAGCGGACTGACGCGGACCACGGCTTGATCAAAATGTGGGGAGGTGCGTTCGAGGTTAACCAGTGCATCCTTGATATGCCACTAGGTCGCGCGGTCGAGTGGCACTCGGGCATCTTGACCGGGAGCTGCAACATCGTCCATGCGGCCATTCAGACCAATGGTCCGGACTTCCCCGGAGATCCCTTGAACGTCGATCCGCTGTTCTGCTCGCTCGAAGGCTGGGCGTACCTGGTGATGCCGCAGTCCCCTGCGATCCCCGGAAACAACGACTGTGGCGTGGCTATCGGCTCTGGGGGGTCCTGCGCAACCGGAGTCGAATCGACCAGTTGGAGCAGAGTGAAGTCGCTCTACTAGCCTGTACGTGTGCCGGCTGGACTCAGCCGTCAGCGATCCCGCTCGTCCAGCGTGTAGAGGAACCAGCGCTTGCCGCCGCGGACGTCGCGGCGGCGGCGCTGGAAGTAGAGCACCGCCGTCGCGCCGCAGACGGTCCGCACGCGAAACCAGTGCCGCCGCAGGTAGCGCTCGGCTTCGAAGCTGGTCGGAGTGAGGTCCTTCCAGCGCTCCAGTTCCTCGGCCACCTCGAAGTCCCGGCCGCGCCAGCGCCAGCGCGTCGGCAGCGACGGCTCGCCGCCAGCCATGGCCTCCGGCGTGAAGGTGCCCGCGTCGGGCGTGATGGCCTCGCTGACGAATCGCTCGGCCATGGCCCTATTTCAGCAGCGTCAGCTTGCGGCTCGCTGTTCCCTCGGGGAAAGCCAGACGCGCCAGGTAGACGCCGCTGGGCAGGCTGCGGCCCGTGGCGTCGCGGCCGTCCCAGCGCACGCTCTGCTCTCCCGCGGGACGCTGCACGTTGGCCAGCAAGATGATGAGTCGCCGCCCGGCGAGATCGTGGATCGTCAGCGTCACGGCGGCCGGCCGGGCGAGGCTGAAGACGATCGCGGTCGCGGGGTTGAACGGGTTGGGCCGGTTGGGCAGCAGCGCGGCCGCCGGGGCGGGGGCGTCGCCCACCGCGGTCGGGGCTTCGCAGCCCAGGCCGTGCGCGCCCATCAGCAGACCGCAGTCGTTGTTCTCGGGCAGGCAGGGGGAGTCCTCGGCGAGGCCGACATTGGGAAGATCGTAGGCATAGAGGTCGCAGAAGAGCGGGTTCCCGGAGATGTTCCCGTTCACGCCGGTCTGGTCGTCCAGATCGCCGCCGTAGTTGCCGCTCGAATAGCCGTAGATGTTCGAGCAGGACACCGTGATCGTGGTCGGATGATTGAGATCGGGGTAGCTGTGCAGGCCGGTGCCCTCGCCGAGCGCGACGACGCACTGCTCCAGCAGCGCCGAAGAGCCGTAGCAGCCCCAGAGGCCGCCCCCCTCGTAGGCGTCGTTGGCGGCGAGCGTGCAGCGGCGGAGCGTCGGGGACGCGTTGCCGTTCAGCATCACCGCGCCTCCCCAGAACTGGGCGTCGTTGAAGACGAAGGTGCAGTCCTCGATCAGCGGGTCGCAGTTCGAGAGGGCGAGCCCTCCGCCGTCGAGGGCGGCGTTCCACTCGAAGGCGCAGTCGCGCAGGGTCAGCGTGCCGCCGTCGGCTCGAAGCGCGCCGCCGCTGCCCTCCGCCTGGCAGATGGTGAAGAGCACGTTCTCGAGCAGCGCGTCGCAGTTGTCGAGCGCGATGCCACCGCCAACGGTGTCCGAGACGCCGCCCCAGATCCAGCAGTCGCGGATCTCCACGCTGCTGTCCGCGAAGTCCATGGCCCCGCCGGGCTGCGCACCCGAGTGGGCATCGACGACGAACATGTTCTCCACACGGGTGCCGGGGGCGAGCCCCGATCCCGACAGGAAGCGCCCCTGACCCTGGGCGAAGATCGTGACGCAGCCGACGCCGGAGCCCGGGGCGCCGAGGGTGACCCCCGAGGGCATCACGAGATCGTGCTCGTAGTACTCGCCGCAGGCGACTTCGACGCTGTCGCCCGGCAGCGCGGCGGCGAGTCCGGCGGCGATGGTGGGTTGGTCGGCGGGAACGTGAATCGTGGCGGCGGCGGCGCTGATCGGCAACGCCAGGATCAGGCAGAGCGCGGGCAGAGCGCGCATGGGATCCTCCCCGAGGCTGGCCGGCGCCGGGGGGCTGGGCAGGCAAGGGCGTCGGCGTGCGCTGCGAGTATAGCCTGCTTGCGGCAGGCTGTCGAACTCCCGCTCAGCCGCCGAGGAAATAGTTGCGCCCGTCGTCCATGATGCGGCGGAAGGTCTCGCGATCGCCCGCGGCCACGGCGCCGAGGATCTCGTCGAGCGCGGCATGCAGCTGTCCCGCCAGCGCCGGCGTGGTGGCGTTGAGCTGCTGGATCTCAAAATAGAGATCGGGGTTCTCGCGGAGGACGTCCCGCGCCGTGGCATTCTGCTTGCCGAAGGTGGTGGAGGCCACCTCGCCGAGCCGGCGGTAGTCCAGCCCGCTGGCGCCGAGTACGCGACCGTAGAGGATGTTCACCAGGTGCGCGAGACCGAGCACGTAGCCCATGTGGCGGTCGTGCTCGTCGAGAGGGACGTCCACGAGCTGCGCGCCCACGCCCACGAAGAGCTGCTTCGCCTCGGCCAGCGCGCCGGGGGCGCCACAGTCGCAGAACAGCACGTTGCGGCCGATGAGATGCGCCACGTCCGGCCCGAACATGGGGTGGAGACTCGCCACGCGCAGGCCGCGGGTGGCCGCGTTGCGAAGCGGCTCCACCAGCGGCGACTTGAGCGACGCGATGTCCAGCACCAGTCCCGTGTGAAGGGCGGGGTCGAGCTGCTCGAGAAGGCCGGGAATGCTGCTGATCGGCGTGGCGAGGACGAGCAGCCCGGCGCCCGCCGCCTCGTCGAGGGAGGCGATGGCCTCGAGATCGTCGTCGGCGGGGCCGGACGCCGGGTCGAGCACGCGCACCCGGTGACCGCCGGCGCGCAGGTAGGCGCAGAGCCAGCGGCCCATCTTGCCGCGACCGCCCACCACCACGGCCTCGCCCTGCTCGCCGCCGGCGGGGCGATCCACCAGGCCCGACTGCAGCTTGACCGCGTGGTCGATGAGCAGGCCGGCCAGGGCGTCGCCCAGCTCGGGGTCCACCCCGCGGGCCGCGCAGCCCGCGCGCAGGCGCTCGAGCACCTGCGCCTCCACGGGAAAGTTGCGCACGGGCAGGCCGCGGGCGCTCTTGATGCGGCCGAGCTCGGCGGCGGCGTCGAGGCGGCGGGCCACGGCGGCGAGGACCTCCTCGTCGCAGCGGGCGATCTCGGCGCGCAGGGCGTCCAGGCGGGGGTCCGTCATCTCGTGGTCATCCCCAGAGGAAGCGAGGCACCGAGGAGAACGAGCGCTTCGGCGACGAGCATGGCCAGCAGGACGCTGGCCAGCGTACCCAGCAAGAAGTACTCGGCGAACTCGGAGTCCTCTTCGAATCGCTTGTGCCGCGCCAGCGCTTTGGCGGCCATGAGGAAGGCCATGGCCGCGTAGTTGCTCCTGGCGAGCACGATGAGAAGTATCCAGCGCTCGACGACCCCGATGGCCTCGCCCCTGCCGCTGTGCGCGGCGAGTTCTCCGTAGGGTTTGCCCAGAGCCTCCAGGCCCCAGCGGAGGAGACGCGTACTTGGATCGGCGAGGAGCAGGGCGGCGACGGCCCAGGTCCAGCCCCGGGACGCGGCCGGCTCGGGCACATCCAGCAGGGCGCACAGCAGCGCGCCCGCCGCAGCGAGAGCGCCCAGTGCGACGAGGTGCCAGGCGGTCTCGCGGCGCACGCAGGCCCAGATCGTGATCGTGGTGGCCGCAGCGATGAGGGCCACGATCAGCGTGGGATAGTCCTGGCCCCGCGCGACCCAGCTCAGAGCCAGTGCCGTCGCGACGAGAACGCAAAGCCCTATCCACATCCCGCGCCGGCCCAGACGGCCCAGGTTGACGCCGAGCAGCACGGCCGTCAGCAGTGGCCAGGCGCTCACGCCTCGCTCCTGTCACCACGGTTCACGTTGCCCAGCTCCCGCTCGAGGATCTCCCAGGCCTCGCTGAACAGCGCATAGCCCGCAGCCTTCTGCCGCAGACTCACCGCGCTGCGGCTGATCCCGAGCTCCGACGCCACCTGTTTCCAGTTCAGTCCCGTCTCGAAGAGGAGGATGGCTTCGCACTGGGCCGACGACCAGCGTTCGCGCTGCCGAAGTGCGAAAGACGCGAGGGTGCTCCAGAGGCGCGCCTCGCCGCCCGGCGTTCTGAGCTGGCAGAGCAAGTCGCGCTTGCGCGTGTCCTCCAGCGCTGCCCGTGCGTTGTGGAAGCAGGGGCCGTCCATGCCGAGCGCGTCGGGCCGCATGGCCGTGCTGAGAGTGCCAAGCCCCAGGCCGAAGCGCACGGCGACCGGGCGGGACAGCTCCACGAGATCGCGCATCAGGGTCAGGAGCGCGCTGTAGCCAGCCGCCTCGTTTGCGAATAGCCCCTGGAACTCGTCGCCGATGGTGATGAGTGGCCGGGCGGCGATGCCCGGTGATCCGGCTGTCCGGAGGGCGCTGAAGCGTTTCTGCATCCGGTCCTGCAGACCGAAGCGCGCGTCGTCCCCCAGCCGTCGGGAGCCCACGAGGTCGCCGATGACCGCGATGTACAGCGTTGGCTTCATGTCGCCAGTTTAGCTTTGAACATTGATTCTGTCAAGTTGATATTTAGAGCAAAACTATGCGTTGTCGAGGTGCGGGCAGGGATCGCACTGCCACGTAAATGGTTTTATAGCTGCGTGTTTTGTCAGAGTCTCGCCGATGGGCCATTGTCAAGGTTTCAGGCTCGACTCGTGGGAATCAATGTCTAGAGCATGACTAGCGGGACACACGCGGCGCGTCGGATGTCGTCGCCTCTGGCCAACGTGCAGCAGGGATGCTATCGCTGGGCTGGATGGGAGAGAGCGCGAGGAGAGTACCGTGAGTGCAAGCGATGCAGCCGTGGACGTCGCCCTGGTGGGCGCCGGGCCCATCGGCCTGGAGATGGCCGTGGCGCTGAAGCGCGCGGGCGTGGACTACGTGCACCTGGAGGCCGGCCAGATCGGCCAGACCATCGCCGGCTTTCCCCGCGAGATGCACTTCTACAGCTCCAACGACCGCATCGCCATCGCTGGCCTGCCCCTGGTCACCACCGACGAGTCCAAGGCCACCCGCGAGCAGTACCTTGGCTACCTGCGTCAGGTGGCGCGGCGGGAGGCGCTGGCGATCCGCAGCTACGAGCCCGTGACCGGCATCGCGCGCGAGGGGGAGCACTACCTGCTGCGCAGCCATTCGCTGGCGGGTCCGCGCGAGACGCCGGCGCGCCGCGTGATCCTGGCCCTCGGCGGCACCCACCGCCCGCGGCGGCTGGGCATCCCGGGCGAGGATCTGCTGCACGTGAGCCACCAGTTCGTGGAGCCGCACCCCTACTTCGGACAGCGGCTGCTGGTGGTGGGCGGACGCAACTCGGCGGTGGAGGCGGCGCTGCGCTGCTGGCACGCCGGCGCGCAGGTCGCGCTGAGCTACCGGCGGGCGGCCTTCGACCGCAAGGCCGTGAAGTACTGGCTGCTGCCCGAGCTGGAGGGGCGCATCGCACGCGGCGAGATCGAGGGTCACCTGGCGACCCAGCCGGTGGCCATCGAGCCGGGGCGGGCGCTCCTGCGCCGCGCCGACGGCGAGACCTACGCCGTGGCGGCGGACTTCGTCCTCCTGCTCACCGGCTACGAGGCGGACACGTCGCTCTACCGACAGCTCGGGCTCGCGCTCGAGGGCGAGGAGCAGGCCCCGGTGCTCGACCCCGACACGATGGAGAGCAGCCTGCCGGGCGTCTACGTCATCGGGACGGCCACGGCCGGCACGCAGCAGCGCTTCCAGATCTTCCTCGAAAACTGTCACGTGCACGTGGACCGCGTGCTCGCGGCGCTAACGGGGCGGCCCGCGCCCGATGCGCCCGCGCCGCTGGAGCGGCCGGAGAGCTGATCAGCGACTCCAGGCCGTCAGCCCCAGCTGGACGCTCGCGCCTGGGTAGAACGGAAAGCCGAAGCGGTCGTCGAGAATCGCCTCCGCCAGCTCGACTCGTAGCATCAAGCCGATCGGCCCCGACAGGGCGGTCTCCGCCGCAAGGCCGACGCTGCCCAGCAGGTGGCCATCGCCGAAGTCCAGCTCACCCGTGCAGTCGCAGCCGGCGTTGGCCAGGCCGACGCCAAGATCCGCGCGCAGCGCCCGGCCGTCCCCAGCCCAGAGCGCGCGCCGGACCCGGAGCGCGACGAACCAGCGGGCCATGCGGGTCGTGCTGCCGTCGAACTGTGGAGAGTCGGGCGGATAGTCGATACGGGCGTCGACCCGATCGATGCCGGCCGCAACGCCAAAGAAGGCGCGCCGCTCGGCGAGCCTCTCGGGTCCGGGCCAGAGCTCGAGCTGAAAGCCCTGGGCAGTGGACGCCGTGTAGGTCGCCTGGGTGCCGAAGGGCCGCGCGGAGCGGTCGAAGCCCCGCGAACGCGCGACCAGGAAGCCTGCCTGCGCGGCCGCGGCCGGCCCGGCGCCGGCGAGCAGGGCCAGCAGGAGGAGCAGCCTTGCGGCTTGCGTGCGCATCTCCCTCCCTCCGTCGCGTTTCGAGGGCATGGTGACGGCTTTCCGCGCCCGGATCAAGCCGCCCGCGTCCGCTTGCATCCTCGCCCTGCGGCGGGCATACTCGCGCCGCCAGCGCCAGTTACCGCCAGCGTGGGGGAGAGACGTCCATGGATCAGCTCGGCAGTCGGGTCGACACGCACGACGCCACCTTCAAGTCCAACCGCGAGCACATGGAAGGCGTGGTCGCGGAGCTGCGCGCGCGCCTCGAGCGGGTGAAGCAGGGCGGCGGCGAGAAGGCCGTGGCCCGGCACGAGAGCCGCGGCAAGCTCTTCGTCCGCCGGCGCATCGAGACGCTCCTCGACCCCGACACGCCCTTTCTCGAGTTCAGCGCGCTGGCCGCGGGCGGCCTCTACGGGGACGCGGCGCCGGGGGCGGGGATCGTCACCGGCATCGGACGCGTGCAGGGCCGCGAGTGCGTGATCGTGGCCAACGACGCCACGGTGAAGGGCGGGACCTACTTTCCCGTCACCGTGAAGAAGCACCTGCGCGCCCAGGAGATCGCCGGCGAGAACCGCCTGCCCTGCATCTACCTGGTGGACTCGGGCGGCGCCTTCCTGCCCATGCAGGACGAGGTCTTCCCCGACCGCGAGCACTTCGGCCGCATCTTCTACAACCAGGCGCGGCTGTCGGCGCAGGGCGTGGCCCAGATCGCCGTGGTCATGGGCTCCTGCACCGCGGGCGGCGCCTACGTGCCGGCCATGAGCGACGAGACGGTGATCGTCAAGGAGCAGGGGACGATCTTCCTCGGCGGCCCGCCGCTGGTGAAGGCGGCCACGGGCGAGGAGGTGACCGCCGAGGAGCTGGGCGGCGCGGACGTCCACTGCCGCGAGTCGGGCGTCACCGACCACTACGCCGTGAACGACGAGGACGCCCTCGCGATCACGCGCAACATCGTCGCGCACCTTGGCCGCCCGCATCGCCACGCGCTGCAGACGCTGCCGGTCGAGGAGCCCGCCTTCGATCCCGGTGAGATCTACGGCATCGTGCAGCAGGACGTGCGCAAGCCCTACGACGTGCGCGAGATCATCGCGCGCCTGGTGGACGGCAGCCGCTTCCACGAGTTCAAGGCGCTCTATGGTACGACGGTGATCACCGGCTTCGCGCACCTCTGGGGCTACCCCGTGGGGATCGTCGCCAACAACGGCGTGCTCTTCTCTGAGAGCGCGCTCAAGGCGACGCACTTCATCGAGCTCTGCAGCCAGCGCGGCGTGCCGCTCGTCTTCCTGCAGAACATCACCGGCTTCATGGTCGGGCGGCAGTACGAGGCCGGCGGCATCGCCAAGGACGGCGCCAAGATGGTGGCCGCGGTCTCCAACGCCGCCGTGCCCAAGTTCACGGTGATCATCGGCGGCTCCTACGGCGCCGGCAACTACGGCATGTGCGGCCGCGCCTACGGCCCGCGGCAGCTGTGGATGTGGCCCAACGCCCGCATCTCGGTGATGGGCGGCGAGCAGGCGGCGAACGTGCTGCTCACGGTGAAGCAGGACCAGCTCGCGGCCCACGGCGAGCCGCAGCTCGACGCGAAGGCCGCGGAGGCCTTCAAGGCGCCCATCCTCGAGAAGTACGACACCGAGGGCAGCGCCTACTACAGCACGGCGCGGCTCTGGGACGACGGCGTCATCGACCCCGTGGACACGCGCATGGTGCTGGGGCTGGGCATCGCGGCGGCGCTCAACGCACCCTTCCCGCAGCGCGAGCACGGCGTCTTCAGGATGTAGGGGGAGCCATGGCCGACGTGATCCTGCAGCGCGTGGAAGCGGGGGTGGCCACCGTCACCCTGAACCGCCCCGAGCTGCACAACGCCTTCGACGACCGCATGATGGCCGCTCTCACCGCGAGCTTCCGCGCCCTGGCGGACGACCGCCGCGTGCGCGTCATCGTGCTGGCGGCGGCGGGCCGGAGCTTTTCGGCCGGCGCCGACATGCACTGGATGAAGCGCATGGCCGGCTACTCCTACGAGGAGAACCTCGCCGACGCGGGCCTGGCCGCCGACATGTTCGAGGCCATCGCCGGCGCGCCCCAGCCCGTGATCGCGCGCGTGCAGGGCGCGGCCTTCGGCGGGGGCGTGGGGCTGGTCGCCGCCTGCGACCTGGCCCTCGCGGTGGAGCGCGCGAGCTTCTGCCTCAGCGAGGTGAAGCTCGGCATCGTGCCGTCGATGATCAGCCCCTACCTGGTGGCGCGCATGGGCGCGGGGCCGAGCCGACGCTACGCGCTCACCGCCGAGCGCTTCGATGCGCCGACGGCGCGGCGTCTCGGTCTGATCGCCGAGATCTACCCCGTCGAGCCTGCCATGGACGCGGCCATCGCGGACCTCACCGCGCAGCTGAAGCGCAACAGTCCGGGTGCGCTGGCCGCCTGCAAGGCCCTGTGGAACGCGGTGGCGGGCGATCCGCGCGCGCACCGCGAGGAGACGCTGCGGCGCATCGCCGAGATTCGCGTGAGCCCCGAAGGTCAGGAGGGACTCGCGGCCTTCCTGACCAAGCGCACGCCGAACTGGATCGAGGACTGATGTTCAAGAAGGTGCTCATCGCCAACCGTGGCGAGATCGCGGTTCGCGTCTCCCAGACGCTGCAGGAGATGGGGATCCGCTCGCTGGCGGTGTACTCGGACGCGGACCGCAAGGCGCTGCACGTGATGCGTGCCGACGAGGCCGTCCACCTGCCGGGCGCGGCGCCGGGCGAGACCTATCTCGACCAGGCGCTGCTGGTGCGCATCGCGGCCGAACACGGGGCCGACGCGGTGCACCCGGGCTACGGCTTCCTCTCCGAGAACGCGCGCTTCGCCAAGGCCTGCGCCGAGGCGGGCGTCACGTTCATCGGGCCGCAGCCGGACGTGATCGAGGCCATGGGCGACAAGATCGTCGCCAAGCGCACGCTGGAGGGCAGCGGCGTGCCGACGATCCCGTCCTGGTCGGGCGACACCGCGAACCCCGAGGCGCTCGCCAAGGCCGCCGGCGAAATCGGCTACCCGGTGCTGCTCAAGGCCGCGGCGGGCGGCGGCGGCAAGGGCATGCGCATCGTGCGCGAGCCGGGCGAGCTGCAGGCCGCCATGGAGGCCGCCGCGCGCGAGGCGCAGAAGGCCTTCGGGGACGCGCGGGTCTTCGTGGAGAAGTACATCGAGCGGCCACGGCACGTGGAGTTCCAGATCTTCGGCGACGGCAAGGGGAACTGCGTGCATCTCTTCGAGCGCGAGTGCTCGATCCAGCGGCGCTATCAGAAGATCGTCGAGGAGACGCCCTCGCCCGCCCTGGACGCCGCCCTGCGCGCCCGCATGGGCGAGGCCGCCGTGGCCGCCGCCCGCGCGCTGAACTACCGCGGCGCGGGCACGGTGGAGTTCATCCTCGCGCCCGACGGGCAGTTCTACTTCCTCGAAGTCAACACGCGCCTGCAGGTGGAACACCCCGTCACCGAGCTGGTGGTGGGCCAGGACCTGGTGCGCGCGCAGGTGGAGGTGGCCGCCGGCGGCGCGCTGCCCTTCCGCCAGGAGGATCTGGCGCAGCGCGGCCACGCCATGGAGTGCCGCGTCTACGCGGAGGACCCCGCGCGCGGCTTCCTGCCCTCCACCGGCCAGCTCGCGCAGTTTTCGCCGCCCTGGGGCGCGCACGTGCGCGTGGACGCGGGCGTGCGCCGCGGCTCCGAGGTCAGCATGCACTACGACCCGATGCTCGCCAAGCTGGTGGTCTGGGGCACCGACCGCGAAGAGGCCCGCCGCCGCATGGCCTGGGCGCTGCGGCGCTTCGTGGTGCTCGGCGTGAGCACCAACATCGAGTTCCTCGCCGCGGTGGTGGATCACCCCGCCTTTGCGGCCGGCGACTTGCACACGCACTTCCTCGACGAGCATCCCCTCACGCCCACGCCCGAGACCGCCGTGGACGACCCCGTGGCCATCGCGGCGGCCCTCGCCACCGCCGGGGCGAACGGCGCGGGCGAAGGCGGCGTTCCGACCGCGGAGCGCGACGACAGCCCCTGGCAGCAGGGCCGGCACTGGAGGAACGTCTGATGCCCACGCTGCGCCTCAGACCCGTCGCCGGCGGGGACGTTGTGACCGTCACCCTCGATCGCGCGGATCGCCGGCCCGACGCCAGCCATCTCGCCGCGGTGGACGGCCGCGCGCAGGCCGTGGAGCTCGAGCTGCTCGCCACGGGCGCGGGCTACCTGCGCCTGGGCACCGCGGTGCATCCCTTCTTCTGCCACCGCGAAGGCGGGCGCGTGCAGGTGTGGCTGGACGGTCGCGTCCACGTGCTGGAGAAGGTCGACGACGGCCCCCGCCGCGCCAGCGCCGAAGCCGGCGCCGCGCGCAGCGGTTCCCTCACCGCGCCGATGCCGGGCGCCGTGCTCAAGATCCTGGCCACGCCCGGCGCGAGCTTCGCGGCCCACGAGCCGCTGGTGATCATGGAGTCGATGAAGATGGAGCTCACGCTCTCGGCGCCCCACGCCGGCCGCGTGCGCAAGGTGAACTGCGAAGCGGGTGAGCTGGTGGAGCTGGGGGCGGTGCTGGTGGAGCTGGAGGACGAGGACGATGCAGCTTCCTAGTCGCGTTCGCATCGTGGAGGTCGGCCCGCGCGACGGCCTGCAGAACGAGGGCCGCATCGTCTCCACGGCGGACAAGGTCGCCTTCATTCGCGCGCTCGGCGAAGCGGGGCTGCGCGACATCGAGGCGAGCAGCTTCGTCCACCCCCAGGTGATCCCGCAGCTCGCCGACGCCGGCGAGGTCTTCGCCGAACTGCCGTCGGCCGGTCCCGTGACCTACTCCGCGCTCGTCCCCAACCAGCGCGGGCTGGAGCGCGCGCTGGCGGCGGGGGTGAAGCGCATCGCCGTCTTCACGGCGGCCAGCGAGACCTTCACGCGGCACAACATCCGCATGAGCATCGACGAGAGCCTGGCCGTCTTCGCGCCGGTGGTGGAGCGCGCGCTGGCCACGGGGCTCACGGTGCGCGGCTACCTGTCCACCTGCTTCGTCTGTCCCTACGAGGGCGAGGTCGCCAAGGAGGCCGTGCGGCCGCTGGCCGAGCGGCTACTCGCCATGGGCTGCGACGAGATCGCGATCAGCGACACCATCGGCGCGGCGGGCCCACGCGACGTCGCCGCCACCACCGCCTACCTGCTCGAGACCATCCCCGCCGCCCGGCTTGCCCTGCACTTCCATGACACCTACGGCACCGCGCTGGCCAACGTGCTCGCCGGGCTGGAGCTGGGCATCAGCACCTTCGACGCCTCCACCGCCGGCCTCGGCGGCTGTCCCTACGCGCCCGGTGCGGCGGGCAACCTGGCCACCGAGGATCTCGTCTACATGCTCGAGCGCAGCGGTGTGGAGACCGGCGTCGACCTTGAGGCGCTGGTCGCGGCCGGGGCGGCGATGGCGGAAAGCCTCGGCCGGCGCCCCGGCAGCCGCCAGTGGGGGCGTCTGCATGGGTAACACCCGCGTGTGGGCCCCATGAGGATGCGGCGCCGGGTGTGGGAGATCGTCGAGGTCGCCCACCCAGGGGACCGGGCCAGCCGCGCATTTGACGTCTTCATTCTGGTGCTCATCTTCCTCAACGTGCTAGCTGCGATCCTCGGCACCGTGGGCAGCGTTGAGGCTACGGTGGGTGGGTCTCTGAGGATCTTCGAGGTCCTTTCTGTCGCCGTGTTCACCGTCGAGTACGCTGCAAGGCTGTGGTCCTGCGTCGAGGATCCGAGGTTCTCCCACCCGTTTCGTGGTCGTGCCGCGTACGCGCGGCGCGGGTTGCTCGTCATCGATCTCGTTGCGGTCCTGCCCTTCTATCTGCCCTTCCTCGGCCTGGACTTGCGGTCTCTGCGAGTCCTGCGCCTGCTGCGGGTACTGCGCATCGCAAAGATCGGGCGCTACTACTCCTCGCTCGACCTCATGCGGCGAGTATTCGTCTCGAAGCGGGAAGAACTCGTACTGGTCACTGCTCTGATGGCCCTGCTGCTCGTCCTCTCCGCGAGTGTGCTGTACTTCTGCGAGAACCCGCATCAGCCCGACGTGTTCTCGAGCATACCGGCGACCATGTGGTGGTCCATCGCCACGCTGACTACGGTGGGCTACGGAGACATGTACCCCGTGACCGTGCTCGGAAAGGTCTTCGCCTCGATCATCGCGATCCTCGGCATCGGCATGTTCGCGCTCCCGACTGGCATCCTCGGCGCCGGGTTCGTCGACGAGTTGCAGCGATCGCGCGAAGAGGGCGACGTCTGCCCGCTTTGCGGCCGACGGAAGCTCTAGCAGCGTCATGTTGGCGGCGGGCCGGCGCTCGACCGACCACTTGTGTCCCCCTTGCTCCGATCGCTATCATTGAAAAGGGCCCACCGGGTCCTGCCGGGGGGCATGAAATAGGAGGGAAGGAATGCGCAAGGTGATCGCGACGCTGTTCGCACTCCTGCTGAGCACCGGCGCAAGTGCGGTGGAGTGGGAACTCATTCCCGGCTACGACGGGTCGCCGGGAAGCAACTGCCTCAAGGCAGATCCGGCGCACGGCCGGCTGCTGATGGGCGTGAACGGCGGCTACCGGATCTACGATCCCGTCGCCGGGGAGTGGCTGGTGCGTGAGCTGCAGGAAATCAACGACGTCTACAGCCTGTTGCCACACCCGACAGACTCCGACTTCCTGCTAACCGGCCGTTACGGGGGCTTCTTCTACGGCTGGATCGAGGATGACGCGGGGCTCGTCGCCCAGGGTCCGATCGTGCATTCGGGCACCTTCGGCACCGTGACGGGCCTCGGCCGCCTGCCCGGCGACGAGAGCACGCTCTTCGCCTGCTCGATCTACAGCGAGAGCCCCGGCGGCATCTATCGCTCTCAGGACGCGGGCCAGACCTGGACCACGGTGCATCCGTTCGGCTGGGAGGAAGCCGGGATGGCGCTGACCGTGGGGCCGGGCGGCGACGTCCTCGTGGGCACCGGCATTCCGAGCTATCCCGGCGTGAATGACGGCATCCTGCGCAGCAGCGACGCGGGGGCGACCTGGACCGAGATCTCCGGCGACATGGTCTGCGCGTCCTTCGTCGGCCAGATCGAAGTGGATCCGCTCGACGCGCAGCACATCTACGCGGCCCAGGGCGGCACCTGGGAGCCCGACGATCCGGCCCTCGGCGTCTGGGAGACGCTGGACGGCGGCGGCCACTGGACGCAGATCCTTGCGGGCAACGTCCTCGATCTCTGCATGGATCCGCTCAACGGCGACGTGCTGGTGGCCCTGCGGGGCGCGGAGGTGCTGCTGACCCGAAACGGTGGCGCGACCTGGGTCGACATCGGCGACGGGCTGCCCTACGCCGCCACGTACTGCGCCGTCCTGCCGACGGACGACCGCATCTACGTCGCCACGTACGACGGCCTCTACGCCACGGCGGCTAGCCCGACGGCCGTGGCCGACGCACAGGCCGCAACGCTGGCGCTAGGTGCCGCGCCCAACCCGTTCAACCCTGCCACGGCGATCAGCTTCTCGCTGCCCGCGGCAGCGCGCGCGACCCTGACCGTGCACGACGCCCAGGGCCGCCAGGTGCGCCGGCTCCTCGCGGACGCGGCCCGTCCGTCCGGCCCGCAGCAGGTGATCTGGGACGGCCGCGACGACGCGGGCCACGCGCTGCCGAGCGGCCTCTACCTCGCGCGAGTCGCCGCACTTGGCCGGAGCGAAACAAGCAAGCTCGTCCTGTTGAAGTAGCGCGCCCCAATGACAACGCAAGACAAGACGGCCGCGGGGTCACCCCCGCGGCCGCCGTGCGTCTGACCCTCTCTCTGCGCGCTATTCGATGCTGATGGCGTCGATCAGGATCGCCGAATCGAAGATGCTGTCGCCGATGTCCCCCGCGGCGAAACGGAGCGTCACGGTCTGACCGGCCCAGGGTGTCAGGTCGAGGCCGAGCTGGCGCCAGCCGGTGTAGTAGACGCCGTTGTCGTCGCCCAGCGGGCCCTGATCGAACTGGATGTTGGCCGGATAGACCGAGTCGCACATGTTGTCGACTTCGATGTAGAAGATCACGGTCTCCGTGCCGACGCCGTTGATCACGCTCACCTGGAAGTAGTCCTGGTAGCCCGAGCCGCACCACTCGAGGAATTCCTCGCTGAAGAAGTTGTAGTGGAAGCTCAGCTGCGTGGCCGTGGCGGGCACGCAGACCACCTGGTTGATCTCGCCGGTGTTCAGCGTGTAGCCGAGGCCCGTGGAGATGATGCCCATGGCGTTGCCGTCGATGGGCAGCTGGTCGTCCAGGCGCGAGATGACGCGGCCGTCGCCGGCCACGTCCCAGGCGGCCAGGGTGCCCAGCTCGAAGCCGCCGTTCTGCAGCTCCTGGCCGTAGAAGAGCATCGGGTTGCCCGTGGCCGTGAAGGCCGCGTGGCGATGGCCCGGATCCACCTGCGGCGACGCCTCGTAGGCCGCGCCGCTGCGGTCACCGTTCTCCAGCAGGTTGCTCCAGAAGGCCAGCGAGGCCTCGTTGGCGAAGTCCACCGTGACGCTGCCGTCGAAGGTGGTGAGGTAGCCCACGCCGCTCTCCATGAACGCGAGCGGCCAGATGTTGTTCGCGCTCACGTCGCAGGCCGCGATCTGGATGATGCTGTTCGGGAACCGATGGTTGTACTTCGCCACGAAGCCCGCCTTCACCGCGAAGACGCTGCGGCCGTCCGTCCGCACGATGCACATGCTCGGATGGCTGTCGAAGAGGTCCCAGGAGTGGGCCAGGCAGCGCTCGTAGTCCACCTCCTCGCCCGTGAGGAGGGCCAGCTCGCCGCCGGCCAGCTGCGCCGAGTGCGTGAAGATGCTCACCGCGCCGTAGCGATAGAGATCGCGCAGGGCGTCCACGGTCGCCTCCGCGTCGCGCAGGTAGTCGACGCCGAAGCTGGGGCAGTGCGCGTCGTCGAAGAGCGTGGCCACCGTGCTCGCGGGATCCGTCCCGCCCAGGCCCTCCAGCCAGGTGGCGAAGGGGCTGTAGACGAGGGCCAGGTTCGAGTCCACCTCGTCCGGGTCGCCCAGGTTGCGGTCGTCGTTTCCGCTGACGGGCCGCGCCGGCACGCCCACGCTCATCAGCGGGGCCGTGGTCGCCGGGTCGCGGTGCGGGCGCACGGGCGCGTCGGCGATGCCCGCGCCCCCACTCGTACCATAGAGGGGGCCGTCCGCCGGGTCGGCCAGCAGCACGCCCGCCTCGAAGCCGTTGTTGTAGACGGCCCAGAGGCTGCCGCGGTCGGGCGCGAGATAGGCGTCCACCACGTGGTCCTGGCCGTCGAGCCAGCTCAGCAAGGCGTCGCGCGTGGCCTCGAGGTCCTCGCTGGCGTCGATGGCGTCCTGCCAGCGCGTCTCGATGGAGTCCTGATAGCTGAGCGCCACGTTCACCAGGCCCTCGGTGGGCGGGTAGCGCACGGGCAGTTCGGCGATCACCGACCAGCTCGTGTGCGTGGTCCCGGTGACGCTCGTGGCCGTGGCCAGCGCGCGGAGGTAGAGCGTCTGCGGCGCGACGATGAACATGCCCTCGACGATGGTGGTGTAGTTGCCGTCGGCCTGGATCTCGTCGCCGTTGGTCAGGTCGCCGTTGTCGCGCAGCGGCGAGAGCAGCTCGACGCTGTCGCCCGTGGAGGTGACCCGGTAGAGGTCCACGCTGTCCAGCGTGAGCGAGTCGGCCACCATCAGCTCGGTGACCACGCGGAGGTCGGTGCTCACGCCCGTGGTGAGGCCCTGGGGCGTCGCGTCGGGCCCGTGCGTGAAGACGAGGTCCGTGCTCAGCACGGGCAACTCGCGCGCTTCGGTCCACAGCTCGAGGGAGCCGCCGGTGCTGCCGCTGGCCTGGAGGTGGGCCGCCACGCGCAGGATCTGGGGATCCGGGTAGCTCAGGTTCGGCGCCACGCCGGCGAAGATCTTGTCGCCGGCCACCATGTCGCCGTCGGCGGCGTCGCCCACGTCGCGGAGCGTGGCCAGCACGGCGACGGAGTTGTCGTCCGCGTCCAGGCTGTGCAGGGTCACGCTGTCCAGGGTGTAGCCGGTGGGGGCCTCGGCCTTGAGCGTGGCCGTGAGGTCGTCCAGCGTGTCCACGAGCAGCACCTGGCGGTTCAGGCTGAGCGGCTCCAGCAGGCTGATCGCGGGGCCGCCGGGGTTCTCGCCCGGATTCTGGCTGCTGGTGGTCGGGCTGTCGGAGCAGCCGCCGAGGCTGAGGGCGGCGGCGAAGGCCGAGATCGCCAGGCTCCGGCTGATGAGAATCGCGCGCACGGGGTCTCCTTCCGTCTCACGGGCCATGTCGCGGTGACGTCGCCTGGGCTATCGGAAGGAGCGCGGGGAAACTTGAGCGCAATGGAAAGCCCGGAGCGGCACGCGCCGCCCCGGGCGGGAGCTTGTTCGGGCAACTAGCGGAGTTTGAGCAGCTTGCCGCTGTGCCGTGCCTCGTCGGCCGCGAGGCGGTAGAGGTAGAGCCCGGCGGGGAGGGTCTGGCCGTCGGCGCCGCGGCCGTCCCACTGGAGGACCTGCGCGCCGCCGTCGAAACGGCGGGCGACCGGGGTGGCGACGCGGCGGCCGCTCACGTCGAAGATCTCGAGCCGGACCGAGGCGGGCGCGGCGAGCGCGAAGCGCAGGCCGGTGCCTTCGCGGAAGGGGTTCGTCGTGACGCGCGGCGCCTCGGCGAAGACGCCCAGCTCGGGCACGCCCACCGGCCAGTCGTAGTGGACGGTGATCGTGAGCGCGTCGTTGGCGGGGTTCTCGTCACCGGCGAGCACGGTGCGCGCGGTCAGCGTGTAGCTGCCGGGCGTGGGCGGCGTCCAGGCCGGGTTCACCACGAGCGTGTCCACGGCCACGAAGGGCAGGTTGCGCGTCCAGCTGCCGGTGCCGTAGTCGCCCTCGAGCTCCACCGTGACGCCGGTCTGCCCCGCGAGGCCGAAGTTCGTGGCCTGGATCACGATGGGGATCGTCTCGCCCGGCCCGAACTGCTGGCCGTCCACGAGGCCGCCGAAGCGAAGCACGCCGGTGTCGTTGGTGTAGACGTCGCCCATCAGCCGGTCCACGCCGAACTTGCAGAGGTAGTTCGTGACCCAGGTCATGTCCTCGGTCACGGGATCGGTGCTCTGCGAGACGATGCCGCCGTCGTCGTCCGTGTCGTAGCTGAGCAGCGCGTCCATGATGGTCTTGGCGTAGCCCAGGTGGGCCGGGTCGCCGGTGAGGTCGTAGATCGCGAAGTGCGCGTTGCCGTAGGCCACGTTCCAGGCGACGTCCCAGTCGTAACCGGGGACGCTGTACCAGTCCTGCCAGGTGTCCACGTACTGGGCGTTCGTCGCGAGCCAGTTCTGGCCGTAGGCGGGGTCGTAGGCGAACACGGAGTTGCAGACGCCCCAGAGCGCCGTGCCGCTGCTCATCGCCCAGTACTCGGCGGCCAGGTTGGCGGCGGGCGCGGCGTCGATCCAGGCGAGGACGTCGTCGCCCTGGATCAGCGCGCTGTCGCGGTAGGTCAGGTTGCCCGTGGCCTCCGAGAAGATGTACAGATTGCCGGCCGCCCAGCCCTTGCAGAAGGCGTCCAGGCGCTGGTTCCACACGGTGCCGTCGATGACCAGCGGATGGTCGACGATGTACTGCGCGCAGGTCTCGGCGTAGGCGTCGTAGGAGTGATCGCCGGTGGCTTCCGCGTACATCAGCACGGCCGTGAGCCCCCAGGCGCAGTTGTGGACGCGATAGTAGTCGTCTCCGGCGGCGCCTTCCTCGAGCCAGGCCGGGTAGTTGGTGGAGTAGACCCAGGCCGCGGCGATGTTGTCGTCGTAGGCCGTGCTGCCCGTGAGCTGCTTGTAGCGCGACCAGCACCAGATGGACTCGAGCGTGTTGTCGGTCTGGATGACGTCGCCGAGATAGCCCGCCTCGGCCTCGATCTCGCCGCCGTAGTCGCTGGAGTCGGGGTCGCTCACCTGCCAGTCGGCCAGAAAGCCGACGATCTGGTCGAACTCGCGCAGGTAGTTGAAGGGGCCGAGCGGCGCCGGCATGACGCGATCACCGCGCGGTCCGCCGTCCAGCCAGAGCTGCCAGTCGGCGCTCGAGTCGGTGGCGGGGTCGGGCGCGGGAGCGGTGGCGAGCGCGGGGCTGGCGAGCGCGAGCAGGCAGACGGCGGCAAAGAGGCGACGCATGGCGGGTCCTCCCGGGGTGAAGGCGTGGCGGCCCCCAATTATAGCGCGTGGACTCCCCCGGCCTCAACCGTGACGGCGGTTGACAGCCCGCGCGGCCGGAAGACATCATTCGTCGGGGGAGGTGACGATGCGGCCCTTCTGGAAACTCGCAGGACTTATGCTGCTGCTGGCCACGACCGGCTGCGGCACCACACGCAGCGTGCTGGTGGAGGACAACGCCGGGGGCGACGCCTTCGCGCGCATCGCGGGCAGGCCCGTGGAGCCCGGCGACCTGCTGGAGATCGATCTCGTCGACGGCAGGCGGCTCCAGGGCAAGCTCGAGCAGGTGGGGCCGGACGCGCTCTGGCTGCGCGTCTTCCGCGGCCCGGGGGATTCGGCGCGGCCGCTGCCCCGCGCGGCGCATCCCATTCTCTCGGTTCCCCTGGCCGACATCGAGCGCTGCACCCTCATGGCCTGGACCCCTTGGCTCCCCTTGCGCGACTACCTCCTCATCGCCCTGGGTCTCGCGCTGACTACCTGGGTGAGCCTGCCGTGAAGCCGGCGCGACGCACACTGGCCCTGCTCTGCCTGGCGCTGGCCGGTCTCCAGGGCTGCTCGTCACCGCTTCGTCAGCCAGTGCTGTTGCCCGACATGGCCGACGCGGGCGCGCCGGCGCCCATGGCGCTGGATCTGGAACTGGGCGAGCGCGTCCACTGGCGCCTCGAGGATGGCCGCGCCGGTCGGGGCTTCCTGGTCGCGGCCACGCCGGACACGCTGGTTCTCGCGAGCCGCCGCATCGATCTCGAAGTGCCGGGCGGATGGGATCAGCGGATTCCCGTCGCCGAGCTGGTGGAGCTGAAGCGCTGGGATCCGCGCGGCGAGCCGATCGTGCTGGGCGTGCTCGGCGTGACCCTGGTCACGGCCACCGTGTTCGTCGTCGCGCTGGCTATCTCGTTCTCGTCCTCGAGCGGCTGGTCCACCTACTGACGCCAAACCCGAACGCGGGGGTAAGCCGTGCGCCAATCGTTCCGGGTCCTGATCCTCCTGTCGCTCCTCTGCGCGGCCTGCGCGCCGGCGTACCAGGAGCGGCAGATCGTACCGGCGGACGACCCGGACGGCTCCGCCCTCGCCGCGATCCCGACCAACGCGCCGGTGCGGTGGTGGCTCGACGACGGCAGCACCGGGCATGGCTACTTCATCGCGCTGGAGAACGACACGCTGGTGGTGGCCGCGCGCAGCGCGACCCTGCGACAACCGCCCGAGGGCCTGCAACGCCTGCCGCTCGCAACGGTCACGGCGCTGCGCGCGGGACAGAGCGAGCTGGAGGGCCGCGCGCGGAGCGGAGCGGCGGGGGCAGTCATCGTCGCCGCTGCTGCCTTCGCGGCCGTTCTGATCTGGCTGGCGACGGATCCCCCGCTCTGGGGAGGCTAACGGGCCTATTCCCTTGCATCCGCGGGTCCCTTGACGCACCCTACGTCCTTCCTCAGCGGCAGGAGTGCCATGGGCGAGCTGTACGCGATCGGGGCGGCGGTGGTGTGGGCGTTCGCCGTCATCCTGTTCAAGCGCTCGGTGGAGAGCATCTCGCCGTTCGCGCTGAATCTGTTTCGCGTGGGCGTGTCGCTGGTGGTGTTCGTCCCGCTGCTGATCCTGAGCCGCCAGCAGCTCTGGCGCCCGCTGCCCTGGACTGACTACGCGATCCTGGCGGCCTCGGGCGTGCTGGGCATCGCCGTGGCGGACACCTTCTTCCACCGGGCGCTGAATCGGCTGGGCGCGGGGCTCACGTCCATCGTCGACTGCATGTACTCGCCCTTCATCGTGGGCTTCGCCTTCCTGCTCCTGGGCGAGCGGCTGAGCCTCTGGCAGCTGCTCGGCATGGTGCTGGTGGTCACGGCCGTGCTGATGACCTCGCGCGCACGGCTGCCCGAAGGTCTGGACCGGCGCGGGCTGATCATGGGGATCATCTACGGCGTGTCCGCCATGGGGACGATGGGGCTGGCCATCGTCTGGGCCAAGCCCGTGCTGGAGCGGACGCCGGTGCTCTGGGCCACCACGGTGCGCCAGGTGTCCACCTTCGCCTTCATGGTGCCGGTGGCGCTGCTGCATCCGCGTCGCCGCCGGCTGCTCGGCGTCTTCCGCCCTGCGACTAACTGGCGCTTCAGCGTCCCCGGCGCGCTGCTCGGCTCCTGCCTCGCGCTGCTGCTCTGGATCGGCGGCATGAAGTACGCGCAGGCCGGCGCGGCGGCCGTGCTGAACCAGACCAGCACCATCTTCGTCCTGCTGCTGGCCACGCTCTTCCTGCGCGAGCCCTTCACCCCTCGCAAGCTGGTGGCGGCCGTGCTGGCGCTCGGCGGCATCGCGCTGGTGACGCTGGGCTAGTCCCGGGCCTGGATCAGCAGTCCGCCGACGATCAAGACCAGCCCCACCAGGGTGCCGGGCTGGATCGTCTCGCCGGCCACCCGCGCGATGAAGACCAGCGACAGGAAGGGCGCGAGGAAGATGAGATTGGCCACGCGCGCCGCGCTGTCGGCCAGCTTAAGCGCGCCGAGCCAGAGCGCGAAGGTGAAGCCCATCTCCACCGTGCCCACGTAGAGCGCGCCCCAGAGGCCGCGCCAGTCGGCGGGGACGAAGCCGTCCGTCAGCGCGCAGACCAGCGCCACCGCCGGCAACCCCGCCGCGAAGTTGAGAAAGAGCCCCGCCGTGGGGGGCAGCGCGCTCTTCGTGTTGCCGATCCAGTAGAGCGCCCAGAGCAGGGTCGAGCCGAGAGCGAGCGCGACGCCGAAGGCGTCGGCGGGGCCGCCCGCCCCCTGCCGCGAGATCACCAGCACGCCGGCGTAGGCCACGAGGCCGGCCAGGAGCAGCCGCGGCCGGAAGCGCTGTCCGAGCAGGGGGATGCTCAAGAGGCCCAGCGTGAGCGCCCAGGTGTAGTTGAGCGGCTGGGCCACCTGGGCCGGCAGGCGCGCATAGGCCGTGAAGAGCACCAGGTAGTAGAGGCAGGGATTGACGATCCCCAGCCCCAGCGCCCGCAGGATCTCCCGCCGCGGCGCGCGCCGCAGCGCCGGCCACTCGCCGCGGAGCGCCGCGAGGCCGCCCAGCACCAGGGTCGCCACGGCCGTCGAGTAGACGAGCAGCTGCACCGGCGTGAGGCGGCGGAGGCTGAGCGCGAAGGCCGTGGCCACCGTCGACCAGAGGAGGACGGCGGCGAGGCCAAGAAGGGTGGCGCGGCGCTGCTGGCTCATGGCTTCTTCTAGCACATGGGTGGCGCGCCAACGACGCTTGATTGCGGCGGCATGGCCCGAACTCTGCTAATCTCCCGGCGGACTCAGCCGGGAGGACAGGACCGCCGTGCACATCCTGATCGCCGACCGCTTCGACGCCGAACTGCCCCGCCGCCTCGCCGCCTTCGGCACGGTGAGCGAGTCGCTGGACGACATCGCCGCCGCCGAGCTGCTCATCGTCCGCAGCAAGACCCGCTGCGACGCGGCGCTCATCGCGCGCGCGCCGAATCTCAAGCTGGTGATCCGCGGCGGCGTGGGCCTGGACAACGTGGACCAGACCGCCGCGGCGGCGCGCGGCATCGCCGTCAGGAACACGCCGCGCGCCTCGGCCATCGCCGTTGCCGAGCTGGCGATGGCGCTGCTGCTCGCCATTCCCACGCGCCTGGTGGAGGGCCACGTGGGCATGGCCGGCGGGCAGTGGCTGAAGAGCCAGCTGTCGCGCACGGAGCTGCACGGCAAGACCCTGGGGCTGCTGGGGCTCGGCAACATCGGCCGCCAGGTGGCGCGCCGCGCCCGCGCCTTCGGCATGCGCGTGCTGGCCCACGATCCCTATCTCGACACGAGCGAGGACGCCACGCTGCTGCCCAGTCTCGACGAGCTCCTCGCCGCCGCCGACTACGTGTCGCTGCACCTGCCGCTGAACGACCAGACCCGCGGCATCCTGGGCGCGGAGGCCCTCGCCCGCCTCCGGCCTGGCGCGGCGATCGTCAACACGGGGCGCAGCGACTGCGTGGACCTGGACGCCGTCGCGGCGGCCCTGCGCGCGGGCCGCCTGCGCGCCTATGCGACCGACGTCTGGCCCAGCGATCCGCCGCCGCCGGACTGCCCGCTGCTGACCGCGCCGGGCGTCATCATGACGCCGCATCTGGGGGCGAGCAGCGCCGAGAACCTGGCCCGCATCGGCGACGAGATCGTCGCCCTGGTCAGCGCCTACCGCCGGGAGGAAACGCCGTGACGCGCGCGCACAACTTCGGGGCGGGCCCCGCCGCGCTACCCCTCGCCGTGCTCGAGCAGGCCCAGGCCGAGCTGCTGGACTACCAGGGCCGGGGCATGTCGCTGCTCGAGATCAGCCACCGCGGGGACGCCTACCGCGCCCTGCACACCGAGGCGCAGCGCCGCCTGCGCGCCCTGCTCGGGCTGGACGACGCGTTCCGCGTCCTCTTCCTCGGCGGCGGCGCGACGCTGCAGTTCGCCATGCTGCCGCTGAACCTGCTGCCCGAGCGCGGTCGCGCGGACTACCTGCTCAGCGGCGCCTGGGGCCGCAAGGCCTTCGCCGACGCGGGTCGCGTGGGCCAGGTCCGCGCCGTCTGGGACGACGACGGCCGTCTGCCCGAGGCGGGCGAGTTCACCCCGGACCCGGACGCCGCCTACCTGCACCTCACGAGCAACGAGACCATCGGCGGCTTGCAGTGGCCGGAGTATCCGTCCAGCGGCGGCGCGCCGCTCGTGATGGACGTCAGCTCGGACTTTCTCAGCCGGCCGCTGCCCGTGGCGCGACTCGGCCTGGCCTACGCCGGCGCGCAGAAGAACGCGGGTCCGGCCGGTGTGACGGTGGTGATCGTCCACGAGTCGCTGCTGGGCCGCTCGGGGCGCGCGCTGCCGAGCTACCTGGACTATGGCGTGCACGCGGCGCAGGACTCGCTGGCCAACACGCCCCCGGTCTTCGCCGTCTACGTGCTCGGCCTCGTGATGGCCTGGATGGAGCGCGAGGGCGGGATCGACGGCGCGGCCCGCCGCGCTGCCGAGCGAGCGGCGCTGATCTACGCGGCGATCGACGACAGCGGCGGCTTCTACCGCTGTCCGGTGCCCGTGGCGCAGCGTTCGTCGATGAACGTGGTCTTCCGCCTGCCGGACGAGACGCTCGAGGCGCGCTTCCTCGCCGCCGCCGGGGCCGCGGGCCTGATCGGCCTCAAGGGCCACCGCAGCGTGGGGGGCTGCCGCGCCAGCCTCTACAACGGCCTGCCGCTGGAGAGCGCGCGCGTGCTGGCCGCGTTCATGGGGGAGTTCGCGCGGACTAGCGGATGATCCCCGGCTTGCCGAGCTCGCGCCGGAGAATGCCCACCTGTCCCACGTGATAGCACTCGTGAAAGACCACGCCTGCCAGGAGCGTGCCGACGGTCTCGTCGTCCCTGCCGAAAGGACTGAACGGCGCCGCCTCGCGCAGGCGCTCCTCCGGGACGGCGCCGAGTCCCGCCTTGATCGCGGCATGGCTCGCGGCCAGCGCGTCGCGCAGCGAATCCAGGTCCAGGGCGCCAGCGGCCTCGGCCTGCCCCGTCGACCCGCGCCGGTAGGGCGCGAGGCGGGCTTCGTCCATGACAGGCGCCGCGCCGAGCAGCTTGAGCACGCCGTTGCGCGCGTCGAGCAGATGCCCGGCCAGCCAGTTGATGCTGTTGCCCCCGCCCTCGGGCCGCCGCAGGCTCTCGGCCTGCGTGACGTCGGCGAGGCTCGCCGCCAGGAGATGCTGGGCGTAGCCGAGTTGCAGCTTCAGGGTGTCGACGTGCACGGGACGTCCTTTCGGCCTAGAGTTGGTTCGCGCGGCGCGCGGCCTCGGCCACGCGCTCGGGGGGTTCGGACGTGAAGCAGAAGCGCGCCCAGCCGTCGTAGTCGGCGCCGAAGTGCTCGCCCGGGCTGACGATCACGCCGGCCCCGAGCATGCGCTCGAGCTTGGCGTCCTCGCCGAGCCCGGCCCACCGCTCGCGCAGATCCAGGAACAGGTAGTAGCCGCCGTCGGCGGGCAGGTGCGGGACGCGCAGCGTCGTCAGCGCGGCCTCGAGACCCTGCCGGTAGGTTTCGCGCAGCCTGCCCCGGATCGCGTCGTGCGCGGCGAGGGCGCGGATCGCCATCACCTGCGCGGGGCGGTTGGGCTCGTAGCCCGCGGCCACCTGGCCGGGGTTGAGCGTGGCGATGACCCCGCGCGGCGCCGCGGCGTAGCCCAGGCGCAGTCCCGCGGCCGCGTAGCTCTTGGACGCGCTGAAGATGCTCACCGTCCGCTCGAACATGCCGGGCAGCGCGGCGATGCTGAGGTAGGGCTCCTCGCACCAGACGAAGTCCTCGTAGGCCTCGTCGGCGAGCACCCAGAGGTCGTGCTCGCGGGCGAAGTGGGCCAGCGCCTCGAGCTGCGCGCGGCGCAGCATGACGCCGGTGGGGTTGTTCGGGCTGTTGAAGTAGATCGCGCGGGTGCGGGGCGTCAGCGCCGCGGCCAGCCAGCCGCCGAGGTCGCCCGCCGGGTCCACCGCGAGACGATCGAAGCAGGGCACCTCCACGAGGCGCATCCTCGCCGCCGAGGCCACCACCTTGAGCATGGTCCACTCGGGGGCGAGGGTGAGGATCTCGTCGCCGGGCTCGAGCAGGCGCGTCATCGCGAGGAAGAGCGCGCCCGTGGAGCCGAAGGTCACCTGGATCTCGCGCGGATCGCTCACGGGCAGCGCGTTGCGCGCGCGCAGCTTGGCGACGAGACGCCGCCGCAGCTCCGGTTCCCCCTGGGTGTCGCCGTAGCGCGAGAGGCGCTCGGCCCAGGGTTCGTCCTCGCCGGCGAGCGGCGTGCCCAGCTCGGGCGGCAGGTCGAGCCAGGTGTCGCCCACGTGGAGCGCGATGGGCGCGTCGCCGCGTCCCGCGCCCGCGCCCGCCGCGATGGCCGCGCTGATGCGGTTGAAGAGCGTGGGCTTGAAGTCGCGCGCGGCGACGTCCGCCGGACGTCCCACCGCTAGGAGGTCTCGCGCTGGCCGGCCACGAAGTCGCGCGCGCGGCTGACGCTGTCCTTGGGGCTCACCTTCACCTGGGCGTCGAGGATCTTGCCCTGCGGGTCCACGATCCAGTGCGAGCGGATCACGCCCATGTACTTCTTGCCGTACATCGACTTCTCGCCCCAGGCGCCGAGGGCTTCGAGCAGCGTGTGCTCGGGGTCGGAGAGGAAATCGAAGGGGAACTTCTCCTTGGCCTTCCACTTGGCCAGCGCGGCGGGCTTGTCGGGGCTGAGGCCGAGCACCTTCACGCCGTGCCGGGCCAAGAAGCTCGCCTGCTCCTTCATGCCGAGCGCCTGCACGGTGCAGCCGCTGGTGGCCGCCTTGGGAAAGGCGAAGAGCACCCACTGCTCGCCGCGAAGGTCCGTGTGCTTGACGGTCTCGCCGTCCTGGTTCTCCAGCTTGAACGCCGGCAGCTTGGCGCTGGGCATGGCGTCTCCTTTCGTGAGGGTTCGGGCAGCATAGCGGCGGGAGCGCCTCGGCGCCAGGGGGCTAGCGCTCGGCGGGGTCCATCAGCAGCAGCGGATCCACCAGCTGACCCTGCGCGCTGACGCCCCAGTGCAGGTGCGCGGCCGTCACGCGGCCGGTGGCGCCGACGCGGCCCAGGATCTCGCCGCGGCGCAGCGGCTGGCCCACCGTCACACCGATGGCCGAGAGGTGGTAGTACATGCTCACCAGGCCGTCGCCGTGGTCCACGTAGACGCAGTTGCCCGCGAAGTAGTGCTCGCCGGTGAGGATCACGACGCCGTCCGCGCAGACGCTCACCGGCGTCCCCGCCTTCGCCCCGAAATCCACGCCCGTGTGCGGATTCTTGGGCTCGCCGTTGAAGAAGCGCCGCAGGCCGAAGTCGCTGGTGGTCCGGCCCGCCACGGGACGGCTCAGCGGCAGCGGCCAGCGCGGCGAAGGGGTGACGCGGCGCAGGGCCTCGCGCGTGGCGGCCTGCTCCTTGCGGATGCGCTCCAGCTTCTCGGGGGACATCTCGTTGAACTCCTGCGCGACCTCGAGATGCTGCTCGGGGTAGTCGCGGGGCTCGCGCGCGATGCCCTGCGTGACGCGCTGCGCCACGCCGCGCCGCCAGGCCGTGACCGTGAGCGTGTGGACGTCCCCGTCGAGACGCTCGTGCATGCCCATGCCCAGCACCGCGCGCGCCTCGAGCCCGCCGGGCCCGGGCAGCAGCGCCGGCCGCAGGGTTTCGCCGAGCCAGTCCACGCGCAACGAGTCGGTGCCGGTGTCGGCCGCAACGGCGATCACGAAGGCCGTGCCCTCGTCCACGCGCTCGGGGCAGTCGAGCAGGAGTTCGCCCACCGCCGTCGCGCGCGGCGCGAGAGCGAGCAGAATGACGAACGCGGCGGCGCGAAGGCGCATGGACTCTCCTAGGGCGTGAACTCGGTGCGAGCGTAGAGCTGCACGGGCTCCAGCAGCGCCTGGCTCAGGCCGAAGCGCCAGGTGGCGCGGTTGCCGTCGACGCTGTCGGCATTGCTCTCCAGCACCGGGCCGGGCAGCGTGAGGTGCAGGGTGAGGTCGCTGGTCGCCACGAGGTCGGCGCCCGGCAGGAGCGCCTCGAAGGCGGCGTCGCCCGCCTCGCTGCTCTCGCCGAGCACGCCGTCCAGCAGAGCCGCCAGGCGCGTGGTGGTCAGCGCGGGATGTCCCGGCGCGAGCACCGCGTGCATCTGCGTGGCGAGGGCGCCGACGAAGGTGTGGTAGGCCGCCTCGCTGGACTCCGCCTGCTCCAGCGCGAGGTAGCGCTGGGCGGCGCCGGCCGCGAGGCCGTGCAGTTCGGCGCGCTCGAGCGGGTTGAGCCCCTCGATGGCGTCCTCGAGCGCGGCCGTCACCACGTCGGCGACGATCCCGCTCGCCGCCGGCAGGATGCCGCTCCAGGTGAAGCGCTCGCGGTAGCTGAGGCTGCGCCGCCCCGGCGTCTCGTCGAGCTGCACCTCGACCTGGTTGCTCAGGAGGACGTCCCCGTCGGCGGGCAGCGCGCCGGCGCGTCCCGGGATCGCGATCTCGCCGTCGAAGGAGGGCCAGTCGCCGGCCGCGGACACGCGGCGCTCGCGGCGGAAGACGAGCCGGCGCGGGTCGTCCTCGCTGGCGACCTGCCGCCAGCCGGCGGACTCGTCGAGGGAGAAGCCCAGCCGCAGCCGCGAGGCCGAGGTCTCGGGCGTGGGGCCGGGGACGTCGCCGCGCAGCTCCACGCTGCGGCTGCCGCCGCCGTCGGCGCCCAGCGTGATCTCGACCTCGTAGTGCTGGCAGCCTGCCAGCGCGAGCAACACCAGCGGGAGCAGCAGCCGGGACATCGCCACACCTCCTCGCCGCCCGGTGGGACGGCGGAGGCAGGATAGCGCGACAGGCCCCGCGGGTCACCCAAAAGGAAGGCCCGGGGCACCTGCCCCGGGCCAACTTCTGCCGGCTAGCGAGCGCTACTTGAGCAAGGTCAGCTTGCTCGTGTCGACGCTGCCGCCGGCGGTCTCGAGGCGGGCGAAGTAGACGCCCGAGGAGAGCGCGCGGCCGCTGTCGTCGGTGCCGTTCCAGGTGACGCTGTGCCGGCCGGCCTCCTGGTGGCCCGCGACCAGCGTCGCCACGCGGCGGCCCGCCACGTCGAAGATGCCGACCCGCACCTCGCCGGCCGTGGCCACGGCGTAGCGGATCTCCGTCTTCGGGTTGAACGGGTTGGGGACGTTGGCCAGCAGGGCGCTGCGCTGGGGCGCGGCGCCGTCGCCGGCGGCGGTCACGTCGCCGCTGATCCCCCAGATCTCCACGTCATCCACGTTCCAGCCGCTGAAGAGCCAGCTGCTGTCCGTGGTGCCCATGGTCCAGCGCAGGTAGACGGTCGACTGGCCGTCGGCCACCGCCGAGATGTCGTACTCCATGGACTGCCAGCCGTTGTCGGTCACCTCGGCGGCGTTCTGCCAGAGCTCGACCCAGTTCACGTTGTCGTTGCTGACGCGAACGTAGGCGTGGTCGTAGGCCGGCTGCTCGACGTTGAGCCAGCGCTTGAACTTGAGCTGTGTGGCCGTGAGGTTCGAGCAGTCGAAGGCCGTGCTGGTGAGGTGGTACTCCGGCATGTTGTTCGTGTAGTCGCCGTTCAGGTTGTACCCGTAGACGTAGCTGCCGGTGAAGCCGCTGGACGGATCCGCGTTGCCGTGATCCGCGCCGCCCCCACCGGTCGGCGTGCCGAAGGCCCACTGGCCCTGGGTGCTCCAGCCGGGGTTGCTGTCGAAGGTCTCGCTGATCTGCAGCGACGGCGCGCCGATCTGCAGGTCCACGCTGCGCTGCGTGTCGCCGTCGCCGGTGCTGACGTTCGTGAACAGCACCGTCGCGTGCTGCAGCCCCTGGGGCAGGCCGTTCGCGCCGCTGTTGATGCTCACGGTCACGTAGGCGGTCGCGCCCGGGGCGAGCGTGCCGCCGCCGGTGACGTCGACCCAGCTCGCGTCATCGGTGACGCTGAACTGGATGCTCGCCTCGCTCGCGTTCTCCACCGTGTAGACCTTGCTGTCGGGCGTGAAGGGACCGCCCTGGTCGCCGCTGGAGACGAGGCCGTCGGCCGGGGTCACGCGCATGCCCGTGGCGGCGGGGTCGAAGGTGTCGAGGACCGTGGCGCCGCTGCCGATCGGGTCCAGGTAGGCGCTGAGGCCGTGGGTCCAGGACACCGAGAAGCGACCGTACCAGTCCGAGGTCTGGCTCGTGCAGGACGCGTAACCGCCGTGGAGCTGCCCCACGACCCTGTGGGCCGGATTAAAGAGCGGCGAGCCCGACGAACCCGGCTCCGTGGTGCCCAGGTCCCAGTCCGTGATGCGGATGTGGGTGCCGTCGCCGGGGATCGTGTTGCTCAGGTAGCTGGTGGTGCTGGTGGGGTCGTACTCGAAGCTGATCGACTTCTCGTCCGTGTTCGGATGGTGGATCGCGATCGCCGCGCTGGGGTCGGCGCTGGTGTTGTCCCAGCCCGCGTAGGTCACCAGCCAGGCGGGGTTGGGCAGTTCGTCCAGCTCGACCAGCGTGAAGTCCGACGCCGCGTAGGACGAGCGGAAGAAGGAACCGGTCTGGTGCTGGGCCAGCGAGCCGCAGCACTGGTCGCCGCAGTTCGGGCTCTCGAAGTTCCAGTAGACGACGAGCGAGGCCGCGTTGCCCGCGGTGATTCCGCAGTGGTTGGCGGTCATGAAGTAGGGCGTGCCGTCCTGGGCCGTGTTGTTCACCATGAAGCCGGTGCAGAAGGTGCTGCCGCCCGTGGAGATGACGCCCACCGCGGGGATCTCGCCACGCCAGTCGTCGCCCTCGGGGCAGACCACGTCGACGTTGCAGGAGCCCGAGCGATCGCCGGCGGCGAGATCCTGACCGAAGCCGCGGTAGCCCACGTTGATCGAGCCGAGCGTGAGCAGCACGCGGCTGACGGCCTTCTCGGCCACGGTCAGCTCCACCACGATGTCGTCCGTCAGGAGCACCGGCGTCCACAGCTCGCCCAGCGCGGCGTTGTCGGCGGCGGTGTAGGCCTCGAGGCCGCTGGAGTAGTCGGCCGCGGTGATCACCAGGCGCGCCGTCTCGGGCAGGTCGTAGACGGTGAAGCCGAGGTTCAAGCTGACCGCGCCGGGGGAGCTCACGCGGAGCCGCCACACGCGATCGCCGTTCGGCAGCGTGTCCCAGGTGCCGCGGGTGGCCGGGTTGACGTCCACCGGGTAGGGGATCGCGAAGCGCGGGGGCAGGCCCTCCGCTTCGCGCTCCTCGTCCTCGAGGCGAGCCAGGCTGGCGTCGACCACGGGGGCCTGGTAGCGATCCACCAGTTCCAGCGACGTCAGCGCGTGGTTCAGCGCGGCGGGGGTGGCGGGAAGCGTGGCGCCGAGGGCGGTCGCCGCGGTGGCGAGCAGAAGGGCGAGCCCGAGAAGCGGTCTCAGCAGACGCATGGTCGTCTCCAGTGTCGTGGGGGGTAGTGCATTGCCTACGCGAAACGCCCGGCCAGCGCGCCGGGCGCTTCCCAATTCGGACCCAAGCATAGCACAGTTTCGACGCTATCGTCAGCATTCCCGTTGCGCACGGGTTCGCTATAGTGGATAATCTTGGGCTTACCCTTCTCATGAAGCCCCATGGAGGTTCCGCCATGCTTACCCGGCACCACCCTCTTTCCGGTCGCCTAGCGAGGGCCTCCGCGCTCCTGCTGCTCTTGCTGGCCCTGGCGCTGCCGGCCTTCGGAGCGCCGAACGAGATCCTGCTCGCGGCAGGCAGCCTCGACACCCGCCAGCCGGTGGCGCCGCCGGCCGATCCGAGCCTGCGGATCGCCCCGCCCGATCCGGACGAGAGCGCGCACTGGATCGTCCACTGGAACACGGACGTGAGCACGGCGCGCAAGGACGAGCTGCGCAGTCTCGGCGCGGAGCTGCTGGGCTACCTGCCCGAGCGGGCCTGGCTCGTGCGCATGACGGGCGCGCAGGCCGCCGCCGCCGGCGCGCTTGGCAGCGTGGACTACGTGGGGCTCTGGCAGCCCGCCTACGCGCTCAGTCCCGAGATCGGCACGCATGTGTACCAGGACCCCGAGCGCCGCGCCGACACGCGCCTGCGGCTCGTGGTGGACCTCTTCCCCGGCGTCGACGCGAACCTCCTCGCCGCCGGCGCCCGCAAGCTGGGCGCCGCGCTGGACGGCCTCTACCCCGACGCGCGGGCCCCGCGGCTTCGCCTGCGCATCGCGCCCGAGCGGCTGCACGACCTCGCGCGCCTGCCGGGCGTCGCCTGGATCGAGGAGCAGGCGGAGTACGTCGAGCGCAACAACAACGTCGTCTGGATCGTGCAGACGGCCCAGAGCGGCAACACCGCCATCTGGGACCACGGCATCCGCGGCGAGGGCCAGGTGCTGGGCCACATCGACAGCGGTTTCGTGGAGTCGAGCTGCTACTTCGACGACCCCGACGGCGATGCCCCCGGCCCCACCCACCGCAAGGTCGTCTACCAGGCCGACAGCAACAGCAGCACCCATGGGACGCACACCGCCGGCACGGCGGTGGGCAACCAGACGCCCGTCACCGGCGCGAGCGACTACAACGGCGTGGCCCCCGAAGCGCGCATGGCCACGAGCCGCTACAACGCGGGCGGCTTCAACCTGTACACCGAGCTGGCCAACCACTACAGCTACGGCGCGCGCGTGCACACCAACTCCTGGGGCAACGACGGCACCACCGCCTACACCTCCGACTGCCGCGACATCGACCGCTACAGCCGCGACTACGAGGACGCCATGGTGGCCTTCGCGGAGACCAACACCAGCACGCTGAAGACGCCCGAGAACGCGAAGAACGTGCTGGCCGTGGCCGCGACCAACAACCCGAACTACGAAAACCACGGCTCCGGCGGCACCGGTCCCACCGCCGACGGCCGCCGCAAGCCCGAGATCTACGCGCCGGGTTGCTCGAACCGCTCGGCGAGCACCTCGTCCTGCAGCACCGTCTCGCTCTGCGGGACGTCCATGGCCTGCCCCGCCATCGCCGGCTCGGGCCTGCTGGTGCGGCAGTACTACACCGATGGCTTCTACCCCAGCGGCGCGGCCAACGCGGCCGACGCGTTCACGCCCAGCGGCGCGCTCCTGCGCGCGACGCTCATCAACGGCACCTTCGACATGACCGGCGTCGCCGGTTATCCCTCCAACCTGGAGGGCTGGGGCCGCCTGCAGCTGGACGAGTCGCTCAGCTTCACGGGCGATGCGCGTCACAACTGGGTGACCGACGTCCGCAACGCCGACGGCCTCCAGACCGGCGACAGCACCGACTACCCGCTGATCGTGAACAGCGCCGCCGAGGCGCTCAAGGTGACGATGGTCTTCACCGACCCGCCGGCGACGGTGGGCGCGGCGCAGCCGATCATCAACAACCTGGACCTGGAGCTCATCGCGCCGGACCAGACCAGCTACCGCGGCAACGTCTTCAGCGGCGGGCAGAGCGCGCCGGGCGGGAGCTTCGATCCCATCAACACGGTGGAGCGCGTGGTCCTCGACGCGCCGCAGACCGGCAGCTGGACCGTGCGCATCCACGGGACGGACATCCCCGACGGCCCGCAGGGCTACGCGGTGGTGGCCGGCGGCGACGTGTCGGTCACGCTGACGGCCGTGCCCGACGGCGGGACGGTCGCCGCGGCGCTGCCCCGTCTGGGTGAGCCCCAGCCGAACCCCTTCAACCCGAAGACCACGTTGCGCTTCTCCCTGCCGCACGCCACGCGCGCGACGGTGGCGATCTTCGACATCGCGGGACGTCGCCTGGCGACCCTGGCCGAGGGCAGCTTCGGCGCCGGCGACCACGTGGTGGAGTGGAACGGCCGCGACGGGTCGGGCAAGTCCCAGCCCAGCGGCGTCTACTTCGCGCGCCTGGAGGCGGAGGGCCTCGTCGACATGAGGAAGCTGACGCTCCTGAAGTGACCAACTCCGACCCTGCTCCGAGCCAGCACGCCCCCTCTCGCTCGACTCCGCTTCGAAGTCGCTCGCGAGAGGGGGCGCGCTGTCTCCGGCAGGCCCGTTGGCGACTTCGGAGCGTCGGCATCCGAGTCCTGCCGGGCTGGCGGAAGCCTGAATGCGCTCCTCACGCGAGACTCCCGCTTGTGCGATCCGGGGGGGCTGGACTATCCTGAGGCCGGCCGGTTGCCGAAAGGAGCCTCGATGCACGTCCGTCAGTCCTGCGGCGCGCCGCGCGTGAAGTCCGTTCCAGCGTGGGCGGATTGATCGCGTGGACTTCAAACAATTCCAGCTCGATCCCCGCCTAGCGCGCGCCATCGACGACCTCGGCTTCATCGAACCGACGCCCGTGCAGGCCAAGGCCATGCCGCCGGCCCTGGAGGGACGCGATCTCATCGGCCTGGCCCAGACCGGCACCGGCAAGAGCGCGGCGTTCATCCTCCCGATCCTACAGCGGCTGCTGGGCCAGGAGCTCGGCCGCACCCGCGCGCTGCTGATCGCGCCCACGCGCGAGCTCGTCGAGCAGCTGAACGAGAACGTGGAGGCGCTGGCGGCGCACACGGAGATCCGCTGCGGCACCGTCTACGGCGGCGTGAAGTACCGTCCGCAGATCGAGCGCCTGAAGAAGGGCGTGGAGATCGTGGTGGCGACCCCGGGACGTCTGCTCGACCACATGGAGCGCGGCCACGCCGCCCTGCGCGAGCTCGAGGTGCTCGTTCTCGACGAGGCCGACCGCATGCTCGACATGGGCTTCCTGCCCGACGTCCGCCGCATCCTCCGCAAGCTGCCCCGCAGCCGCCAGACGATGATGTTCTCGGCCACCATGCCCTACGACATCCGCCGGCTCTGCACCGACATCATGCAGGATCCGGTGACGATCGAGATCGGCGCCCGCGCGCCGGCCGAGACCGTGAGCCACGCGCTCTACGCCGTGGCGCCGATGCACAAGAGCGAGCTGCTGCTGGCCATCCTGCGGCAGACCGACACGGAATCGGTGCTGGTCTTCACGCAGACCAAGCATGCCGCGCGGCATGTCTTCATGGAGCTGCAGAAGGCGGCCTTCAGCGTGGCCGTGATCGAGGGCGACATGCCCCAGGGCGAGCGCCAGCGCGCGCTGGACGGCTTCCGCGGCGGCAAGACGCAGATCCTCGTGGCCACGGACATCGCCGCGCGCGGTCTGGACATCTCGCAGGTGTCGCACGTGATCAACTTCGACATGCCGGCGACGGTGGACGACTACACCCACCGCATCGGCCGCACGGGTCGGGCGCTGCACACGGGCGACGCGTTCACGTTCGTCACCCACGAGGACCTGGAGATGGTGGTCCGCATCGAGAAGGTGCTGGACACCGCGCTCGACTACAGCCACGTGGAGGGCTTTCCGCACTCGCCACCGCCCTGGGATCCGCTGGGGCGTCCCAAGGTGGAGAAGCGGGACCGGCGCCGGCCGTCGCGCCCGGGCCTGCGCCGCCGCTAGGGCTTCTTCTTCAGGTTCTTGAGGGCGTCCAGCCCCTTGTTGATCAGATCCGAGCCCTGCTCCTGGAGCTGCTGGCGCGCCTCGGCGGCCAGCTGCTGCTCCAGCGCCTTGGTGTCCAGCGTGACGGTGGGGCTCTTCGTCGTGCCCTTCACGTTGAAGTCCAGCACCACCTCGCCCTTCGCGTTCTTCAGGAAAGCGAGCACCGAACCGCTGCCCAGGCGCGACACCGTGCTCGGCCCGAGGGTCCACTTGCCCGCGAAGTCGAGACCCCCGTCGAGGCCGGCGGAGCCCGTGGCCTGGATCCAGCCGTCCTCGAAGGGCAGCCGCAGGTCGCGCGCGAGCACGCGGTCGTCGCGGACCTGGAAGGCGTGCTTCAGCTCGCCGATGCCGTAGCGGTCCTTCGCGGGCAGCCCCGCGAGCTGCGCGAGATTCTTGAGCAACGGCAGGTCGACGAGCGCGCCGTTCGCCAGGTCCACCGCGGCGTCGAGCGCCAGGCCGCGCGGCTTGAGCGCCTGGGACAGCGTGAACGTGAAGCCGGTCTTGGTGCTCAGGTTGCCGTCCACGCCGCGGTCCACGGGCGTGAACGCCTGCAGGAAGGCCGGCGCCTGCACGCGCGTGACGTCGAAGTCGCCCTTGCAGTCGAAGTCGCCGTCGGGGCGCGGGGTCATCGTGAAGCCGCCGTCGAAGCTGCCGCCCATCAGATTGCCCTTGAGCGCCTCGAGCTTGAGCCCGGCCGGATCCGCCGTCATCTGCCCGCTGAGCGACTCCACCGTGGCCTGCGGGCTGACGAAGCGCTGCACCGCGAAGTCCACCCGCCCGGGCAGCGGCGGGATCAGCACCGGCGCCGCGGCGGGCGCGGCGCCGGCCGCTGGCTTCGCGCCCTTCTGCGCCGGCACGACGAAGTCCGCCAGGTCGAGGACGCCGCTCCGCAGCGTGAGCGCCACGCGGGGCGTGCCGAGGAGTCCGTCCACGCTGCCGTTCGCGCGCAGGTCGGAGGATCCCGCGCTGGCGCGCATGGACTTCAGCGTCAGGTGCTCGAGGCCGCCGTCCAGTTCGAGGGCCTCGATCTTCAGGGGCTTCGCGAGGGTCGCTCCCTCCACGGTGGCGGGCCGCGCGCTCAGCTGGAGCTGCGCGCTGGGGGCGCGGCTGCTGTCGGCGGGCAGGATGGCGCTGCCGGACAGGCGCGCGCCCTCGAGCTTCATCGTCACCGGCTTGCCGGTCGGGGGCGTGCTGGTGAAGGCCATGGCCTGCAGCTCCGCGCTCAGGCGAGGGATCGTGAGCGCCTCGGGCGAGGGGACGAGTGCGAGGTCGAGCGTGCCGGCCGGGGTCGTCCCCTCCAGGCGCGCGCCCTTTGCGCTGGCGCTCTTCAGCGTGCCGGGGGCGAGCTGGAGGCCGTCGAGGGCGATCGTGCCGCCGGTGGATGCGCCCAGCGCCACCGGGCCTTGCAGCGTCGGCAGCTCGAGGTCGAGTAGCTCGGGCGCGGGACGGGTGAGGCGCAGCGTCGTGGCCTCGACGCGACCCTTGACCTCGAGGCCGGGGGCGTCGAGTTGCAGGGGTTTGGCCATCAGCGCTGCGAGGGGCGCGCCGGCCGTGCCCGTGAACGCGCCGCTCGCGAGGTGGAGATCCGGCGGCGCCGGGGCGTCGCCCTTGGCGGTGCCGCCGGTCAGGGCGAGGTCGGTGAGTCGCGCCTCGAGGCGCGGTGCGTCCAGGCGCTGGGCCCTGCCGTCGAAACGCGCGTCGAGTGACGCGGCGAGGCCGGTGCTGAAGTCGCGGCCCGTGGCGGTGCGTCCGCTCAGTCGCGCGCCGCTCAGGGTGGCGCTGCTGGTGACGACGCCCGCGCCCGGTTCGAGCGCGAGGGGGAGCTGCAGCGCGGGGACGGTGAACGTCATCGGCGCGTCGCCCGGCGTGCGCAGCGTGAGGTCGGCGATCTCGGCGGTCGCATGCATCACGAGGGCGGAGAGATCGGGCGGCGAGGCCTGGAGCGCGGGCAGCGCCCCGGACAGGCTGCCGGTCAGCTCGAGGCCGCCCATGTCGATCTGCGGAGCGTCCGCGCCCCCGGCCAGCCGCAGGGACGCGAGCTTCAGATCGAGCTCGCCAAGGTTCAGCGCCTCGCCGACGAGCTGCAGGTCCAGCGCCAGGGTGGCGTTCCCGCTCAGCGTGCGGCCCTCGGGCAGCGTGGCCTCCAGGCCGACGTCCTCGAGAGTGCCCTTCAGAGAGAGCTGCAGCGTCTCGCCGGACTTCACGGTCGACGCGAAGCGCCCGCCGCCGATCGCGCAGCGCAGGTCGGCGCCGCCTTCCTGCAGCAGGTGGATGCGCGCGTTCTCGAGACGGACATCCGGGGCCGCCAGGGCCACGGCGGCGGTGCTCGCCGCCTCCTGACCCTCGGCCTCGGCCCGCGGTGTGCCGGCGGGGGGCAGAAGCAGCTCGGCGGAGGGGTCGACGAAGGTCAGCGTGCTGACGGCCACCTCGCGGTGCAGCAGCGGCCCCCAGGCCAGGCGGGCCTTGAGCAGCGGCAGGTCCAGCTCCCGCAGCCCATAGCCCGTGGAGTCGGCGCCCAGCTCGAGCTGCTCGAGTTCCACGGACACGCCGCGGAGGCCGAAGGCGATCCCCAGGTGCGCGCAGTCCACCGTGCGGCCGAGCGCCGCCTCGGCGCGCGGCAGCAGAAGCGCACGGAGCTTGGGCTCGGGGAACAGGGCTTTGAGCAGGAGCGGGGACGCCAGCACGAGGACCAGCAGCAGCCCGAGGACGACCAGCAGCACCTTCTTCACGTCGAATGGCCTCCTTGCGACGATTGGGACAGGGACACCCCGAGCATGGTGCAGGGTTCCCCATTTGTGAAGGCCAACCCTTGTGCCGCGGAAAATGTGCCCCCGTCCTTCCCGCCCAGATCTGGGATGGAAACGGCGTGGACATCCATCCTGTCGGGGGTCTCCCCGGCGGTCTCTGCTGCAGAGGCGAGAAGACACAGTCTCCGCGGCACAAGGGAAGTGCACGGGCGGCAATATGGGGGATGCCGTAGCCCCGGCAAGCGTGGCCTGTACAATCTGGCAACTTCACATCATGAAGTTTCAGACCCAATAGCGCTCAAGTATCCCTTGACAGCATCCGATATCCGGTCCAAGCTTTCGAATGTGAAGCTTAAGGAGCCCAGGCCGTGCCCGACTTCGACGAGATGCTCAGCTCCGTGGCCCGCCTGGCCATCATCGCCGTCCTGATCGCCGGGGAGCCGGTGGCGTTCACGGATCTCAAGGAAAGAACGGGGCTTGCCGATGGCAACCTGCACGTGCAGACCCGCAAGCTGGCCGAGGCCGGCTACCTGGAGATCCTCAAGGGCAGCCGTGGCGGCCGTTCCTGGACGCGCTTTCGCATCACGGAGCACGGTGTGAGCGCGCTCAAGCTTCACGTTCGGAAGTTGCAGGCCATCCTGGATCGCGAGATGGGGGAGATCGGCCCCGTGAAGAGGGGCCGCCCCAGCGACGATTCCCAGATGTGGTCCTAGCGCCCCGGGCGCGTCCCGGGGGTGGGTGAGAGAAACCGGGCCCTGTGCCCCTGTCCCGAGGCCACGCCATGCGCATTGCCCTGGGTGCCGACCACGGCGGCTACGCGCTCAAGGAGCAGCTCTCGCTGAAGCTCCGCGCCGCGAGCCACCAGGTTTTCGACATGGGCACTTCATCGAATGAAGCCGTGGACTACCCCGTCTTCGCCCGCAAGGTGGCCGAGGCCGTGGCCTCGGGCCGCTGCGAGCGGGGGATCATGGTCGACGGCGCCGGCATCGGCTCGGCCATGGTGGCCAACAAGGTGCCCGGCGTGCGCGCCGCTCTCGCCTACGACCTCTCCAGCGCCCGCAACAGCCGTGAACACAACGACGCGAACGTCCTCACGCTGGGCGCCGGGCTGATCGGCCCGGACCTCGCCTGGCAGATCGTGGAACTCTGGCTGGGCGCCGAGTGCAGCGCCGAGCGGCACCGCCGCCGCGTGGCCATGATCGAGGACGCTCCGGGCATGGGGAGCCGTGCGGCAATCCCCGCCGGCACCGCTGGGTCAGCGACAGGCTCAGCGGGGCCGGCACCTTCTCCTGCCGGTGGGCTGCCCCTGGACGAGGATCAGCTCCAGCGGCTCCTGGCCGAACTGGCGCCGCTGCTCGCCGCGGGCGAGGCGCCGTCGACGGCGCCCCCGGACGCCCGCCGCCTCCTGGCGCTGGGGGCGAGCCGCGTGGGCAGCCGCAGCGGCGGGTCGGCCGAGCCCGACCTCGCCGGCTCGATCGACCACACGCTGCTCAAGCCCGACGCCACGCCCGACCAGATCCGCGCCCTCTGCGCCGAGGCGCGCGAGTTCGGCTTCGCCGCCGCGTGCATCAACCCGGTCTGGGTGCCGCTGGCGCACGCGGAACTGGCGGGCAGCGGTGTCCTGACCTGCGCGGTGGTGGGCTTTCCGCTCGGCGCCACGCATCCCGAGACCAAGGCGCTCGAGGCGCGCCGCGCGATCCGCGAGGGCGCGAGGGAGATCGACATGGTCATCAACGTCGGCGCGCTCAAGGCCGGCGACGACGACACCGTGCTCCGCGACATCCGCGCGGTGGTGGAGGCCTGCCGCGACGGCGGCGCGCGTTGCAAGGTGATCATCGAGACCTGCCTGCTCACCGACGACGAGAAGCGCCGCGCCTGCCGCCTCGCCCGCCGCGCGCGGGCGGACTTCGTGAAGACGTCCACGGGCTTCGCCGGCGGCGGCGCCACCGAGGCCGACGTGGCGCTCATGGCCGCCGAGGTGGCGGACGCCGGCCTCGAGGTGAAGGCCTCCGGCGGCATCCGCGATTTCGACGCCGCCCGGCGCATGCTCGCGGCCGGCGCCACGCGCATCGGCGCCAGCGCCAGCGTGGCCATCGTGCGGGAAGCGCGGGGGCAGGCCGCGCCGGCGGCGAGCTGAAAGGACGGACATGGTCGATCTGCGCGCATACGTCTTCCTGGACCGGCTGCAGCCGCAGTTCGCCAGCTTCCTGGCGACGGTGGCGCAGGGCTTCCTGCCCACGGCCGGCGAGGCCTGTCTCTTCGTGGAGATCAGCCCGGGCATCGAGATCAACCGCGTGACCGACGTGGCGCTCAAGTCCACGCAGGTGACGCCGGGCATGCAGATCGTCGAGCGGCTCTACGGCATGCTCGAGATTCACTCGAAGAGCCAGGCGGACGTGCGGCAGGCCGGGCAGGCCATCCTCGACGCGCTGGAGGTGGAGGAGGAGCAGCGGCTCAAGCCGCGCGTGCTGTCGAGCACCGTGATCCGCGCGGTGGACGACTACCAGACGCAGCTCATCAACCGCATGCGCCACGGCAACATGATCCTGGCCGGGCAGAGCCTCTACATCCTCGAGTGCGAGCCGGCGGCCTACGCCGCGCTGGCGGCGAACGAGGCGGAGAAGGCCGCGGAGATCAACATTCTCGAGGTGCGCGCCTTCGGCAGCTTCGGGCGCGTGTATCTGGGCGGCGAGCAGCGTCACATCGACGCGGCCTGGCCGGCCGCGGTGAAGGCGGTGGAGGCCCTGAGCGGCCGAGTCCGCGAGGCGAAGTGATCCCGGGACGCGAGTCCCACGACGGAGGAAGGACGAAGGAATGGCAGACGCACTGGGCATGATCGAGACGCGCTGCTTCCCCGCGATGGTGGAGGCGGCCGACGCGATGGTCAAGGCGGCGCGCGTGGAGCTGGTCAGCTACGAGAAGACCGGCGGCGGCTACGTGACCGCGGTGATCCGCGGCGACGTGGCGGCGGTGAAGGCCGCCTGCGACGCGGGACAGACCGCCGCGGCGCGCGTGGGCGAGATGGTGGCCGTCCACATCATCGCGCGTCCGCACGCCAACGTGGACCTGGTGATCCCCCTCGGCCGTCAGGCCGAGCCGGCCAAGTCCAAGTAGGGGGCGGCCGTGAACCTGGCCGTGGTGCTGGGCACGGTGGTGGCCACGCGCAAGGAGCCGAGCCTGGACGGGCTGAAGTTCCTGCTCCTGGGGCAGCTCGGTCCCGACGGGACGGCCACCGGCGGCACGGTGGTGGCCGCCGACGCCGTGGGCGCCGGCGTGGGCGAGAAGGTGCTCTACGCCAGCGGCAGCTCGGCGCGGCAGACCCGCGTCACCGAGAACCGTCCCTGCGACGCCGTGGTGATGGCCATCGTGGACAGCTGGGAGATCGAGGGCGAGGAGCGCTACCGCAAGGGCCGCGATGACTAGCTTCAGCGAGGCGGAGCTGAAGGCCCTGGCGCGGGAGCTCGCCCGACGCCTGCAGGGCGGGCCCCCTTCGGCCATGACCGCCGCGGCGCCGGCCGTGGCGGCGGACGGCATCCACCCCGACGTGGACTCGGCCGTCGCGGCCGCGGCGCGGGCCTTTGCGGTCTACCGCGCCGCGCCGCCGAGCCTGCGGGCGCGCGTGGTGGCGTCCATTCGCGAGCGGCTGCTGCCCGAGGCCGAGCGCCTCGGGCGCCTCGCCCACGAGGAGACGGGCCTCGGCCGCGCCGAGGACAAGACCCGCAAGAACCGTCTCGTCACGCTGAAGACGCCCGGTCCCGAGGCGCTCGCGCCCGCCGCGGCCAGCGGCGATCGCGGCCTCACGCTCTACGAGCGCGCGCCCTTCGGCGTGATCGGCGCCATCACGCCCACCACGAATCCCACGAGCACGGTGATCTGCAACAGCATCGGCATGCTGGCGGCGGGCAATGCGGTGGTCTTCAACGTCCACCCGAACGCGCAGGGCTGCTCGGCCGAGACGGTGCGGCTGATCAACCGTGCGGTCGTGGGTGCGGGCGGTCCGGCAGACCTGGTCACTTCCGTCGCCGACCCCACCATCGAGAGCGCGCAGGCGCTGATGCGTCACCCCGGCGTGCGCCTGCTGGTGGTCACCGGCGGCGCGGGCGTGGTGGCCGAAGCCATGCGCAGCGGCAAGCGCGCCATCTGCGCGGGCCCGGGCAACCCGCCGGTGGTGGTGGACGAGACCGCCGACCTCGAGCGCGCCGGCAGGGACATCGTCTTCGGCGCGTCGCTGGACAACAACATCATCTGCGTGGACGAGAAGGAGGTCTTCGTGGTGGCCCAGGCCGCCGACGGCCTTCTCGCCGCCATGCGACGCCACGGCGCCCGCGTGCTCAGCGCCGCCGAGCTGCACCAGGTGGAGGGGCTGATCTTCGCCGAGACGCGCGGCCCCGACAAGCCCGGCGTCATGGCCAAGCGCTGGATCGGGCAGGACGCCGCCGCCATCCTCGCGGGCGCGGGCCTCGCCGGCGATCCGTCGACGCGTCTGCTGGTGGCTGACGTCCCCGCCTCGCACCCCCTGGTCTGGACCGAGCAGATGATGCCCGTGCTGCCGGTGGTCCGCGTGCCCGACGCCGACCGCGCGATCGACCTGGCCCTGCGCGCCGAGCACGGCTTCGGCCACTCGGCCGCCATGCACTCGCAGCATCTCGGCCGGCTGAGCCGGATGGCGCGGGAGATCAACACGTCGATCTTCGTCAAGAACGGGCCCTGCGCCGCGGGGCTCGGCGAGGGCGGCGAAGGTTACTGCAGCTTCAGCATCGCGAGCCCGACCGGTGAAGGGCTCACCGGTCCGCACAGCTTCAGCCGCGAGCGCCGCTGCGTGCTCGTGGACCACTTCAGGATCGTCTAGCCGTGCGCGCCCTCGACGAGATCGCGCCCCCCGCCCTCGCGCTGCTCGAGTACGACGGCGTGCCCGCCGGCGTCGCGGCCGCCGATCGCATGCTCAAGCGCGCGCCGGTGTCCCTGATCCGCGCGGGGACGGTGCAGCCCGGACGCTTTCTCGTCCTGCTGGGCGGCAGCGTGGCCGCGGTGGAGGAGGCCTACGCCGAGCGCGGCGCTCCCCTGGACGCCATCCTGCTCCCCGACGCCCACCCCGCCCTCGCTCCCGCCCTGGCCGGCGAGCGCGCGGCGGCGCAGTCGGCGGCGATCGGCCTGCTCGAGGGCGCGACGAGCGCGTCCCTCCTCGCCGCGGCGGATGTGGTGCTCAAGACGACACCTGTGGGAATAGTGGAACTGCGCCTCGCCGACGGCCTCGGCGGCCACGCCTACGCGATCTTCGACGGCGAGCAGGCCGACCTCGAGGTCGCCCTCGACGCCGGCGCCGCGCGGCTCGGCCCGCGACTCACGCAGCGCGCGCTGCTGCCGCGCCTCGACGACACCCTGCGCGCCCTGCTCGCCGCGGGCAGCCGCTTTGCCGACTGTGCGTCGCTCGCGCCCGACGGCGCGGAGTGGCCGCCGGCCACGGCGAAAGGACAGGGCTGATGCATCTCGCGCGCGTGATCGGCACGCTGGTGCCCTGCACCGTCACCGAGGGCCTCGCCGGCGTGCCCCTGCTCTGGGTGCAGCCGCTGGACGCGGCGCTCGCGCCCGCGGGCCGCCCGCTGGTCTGCGCCGACGGCACGCGCATGGCGGGCCGGGGCGAGCTCATCTACTTCGTGGCCAGCCGCGAGGCGGCGCTGACCCTGGAGCCCAGCTTCGTGCCGGTGGATCACGCGGTCGTGGGCATCGTGGACAGCTATGCGCCGGACGACGCGGACGCGCCGTCGCCCCGGCGCTCGCGCGGGAGGAAGGCATGATCCTCGGGCGCGTGGCGGGGCGGATCACGTCGACGATCCATCACCCCTCGGTGAAGGGCCAGCGCCTGCTGCGGGTTGACCGGCTCGATGGGAGCGGCTATCTCATCGCCATGGACAGCGTCGGCGCGGGCGCCGGCGAAACGGTACTGGTCCTGGACGAGGGCAACGGCGCCCGCCAGGTGCTCGGCGATCCTGCCGCGCCCGTGCGTTCGATCATCGTCGGCATCGTCGACGACTACCCCGAGGAGGCCGCTCGATGAAGCGCCGCCAGGTCGCCACGCTGCTGACCGTCTTCGCCGTCGCCGTCTGGCTCGCCGGCTGCGGCCACGTCGAACCGGATAGCCCCTGGCTGCTGCACGTGGCGCAGTTCAGTCTGCCCTACGGCAACTCGCGGCTGCTGACCTACAACTACCCGCAGCTCACGCTGAAGCACGAGCGCGAGCTGGGCTCCCTGACCACGCGCGCCATGGCCACGCCGGGCGCCGACGAGATCTGGGCCGGCAGCGAGGGGTCGAAGGACATCCTCATGCTCAGCGCGTCCGGGGATTCGGTCCTGGGACGGGCCAGCCTGGGCGCGTCGGCGGGGGCGCTGGCCTTCGATGCCGCCGGTCGCTGGGGCGCGATGGCGCACGGCGCGGTCATCCAGCACGACGGCGAGGCGCCCAACGCGTCGCTGATCAGCCGCAAGTCGCGACAGCCCGTGCGCGCGTTCCGGGTGGGGCTCAACCCGCGGGCGGCCTGCTTCGACCCCGCGGGCGATCGGCTCTTCGTGGGCAACACGGGCGATTCGACGATCAGCGTCATCGACCTGAAGGCGGGCCACACGGTGGACTCGCTGGTGGTGGGCTGGAGCCCCGTGAACATCAGCGCGGATCCGCTGGGGCGCTGGCTCTACGTGAGCTGTCTGGGCATGCCCGGCCACACGGGGCGGCGCCAGGGCGAGGTGCACGTGCTCGCGTTGCCGGGGCTGGAGGAACTGGCCCGCTTCGAGGCGGGGCAGCACCCCTCGCAGGTGACGCCGCTGCCGGGCGGCGATCGCATCCTCGTGAGCGAGCTCAAGGTGGGGCCCGAGGTCTGTCAGCTGCGGCTCTTCGACGTGGCGCAGGACGCCGCCGGCGCGCCCTCGATCACGCTCAAGAAGGAGATCCAGGCGGGGACGAATCCGCTCGCGGGCAGCCTCAGCCCCGACGCCAAGGTCTTCGCGGTGCCCGACTTCGGCGCCTGTCGCGTGGCCCTGATCGACATGGAGGGCGAGCGCTTCCTGCGCTGGCTGCAGCTCCCGGGCGCCCAGGGCGAGCACTTCGCGGTGGACGCCGTCTGGACGCGCCGGCCGGGGGCGGCGATCGAGGCCGCCGGCAGTCCCTAGGTGCTCGGCGCTTCCGGCAGATCGTAGACCATGAAGACCGTCGACGGCGTCACCGGATACTCGAAGCGGATCTGGTAGACGTCGAAGTCCGCCGACTCCCAACCCAGGCGATTCAGCATGTAGGCCGCCAGTTCGCCCTGCCGCGGCAAGTCGGGGCTGTGCAGCACGCCCGGCCCCCGGCCCAGCGACTGCACCTGCTCGCGCGCGGTGAGCACGTGGTCCAGGCGACGATCCTCGTTGGCGTCGGGCAGACTCGCGGTGGGGTCTCGCAGCAGCACGAGCCCCGGCGTGAGCGGTCCGTAGGTCTCGCGGTGGATGAGCAGCGTCAGGTAGAAGCTCTCGCAGGGCGTCCAGGCCTCCGCGCGCATGATGCCCTGCGTGTTGTTCTCCGCCTTCCAGCGCGGCGCCGCGGCGCGCAGCACCACGCCGCTGAACCAGTCCACGGCCGCCTGCATCCCGATGTCGGGCGTCACCAGGCGGCCGGAGACGCGGCCGTTCACCTCCCGCGTGGCTTCGAAGGGCGGCAGGGGCTGCGTGCAGAACTCCTGCAGCAGGGCGGGTCCCACGTTCTCGTCCCCGGGGATCGGCGAGCCCGTTCCGGCGAGCTGGAAGGCGTCGTCGCGCACGCCGGCTGCGGCGCGCGGCAGGGGCGCGTCTTCCCGCAGCCGCTGCAGTCCGTGGTGCCCCTGCACCAGGGCGAAGTCCACGAGCTCCGGACGGTCCGCGGTCGGTTGGATGAAGATCATGGTGCTCTGCACCTGCGCCACGCTTCCGTAGAGGTGGCGGTTGGCGCGGAAGGCCGCCTTGCGCTGGTTCAGCGAGAAGAGCTCGGCCTCCTGGCTCGGGCTCAGCGAGTAGATCATGCTGTCGAAGGTGTTGCGGTCGCCGGCGCAGCGCTTGACGAAGCGCTCGAAGGCCGCCATGTCCGCTTCGAGCGTGTCGAGCAGCGTGGCGTCGAGGCCCTTGCGCCGGCCGGCCTTCACGATGCTGCGCGCGTTGGCCGGGCCGGGTACGTAGGGCCCGGCAGCCAGCGGGGTCGGCGCGCCGGCCACCCTGGCCACCTTCCAGCTGATCTTCATGTCGAGGTTGAGGGCGCGCTGCAGGTCCACCGCGCGTCCGCCCGTCCCGCAGGCCTCGCGCAGCAGCGCCGCGTAGGCGATGCGCAGCCGATTCAGCAGCTCGGAAGCCTGCTGGGCGAAGGGGGCGGTCTGCGTGGCGGTGGATCGGGTCATGGTCGGGTCCGCGCGACTCTAGGGTCTGGGGGCGTCACTGGCAATGGGGGAATGGTACTTCGATGGCCTGAAAATTTCAAGACAGTTTTCATGAAAGTCTTGCGCCCCAGTCCCCGTGAGGCTATACTCGCCTTCGCTTGGACACACCCTTGGTCCCTGACCCCGATGGAGGAGAGCATGAACAAGACCGCGATCATCACCGCCGTGGCCGCCCTGCTGCTGGCCGTGGGCGTCGCGCAGGCCGACGTCGTCACCGACGATTTCGAGGGCGGCGTGAACATGGGCTACTGGAGCTTCTCGGGCGGCGACGTCATCGAGACGACCGGCGGCAACCCCGGCGCCTGGCTGCACAGCCCCACCCTCGACACCTTCGCGCCGATCCTCGACACCGCCTACGGCGTCGAGTTCTTCACCGGCGACTACGTGGCCGGCCACGTCACGCGCATCAGCGGCGACTTCCAGACGCTGCACGCCGACTTCGGCACCGCCGGCTATCCGCTGGCGCTGCTTCTGCGCGACGCGGCGGGCACCTACGACAACATCGAGGACGACGTCTACGTCTACTGGGTGGACGAGAACCTGTGGATCCCCCAGGCCGGCGACGGCTGGACCCACTACGACTTCGACATCCCCAGCGACTTCGAGGGCGCGCCGGGCGAGCTGCCGGCGGGCTGGTTCGGCGGCAGCTACATGACGGGTTCGGACGTCTTCCCCAGCGACCGCACCTGGCAGAGCGTGCTGGCCAACGTGGAGAAGGTGGAGTTCTGGTGGATCCACCCGGCGTGGTTCGGGATCTTCCAGCAGTGGGAGGCGGGCGCCGACAACATCGAGCTGGAGCTCATGGTGACCACGGCCACGGAGGAGAGCAGCCTCAGCGCGATCAAGGCCCTGTACTGATCGCCTGCCACGAAACGCAGAAGGGCCGCTCCCTGAAGGGGGCGGCCCTTTCGCGTTGCGCGCTGCTGCGCGGGTCAGCGGACCAGGACCACGCGCTGTCCGGCGCTTCCCTGCCCATCCCGCACGGCCACGAAGTAGACGCCGGCCGGCGCGCGCTGGCCCTTCGCGTCGCGGCCGTCCCAGCTGACGCGATGCGGCCCGGCATCGAGGCGGCCGCGATCCAGGCTGCGGACGTGTGCGCCGCGGACGTCGTAGACGTCCACCGACACGGTCGCGGGTGTGGAGAGCGAGAAGCCGAAGGACGTGCTGCCCGCGAAGGGATTCGGCCAGGCCGGGCGCAGCGTCAGGGTGGAGGCGCCCGCCTCCAGCGGCGGCACGGCGGTGTCGGCGGGATGCCAGAGGCCCACGCGCGCCGAGCCGGCCGTGCCCGCGAGCTGGAACTCGCCGCCCACCCACACGTCGTTCGCGAGGGCATAGGCAGCGTTGCCCCGCGCGTCGAGGCCCGAGCCGAGGGCGCTCCAGGCGCTGCCGTCCCAGACGGCGACGTAGGCGGCGGGCTGGCCGCCGGCCTGGGTGAAGTCGCCGGTCACGTAGAGGTCGCTGCCCACCGACGTGATGTCCCGCACGACGTTGTTCACGCCGTCGCCGAGCGGGCTCCAGTTCGTGCCGTCCCAGACGGCGATGCGGCTCGCGGGCTGCCCACCCGCCTCCAGGAAGCCGCCGCCCACGTAGAGCAGGCCGTTCATCTCGTGGATCGCGTTCACCGTGTAGCTGGTGCCCGCGCCCAGCGGCTGCCAGGCGCTGCCGTCCCAGCGGGCGATGTTGTTGGCGCTCACGCCGTCCACCGACGTGAACTGCCCGCCCATCACCGGGTCGCCCTGGTAGGAGCCCAGGCTGTAGAGGATCTGCACGCCGCCCTGCACGCCCGTGCCCAGGGGGTCGAAGTCGCTGCCGTTCCAGCGGCCGAGGGTCTGCTCGCCGCCCCAGTAGCCGTTCGCGTAGAGCGCGCCGCCCAGGGACAGCAGGCCGCTCACGGTGGACTGCGAGCCCGCGCCCATGGCGCTCCACTGCGTGCCGTCCCAGCGCGCGATCTTGTTGGCGGGCACGCCGCCGGCCGTGCTGAAGGCGCCACCGACGATCAGGTCGCCCTCGAAGCTCGCCACCGCCTGCACGTTGACGCCGATGCCGGCGGCGATGCCGCTTCCCAGCGGCTGCCAGGCGCTGCCGTCCCAGGCCGCGACGACGCCGCTCACGTCGCCGATCTTGCCGAAGCGGCCGCCGGCGATGGGTGTGCCGTCCCAGTCGCCGATGACGTCCACGGTGCCGAGCGCGCCCTGGCCCGCCACGAGGGCGGCCCAGCTGCCGTCGTAGACCGCGAGGCCCGCCGCGGGCACGCTCTCCACCGTGTTGAAGTAACCGCCCACGACGAGCCCGCCGCCCCAGTCGGTCATGCCGGTGACCGCGCCGTTGCAGAAGCCGAGCGTGGACCAGAACGCGCCGTTCCAGCGCTGGATGCCGCCCCAGACGTCCGTCGCCACCAGGTCGGCGCCGTAGAAGCCGAGGGCGACGGTCTCCTCGGCCACGGGCGGCGAGCCCGGCACGTCGAAGCTGCTGCCGTTCCAGCGCACGAGGCCGTCCACGGGCAGGCTGCCCGCCTGCATGAAGTAGCCGCCGATGTAGAGGTCGCCGGCGTAGGCGGCCAGGGTCTCGGCGTAGACGTTGTAGATGTCGCCGAACTCGTCGCTGAGGCCGCCGCCCACGCCCGACCAGCCGCCGCCGTCCCAGCGCGCGAGATTCGGCGCGTAGGCGAAGCCCGCCAGCTCGAAGGTGCCGCAGGCGTAGAGGTCGCCGCCGTAGGACGCCACGGCGGCCACCTCGCCGTCCATGCCCTCGTCCAGTGTGTCCCAGGCGCTGCCGTCCCAGAGGGCGATGTTGCCGGCGAAGTTGCCATCCACGTCGGAGAAGTAGCCGCACACGGCGAGCTGGCTGTTCCAGACGGCGAGGGCTTCGACGGTGTCGTCCACGCCGCCGCCCACCGTGTTCCAGGCCGTGCCGTCCCACGCGGCGATGCCGCCGGTGAACCAGCCGCCGGCGTAGAGCGCGCCGTTCCACTCGACCAGGGCCTCGACGCCGCCGCTGGCGAGATCGCCCATGGCCGTCCACTGCGTGCCGTCCCAGCGCGCGATGTTCACGATCGCCTGGCCGCCGACGGCGATGAACTCGCCGGCCACGATCAGGTCGCCGCCGTAGACCGCGGTGGCGGTGACATTGCCGATCACGCCGGGCAGGCTGAAGCGGGTGTCCCAGTTCTCGTCGCCGGGGGCGGCCTGGGCGGTGTGGACGGTGAGGGTGGCGAGGAAGAGGCAGAGGAGTAGCGCGAGCCGCGCCTGCAAGCGTGCCATGGGGTGTCGCTCCGAGGATGGGTGGATGCACAACGCAAAGTCGGCAATTCTAGCAGAAATGCCGACTTTGGTCCAGCGGGCGGATCAGGCCGCCGGGAAGCGCTCGCGCAGGACCGCCGCCAGCTCGTCGAGCTGGTTCGTGAAGAAGTGGTCGGCGCCCTCGATCCACTCCAGATGCTTCGGCGCGCAGAAGTCGGGGTAGCGCCGGCGCAGCTCCTCGGGGTCGCAGAACTGGTCCCGCGTGCCGTGGACGAAGAGCTTCGGCTTGCCACAACCCGCGAGGAAGCCCAGTTCGGCCCAGCCCACGGGCACGCCGAGGGCGATGAGCGCGCCCACGCGGGGGTCGGGGGCGCCCACCTTGAGCGTGAGCCAGGCGCCGAAGGAGAAGCCCATCAGCGTGAGGGGGCGCCCTGGCAATTCCGCGGCGAGGTGGTCGAGACCGGCCTTCACGTCCGCCTGTTCGCCCTGGCCGTCGTCGTACTGGCCCGCGCTCGTGCCCACGCCCCTGAAGTTGAAGCGCAGGGTCGCCAGCCCGCGCTCGGCCGCGACGCGCTGGCAGGTGTAGATCACCTTGTTGTGCATGGTGCCCCCGTAGAGGGGGTGCGGATGCAGGATCAGCACGCCGCCGGCCTCGTCGGTCGCCGGCGGACGGTAGAGGGCCTCCAGCCGGCCGGCCGGGCCGGCGAGCTCGAGGCCGCGCTCGTGCTGGGTGCGGGGCTCGCTCATGGGGTCACAGGATGCGTGGGGGCGGGTGGGACGTCAACTGCGGGCCGGGCCGAGGCCGGGCGGGCGGCGGGTCCCATCTGTATCCTGGAATTTCACATACAGATAGCAGAAATATGCCTCCGGGCCCTTTCCCGGCCTTGCGGGGAAGTCCACATCTGCTTACTTGGAAAGTGCTTGTGGAGTAAAGGGCCGATGAGTAGCCTGAATCCGGACCCCGAGCTCCAGCACACGCCGCGCCATCGCTCGGACCCTCACCCGGCCACCGCGGAGAGAATTCATGCTGTTCCAGTTTGCAAACGTGCTGGTCTTCATTCTCTTCAGCTTCTTCTTCATCTTCGCCCTGCTGGCGATCTCGAAGCTGCTGGCCCCCCGCCATCGCGACCAGGACAAGCTCAGCCCCTACGAGTGCGGCGAGCGTCCTTCGGGCTCCGGCCGGCTTCAGTTCAACATCCGCTTCTACATCATCGCGCTGGCCTTCCTCGTGTTCGACGTGGAGATCGCCTTCATGTTCCCCGTCGGCAAGGTCATGCGGAGCTTCGTGGACAGCGGCCAGGGGTGGTTTGTGCTGGTGGAGGTGCTGCTCTTCATCCTGATCCTCTTCCTGGGCCTGGTCTACCTGTGGCGCAAGGGTGACCTCGACTGGGTGAAGGATCTCCAGGTCAGCCGCACCGATGCTCCCATCGAGCTGCGGCGGCAGTCACAGTCCCGACCCGAGTAGAGAGAGGACGCCATGCCCGCGCGCGAGCTGCCCACCGTGGTGGACACCCTGCCCGAAGCGGCGATTTTCACGTCCACCGACAAGATCATGAACCTGGCCCGAGGCAACTCGGTCTGGTACCTGCTGAGCGCACTGGCCTGCTGCGGCATCGAGCTGATGCAGGCCGGCGGTCCGCGCACGGACCTCGACCGCATGGGCTCGGTGCCCCGAGCGACGCCCCGGCAGAGCGACCTGCTCATCGTCGCCGGGACGCTCACCTACAAGATGGCCAGCCGCCTCAAGCTGCTCTACGAGCAGATGGCCGAGCCGCGCTACGTCATCTCCATGGGCAGCTGCGCCAACTGCGGCGGCCTCTTCAACCGGGGCTACAGCGTGGTGAAGGGCGTGGACGCGATCCTGCCCGTGGACGTCTACATCCCCGGCTGCCCGCCCCGCCCCGAAGCGCTCTACGAGGGCATCGCCGAACTGCAGCGCAAGATCAAGGGCGAGCGCTTTTTGGTGAAGCGCGAGTCGTCGCGGGAGGCGTCATGAACACCGAGGCCGTCTTCGCGCGCATCCGCGCGCTGCTGGGCGAGGAGGGGCTGACCTTCCGCACCGACGTGCCCCAGCCGGACGTGGTCGTCACGCCCGGGCGTCTCGTGGAGCTCTGCGCGGCGTTGCGCGACGACCCCGAGCTGCACTTCGAGTCGCTTCAGCAGGTGGCCGGCGTGGACTACCCCGCCGACGACCCTCCCCGCCTGCGCAGCACGATCACCGTCTTCTCCTACAAGCACGGCGCGTTGCTGACGGTGCACACGGACGTCCCGCGGGACAATCCGCGCGTCCCGAGTCTCGTCGCCCTCTGGCCCGCGGCCGAGTGGCACGAGCGCGAGAGCTGGGACCTGCTGGGCATCGTCTACACGGGGCATCCCGACCTGCGGCGCATCATGCTGCCCGACGACTGGGAAGGGCATCCCCTGCGCAAGGACTTCGAGGAGAAGCCGGACTACCAGGGCATCCCCACCCAGCGCGAGAGGGAGTGGCTGTCATGGCAGAAGTGAAGACGGAGCTGATGACCCTCAACATGGGTCCCCAGCATCCCAGCACGCACGGCGTGATCCGCTTCCAGCTCGAGACCGACGGCGAGGTCATCCACCAGTGCGTGCCCGACGTGGGCTACCTGCACCGGAGCATCGAGAAGATCGCCGAGGGGCTCGAGTACTTCCAGTTCATGCCCTTCACCGACCGCGTGGACTACGTGGCCGCCATCAACGCCAACCACGGCTGGGCCGTGACCTGCGAGCGCATGGCCGGCCTCGAGGTGCCCGAGCGCGGCGAGCTGCTGCGCGTCATCGCGGCGGAGCTGGTGCGCCTGTCGAGCCACCTCGTGGGCGTGGGCTCCAACGCGGGCGACCTGGGCGCGGTGACGCCCTTCCTGCACGCCCTGCGCGAGCGCGAGAAGGTGAACGATCTCATCGAGGAGCTCTGCGGCGCGCGGCTCACGCACAACTACGTGCGCATCGGCGGCGTGTCCCAGGACGCCCCGGCGGGGTGGACGGACAAGGTGCTGCGCTTCTGCGACGCGCACCTCCCCGCGCTGGACGAATTCGACCGGCTGATCACCTTCAACAAGATCTTCCGCGAGCGGCTGGCCAACGTGGCCATCATCAGCGCGGAGGACGCCATGGGCTTCGGGCTGGCCGGTCCCAGCCTGCGCGGCAGCGGCGTCGACTTCGACTGCCGCCGCGACGACCCCTACGGCCTCTATCCGTCGCTGAACTTCGAGGTGCCGGTGGGGCAGGGCCTGATGGGCACGGTGGGGGACTGCTGGGATCGCTTCTGGTGTCGCGTCCAGGAGATGCGGCAGAGCGTGGCGCTCATCCGCCAGGCGATCGAGCGGCTGCCGGCCTCCGGGGCCGAGTTCTGGAACGAGAAGAAGGTGCTGAAGCCGCCGGCAGGCGAGTACTACGTGCGGACGGAGAGCGCGCGGGGCGAGCTGGGCTACTACGTGGTGTCCGACGGCAGCAAGCAGCCCTACCGCGTCAAGATCCGCACGGGCAGCTTCGCGGCCATGAGCATCGTCGAGAAGATCGCCAAGGGCCTGATGATCGCCGACCTGATCGCGATCATCGGCAGCCTGGACGTGGTCGCGCCCGAGATCGACAGGTAGAGGGAGCAGTCATGGAGCAGTGGATCGCAGGACTGATCGCCGAGCACAATCTGCCCGGACCGACCTGGGCCATCCAGCTCGGCATCATGCTGACCGTGGCGCTGCTGGCCATCGGTCTCTGGGCGGCGTTCGTGGCCGGCGTGCTCACCTACGTCGAGCGCCGCGTGGCGGGCAAGATCCAGAACCGCATCGGTCCCAACCGCGTGGGTCCCAACGGGCTGCTGCAGTTCGTGGCCGACGGCGTGAAGCTGATCCTCAAGGAGGACATCATCCCCGCCGAGGCGGACCGCCCGCTCTTTCGCCTCGCGCCCTACCTCGTGGGCATGGGCACCTTCCTCACGCTCGTGGTGATGCCCTGGGGCCAGCGCATGGTGATCAGCAACCTGAACGTGGGCGTGGTCTACTTGGTGGCCGTGACGAGCTTCGTCGTGGTGGGCATCCTGATGAGCGGCTGGGCCAGCAACAACAAGTGGTCGCTGCTCGGCGGCTTCCGCAGCGCGGCCCAGGTGGTGAGCTACGAGATCCCCACCGGGCTCAGCCTGCTGACCGTGGTGATCCTCTCGGGCTCGCTGAGCCTGTCGGAGATCGTGGGGGAGCAGGGCGGCGGCTTCGGGCTGCTGCGCTGGAACGTCTTCCACAACCCCTTCACCTTCGTGGCGTTCTTCATCTACTTCATCAGCGCGCTGGCGGAGAACAACCGCATTCCCTTCGACATTCCCGAGGCCGAGAGCGAGCTGGTCAGCGGCTACAACACGGAGTACTCGGGCATCCGCTTCGGCGTGTTCTTCATCGGCGAGTTCGCCACCATCTGGATCGTCGCGGCCGTGGCCACGGCGCTCTTCCTGGGCGGCTGGAACTTTCCGGGCATTACCGACTCCCCGACGGGCTTCTGGGGGGCGGCGCTGGGTACGGGGGTCTTCCTCGCCAAGAGCTTCGCGCTCGTGCTGCTGATCCTGCAGATCCGCTGGACGCTCCCGCGCGTGCGCGTGGACCAGCTCATGGCGATCTGCTGGAAGTACCTCGTTCCCATCTCGGTCTTCAACGTGGTGATGACGGCCGTCTGGCTCGTGCTCTTCAAGGGGCGCGGGCTCTACGACCTCGTCGCCGGGCTCTTCTAGGAGGCGCCATGGGTGCCGTCGCCAAGTACTTCTCGAACATCCGCGAAGCGGTCTCGACCACGCTCACGGGGCTCAAGATCACCTCGCGCCACCTGTGGGCGGAGAAGCCCATCACGGTGCAGTACCCCGACGTGAACGTGGAGGCCACGCTGCCCCCGCGCTACCGCGGCTTCCTGGTGAACGAGGTGGAGCTCTGCACGGGCTGCCTGCTCTGCGCCAAGGCCTGCCCGATCGACATCATCTACATCGACGTGGAGCGCGACCCCGAGACCAAGGAGCGCATCCTCAGGCGCTACGACATCGACCTGGGCAAGTGCATGTACTGCGGGCTCTGCCTCGAGCCCTGCCCCACCGGCTCGATCCACTTCACGCCGCGCTTCGAGGCGAGCACCACCTACCTGGGCGATCTGTACCACGGGTTCGTGGAGACGACCCCGCTGCCCATCTACAAGAACCCCAAAGCCCCCGGCGGGGCGGACGAGAAGGACGACTGATGAGCGTCTTCGACGTCATCTTCTTCGCGCTGAGCGCGCTGACCCTGCTCTCCGCCTTCGTGGTGGCCGGCAGCCGCAACATCGTCTACTCGGGCTTTGCCCTGATCTTCGCCTTCCTGGGCGTGGCCGGCCTCTACGTGCAGCTCTCGGCGGACTTCCTGGCCGCCATGCAGGTGCTGGTCTACGTGGGCGGGATCACGGTGGTGATTCTCTTCGCCGTCATGCTGACGCGCGACATCGCCAGCACCGCCGGCACCAACCCGATCCTGAATCGTCCGGCGTCGCTGCTGGCCGCGGCCGGTGTGCTGGTGATGAGCCTGGTGCTGATCCTGGACAGCGACTGGCCGCTCCGCCCCGAGGTCGCCTACGCGCCGACCAGTGGCGAGCTGGGACGCGAGCTGCTGGGCAAGTACCTGCTGCCCTTCGAGGTGGCGTCGCTGCTGCTGCTGGGCGCGCTCATCGGCGCGGTGATCATCGCGCGGCGCGAGGTGCGCGAGAACGAGGAGGCGCGGTCGTGATCGGGCTGAACCACTTCCTGATGGTGGGGGCGCTGCTCTTCGCCTCGGGCGTCTACACCGTGCTGAGCCGTCGCAACGCGATCGGCATCCTGATGGGCGTGGAACTGATCCTCAACGCGGCGGGCCTCAACTTCGTGGCCTTCAACCACTACACGACCACGGGCATCCAGGGCGGGCTCTTCACCGTGTTCATCATCGTGCTGGCGGCGGCCGAGGCGGCGGTGGCCCTGGCCATCGTGCTGGCCATCTACCAGAACCTCCGCGACATCGACGCGAACCGGCTGGACACGCTCCAGCGCTAGTGTGGCTCGCCGGGCGGGGGCCCGGCCGCAAGGGAAGGACGGTCGCGAATGGACCTGAGCTGGATCACCGGAGCCCTGGGCTGGATTCCCCTCCTGCCGCTCATCGGCTTCAGCGTGAACATCCTCCTGGGGCGCAAGTTCAAGCATGGCGCCGTGCACGCGATCGCGGTGGCGTCGGTGGCGGGCAGCTTCCTGCTCTCGCTGGCGGGCTTCTTCTACCTGCGCTCGCTGGCGCCCGAGGCGCGGATCGTCACCCAGGATCTCTGGCAGTGGATGGCCCTCGGCGGCCACGGCCTGCCCACGCTCGACGTCCACGTGGCCTTCACGCTCGACCCCCTCAGTTCCGTGATGCTGCTGGTGGTGACGGGCGTCGGCCTCCTGATCCACATCTACTCCATCGGCTACATGCACGGCGACGACGGCTCCTGGCGCTTCTTCGCCTACCTGAACCTCTTCAGCTTCGCCATGCTGGTGCTGGTGCTCGCCGAGAACCTGCTGCTCATGTTCGTGGGCTGGGAAGGCGTGGGTCTCTGCTCCTACCTGCTCATCGGCTTCTGGTTCACGCACCTGCCAAACACGACGGCCGGCAACAAGGCCTTCATCGTGAACCGCATCGGCGACTTCGGCTTTCTCATCGGCATGCTGCTGCTGTTCTGGGGACTCTCGGACGCCGGCGCGGCCACGCTGAGCTTCGGCGGGATCCGCGAGGCCGTGCACCTGCTCCAGGGCAAGGAGCTGCTCGGGCTCGGCCTGCTCAACTGGATCGGCATCTGCCTCTTCATCGGCGCCACGGGCAAGAGCGCGCAGATTCCGCTCTACGTCTGGCTGCCGGACGCCATGGCCGGCCCCACGCCGGTGAGCGCGCTGATCCATGCCGCGACCATGGTGACCGCGGGCGTCTACATGATGGCCCGCCTCAGCAGCCTCTACGTGCTGGCGCCGGTGGCGCTGCTGGTGGTGGCCACGGTGGGCGGCCTGACCGCGCTGTTCAGCGCGAGCATCGGCCTGGCGCAGAACGACATCAAGAAGGTGCTCGCCTACTCCACGGTGAGCCAGCTGGGCTACATGGTGCTGGCCATCGGCACGGCGGCCTTCAGCGCGGGCATCTTCCACCTCATGACCCACGCCTTCTTCAAGGCCTGCCTCTTCCTCGGCTCTGGCAGCGTGATCCTGTCCATGCATCACGAGCAGGACATGCGCAAGATGGGCGGCCTCGCCAAGGTGATGCCCATCACCTTCGCGACCTTCCTGATCTCGACGGTGGCGATCGCGGGCATCCCGCCCTTCGCGGGCTTCTTCAGCAAGGACGAGATCCTCTGGAAGGCCTTCGAGGCCGGCGGCTGGTACCGCTTCCTCTGGCTGCTGGGCCTGATCGGCGCCATCCTGACCGCCTTCTACATGTTCCGCCTGGTGGCGATGACCTTCCTCGGCACCAACCGCGCCGACAAGCACACCCGCGAGCACCTGAAGGAGCAGCCCCTCGTGGTGACGGCTCCGCTCATGGTGCTCGCCCTGCTCGCCACCGTCGGCGGCTTCGTGGGCGTGCCCCACGCGCTGGGTGGGTCCAACAACTTCCACGCCTGGCTGGCGCCGGTGATCGCCGAGCGGCCGGCCGAGGCGATGCAGCACGCCGCGCTGCCGACGCTGGTCGCGCCGGCCGTGGCCCAGGAGCCGGAGCATGCCGGCGCCGACGACGCGCACGGGCAGGCCGGCGAGCAGACGATGCCGGTGGAGCCGGGCCATCGCCAGCAGGGCGACGCCGAGGAGCTGGAGTCGGTGCACGAGGAGGCGGCCGCGGCGGCGGAGTCCATGTACGGCGACCATGAGGCCCACGCGGCGACCGAGCACGCGGGCGAGCACGGCGGCGGTCATAGTGAGCCGGTGAATCCCATGGAGTACGTCCTCATGGCGGTCTCCGTGCTGCTGGCCGCCCTGTCGGGGCTGAGCGCGCTCTACATCTACACGAAGCGGCCGGAGCTGCCGGCCCGCGCCGCCGCGCGCTTCGCCACGCTCTACCGCCTGCTGCTGAACAAGTACTTCGTCGACGAGTTCTACCAGCGCACCGTCATCAATGGCGTGCTGCGCCTCATGAAGAGCTTCGCCACCTTCGACCGCGTGATCGTGGACGGCATCGTCAACGGCATGGCCTGGCTGACGCGGGGCGCGTCCGTCTTCAGCGGCTGGGTGGACAAGACCTTCGTGGACGGGCTCGTCAACGGCGCCGCCGCGGTCTGCAAGGATGCGGGCGCGGGCCTGCGCCGGCTGCAGAACGGGCGCATCCAGAACTACGCCTACGTGGTGATCACCGGGGTCCTGGTGCTGGTGATCGCAGGAGTGCTGATCGGGATCCCTCGCTAGGGACGCTGCGGGCCGAGGCCCGGGGAGGTACTGGCTGTCATGTTCTTCGCGATCGTGGACAACGTCCTGAGCTGGATGATCTTCTTTCCGCTCATCGGCGCGGGCGTCCTGCTGCTGCTCCCCTCGAGCAAGGCGAGCTGGATCAAGGGCGTGGCCGTGGCGGCCACCCTGCCGCCGCTCTTCTGGGCGGTTCAGCTCTTCGTCGCCTTCCAGCGCAACTTCCCCGGGCTGCAGCTCCAGCAGTTCCAGTTCACCGAGGGGCCGCGCACGTGGATCGGCAGCTTCAACATCAACTACTTCCTTGGCGTGGACGGCATCAGCATCTCCATGGTGCTGCTCACCGCGCTGATCAGCACGATCGCGGTGATCGCGAGCTTCGGGATCAACCGGCAGCTCAAGGCCTACTTCGCGCTGTTCCTGCTGCTGGACGCGGGGATGATGGGCGTCTTCTGCGCCCTGGACTTCTTCCTCTTCTACGTGTTCTGGGAGATCATGCTGCTGCCGATGTACTTCCTCATCGGCATCTGGGGCGGCCCCAACAAGATCTACGCGGCGATCAAGTTCTTCCTCTACACGCTCTTCGGCAGCGTGTTCATGCTGCTCGCGGTGATCTTCCTCTACTTCAAGGCCGGCCACACCTTCAACATGGTGGAGATGATGGAGACGAGCCGGCACCTCGTCATGGGCGTGCAGGTGCTGCTCTGGTTCGCGTTCTACATCGGCTTCGCGATCAAGATCCCCGCCTTCCCCTTCCACACCTGGCTGCCCGACGCCCACGTGGAAGCGCCCACGGCCATCAGCGTCATCCTGGCCGGCGTGCTGCTGAAGATGGGCACCTACGGCCTGCTGCGGATCAACTTCGCGCTGCTGCCCGAGGCCACGGCCAAGCTGGCCTGGGTGCTGGCGCTGATCGGCATGATCAACATCGTCTACGGCGCGCTCTGCGCCATGGCCCAGAGCGACCTCAAGAAGCTCGTGGCCTACTCGTCCATCTCGCACATGGGCTACGTGATGCTGGGCATGGCCTCGCTCACGCCCCAGGGGATCAACGGCGCCGTGCTGCAGATGTTCAACCACGGCACGATCACGGCCATGCTCTTCCTGCTGGTGGGCGTGGTCTACGACCGGGCGCACCACCGCCAGATCGACGGCTTCGGCGGCCTCGCCAACCAGGTGCCCGTCTACACGGGTCTCACGGCGCTGGCCTTCTTCGCGAGCCTCGGCCTGCCGGGCCTCAGCGGCTTCGTGAGCGAGGTGCTGGTCTTCATGGGCGGCTTCAAGACCTTCCCGCTCTACACGATCGTCAGCGCCACGGGCATCATCCTGACCGCCGCCTACCTGCTCTGGACGCTCCAGCGCATGTTCCTCGGCGAGCTGAATCCCAAGTATGCGACGCTCACCGACATGAACCGTCGTGAGCTGCTCACGCTGATCCCGCTGGGCATCATCGTGATCATCCTCGGCGTCTATCCGATGCCGGTGCTGGACCTGATCTCGCAGACCCTGAACAGCCTCGTCGGCCACGTGACGAGCGCGGCGGCCGCCGGCATGGCGGGCTTCTAGGCAAGGGGAGAGGCCATGGATCTCGTCTCGATGGAGAACGTCACCAGCCTGCGGCACTTCCTGCCCGAGCTGGTGCTCGCCGGCGGGTCGCTCCTGATCTTCCTGCTGGACCTGATCTGGGACCGCCGCCACCGGGCGCTGCACCCCTGGATCGGCGTGCTGTTCCTGCTGGTGGCGGGGATGCTGGCGCTGCCCGGCACCGGGCCGGTGCATCCCGAGGGCATGAATCTCTTCGAGAACATGCTCGTGCTGGACGGCTTCACGCGGCTCTTCCGCATCTTCTTCGCGCTGGTGGGCGTGCTCACGCTGCTCATGGCGTCGCGTAGCCGCGAGCTGCGCGGCCAGGGCGGCGAGTTCACGGCGCTGCTCTTGATCGTGGTGATGGGCATGATGCTCATGGCCGGCGCCGCCAACCTGCTCATGGCCTACCTGGCCATGGAGACGGTCTCGCTGCTCTCCTACACGCTCGTCGGCAGCCTCAAGGGCAGCCGCCGCAGCCACGAGGCCGGCCTGAAGTACGTGATCTTCGGCGGCGTGGCCTCGGGCGCCATGCTCTACGGCTTCTCCTGGCTCTACGGCCTCACCGGCACGCTGGACCTGGCCGCCATGGCCGAGGCCTTCCGCGGCGGCGCCGGCCAGCCGCTCACGCTCTTCCTGGCGCTGGTGCTGATCCTCGTCGGGCTCGGCTTCAAGATGGCCACGGTGCCCTTCCACATGTGGTGCCCGGACGTCTACGAGGGCGCGCCGGTGACGGTCACCGCCTTCCTGTCCGTGGGCCCCAAGGCCGCGGGCTTCGCGCTGACGCTGCGCATCCTCTACGGCGCCTTCGCCGAGCGCACCGGCGCGGGCTGGCTGCCGCTCGAGGGCCTGCCCTGGCCCACCCTGGTGGCGATCATGGCCGTGGCGACGATGTTCGTCGGCAACCTGTCCGCCCTGTGGCAGAACAACCTGAAGCGGCTCATGGCCTACAGCTCCATCGCCCACGCGGGCTACCTGCTGGCGGGTCTGGTGCTGCTCAGCCGCGACGGCGTCACCGCCATCGTGTTCTACCTCTTCGCCTACCTGATCATGAACTTCGGCGCCTTCACGGTGATCTCGGCGGTGGTGGACGAGTCCGGCACCGAGGAGATCGACGGCATCCGCGGCCTCTGGCGCCGCCGGCCCTTCATGGCCGTGATGATGATGATCTTCCTCGTCAGCCTCACCGGCCTGCCGCCGGCCTTCGGCTTCATCGGGAAGTTCTACCTGTTCGCCGCGCTGATCGAGGGGCACTGGCTCTGGCTGGCGCTGCTCGGCCTGCTGAACTCGGTGATCTCGCTGGGCTACTACATGCGCATCGCCAAGGTGATGCTCATCGATGGTACGGACGTGGCCTCCGAAGACGGCGGCGAGGAACTCGCCCTGGAGCCCGCCGTGGCGCCCGCGCGCGCATCGCGGCTCACCGCCGCGACGGTGGGCGTGCTGGGCGTCGCCACCCTTCTACTGGGCATCTACTGGGAGCCGCTGCGGCTCTTCGCCGAGCGGGGGCTGGGGCTGCTGTAGGACCCTGCTACTCGGAAGGGTCACGGCCGCGACATCGTCGCGGCCTTTTTTCTTGTGTGTGATT